>NZ_MZMV01000028.1 GCF_002210435.1 Micromonospora wenchangensis
GGCCGGTGGCGCTGGGGGCACGCCCGGCCGCTGCGCTCCCGCGGTGGGTGGAACCGGGGTGCCGGCCACGGGAGGACCGCCGCCGGGCGGTGGCGCAGCCGCCACGCCGACCACGGGCCGGGCCGCGCCGGACCCGCCCGGCGCACCAGGCGCGGAGGGGGTGACGGGCCGTGCCGCCGGTGCCGGGTGGCCGTCGGGCTGCGGTCCCGGCAGCGCCCGTACGGCAGCCCGGGGCCGCCAGACCGGCTCCGCACCGATCAGGCTGCGGAAGTCGAACTGGCACTTCGGGCAGGTGCGCAGCGCGGTCTCGGCACGGCGGTCGCCGCACTTCTGGCAGTAGGTCACCACCGTCTCGTCGGCGTCCATCCCCTGGCAGCGGGGGCAGGCGAACGCGGGGCCCTTGTTGTTGAGCTGCACCAGCCGGCCGGCGAGCACGTAGGGCGTGACGAGGCCACTGATGCTGCTGGCCAGGTCCCGGGTGCGCCGGGTGCGCTCCTGCATGCGTTCCATCTCCGGGTTGGCGACCTTCTCCAACCGGCAGGTGGTGCAGGTACGCAGGGTCCGCACCGGCAGCAGGCCACGCAGCCGCGCCTGCTGGTGCAGGAAGGTCACCGCCGGCACGTCCGCCGGCTCGACGGTGATCCGGTCCGCGCCGCCCGCCGCGAGACGTTCCTCGACCCGGAACACCAGCGACTGCACCTGCCCGACCAGCTTCGGCGGCATGCCGCCCGGCCGGCTGACGATCAGCGTGCCGACCATCAACATGCCGTCGGCCAACTCGGCGGGGACCTCGGCGACGGTGTCGGCCGTCTCGAAGGTGAAGGTCGCACCGCCGGTACGGGTGACCACCGCCTGCCGTTGCGCCGGCACGTCGCCGTCGAGCAGCCGTCCCGCGTGCCGGGAGAAGGCCGCCTGCGCCCGGTTGGCCAGGCCGGCGGCGTGCTGCATCATCGCCACGTCACCCGGGCCCGTCTGCCGCCACCACGGGGTGAACGAGGCCGCGGCGGTCGGGTCGAGCCGGCCGAGCACGGCATCGAACGTGCTCAGCACCGACTCGAAGAGACCGACGTACACCGAGGTCACGCCCCAGTTCCGCCCCAGCCTGCCCGGCCAGCGGTCGACCAGCAGCACGCCCACCCGGACCCCGGGGCCGTCGGCCTCCAGGGTGACCCGCAGCAGCACCGGCACCTGCGTCGGCGAGAGGGTGACCCCACCGAGGCGGGAGCCGCGTACCGCCTCCAGGAGGCTGAGCTGCTCGATCTTCAGCTCGAAGGCGAGGTCGCGGACGCTGCGCAGCAGGTGCTGGCGGGCCACGCTCGGCGGTGCGCCGAGCCGACGGTGGGCCCCCGCCGCCAGCCGGCCGGGCTCCAGCCCGGCCGCGACGGCCGGCGGCACGGCACCGGGTGCACCGGCGTCAGCCCAGCTCATTCCGCCACGTCGTAGGAGGTGCTGGTGTCGAAGCTGGACACACTGGTGTCGTAACCTCCGGCGTCGTACGAGGTGTCGTAGGACGTGCTGGCGTCGTAGGACGTGCTGGCGTCGTAGGAGGTCGTGTCGTAGGAGGTGCTGGTGTCGGCGCCGCTGGCGGCCCAGTCGACCTCGGCGGCGGCGGTCTCCACGTGGTCGGTGACGGCATCGGAGTACTCGTCGGAGACCGTGTAGTTGTTCTCGGCGATGCTCGCGTGGTCGGCCGCCCGCGCCATGGCGCTCTCGGCGACCTCCATGTTGCCGGCCGCCGCGTTCTCCACGGCGTAGTCGGCCCAGTCCTGCGCGGAGTCGGCCCAGTCGTCACCGCTGTCCGCGTGCCAGTTCGACCAGTCCTGGTCGGCGACCGCGCCGCTGATCTCGCTCTCCACGATGGACGCCGACGGTTCCGGCAGCGCCGCCACCGCCTCGGTCAGGGTGGTGTCCGCGGTCGGCGTATCGGTGGTCAGGAAGTCGCTCCAGTCCGAGTCGGCACTCATGCTCTGATTCCCCAGATTCTGCTGGACGTCGCGGTAGGTGTCGGCGGCGGGTGACCCGGCCGGACGACCAGAACTGTCCCACGCCCACGCCAGTCGCCGCGCGGTCGCGGCGGCGGGCCCGCAGGACGTCGGCCGAGGTCAGGGCGGGTGCCGGCCGACGGGGGTGACGGTGGTGTCAACATGCCGACAGACCCGGCCGACGCCGTGCCAGCTCACGGCCGGTGGTCCTCCGGCCCCCGAGTCCGGCTTCAGCCGGCCTCGAGTTCGCTTCGAGCGCCCACCCCTAACCTGTGATCGGCTCATTACCGAGCGTCCCGATTCGAGGAGGGTTCTGCCATGGACACCAAGGACGTCAAGCCCGCTCGGCCGATGAAGAAGATCACCGTTCGCAAGGCCGGGTCGGTCCGGCTGACCGCCAACGCGAACTCCCTGTACGCCCCCTTCTCCTGCTGGCCGTTCTGATCGTGGCGCGTCGCCCGACCGGCGGTCCGGTCGGGCGACGCCCCGCCCGGACCGCCACCACCCACAGGAGGACGCCATGAGCGGCCACACCGGCACCGACCAGGTCACCGTTGCCGCCGGGGAACCGGGGTTCGACCCGGACCGGCAGGTGCAGGTGCCACACCTGTCGTTCCTGCCCGAGGGGGACGGTGTCGTGGTGGGCAACGCCGCCACCGACTCGTACGTGGTGCTGCCCGCCGACGGTGCGGAGCTGCTCCGACGGCTCGCCGAGGGGATGACGCCCCGGGCTGCCGCCGCCTGGTACGCCGACACCTACGGTGAGGAGGTCGACCTGGCCGAGCTCCTCACCGACCTGGCCGAACTGGGCCTGGTCACCCCGCCCGACGCCGCCGGGCCGGCCGACCCGCGGGTCCCCGCCCCGGTACGGTGGCAGCGGCTGGGCCGGGCCCTCTTCTCCCCGGTCGCGCTGCTCGCCTACGCGGCGCTGGTCGTGGCCGCCGTCGTCGTCGCGGTGGCGCAGCCCGACCTGCGCCCGCACTACCGGGCCATCTTCTTCACCGACTACCTGACCGTCGTCACGGTCGTGCTGGCGGTCGGCCAGTGGCCACTGATCGCCCTGCACGAGGCCGCACACGCGCTCGCGGGGCGACGGTTGGGGCTGCGCAGCCGGCTGACCGTCGGATACCGGTTGCAGTACCTGGTCTTCGAGACGGTGATGGACGGTCTGGTCACCGTCCCCCGTCGGCAGCGCTGGGTGCCGATGCTCGCCGGTATCGGCACGGACCTGGTCGTGATGGCGCTGCTGACCCTCGCCGCCGCGACCCTGCGTGCGCCGGACGGCTCGTTGCCGCTGCTGGCCCGGCTCTGCCTCGCGTTGAGCTTCGGCGCGCTGCTCCGGGTCGCCTGGCAGTTCTTCCTCTACCTGCGCACCGACCTGTACTACCTGCTCACGCTGGTGCTCGGCACCGTCGACCTGCACGGCAGCGCCAGCGTCCTGCTGCGGCACAGGTGGCGTCGGCTGACCGGCCGGCCGGGTCTGGAGCGGCAGTGGGCGCAGCTGCACCCCACGGACCGGCGGACCGCACGCTGGTACTCGTGGCTGATGGTCGGCGGGTACGCCGCAACCCTGGCCACCCTGGTCTTCGCCATCGTGCCGGCGGGCATCCACTTCTTCGCCGAGGCGGTGGCCGAACTCGACGGCCGCCACGGCACCGGCAACCTCGTCGACTCCGCCGTGGTGCTCGTCCTCAGCGGCGCCGAGCTGATCTTCGTCGGCGTGCTGGCGCTGCGCACCCGACGCCGGGCCCGGACCGCGCCGGCCTGAGCACCCTGCCACCCCCGGGTACCGACCGCACCCCGGCCCCCAACCCTCCGAGAGGTGAACCGTGCACCAGACCCCCCACCGCTGGATCAGAGCCGCCCGACACCGTGACCGGCAACGGCTGCTGACCGCCGGGGTCGACGTGCCGGTGCTCGCCGAACTCGACGCCCACCGCTTCCTGCGTGGGCCGTACACCGCCGCCGGCACGCTGCTACGCGCCCTGGTGCCGGCGATGCTGGCGGAACGTCCGGATCTCGTCACCCGGCACCAGATCGAGATCCTCTCGGTCGCGCCGGAGTTGCGGGAGTCCGTCCCGGCCACCCGGGAGACGCTCACCTCGCTCGCCGTGCCGGCCGAACGCACCCGGTTCTACTCGCGGATGCGCACCCTGCGGCACGCGCACGGGCTGGTCGACCTGCTCGCCGCCTGGCTGCGGCACCTCGACGACGGGCCCCGCTGCCTGCTCGTGGAGAACCTGCACGAGGCGGACCCGACCGACCGGGAGTTCGTCGGGACGCTGCTGCGCCGGATCGACCCCGGGCTGCTGCACCTGCGGGTGGCGACGGCCACCGACACGGTCGAGGAGCCGCCGGGGGCGGTCGCCGTCCCGATCCGCACCGCCCTGCAGCGGTACGCGGTGCCCGTGGACGGCGATCCGTCGCCGTCGGCGACCGAGCCGCCGGCCGACCCGACGTCGTACGCCCGGGCCTACGTCGACGGGGACTGCGTCGACGACGACCCGGCGGTGCTCGCCGCCTACCGGGAACTGCCGGGGCCGGTGCGGGCCGCCCTGCACGACGACCGGGCCGCCGAACTGCTCGCCACCGGAGAATGGTCGTGCCGCCTCGGTGCCGTCGCCCTGCACCGGGAACGGGGCGGCGCGCCCGGCTCGACCGGGGCCAACGCGCTGCGCGAGGCGCTCGAATACTGCGTCAACCTGGGCTTCTACCACGCCACCCTGGACTTCGGGGCGCGCGGCCGGGCGGTCATCGACTGGTCCGCGCAGGTGGAGCACTGGTGGGCGTTCACCACCAAGATGACCACCTCGTTGATGGCGTTGGAACGGCCGTTGGAGGCGTTGGCCCTCTATGACGAGGCGCGGGCGCAGACCGACAGCGGCATGGTGCACATGCAGGCGGCGTACGCCACCGCCATGATCTACACCCGGCACCTGGAGGCCGGGAAGCGGGACCACCGCAAGGCACGGGCCTGGTGCAACGCGGCGATCGCGTTCGCTCGGCTGGCACCCAACCCGCAGGACAGCGCGGCGAACCTGGTCTTCAACCGCAACGGGCTGGCCCTGGTGGCGATGCACGAGGGCAAACTCAGCGAGGCCCTGGAACTGATCACCACGGGCATCGCCAGCATGGAGGCGGCGCTGGGCGACGACAAGCACCTGCTCCACCGCTCGGTGCTACGCCACAACCGCTCGCAACTGCTTTCCGCGCTGGGCCGGCCGCAGGAGGCGCTGGCCGATCTGGACACGGTCATCGCGATCGACCCCAACTACGCCGAGTACCACCTCGACCGGGGCACGTTGCTGCGCCGGCTGGGCCGTCTCGACGAGGCGTTGGAGAGCTACGAGCAGGCCGCCCGACTCTCCCCGCCCTTCCCCGAGGTGTACTACAACCGGGCCGACGTGCTGCTGGAGCTCGGCGCCCCGGACGAGGCCCTGGCCGGCTTCGACCGGGTGCTCGACCTCGACCCGGAGCACCTGGACGCCCGGATCAACCGGGCCGGGCTGCGTCAGGCGCTCGGCGACACCGAGGGAGCGTGGGACGACGTCCGGACCGGCCTGGCGCGCGACCCGGACAACGGCCACCTGCTCTGCGTACGCGGGCAACTGGAGCTGGAGACGGACCCGGAGCAGGCCCGGCGGACCCTGACCGACGCGGTGGCGGCCGATCCGACGCTCGCCGCCGGTTGGGCCGCCCGGGGGGTGGCCAACTACGAGCTGGGTGACCTGCCGGCGGCCATCGCCGACCTCGGCCACGCGCTGGAACTCGACGATGATCCGGCGGTCCGGTTCAACCGGGCGCTCGCCCTGGCCGACGCCGGCCGGCAGGCCGAGGCGGACGCCGACTTCCAGGCGTGCGTGGCCGCGGACCCGACGCTCGCCGCGGAGGTGGCCGAACACCGCGAGCGGCTGCTGCCCGCCTGAGCACGGCCCGAAGACGCCCGGTCCGCCGGCGGCTCCCGGGGGTGTCCGGCGGTGGTGGCGGTCAGCCCTTGACCGCTCCGGCGGTGAGCCCCTCGGTGAGGAACCGCTGCCCGAAGGCGTACATGATCACCACGGGGATGCTGACCAGCAGGGACGCGGCGGCGAGTTGCCCCTGCGGCACGACGTCTCCGGTGATCATCGACTGCATGCCGACGGGGAGGGTCTTGTACTCGTCCTTGGTGATGAACACGAAGGCGAAGAGGAACTCGTTCCAGGCGTTGGTCAGGGTGAACAGGGCGACCGCCAGCAGTCCCGGCTTGGCCAGCGGCAGCACCACCCGACCGAACGCCTGGAGCCGGGTGCAGCCGTCGACCAGTGCGGCCTCCTCCAACTCGATCGGGATCGACGCGAAGTATCCCGCCAGCAGCCAGGTGGCGAACGGCAGCGTGAAGGTCGGGTACGTCACGACCAGCGACCACAGCGAGTCGGTGAGCCGGGCACCGATGAGCAGTTGGTACAGCGGGATGAACAGCAGCGCGCCGGGCATCACGTAGGTGACCAGGACCGTGACGGTGAACCCCTGTGCCCCGCGGAACCGCAGCCGGGCCAGCGCGTAGCCGGCCAGGGCGGCGCAGACCAGCGCCACCACGGTGGACGCCGTGGACACCAGCACCGTGTTGAGGTACCAGCGGCCGAACGGTTTGGTGGTGAACAGGTCGGTGAACTGTTGCAGGGTCCACGGTGTCGGCCACAGGTCGTGCTCGTGCACGACGATCTGGCCGTCGGACTTGAAGGCCGTGACGACGATCCAGTACAGCGGGGCGAGGACGAAGACGAGCAGGGCGGCCAGGGCGATGCCGGAGGCCAGGCCCGACATCAGGGCGGACGTCCTGCGCCGTCCCCACGACTGCAACGCCGAGAGGACCCGGCCGACGGCCACCGCGACCAGCCCGACCACCCCGAGGACCAGCGCCGCCTTCCAGAGGATGTGCGGTGACGCCCAGGCCAACGCGCCGGTGACCAGCACGGCGGCGGCCCACGGCAGGGCCCGGCGCACCGGCCCGGCGGGTCGGGCCGGTGCGCTGTCGGCGTCCCGCCGCAGCAGCCGGACCAGCACGTACACCAGCACGCCGATGACCGGCAGCATGACGAGCGTGACCGCCGCTCCCGCGCCGTACTGGAGTTGGAGGATCGCCTTGGAGTACGCGACCAGCACGTACGGTGCGGTCGCGTCGCCGGGGCCACCCTGGGTCAGCAACCAGATGAGGTCGAAGTTGTTGAACGTCCAGATCGACGACAGGGTGACGGTCACGGTGATGACGTGGCGCAGTCCGGGCAGCGTCACGTGGGCGAACCGCCGCCACGCCGACGCCCCGTCGACGGTCGCCGCCTCGTACAGGTCGGTGGGGATGGCTTTCAGCCCGGCGAGGAAGGCGACGGTGAAGAACGGCACCCCCTTCCACACGTTGACCATGATCACCGACGGCATGGCCAGGGACGCCTCGGAAAGCCAGCCCGCCGGCCAACTGTCGACCAGGTGCGCGTCGACCAGCAGCGGCCCGATGCCCGACTCGGTGAGCAGCAGGTTGACGCTGCCGAAGATCGGGTCGAGCAGCGAGCGCCAACTGAACGCGGTGACGACCGTCGGCACCACCCACGGCAGCAGGAGCAGGCCGGCCAGCACGGCCCGCCCCCGGCGTCGATGGTGCAGCAGCAGGGCCGCGGCCAGGCCCAGCACCACCTTGAACACCTCGGCGTACGCGGTGAAGACGAACGAGTTCACCACGCCGGTGTGGAACTGCTCGTCGTCGGTCAGGGCGAGGTAGTTGGCCAGACCGACGAACACGCTGTGCTGGCCGTGCCGTTCGGTGGTGCTGGTGACCACCGCCCAACCGATCGGGACGAGCACGAGGACGCCGACGAGCACGGCCGTGGGGGCCAGGAACAGCGCCGCCAGCCGCCAGTCGCGTCCCAGCCGTCGCCGGGTCGCGGGTCGCGCGCCGGGCTTGCGCCGCGGGGATCCTCCTGACGCCGGGGCCGGCGCCGGGCGGACCGACGTCACTGCGGCAGACCCTGCTGGGTGAAGATCTGCACCATCTTGGCGTGCGCGGCCTGCACGGCCCGCGCGGGCGGGGTGCCCTGGATGACCTGCTGCATCATGTCGGTCAGGACGTAGGCGCCGACGGCGGCCTGTTGCCCGGCGCTGGCCTTCTGCGGGAAGTCCAGGCCGTTCTTCGTCGACAGCGGCAGTTTCTGTTGAGTGATCTTGCGCATGATGGGGAACGCCGGGTCGCCGCTGGTGAAGAACGGGTCGGCGTCCCAGACCCGGTCCCAGGCCGGCAGGGCCAGCCCCGGGGCCTCCTTCGCCACGCCGACGAGGGCGGGCGCGCTGACCAGGTACTGCGTCAGGAGCTTGGCGAGTTCGGCGTTCTTGGCGCCCTTGAAGATGACGAAGCCCTGGGACTGGCCCAGCAGCAGGGAGGTGTCGGTGGCCGGGCCGGTGCAGTCGGGGAAGACGTGGGTGCGTTCGTAGACCGGGTTCTTCTTGGTCTTGGAGTCCGCGTAGACGCTGAACTGGTTGCGGGTGTAGCCGAGGATCCCGGCGAGCCAGTTCTCGTTGTTGCTGGAGTCGGTCCAGGCGGCGACCCCCGGCGGCAGCATCGGCTTGTACTTCGGGTTGGTGTAGATGTCGCCGAGGAAGGTCACCGCCTGGACGGTCTCGGGGGAGTCGAAGGTGACCTTCCGGCCGTCGTTGGAGGCGATCGCCCCGCCGTAGGAGTTGATCAGGGCTTCGATCATGCCGTTGGCGTCACCGGACCGGTTCACGGTCATGCCCCAGCCGAACCGCCGTTTGCCGGGGTCGGAGATCGCCAGGCACAGGTCCCGCAGCTCCTCCCAGGTGTAGCTGTCCTTCGGGGTGATGCCCCTGTCCTGCATCCAGTCCTTGCGCAGGAACGACCCGATCCCGATGAAGTGGTACGGGATGGCGAACCACCTGCCGTCGAAGACGCAGAAGTTCTTGGACTCGGCGGTGGGTTCGCCGTACTTCGCCGTCAACGCCTGGACGACGTCCGTCACGTCCTCCAGGTCGCCGAGCGCCTGGAACTGGGCGACGAACCGCGAGTCGGTCATGAACGCGAGGTCGCGCGCGACGCCGCCCTTGACCTCGGCGTCGATCTTGGCGACGACGTCCCCGGCGTCGGCCTGGACCAGGCTGTTTCCGATCTTCGTGCCGGTGGTGTCGGCGAACTTCCTGATCGAGCTGTCGAGGGCCGCGTTCGCCGCCTCCGAGTACAGCTTCTGCGACAGCATCCCCATCGAGGAGCCCTTCAACGCCACCGCGGCGTCGACGAGTTCCTGCGGGACCTCGGCCTGCACCCTGGGCGTCGACGGCCCACTTCCTCCGCAGGCGGCGAGGCCGGCCGCACCGAGCAGCCCCACCCCCATTCCCAGGAAGCCGCGCCGGGTCCGTAACGAGCCGTCCTCCGTGGACATCCGTCTCCTCCGTTCCGCCTCACCGCAACTCACCGAGGCCGGGAAGGGTGGTCCTCCCTTGTGGACGTCGGTACTGTTCGCCATCGAGGACGATCATTCGTCCTGGTGGAATGACCGCAGCATGTCGATCAGGGCGGCGCTGCGCTCACTCTACACATTTCGGAAAGTCGCGACCAGACCCTCCTTCCCACCGGAAGACACTTTCGGCAATTCACTGTGATCAATAGGGATGACGGCTGCCGCGCGGTCGGGCACCCACCCGGCGGCCACCTGCCGGTCGGGACCGGCGGGGTCACCCCCGACGAGGGCACCGCTGCGACACGGCGGTCCGCCGCACGACGGGCACCGGTCGCGGTCGGGCGGCCGCCGTCGACGCGACCACGGACCCGCGCCCGTCCACCCGACGACACGAGCCGCACACGCCCGAGGCACACATGCCCCACGCGCACGGATCCGGCGTCCAGGTCGGCGTGGCACGACACGGCCCGCCAGCCCACCCGGTCACCATCTCGACCCGACACCATCTCGACCCGACACCACCCGGCCGCTCCCGCAGCAGCCCCGCTCCCGCCCCCCGGACAGCCTTCCCGTTGCCGATCGATGTACGTGCATCTATTCTTTGGCAGCCCATCGACTGCCGGAACAGGCAGTCGAAATACTGTCGAAACGCTTCGACAACCGTCGTGCGACGGTTGACTCGAAGACGGGAGATGCTGATGAAATCCACACTGAGGAGGGTTCAGTTCGCCGTGCTTTCCGGCGTACTGGCGCTGGCCGGGTCGACGGTGGTGATGACGAGTTCCGCGTCGGCCGACAGCATGACCCAACTGAACGCCACCCAACTCGTCGCCAACATGGGGGCGGGCTGGAACCTGGGTAACGCCCTGGAAGCCAACGCCAACGGAATCCCCAGCGAGACGGCCTGGGGCAACCCGGTCGTGACGCAGGCATTCATCGACCGGGTACGGGCGGCGGGATTCAAGACGATCCGCATTCCGGTCTCCTATCTGGGAAACATCGGGGCCGCCCCGAACTACACGATCAGCTCCGCCTGGCTGAACCGCATCCAGGAAATCGTCGACTACGCCTACGGTCGCGGACTGTACGTGCTGATCAACATGCACGGTGACGGCTACAAGACCATCAACGGTTCGTGGCTTATCTGCGACTCGTCGAACCAGACGACGATCAAAGACAAGTACCAGAAGGTCTGGCAGCAGATAGCGACCAGGTTCCAGAGTTACGGCGAACGCCTCGTCCTCGAATCCATGAACGAGGAGTCCGACGGGCAGTACGGCAACCCCACCCAGCCGTGCTACTCGAACATCAACGCCTACAACCAGATCTTCGTGGACACGGTCCGGCGGACCGGCGGGAACAACAGCTCGCGCTGGCTGCTCATCCCCGGCTGGAACACCAACATCGACTACACCGTCGGCAACTACGGCTTCGTGCTGCCGACCGACCAGTACCGGTCGTCGTCCGTGCCGGCCAACGAGCAGCGGCTCATGATCTCCGTGCACTACTACGACCCCTGGGACTTCGCCGGTGAGGAGAACGGCACCATCACCCAGTGGGGGCCGGCCGCCACCAACCCGGCACGGAAGTCGACCTGGGGACAGCAGGACTTCATGGACGGGCAACTGAAGAAGGTGCGGGACACTTTCGTCGCGCGCGGATACCCGGTGTTCGTCGGTGAGTACGGCTCGGTCGACAAGACCTCGGCCGACTCGACGAACAACCGGTACCGGGCGGACTACGCGCGCACCCTGGTCGCCACCGCCAAGAAGTACGGGGCGGCCACCGCCTACTGGGACAACGGCTACAACGGCGCGTACGGGTTCGGGCTGTTCAACCGCAGCAGCGGCGCGGTCACCCAGCAGGGCATCATCGACGCCATCATGAGCGCCGTCGGCGGCACCACCCCGACCACGCCGCCGACCACCACGCCGCCGCCGACCACCGCTCCCCCGACCACCACGCCGCCCCCGACCACCGCACCGCCGACGACCCCGCCGCCGGGCGGGCGCTCCTGCTCGGCGTCGTACACGGTGACCGGTCAGTGGCAGGGCGGTTTCCAGGCCGAGGTGCGGGTCACCGCCGGCAACTCGGCGATCAGCGGTTGGACGGTGACCTGGACGTTCGGCAACGGGCAGCAGGTGTCGCAGGCGTGGAGCGCGACGCTGACCACCAGCGGCGCGACGGTGACCGCCCGCAACGTCAGCTACAACGGCGCGCTCGCTGCCGGCGGCAGCACGACCTTCGGTTTCCTGGGCTCGTCGGGCGGCACCAACGCCGTGCCGGCGGTGTCCTGCACGGCGAGCTGAGCGCACGGTGACCGACGCGGGCCGGGGATCACGGAGCCCCGGCCCGCGCGGCTCCCGGCCGACCGGAGCCGGGCCGGCCCAGCGCGCCCAGCAGCAGGTCGTAGGTGTCCTGCACCGACCCCGCCGCGCTGGGCACCAGCACCGCCCCGGGGCGTAGGCGGACCACCCGCATCAGGTCGTCGTACATGGTGCCGAGCACGGCCGATCCGCCGGCGCGCGCGATGAGCCGACGGTGGTGGTGGACCCACTCGTCGTCGGTGTCGCGGCCACGGCGGTGGAACCGCTCGATCGCGGCCTCCCGCCCGTCGACTAGGACGACCTCGTGGAAACTCGCCCCCTGCTCGCGCGCGAGCGCCGCGAGACCGTCGATCTCGTCGACCGTCGCGAGGTACTGCGGCAGGACGACGTCACCTCCGCCGGCCAACCGGACCGTCACCATCGCCCGCACCAGGGACCACACGACCGGCCAGGTGTCGAACTCCTCGTCGCGCCATCCGCCGACGAGGCGGTGCAGCGCGTCGACGTCGAGATTCAGGGTGCCGGGGTGGCGGTCGGCATAGCGCGCCGAGAGGGTGGACTTCCCGATGCCCGGCGGGCCGTTCAGATGGATCAGTCGCGCCACCGCGCACCCCCGGTGTGGCGGTCACCCGCGCCGTCCAGGCCGTCGACCAGCAGCTCCGCCTCGTCCACCGAAATGGCCATCGTGGCACCGAGCAGCTCGACGGCCTGCTCGCGCTGGCCGGCTTCCACGAGCGCCGCGATCCGGAGCCAGGCGAACGCGTCGGCCATCGCGTCGCCGTTCCCGCCCGGCGTCGACGGCCAGCCGGACGGCGGGGAGGTGGGGTCCTGGACCGGCCGGTCCCCCGCCGCACCGTCCGGGGTTGCCGGGCCGGTGGACGTGGCGTCCGCAGCAGGCGTGCCGGCGCTCGACGGGTCGGAAGTGCCGGGGGTGCGGTCGGTGGAGGCGGCTTCGTCGTCGCGGGCGGCGGCGATCCGGGTGGCCGCGTCCCACGCGCGGGTGTCCGCGTCCGGGGACACGGCGGCGGCGACCCGCGCCTCCAGCTCGCGGACCTGGGTGCCCGGCAGGTCCCGGCGGTCACCTCGGCGGCGCAGGACCACCGTGATCGCCGCGATGAGCGAGACCGCGACGACGAGGCCCACCGCCAGTGCCAGCAGGCTCGCGTCGGCGCCGCCGGGGCTCACCGGGTCGGACGGCCCAGGCCGGGCCGGTGCCGGTCGGCGACGGCGCGGAGGGGTACCCGGGCCAGGCGGGATGCGGTCGGTACCCGGCAAGCGGCGGCCGGCGACACCGTCGCCACGCTCGTCGCGGTCCCCCACCCCATGCCTGGCATCGTACCGGCGGGAGGGTCGCCCGCCGGGCTGCGCCCGGTCCGTATGCGGTCCCTTTGTCCCCCGGGGTCCGATACCGTGAGACGGCATGACACGTCCCGATCCCGTCCGCCTCGCCGCACCCCTGCTGCTCGTCCTCACCCTGATCGCCGGACTGCTCACCGCGCCGGCCGGCCCGGCGCACGCCGCACCGGCCAAGACCCCGCCGCTGACCACCCCCTGGACCGCGCAGGCGCTCGACGGCACGCCACTGCCGGAGTACCCGCGACCCCAGATGACCCGACCGGACTGGCTCACCCTCAACGGCGAGTGGCAGTTGCGCCAGTCCGCCACCGACGACGCCCCGGCGTTCGGCACCGACCTGCCCGAGCGGATCAACGTGCCGTTCCCGGTGGAGAGCGCCCTGTCCGGGGTGCAGCGCGCCGCCGGCGACACCCGCAACTACCTGTTCTACCGGCGGGTCGTGACGGTGCCGGGGAGCTGGGGCGGACGCCGGGTGCTGCTGCACTTCGGCGCCGTCGACTGGCAGAGCACCGTCTGGGTCAACGGCGTGGCGGTCGGTGGGCACACCGGCGGCTACGACGCCTTCAGCTTCGACGTCACCGCCCAGTTGCGGGGCGGCGCGAACGAGATCGTGGTGAAGGTGTGGGACCCGACGGACAGCCGGCAGAACGGCAGCCTGCCGCCGATCGGCAAGCAGACCAAGCAGCCCGGCGGGATCTTCTACACCCCCAGCTCGGGCATCTGGCAGACGGTGTGGCTGGAACCGGTGCCGGCCGCCTCGATCAGCAGGGCCGACCTCTCGCCGCGCCTGGCCGACGACACCCTGCGCGTGCGGGTTCTCACCCGGGGCGACGTCAGCGGGCACAGCGTCCTGGCCGAAGCGCTCGACGGCACCACCGTGGTCGGCTCCGCCACCGGCGGTTTCACCGAGTTCACGGTGCCCGTGCCCAACGCCCGCCGCTGGTCGCCCGACACCCCGTTCCTCTACCAGCTGCGTATCACCCTGCGTAATGCCGCAGGCGTCCAGGTGGACCGGACCACCCACTACTTCGGGATGCGCGAGATCAGCACCGGCGTCGTCAACGGCGTTTTGCGGCCCAAGCTCAACGGCCAGTTCGTCTTCCAGGTCGGCACGCTCGACCAGGGGTTCTGGCCGGACGGGCTCTACACCGCGCCCACTGACGCCGCGCTCGCGTTCGACCTGCAGAAGCACAAGGACCTGGGCTTCAACATGGTGCGCAAGCACATCAAGGTCGAACCGCAGCGCTGGTTCTACCACGCCGACCGGCTCGGGCTGCTGGTGTGGCAGGACGTCCCGTCGCTGACCGCGCAGGACGTCGACGCCACCGACGCGCAGCAGGCGCAGTTCGAAGCCGAGGCCCGCGAGATCGTCGACGAGCACCGCAGCTCGCCGGCCGTCGTCACCTGGACCGTCTACAACGAGGGGTGGGGGGAACGGGCGCTGGCCGACACCCGCCGGGTCGCCCAGGCCGTCAAGGCCCAGGACCCGACCCGGCTGGTCAATGCGCACAGCGGCCACAACTGCTGCCAGTCGTCGGGCGACCCCGGCGTCGGCGACATCGACGACTGGCACGTCTACCTGGGACCGGACTCGCCGGTGCCGTCGAGCAGCCGGATCGCCGTGCTCGGCGAGTTCGGCGGCCTCGGCCTGCGCGTACCCGGGCACGAGTGGAGCCCGAACGGCAGCTTCTTCGCCTACGAGTGGCAACCGAACTCCACCGCGCTGACCGACCGCTATATCGGACTCGTACAGGGCACGCAGAACCTCATGCTCGGCAAGGGGCTGAGCGCGTCGGTCTACACCGAGATCACCGACCAGGAGGGTGAGCTGAACGGGTTCCTCACCTACGACCGGCAGGTGGTCAAGATGGACCAGGCCCGGGTGCGGTCCGCCAACCTGGCCCTGATCACCGCGTCGCGGTCGGTCGGCAGCTCGGCGCCGGTGGCGTTGCCGCTGAACAGCCGCCGGTCGCTGCAGGTGACGACCCCCGGGTACACCGACCGGTTCCTGCGGCACCGGGACGGCCTCGCCTACACCGAGGTGGTGAACGCGGACAGCTCGGCGCTGCTCAGGAACGACGCGACGTACACGGTCCGGGCCGGGCTGGCCGATCCGGCGTGCTACTCGTTCGAGTCGGTCAACTTCCCCGGGCAGTTCCTCCGCCACCAGGAGTCGCGGGTACGCAACTCGCCGGACGACGGTTCGGCGCTGCTGCGCGCGGACGCCACCTGGTGTGCCCGGGTCGGGGTGAGCGGGAGCGGGGTGTCGTTGGAGTCGTACAACTTCCGCGGCAGGTACCTGCGGCACTACGCCTCCCAGGTGTGGCTGAGCAACGGCACGGGTGGCGAGGCGTGGAACTCACCCACCCTGTGGGCCGCGGACAGCACCTGGAACGTCACGACCCCCTGGGCGCCCTGAGCGGGCCGGCGATCCCGCCGGGGCAGCGTGGCTGCCCCGGCGGTGGGGGTCAGCCGATGCGGAACTGGTCGCCGTAGACGGCGAACACCAGTGGCGTGTTCAGGTCGAAGTTGCCGTTGTCGAGAAACACCCGCTGGGCGGTGTCGACGCGGGAGGTGTCCGAGTGGGCCTCCTCCTTCCTCATCTCGACGACCCGCTCGTCGAGGAACGCGTTGAGCCAGGTCCGCTCGTTGCCGCCCTGCGCCGGGGGCTTCGCCCGGAGCAGGGCCCGGCTGCGGATCTGGCGCATGCCCTCGTACCCGTGCATGACCGCCGCGTCGTAGTAGGCGAACTGGCCGAGTGCCCGGACCCCGTCGTTCTTCCCGTCCCGCACTGAGGGGGTGAAGTAGACCCGGTCCCGTTCGGACTCCTGCGCGGCCCGGAACACCTGGTCGTTGGCGGCGGTGCGCCAGTCACGGGGGTAGTTGGGGTCGAGGCCGGCGTGCGAGGCGGTGCCGTTGACGGCGCGCAGCGCGGGCAGGTATCCGGCCAGCACGTTGCCGGGCTTGGTGTTCGTGTACGCCTGGACCAGTTCGAGCATGTCGCCGGTGCCGGAGCAGAAACCGATGATGCCTGCGGTGTAGCCCCGGCCGTCGCCGATGTCCTCGATGTAGGAGAACTGGGCGCGCCAGTCGAGCGAGGAGTTCTCGGCCGCCGAGACGAGCTGCATGGCGACGTCCTTCTTCGCCGGGTCGTCGAGGTTGGTGCCGGCCGGGGCGGTGGCGGTCAGGGTGGGCGTGGGGGTGCCGCCGCCGGGCAGGGTCCACTGCTGGTTGGTGGTGCCGCCGCAGGTCCAGATCTGGAGCCGGGCGCCGTTGGCGGTGCTCCGGTCGGTCACGTCGAGGCACTTGCCCGAGGCGGGGTTGACCAGGGCGCCGCCGCCTGCGGTGGTCCACTTCTGGGCGCCGGTGCCGTTGCAGTCGTAAAGTTGGATCTTGGCGCCGTTGGCGGTCGACGCGGCGGTGACGTCGAGGCACTTGCCGAGCGCGCGGATCGAGTTGTCGCTGTTGCCCACCGTCCAGGTCTGGGCGGTGGTGCCGTTGCAGTCGTAGAGCTGCACGGCGGTGCCGTTGGCCGGGTTGGCGCCGGCCACGTCGACGCACTTGCCGGCCAGGCCGGTGATCGGGCCGGCGGTCGCGGCGCTGGCCGACGGCAGGCCGTAGCCGACCGCCGCGATGCCGGCCAGCAGGGTGCCCACGGCGTAGGCGACTGTTCTTCTGCGCAGCATGGCGTTCCTCGGGGACGGGGCGGCGGGCCGCCGGCCGGTCGGTGCCCGGAGGCGACGGGTGGGCACCGCAGTAATCAGTAAGGTCTATTTACTGATAGCAGTACGTCGATCAACTGTCAATCGCGCACCCGGCGATCATGGCAGGTCAGGGCCGAGCCGGCCGCACCGGCCGCGCCGTAACCGGGTACGGCGCGGCCGCGATGCCGGCCGGGCCGGCTCACCCCATGGTCAGGGACAGCGCTCCGGGCGCAGGAAATCCGCCAGCAGGTGCCGGAACTCGCGGGGATGTTCGATCGCCGGCACGTGCCCGCACCTGCCGAACACGTGCAGCCGGACGTCGGCCAGATGGTCGAGCAGGGGCCGGGTGGCCGGGTCGAGCGGGGTGACCCGGTCGTCGGCACCGTGCACGAGCAGCACGGGCGCACGGATCGCGGCCAGCGTCCGCGCCGGGAGGGTGAGGTCGTCGACCCATCGTTGCCGGGGCGGCGGGAACAAGGACGCGTACGCGGCGGCCCCGGCCAGCATCGCGTCCGCGCGGGCGGCGACCGCCGCGTCGGTCACGAGCGCCTGGTCGAGGAAGAGCCGGCTCAGCATGTCCCGGGCCCCGACCGTTCCGGCGGGGGCGGCCCAGAGGGCGTCGAGGTCGGCCGACAGCGGCGCCCCGGGGGCACCCATCGTCGAGACCGCCACGACCCGGGTGACCCGCCGGGGGTGCTCGGCCGCCAGGGCCAGCGCCACGGCCCCGCCCATGGAGTGGCCCACCACGGCGTAGTCCCCGACGCCGAGCGCGTCCATCAGGCCGGCGGCCTGCCGGGTCCACAGGCGCAGGCCGCCCCGGGAGCCCGCCGGGACGGGGGTACGGCCGAACCCGGCGTGGTCGGGGGCCAGCACCCGCCAGGCCGGGCCCAGCGCCTGCGCCGTCGCCGCCCAGGCTCCGGACCCGGTGGTGCCGGGTCCGGAGCCGTGCAGCATCAGCACCGCCGGCCCGGTGCCGCTGTCGAGGACGTGGACGGGAGAGCCGTCGACGGTGACCGTCCGCGGGGTCGTCATCGGCGCGGGCCGGGCGCGCTCAGGCCGAGGGGGTGTCGACGGACTTCGCGAAGAGTTCCATCATGGCCCGGCCGAACTGCGGCATGTCGGGCCAGCCCCGGCAGGAGACGAGGTTGCCGTCGACGACGTCGGGCGCGTCGATGACCGTCGCGCCGGCGTTCTCCATGTCGCCGGTGATGGGCGGGAAACACGCCGTCTTGCGGCCCTTGAGCAGGCCGTACACCGCCGGCACCTGCGCGCCGTGGCAGACCAGGGCGACGGGGAGGTTGCGCGCGAAGAAGTGCTCGGTGATGCGCCTGACGTCGGCGTCGACCCGGATCCACTCGGGGGCGCGTCCCCCGGGGATGATCAGGGCGTCGTAGCGTTCGACGTCGACCTCGGCCCAGGGCACGTCGACAGGCAGTTTGCGGCCGTTCTTCTCCACGTAGGCGTCGGAGTTCGGGTCGA
Organism: Micromonospora wenchangensis; assembly: GCF_002210435.1. Lineage (GTDB taxonomy): Bacteria > Actinomycetota > Actinomycetes > Mycobacteriales > Micromonosporaceae > Micromonospora > Micromonospora wenchangensis. The sequence goes on from NZ_MZMV01000028.1 coordinate 18,288, forward strand.
ACTCGTGGATGACCAGTTGCACGTCACGCAGCGTGCGGGACGCGACGTCGACCTCCCAGCCGCCCTCCTGGACGCGGTAGTAGGGGTACATCGTGTCGAGTTCCTCGGCGGCGTCGCCGGTCAGGAGCAGCGCTCGGGGCATCTGCTTCTCCTCGCAAATGGTGGTGGCGGTGAGGTGGACGCGATCCAATCCGATCCGATTGAGCTAGCATTCCTCCGCCCCGCTCGCCCGTCAAGACCGCACGGGCATCGGGTGGCCGTCGCTGATCTCGTCGAACAGCCGACGGAAGCGCTCGCCGGAGCGCAGGATGTGCCGACGCATCGCATAGGCGGCGGCGTCGGGGTCCCGGGCGGCGATCGCGGCCACCACGTCCTCGTGCTCGGCCATCGCCAGGTGCGTGACCTGGGTGTCGTGGTGCAGCCGGAACAGGTGCACGTGACTGTGCAGGCGGGCGAGTGTCTCCCGGATGACCTGGTTCTCCGCGCTGTGGGCGACCAGGTCGTGGAAGGCGGCGTCGCGCAGCCCGAAGGCGCCGTAGGCGGTGGGCCCGACGCCCCCCTCCAGCTCCGCCATCTCCTCCAGCATCCGGCGCAGGCCGGCCACCTGCGCCAGGGAGGCCCGTTCGGCTGACCTGCGCGCCGCCGCCGGTTCCAGGAGCAGACGGACCTCCAGCATGTCCTCGAACCGCTGGCGGGTGATCTGGGGTGGGATGCGGTAGCCGGCGTGCGGCACCCGCACGACCAGACCCTCGGCCTCCATCCGGTTGAGCGCGTCCCGGATCGGCGTCTGGGAGACCCCCAGCTCGCGCGCCAGCACGTCGATCGTGACGCGGGAACCGGGTTCGATCCGCAGCGACATCAACTGTCCGAGCAGCGTGTCGTACACCTCGTCGGCGAGCCGGCCGCCGGAGCGCGCGGGCGACGTCCCGCCCGGCGCGGCCCTGCGGCCCCGCGCGCCCATCGCTTCGTCGTCCATCGTGACGTGAGGTCCTTTCTTGCACCTTCGGGAACCTGTTGACATCAGTTACGACGCTGCGACATGCTGACGCCCCCCACCCGATCGTATAGGAAACGTGACGGGCGACCGTCATTCTGCACCGTCGCCGTAACGCCTGCCATCGCTCCACTCGATCAACTGGAGCTCCCATGAGCATGCTCGACGTCCCGCCCGGCCCGTCACCGGGTCACCGACGGGCCGGCGTGCCCGCCGACGGCACGACGACGAACCGGTACGACGACGAACCGGCAGGTCACGGCGCGTCCGTGACACCGGTACACGGGGCGGCCCCCGCGCCGGCCCGGCACCACGCCTGAAACGACCAAGCACCTGCTCGGCGAGGCACATAGCGAGGCTCTCGAAGTCCCCACCACCCCAGAAAGCAGGTACCACGATGCGGCATCCGAAGCGAACCGGTCGAACATCGGTCTCCCGGCGGACGGTACGACTGGCGACGGCCGCCATGCTGCTGGTCGCCACGACCCTGGCGGCGTGCGGCGACGGCGGGGACGACGGCACGAAGGCCGGCGCCCCGAAGGCACCGGCGACGGTCCCCGAGCTCACCAAGGACCCGCTGACCCTCAGCTTCATCTGGTTCGACTGGCCCCCGGCCAAGGCGCTGGAGGACTTCGCGAACGCGGAGTACCGGAAGGAACGGCCGAACGCGACCATCAAGGTCAACACCGTGCCCAACGCGAACTGGCACGACGCGATGTTCACCCAGTTCGCCGCGCGCAAGACCGACTTCGACATCGCGATCCTGGACTCGCAGCACATCGGCGAGGCCGTGACGAATGGCAACATCCTCGACCTGACCGACTTCGTGAAGAAGAACATCGAGGTCGACGCCTACAACCCGTACCTGCTGGCGGCGTACGGCCAGTTCCCGCAGGCCGAGACCGGCAAGCGCGACGAGAACGCCAGCCTGTACGGGCTGCCGCTGCTCGGCGACACCTGGACGATGATCTACCGCAAGGACCTGATCGGCGACAAGCCTCCGCAGACCTGGGACGAGATGATCTCGGTCGCCGCGAAGTGCCAGGCGGACAACCCGGGCGTCAGCGGGCTCGCCTTCCACCAGGCCAACGGCTCCGACGCGGCGGCCGTCACCTACAACACGGTCAACGGCGTCTACGGCGGCAACCTCTGGGACGCCAAGAGCCGCAAGATCGACGGCGTCCTCAACGACACCGCCGGTCACGAGGCGATGGACGTCCTGGTCAACAAGATGAAGCCGCTGACCGCCAAGGGCTCCGGCAACTGGTTCATCGACGAGGTGAACGCCGCGGTCGCCCAGGGCAAGGCGTGCATCGCGTTCAACTGGATCGCCGCGAGCGGCGGCCTGCTCGACCCGAAGCAGTCCACGCTCGGCACCAGCCGGGAGCAGATCCTCGGCAAGCTGGGGTTCGCCACCCTGCCGACCCAGAAGACGAACCTGGTCCCGCTCGGCGGGATGGGGATGCACGTGTCGGCCTACTCCCCCTCGGCGCAGCAGGCCGAGGCGCTGAACTTCATGCGGTGGTTCGAGCAGGCCGACGTGCAGAAGAAGTGGGCCGCGGCCGGTGGTGTGCCGGCACGCACCGACGCCCTCCAGTCGCCCGAGTTCCTCAACGCCGGACCGTTCAACCAGGTGTACGCCGACTCGGTGCCACGGATGCGGGACATGTGGAACGTGCCGGAGTACGCGCGTCTCGTCGACATCGAGAACACGAACGTCAACGCGGCGCTCAACGGCGCCAAGAGCCCGAAGGCCGCGCTCGACGACATCGCCCGGGAGCAGCAGGGCGTACTCGACTCCAGCAACCGCAAGGGCGGCGGCGGGCTGTGAGTGAGCTGACGACCGACCGTCCCGGGCAGGTGGCGTCCGCGACGCCACCTGCACCGGGGCGGCCCCGCCGCCGGCTGGGCGACCGCGGCCTCGCCGTGGCCTTCATCTCCCCCGCGCTGCTGCTGTTGCTCGGCATGTCGGTGTTCCCGCTGCTGTGGGCGTTGTACCTGTCGTTCACCGACTACTCGGCCACCCGAGGGGGGCCCGCCCGGTTCGTCGGGTTCGGCAACTACACCGCCATCCTGACCTCGGCGCAGGTCCACCAGCGGGCGCTGACCACGCTGATCTACGTGGTCGGCGCGGTCACCCTGCAGACGGTGCTCGGCTTCGCCATCGCCTACCTGATCTCCCGGCGCACCCACGGGCGGGGCGTGCTGACCACCCTGTTCCTGGTGCCGATGATGCTGTCGCCGGTCGTGGTGGGGCTGTTCTGGCGGTTCATGCTCGACGCGCAGTTCGGCGTGGTCAACAGCATGCTCGGCTCGCTCGGCCTGGGGCAGGTGGAGTGGCTCACCCGGCAGCGGACCGCGCTGGTCTCCCTGATCGTCGTCGACACCTGGCAGTGGACGCCGTTCATCATGCTCATCGCGCTCGCCGGCCTCACCGCGGTCCCGAAGTACCTGTACGAGGCCGCCTCGATCGACCGGGCGTCCGAGTGGTTCCGGTTCCGCACCATCACCCTGCCGCTGGTGTGGCCGCTGCTGCTCATCGCCGTGCTGTTCCGGGCCATCGAGGCGTTCCGGCTGTTCGACCTCGTCTACATCCTCACCAGCGGAGGTCCCGGGGTCTCCACCGAGACGTTGTCGTTCCACGTCTACAAGGTGGCGTTCCTGGGCTTCAACACCGGCACCGCCTCGGCGTACGGGATCCTCATGGTCCTCGTCGTCATCGTCCTCACGCAGCTCTACCTGCGCTACCTGAACAAACTCAAGGAGGGCTGATGGCCGTCTCCGTCGACGAGGCCGTGTCCGCAGGCCCGGCCCCGGACCACCCGTCCCCCGCGCGCCGCGTGCGCCGTCGGGGCCGCGGCCGGTCGGTGCTGGAGGTCGTGCTGCTGACCGCGCTGGCCGTCGTGATGCTCTTCCCGGTGCTGTGGATGATCGAGACGTCCATCAAGGAGAACCGGGACGTCTACGCCGTGCCGGCCGAGTTCTTCGGCTTCACGGTCACCCTCGACCACTTCCGGGACGTCTTCGTCGGCGCCGACGGCGGCCGCTCGGCCCTGTCCGTGGCGTTCCTCAACTCCGTGGTCGTCGCCGGCGTGTCCACGGTGCTGGCCACCGTGCTGGGGGTGCCGGCGGCGTGGGCGTACTCGCGCTTCACCCTGAAGGCCAAGAAGGACCAGCTCTTCTTCGTCCTGTCCACCCGGTTCATGCCGCCCGTGGTGGTCGTGGTGCCGATCTTCCTCATGTACCGCCAGGCCGGACTCATCGACACCAAGCTCGGCCTGATCCTCATCTACGCCGCGTTCAACGTCCCGTTCACGATCTGGATGATGAAGGGGTTCGTCGACGAGGTGCCCGCCGAGTACGAGGACGCCGCCATGCTCGACGGCTACAGCCGCCTGCAGGCGTTCTGGAAGTTCACCCTCCCCCTGCTCGTGCCCGGCATCGCCGCGACGGCCGTGTTCGCGCTCATCTTCTCGTGGAACGAGTTCGTGTTCGCCATCTTCCTCACCTCCAGCGACGAGGTGCGCACGGCCCCACCGGCCATCGCCGGCCTGATCGGTGGCACCACCGTGGACTGGGGTCTGGTGGCCGCCGCCTCGGTGGTGTTCGCCCTGCCGGTGCTCGTCTTCGCCTACCTGGTACGCCGGCACCTCGTCGCCGGTGTGACGCTCGGGGCGGTGCGACGCTGATGGCGGGCATCGAGGTGAGCGCCCTGCACAAGCGCTACCCGGACGGCACGGTCGCCGTCGAGCACGTCGACCTGTCCATCGGCGACGGCGAACTGTTCGTGATGCTCGGCCCGTCGGGGTGCGGCAAGACGACCACGCTGCGCGCGATCGCCGGCCTGGAGCGGCAGACCAGCGGCGACATCCGCATCGGCGACACGCTGGTCAACGACCTGCCGCCCGCCGAACGCGACATCGCCATGGTGTTCCAGTTCTACGCGCTGTACCCGCACCTGAAGACCCGCGACAACCTGGCGTTCCCGCTGCGGGCCGAGGGACTGCCCAAGCACGAGGTGCGGCAGCGGGTCGAGGAGGCGGCCCGGCTGATGCGGCTCGGTCCGCTGCTGGACCGGCGGCCCCGCCAACTCTCCGGCGGGGAGCAGCAGCGGGTCGCGCTCGCCCGCGCCCTGGTGCGCCGGCCACGTGCCTTCCTGATGGACGAACCCCTCACCAACCTGGACGCGGAGTTGCGGGCGGACATGCGTACCGAGATCAAGCACCTGCAGGGGGAACTGGGGGCGACGATGGTGTACGTCACCCACGACCAGGTCGAGGCGATGTCGCTCGGTCACCGCATCGCCATCCTCAACAAGGGCCGCGTCGAGCAGGTCGGCACCCCGCTTGAGGTGTACGACCGGCCGGCGAGTCTGTTCTGCGCGGCGTTCATCGGCTCCCCGCCGATGAACCTCATCGAGGTCGAGGTGGCCGACGGGGAGCTGCGCGGTCAGGGCGGACTGGTCCTCACGCCACCGCCGGGCCTGCCCCGCGACCGTCCCCTGGTGGCCGGCGTACGGCCGGAGGCGCTGGAGGTCACCGCGCCGGGCGCGGACCGGTCGGTGCCGGCCCGCGTGGTGTCGGCGGAGTGGCTCGGCGACGAGATCATCTACGTGGTCGACCACAGCGGCGGACGCGACGTGCGGGTCCGGATGCCACCGACCGTACGGTTCGCCGCCGACGCGAAGGTCGGGCTGCGGCACACCGGCGGGACCCCGGCGGTCTACGACGTACGCACGGAAGAGCTGGTGGCCTGATGGGAACCGTTGCGGTACAGGGGCTGTGCAAGTCCTTCGGCAAGGTCCGCGCCCTGGACGGGGTGACGCTGGACGTGCCGGACGGCGCGTTCTTCGTCGTGCTCGGGCCGTCCGGTGCGGGCAAGACGACGACCCTGCGGGCGATCGCCGGCCTGGACAAGCTCGACGCCGGGTCGGTGCACCTGGACGGCAGGGACGCGACCGCCGACGCCCCGGCCGTCCGTGACCTGGCCATGGTGTTCCAGAACTACGCCCTCTACCCCCGGCACACCGCGTACGAGAACATCGCCTCGCCGCTGCGGGCGCGCCGCCGCCCGGCGGGCGAGATCGCCGCCGCCGTCGAGCGGATGTCGGGCCTGCTGCACATCGAACGGCTGCTGCACCGTCGTCCCGCACAGTTGTCGGGCGGTGAGATGCAGCGGGTCGCGCTGGCCCGGGCGCTGGTCCGCAGTCCCCGCGCGTTCCTCATGGACGAGCCGTTGACGAACCTCGACCTCAAGCTCCGCGTCGAGATGCGCACCGAGCTGACCCGCATCCACCGCAGCCTCGGGGCGACCTTCGTCTACGTGACCAACGACCAGGTCGAGGCGCTGTCCATGGCCGACCAGGTCGCGGTCCTCAGGGAGGGGACGGTGCAGCAGGTCGGCACCCCGACCGAGGTGTACGAGCGGCCGGCCAACCAGTGGGTCGCCGGGTTCGTCGGGAGCCCACCGATCAGCCTGCTCGCCTGCCACGCCGAGGGGGACCGGCTGGTCGGCGAGGCGGGCTGGACGCTGCCCCGGCCCCGGTGGGCCACCGCAGCCGACGGTCAGGCGCTGCGGCTGGGCCTGCGCGCGGAGGACCTGTCCGTCGAGCAGCGCGGGGACGCGTCGCTGCCCGGTGAGCTGTACGGCCTCGAACCGCTCGGTGACCGGACCGTGGTCGACGTGCGGGTGGGCACGGAGATCCTGAAGGTCAAGGCGCGCCCCACCGTCACCGGTACACCGGGCGAGCGGCTGCGGGTGACGGTCGACCTGGACCGCGCGCACCTGTTCGACGCGGGCACCGGGCTGTCGCTGTCGGCGGCCGGGCGGTAGCCGTACCGGTGCCTGCCTGCCGGCCGGCACCGGTACGGGCAGGTGACCCGTGTGCCGCCGCTCCCCGGACATCACCACCTACCTCACAGGAGGCGACGCAATGAGTGACCCGATGGACGTCCTGGCCCCCGAGCACCGGCGGCTACGGATCGGCGACTCCTGGCGGGACGCCGCGAGCGGCGCCACCTTCGCCGTCGAGGACCCCGCCACCGGCACGACCGTCGCCGAGGTGGCGGACGCCGGAGTCGCCGACGGGCTGGCCGCATTGGACGCGGCGAGCAGGGCGGCGGCGCAGTGGGCGGCGACCCCGCCACGGAAACGGTCGGAGCTGTTGACCGCGACGTACCGGGCCCTGACCGACCGGTCCGAGGAGGTCGCCCGGCTGATCACCCTCGAAATGGGCAAGCCGCTGGCCGAGGCGCGGGCGGAGGTGGCCTACGGCGCCGAGTTCTTCAGGTGGTTCGCCGAGGAGGCGGTACGCGTCGAGGGGCGCTACAGCACCGCGCCCGCCGGGGGGTACCGCATCCTCACCGTGCCGAAGCCGGTCGGACCGTGCGTGTTCGTGACGCCCTGGAACTTTCCGTTGGCGATGGGCGCGCGCAAGATCGCCCCGGCGTTGGCGGCGGGCTGCACGACGGTCACCAAACCGGCGGCCCAGACGCCGCTGACCATGCTGCTGCTGGCCCGCATCATGGAGGAGGTCGGCGTCCCCGCGGGTGTGGTCAACGTGGTGACCACCAGACGTGCCGGTGAGGTGGTCTCGGCGCTGCTGGCCGACACCCGGACGCGGAAGGTGTCGTTCACCGGGTCGACCGAGGTAGGGCGGGTGCTGCTGCGCCAGGCGGCGGACAACGTGCTGCGTACCTCGATGGAGTTGGGCGGCAACGCGGCCCTGATCGTGTGCGCCGACGCCGACCTGGACGTCGCCCTGCGCGGTGCGCTGGTGGCCAAGATGCGCAACATCGGGGAGTCCTGCATCGCGGCCAACCGGATCTACGTCGAGGAGCCGGTGCGCGAGGAGTTCACGAAGCGGTTCACCGAGCGGATGGGCGCGCTGGTGGTGGGCCGCGGCTTCGACGACGGCGTGGACGTCGGGGCGTTGATCGACGGGCCCTCGGTCGCCAAGCTCGACGACCTCGTCGCCGACGCGGTCGGTCGGGGTGCCCGGGTCCTGGTCGGCGGGGTACGCCCGGACGGGCCGGGTCACTTCTACCCACCGACGGTCCTGGTCGACGTGCCCGACGACGCGCGGATGCTGCGGGAGGAGATCTTCGGCCCGGTGGCGCCGATCATCGGGTTCACGTCCGACGACGAGGTGATGGCGAAGGCCAACGACACCGAGCACGGGCTGGTCGGCTACGTCTTCACCCGTGACCTGCAGCGGGCGCTGCGGTTCGCCGAGGGGCTGCAGACCGGGATGATCGGCGTCAACCGGGGCCTGATCTCGGACCCGTCGGCCCCGTTCGGGGGCGTGAAGCAGTCCGGCATCGGCAAGGAGGGGTCACACGAGGGCATCCTCGAGTACCTCGACGTCACCTACGCGGCGATCGACCTGCCGTGAGCGTCCAGCACACCGTCGCCGCCGTTCCGGAGAGGCACCGCCATGCTTGAGACCGTCCGTGGACCACGCCAGCTGATCGTCGGCGAAGGGGTCGCGCAGAACATCCCCCGGGTGGTGGCCGAGAACGGCTCCCGGGTCCTCGTCGTGACCGACCGGACCCTGCTGGGGCAGCCGGGCGTAGCCGGGATCGTGGCCGCGGTGCGGGAGCAGGTCGGGGTCGTCGAGGTGTTCTCCGACGCGACTCCCGACGTGCCCCTCGCCGACGTCGACCGGGCCGTCGCGGCCGCCGCCGCGGTGGACGCCGACGTGATCCTCGCCGTCGGGGGCGGCACGGTGATCGACCTCGCCAAGATCGTCGGCGTCATCCGGTGTCACGGGGGGACGCCGCGCGACTTCTACGGCGAGTCGCGGGTGCCGGGGCCGACGATTCCGCTCGTCGCGGTCCCGACGACGTCGGGCACCGGCTCCGAACTGACCCCCGTCTCGGTGCTGACCGACCCGGACCGGGAGCTGAAGGTGGGGGTGTCCAGCGTCCACATCGTGCCCGACTTCGCCATCGTCGACCCCGAACTCACCTACTCCTGCCCGGCCACCGTCACCGCCCACTCCGGCATCGACGCGTTCTGTCACGCGGTGGAGAGCTACACCGCGCGCCCCCGGCCGCACGGGCCGCGTGACCCGGTGGAGCAGGTGTTCCTCGGCCGCAACCAGGTCACCGACCACTACGCGCTGCTGGCGGCGGAGCGGATCGCCCGTAGCCTGCGTCGGGCCGTGCGGGACGGCGGTGACACCGACGCGCGGGCGGACATGTCCTACGGTTCGGTGCTCGCCGGGCTCGCCTTCTCCCACGCGGGCAACGCGGCCCCGCACGCCCTGCAGTACCCCATCGGCGCGGCCACGCACACGCCGCACGGCCTGGGCGTCGGGCTGCTGCTGCCGTACGCGCTGCGCGCGGCCCGCGACGCCGTCGGTGACCGGTTGGCGACCCTCGCCGGGGTGTGCGGGCTCGACGTGGCCGACGCCTCGCCGGCCGAGGCCGTCGAGGTGTTCCTCGACTGGCTCGACGGGCTCCTCGCCGACATCGGTATCCCGCCCACCCTGGCGGACATCGGGGTGGCCCGCGCCGACCTTCCCCGCTTCGCGGAGCTGGCCGCCGGTGTCACCCGCCTGATCCAGAACCATCCGGGGCCGACCGACACCACCAGCCTGACCGCGATCCTCGAAGCGGCCTGGGCCGGGGACCGGACCTGACGGGCCCGGCCGCCGTGCGCCGGGTTCGGGGTCGGCGCACGGTGGCCGGGTCCGTCGGCTCCTAGTCCTCCGGCTCCCAGGCGATCAGCTGCTCGAAGACGCGCCGGTCGCCGTCGACCCGCAGCGAGTCCATGGTCACGCGGCCATAGCAGAACATGACCAGTTCGTGGGCGGTGCCCCAGGCGGCGGCGTAGGCCAGCTCCGGGTCCTCGACGGCCGCCTGGGCGGGCAGGCGGGCGGCTCGGGCGCCGGCGGCGGAGAACCGGATGCGCCAGGAGCGGCCCTCGGTGGCGTGGTAGTGGATGACCGCGGGGGCGTGCGGCCACGCGGCAGTCGTCGCGACGCAGGTGGTCAGGAACTCGTCGACACCGTCGAGGGCTACCTCGCCCGGCAGCGGCTGTGGGGCGCCCACCGCGACCTGGGCGTCGTAGGTGTGCACGGCGACCTGCTGGAGCTGGTGCCGGGCGACGGCGCCCGTCGTCTGTGGTGCCTGCGACGAGCCCCACCACGTCCAGCAGCCCCGGTCCGGGCCGGCCTGCCGCAGCGCGTCGCGCAACTCCCCCGTCGACGCGGTGAACCACGCCAGCAGGGCCTCGCGGTCGCGGGGCACCTCCGGGGTGGGCGTCGCCGGCGGAGCGTCGACGGGCCCCGCGGCCACGATGGCCGCCCACCTGCGACGTCCCTCGCCCAGATGCTGCACCAGGTCGAACAGTGTCCACTCGGGGCAGGTCGGCACCGGCACGTCGAGGTCGGGCGCGGCGGCGACCGCCGCCCGGAAGGCGTCCGACCGGTCGTCCATCAGTCGCAACAGGTCGGCGAACTCCAGAGTCTCTTCCACCGCCGCTTTGTACTACCCCCGTCCGACGAGCGACAGCGGATTTCCGCGCCCCGGCGGTGGGCGGACGTGAAAACCCGTTGCCGCCGCCGGACGGGGTGACCATGCTGGCGCGCATGGGTCAGTGACCAGTGGCGTACGTGCGCGACGACGACGGGTTGGAGTCACCTCCCCGTCCCGTACCGCCATGCCACCCGAAGCCCGCGCCGGTCACCGGTGCGGGCTTCCTTCACGCGACGTGATCTGCGACGTCGCGCCAGCCGGCCGGCTCCCCGCCGGGACGCCGGCTGCCCGTCACCGGACCCGGGACGCCCCGGCGCGCCGTCGCGCTGCCGGTCGCCTCCCGCCGAGACCCTGGAATCGCCGAAGCCATGAACAGTCCCCGTCATGTCCCCGTGCCGACCGACGGCCGTCCGAACGACATCGACCGTAAAGCGCTCTGGGTGGTCAGCGAGCGCGCCCTGCCCACCATCGTCAGGTCCTGTGTGTCGTGCCGGTCCACCCGGCACCGTCCCACCGGCAGGATCCGGGTCAACGCCAACCACAAGCTGCTCGACGTGTGGCTGCTGATCTGCTGCGAGCTGTGCGGCCGCACCTCGAAGATCCCCGTCCACGAGCGCATCGCCGTGCGGGCGCTGGACAGGGAGCGGCTCGTGATGTTCGAGAACAACGATCCGGCCGTGGTGCGGCAGTTGACCATGGACGCGACGCTCGCCCACCGGGCCGGCCACCAGCTCGACTGGGCCGGCACCTGGCGGCTGGACACCGACCTGCCGTTCTACGACCTCCAGCGCGCGGACGCCCCGCCGCTCGAGGTCATCGTCCGGTTCGAGCTGCCGGCACCCGTCCGGGTCGAGAGGTTGCTGACCGCCGGGTTCGGTCTGGGCCGGCCCGCTCTGCGGGGCATGGTCGATTCCGGCCGCATCCGCCTGCCCCTGCCCGTCACCGCCAGGGCCAGCAGGGACTTCCGCTTCCTGGTCGTCGCTGCACCGCTGCCGGCCGAGCGGGCCTGAGGTGCCGCCCCACGGCACGGGTCAGGTGCCGTGGGGCGGTCCGGGCGGTACTGTCCGCCAGCGGTCGCGGCCGGTGGGGCGTCTGCGCGGGCGGATGACCGGGCACTCCCTAAAGCGTCCTAGGAGACATCGTGCCCCCTCGGCGCCGGGCTGCGGGCCGCCGACCGGCTGCGGTTCCACGGGTGGCGGTTACGGTAGATAATGGAACGATGACCCGTCGTAGCAGGAAGGTCGCCGGGTGGACGGCCGGTGTGGTCTGCTCGCTGGGCCTGGTCGGCCTCGGCGTGGCGTTCGCCCACGTGGGCGTGACGGAGGCCGACAAGTGGGCCAGCACGCTCGGGATCTTCGCCACCGTGCTGGGGCTGGCGCTGACCGCCTACACTGCGGCAGCGACCCGCAGGTCCGCGTCGCACGCCGGTCCGGTCGATCGGGTCGACAACACGATCGAGGGCGGCGAGTTCGCCCAGTCGGTCGTCCAGGCCCGTGACCTGACGGCCGGCGGCCCGCCCTCCCCCGCGTCCCCGCCGGCCGTCGCCGGTCGGGTGACCAACACGATCACGACCGGCAGGTTCCACGGTCCGGTCGTCCAGGCCCGTGACATCGTCCGGCAGCCGCACGACCCGCCGGTCCACGACGACGGGGCCGACCCGTCCCCGGGGCGATGACGTGAAGGGCGACGGGTTCGGACGACGACTCTTCGGCCGGCGGACGGAGGGGACGACCTCGAACACGATCACGGGCGGGGTGTTCCTCAACGCGGTGGTCCAGGGGCACGCCGTCACCGTGACCCTGCCTCCGCAGGTCACCCCCGCCGGGTTACCCCGGGCCACGACGTCCTTCACCGGTCGGGAAACCGAGGTCGAGCTGCTGCTCAAGGAGCTGGCACCCGGCGCGGGCAGCGGAGCGGGACCGGTCTCGGCGGTGGCCGGACTGGCCGGTGTCGGCAAGACCGAACTGGTCGTGCAGGCCGCCACCCGGGCCCAGCGCCGGCCGGGGTGGTTCCCCGGCGGAGTGCTGTTCGTGGACATGTTCGGCTACGACCCGCAACGACGCCTGTCGCCCGGCGCGGCACTGCTCGGCCTGTTGCAGGTACTGGGTCTGCCCGGTGAGTACATCCCGGCGGGCGAGCAGGACCGTGCCGCGCTGTTCCGCAGCGTGCTGGCCGCCTACGCCGCACAGGACCGGCGGCTGCTCCTGGTGATCGACAACGCAGCGACCGTCGCCCAGGTGACGCCGCTGCTGCCGAGCGACGACAGCACCGCCACGCTGATCACCTCCCGACACACCCTGGCGGTCGGGGCCCGGCTGCACGACCTGGACGTGCTGGACGTCGAGACGTCCGTGCGGCTCCTGGCCGACCAGTTGCAACAGCTACGCGGCCCGGCCGACACGAGGGGACACGACGAGCCGCAGGCCGCCGCCGAGATCGCCGAGCTGTGCGCGGGCCTGCCGCTGGCGCTGCACATCGCCGCCGGCCTGCTGGCCGACACCGGCACCCGTACGCTGGCCTCCCTCGCGGAGGCGTTGCGCGCCGCGCACACCCGGCTGGACCGGCTGAGCCGGGAGGACCGTGCGGTGCGTGCCGCGTTCGACCTGTCCTACCGGCAACTCAGCCCCGTCCAGGCCCGTCTGTTCCGGCTGCTGTCGGTCAATCCCGGGCCGGACGCCGGGACGGATGCCGCCGCGTGCCTGGTCGACACCGACGCGCACCGGGCCGAAACGCTGCTGGCGGACCTGGCCCGGGCCCATCTTGTCGAGCCCGGCCCCGGTTGGGGGCGATGGCGGATGCACGATCTGGTCCGCCTGTACGCCGAGGAGCAGTCGGACGCGACGACCGAAGCCGATGCCCGGGATGCCGCCCGTGCCCGGCTGTTCACCTACTATGTCGCGGCCACCGCCGCTGCCAGTGCCCATCTGCAGCCGCCGTCGGTCGCCGCCGCGCTGACCGGGCGCTCCGTTCCGGCGGAGGAGTTGGCCCGGATCGAGACCACCTACGGGGCGGCCGGGCAGATGCAACCGCCCCCGGTCGTTGCCACCTTTTCCACCCGGGAGCAGGCGCTGGCCTGGTTGGAGACCGAACGACCCAATCTGGTCGCCGTCTGTACGACCGCGGGCGTCCACGGGCACCGCACGGCCAGCATCGGGTTGGCATCCCTCCTGCACATATTCCTGTCGTTCCGTCGGCACCTGTCCGAGCTGATCACCGTCACCGACAGCTTCCGGGCTATCTGCCGGCAGGCCGGGGACCGGCACGGCGAAGGAATGGCGCTGAGCAACCTGGGCGTGGCCCTCAACGAGGCAGGCCGGTCAGACGAGGCGGTCACCGCCCACACCCAGGCGGTCGAACTCATCGGGGAGACCGGTGACCGGCACGACGTGGGCATGGCGCTGAACAATCTCGGCCTGGCCCTGCGGGCGGTGGGGCGGTTCGACGAGGCGATCACCGCCCACACCCGGGCGTTGGACATCTACCGTGAGATCGACGCCCGGCACAGCGAAGGCCTGGCGCTGAACAACCTCGGCCAGGTGCTGCGGGCGCTGGGACGGTTCGACGAGGCGATCACCGCCCACACCCGGGCCGCCGAGATCTGCCGCGAGACCGGGGACCGGCAGGGGGATGGTCTCGCCCTGGACAACCTCGGCGCGGACCTACAGGAGGTGCGGCAGCACGAGCAGGCCGTCGCGGTGCACGCCCGAGCCGCGGACATCTTCCGCGAGCTCGACGACCGGCGTCACGAAGCCGAGGCACGGCACCATCTGGGCTCGGCGCTGCGGGAGGTGGGGCGGTTCGACGAGGCCGCAGCCGCACACACCCGGGCCGTCGAGCTCTTCGGGGACGGCGGTGACCGCAGCGACGAGGGCATGGCGTTGACCGGCCTCGGCCTGGCCCTGCGGAGAAACGGGCGGTATGCCGAAGCGGCGGTCGCCCACACCAGGGCGGCTGAGGTGTACCGCGAGATCGGCGACCGGCGCAATGAGGGCATCGCGCTGAGCAACCTCGGTGTGGCGCTGCAGGAGGCAGAGCGGTTCGACGAGGCAACCGAAGCCTACGAACAGGCGATGCAGGCGTACCGCGAGGCCGGTGACCGGCAGGGTGAGGGCGTCGCCGCGAACAACCTCGGCAACAACCTGCGGGCGGCGCAGCGGTCGGCGGACGCGGCCGTCGCCCATCGCCGGGCCGCCGACATCTTCCGGGCGGTCGGCGACCGGTACCGCGAAGGCAAGGCGCTGATCGGCCTCTGCCTGGCCCTGCTCGACACGGGGCAGGACCACGAGGTGCGACGCCACTATGAACGCGCGGTCGGGGCGTTCGCCGGCGTCGACGAACACGAGAGCGCGGCGTTGGTGCAGCGGTGGCTCGTCAGCCTTCACCCGGGGGCGATCCCGCCCGGGATCTTTCCGCCGGAGTTCCACCAGGCGGCGTTCGTCGTCCTGCTGGGGCTCGCGCTCGCCGAGGCCAGGTCGGGTAGGCCGTCGTCGTGGGGCGGTCGCCGAGTTCTCCGGGACCGGTCGGACGGCAGTTCGACGCCGTAGCTCCGCCGGCACCGGTTCCTGCCCGCTGCGGCCGTCGCTGCTGGTCGCATGCCTTACTGGGGCCGAGGGATCTCGCTGCCGCCCGATCCGCGCTGCCCGGCTGCCGGAAAGGGCTTGTCGTTCACTGTCCGAGGGGGCGGTAGCGCAGGTGTACGACGCCGTTTCCGAATCGGCGCTCCTCGAGGAGTTCGAGCTCGGCGCGTAGGCCGGTGGGCAGCCCTGGTTTACCCCCACCGACGACGACGGGCAGGATGAACAGTTGGCACTCGTCGAGCAGTCCGGCGTCGAATGCCTGTGCCGCGAGGTTGGCGCCTCCGATCATCAGGTCGCTGCTGGCTGTGGCCTTCAACCTGCGGACGGCCGAGGGGTCGAAACGGCGTTCGATCCGGGTGTCAGCAGTGGAGACGTCGGTCAGGGTGGTGGAGTAGACGATCTTGCTCGCCCTCTGCCAGGCGCTGGCGAAGTCGGCCATGAGGTCCGACTTCGCGGCCAGAGCGGGGTCGGTCTCCCAGACGGCCATCGCCTCGTACAGGCGTCGCCCGTAGAGGAACGTGCCCACAGGCCGCAGGCGTTCGGTGTGGAACGCGAACACCTCGTCGTCGATGGGGAGCCAGGCGAAGGTGCCGTGTTCGTCCTCCATGTAGCCGTCGAGCGAGACGTTGTTCATGTAGATCAGCTTTGCCATGCCCCTACCTCTCGGTGATCAGCCGGACATTCGCCAGGTTGGCGTCGAGCTTGGTGAACGCTTGACGCCAGCCCTCCCCGCTCGGCCGCGCCAGGTGTTCGGGGAGCCACTGGCGGATCTCCAGTCGCGTCCGACCGTCCGCGTCGTCGTGGAACTCGATGCGCAGTCTCGTCGCGAACGGCTCGATGCCCTGGTGCAGCCGCCCGCTGACGCGCATGACACCGTCGATCAACTCGCCGTCGACGACGTCGGTGAGGTCGATGTGGACGTGCACGCGAAGGCCGGGGTCGGCGGCGTTGACCTCGGTCCACCGTTGGAACCCGCCCGGGCGTACGTCGAACTCGATCTCGTCGTGCGGCAGTGAGTTCCCGATCGGGCCCCACCACGCCGCCAGGTGTTCGGGATCGGTGAAAGCGCGGTAGACGAGCTTGCGCGGCGCGTCGAACAGACGCGAGATCGTCAGCTGCGGAGTCGTCGGTCTCATTCCCTCTCCTGATCGTCGTCCGACGCCGGGTCCGTCGCCCGCTCAGCGGCCTGCATCGCGGCGAGATGGACGTCGAGGCGGGTGAGGGACGAGTCCCACAAACGCCGGTACTCCTCGATCCAGTCGGCCGCCTCGCGCAGCGGGGCAGCCTCGAGGTGGCTCGCGCGCCACTTGCCCGACCGCGACCGCGAGATGAGCGCGGCGCGCTCCAGCACCTTCAGGTGCCGGGACACCGCCGGCATCGAGATCGACAGCGGGGCGGTGAGCTCGGTGACGGTGGCGTCGCGTGTGGCCAACGTGGCGATGATCGCCCGTCGGGTGGGATCGGCGAGCGCCGCGAACACCGCGCTGAGCTGATCGGTGGCTACCATCGAGAGCCCTCTCACTTAACCAACATGTTAAACGTATAGCGTCGCGATCGGCACTGTCAACGAAGGGGACGACCCTCATCTACGCCCGGCTGCCCGACGTCGCCTGGACAGGCCGACGGCAGCAAGCTCAGCCTGCGTCCACTCCCCCGACCGTGCTCGCCAGCCGAGCCACCACGGCCGACACGATGGCCGCCCCACGTAAGGCCGGCTGTGCGCCCCGTCAGCAGGACGCCGACGGCCGCGACGTCATCGAGAGGAGGGATCGGGTTCGGTTGTTGCTGCCTATGAAGCGGTTCCCTATCGGTGGGGGCAGGGTTTCCTGCTCCTCGTCACGACTGGGGGCGCAGAGGACCGGACGTCGAGGAGAGCGCGGGGGCTGAATACCAGATCCTCCGCCTGCGCGGAGGTCCCGAATCGAACGGAACAGCAGGAAGCACCCGCATGGCCTCGACTGTCGCAGCTTACTGAGGGATCAACTCGTTGAGTCGACCCAGGGTGAACGCCTCCGATCCGTCCGGCAGGTTCTCCGGGGCCTCGATGCCGACGAAGGTGACCGGCCCGTCCGGCGGCCGGCCGTTCCACGTCGTCACCTCGGCCCGCGCGCGCCACCGGTCGACAAGGTAGGACACGGTGAGGTACCGCCGCTCCACCAGTGCCCGCACCCGGTCGGCAGTGGTGAACGTGTTCTCCTCCACCCGGTTGAACGACGGCCGTCCCCCCAGGTACAGGTGCAGCCACACCGCCTGCCAACCATGCCCGTTCCTGGTGAACACCATCGGCAGCGCGACCCGGCCCTGGCCGCGCAGGTGCGACCGCGCCCGCACGGTCCGCGCGTCGAACGGCGCGCCGCCCTGGTCCCGCGCCCGGGTCTGGTACCCGAACATCGACTCGGCGACCTCGTCGAACGACTCCCCCGCGTAGATGTTGACCTGCGGAACCACGTACCGTCCGCCGACGGTCAGCGGCACGTCGATGAACTCGGTCGCACCGTTGCGCGCGTCGGTGACGTCGCCGGAGTGCACCACGCCGTCGTGCCGGTAGTTCGTCCACGACACCTGACCGGCACTGTGGAAGTCCTCGTCGAGCAGCAGCAGCGACAGGTCGTAGTCGGTGCGGCGGCTGGTCTGACGCCAGTAGGTGAAGAAGCGCAGCAGTTCGCCGGAGACCGAGGCCCGCGAGCCCCTGGGCATGATCGCGAAACCGCCCTCGGCCGCCTTGCCGGACAACGGCAGGGCGACGTCGAGCACCTCCGGATCCACCAGCAGCGGCCGGTGCCACTGCGGCAACCGGGCGCTGATCTCGGCGTCGAGCAGCGACGACAACTCGGCCACCAACCCGGCCGGCAGCGGTGGCCGCTCGTCGGGACCGACCCACGCCATGCGGGAGCGGCTCGCGTACATCCGGGCGGAGGCGGGGGTGAGCCGGTTGTCGACGTGCTCCCGCAGCGACAGGAGCACCCGGCCTGATGCCGAGCCGAGCGCGCCGGTGACCGCGTCGACGACCGTGGTCCGCTCCGACGGTGACGCCAGCCGCAGCAGCCGGTCGGCGGATCGCAGGAGCAGTCCCGGCGCGGCCGACAGCACCGAGGCGGCCGGACCGACGGCACCGGCGCGGATGGCCGCCTCGGCGCGACCGGCGAGGTTGTGCACCCGCCGCTGACCACGCGCGACCGTGAACACCTCCTGCGCGTGCGGCCACTGGTCGTACTCGTGGGGGTGCAGCCGTTCCCCGAGCCGCTTCCAGCGCTCCGCGTAGCGCGCGACGTCACCGAGCTTGTCCGGGTTCGCGGCGACGACCTCGTTCAGCGCGGCCAACAGCATCCGCCGCTCCGGGCGTCGGAAGGCACGAAACCGCGTGGGTGCCGCCAGCGAGACGTCCCCGCCGGAAACCTGGCAGGCGAGGCGCAGCACGTCGGTCGTGGTGTCCACGCCGACCAGCGGCCGGCCGAGGACGAGCCGGATCCCGTTGAGGACGGCACGGTTCTCCCGTACCGGAATCTCGGTCGGCTGCGCGCCGTCCGCGCAGGCGACCGCCAGCTCGCCGAGGATCGCGAGGTCGGCCTCGCCGTGCGGCGTCGGGCTGCCGGCCAGGGCGAGGTAGAGCCGTTCCGCCTCCACCTCGGGGGCGGCACCGAGATGCAGCAGGGTCACCCGGTCACCGGCTGCGGCGACCAGCGTGTCGTGCGCGGCCAGCAGCTCCGCGTAGGTGTGCTGGTAGGTGCCGTAGGCCGGCAGGTCGAGCAGGTTCACCCCGCCCGAGACGGCGGCGTGGCGCAGCTGCGCGTCAGTCGCCGTGCCTCCGCCGGCGAGCACTGCCGCCCGCAGCCGGTCGACCCAGAACTCGATGGTGTCCGGCACGTCGTGCGGGAAACCGATGAAGTAGGCGTTGTGCCGGACATGGTCGCCGACCAGCTCGCGTACCGCTGAGACGACCGTGGCGGCGAGATCCATCGCCGGCGCGGGGGCCAGGGCGCCGACGTGCTCCAGCAGGGCCCGCGAGGCCGAGAACCCGACATCGAGCAGCGCCGCGTCCAACTGCCGGGCCACCGTCGTGCCGTCACCGGCCGCGGCCGTGCTCGCCGGTACGCGCAGGGTCTTCTGGATGATCAGCTTCTCGATCACGTGCTCCTCCGTTCCGGTCGGTTGTGGCAGGTGGCGGCGCGCAGCAGTGGCACGGTGGGTCGCCGGGGACTCGAACCCCGAACCTTCCGATCCAACAGGGAGAAGGAAGCGCATCCATCGCCGCACAGCGGAGGGCGGACGCGCTACTCAGTCGGATGCTCTAGCCAGTTGAGCTAACGACCCGGATGTCGATCATCCATCAGCCGGGGCGACATGGCTAGCGGGATTCGACGTCACCGCCGGGCCGGGGAGGGCCGCCCCGGGGCGGTGATCGCAGTGGCCGGCCGGCGGGCCTCCCGGTGAGGGCGGCAGTCATCAGCGGACTCGCCGGCGCGGAGGCGTTCCTGAGCGCCGGCGGACCGTGGTGGTTCGGGTTCCACCAGGCACCGGCCGGTCTCGCGAACGCGCAGGGGAACCGTTCCTGGGCCGGGCACGGCCGGCTGACCATGCCGGTGACAGCCGTCGACGCCTCGACGGTGGGGGACGCCCCGGCGCGGCAGCTCACGCTGATCGCGGACCACCTCGACGAGCACCTGCTCCCGCACAGCGGACACCTCGTTCCCGTCGACGCTCCCGCCGACCTGGCCGCGATCGTGGCGGCGACCGCGGCCCGGGCGACATCGGCTCGCGCCTGACCGCGAACGGGTACCCGGGAGGCGCCGATCATGGCGACGAGCTGCGGAAAGCGTAGATAGGGCCGGTGCGGCTGGAGTGCTAGTCGGCCAACTCCACGAGCGGGAAGGCCCGGTGCCGCCGGGGCGGAATCAGGAAGTTCTGTCGGCGGGTGCAGGTCAGGAAGCGTTCCAGGCCGTTGTCCTGCTCGGCCACCCGGTGCTTGCGCACCAGGTCCACCGATGCCTGGCTGCGTCGCATCCGGGTGAAGAAGTCCGCCGTCGGCACGAAGACGCTGAAGTGCAGTTTCGGTTGGCTGCTGCCGTCCGGGGTGTCCATCGGGTCGAAGCCCGGGCCGTCCACCCGCAGGTGCATGGGGGTGCCGTCGGGTGCCCGGGAGCTGCGCTGGAGGGTGGACAGGTGCCCCATCCGTCGCTCGCCCGCGGGCAGGCCGACCCCCCGGGCGGTGCGCTCGGCGTAGTCCGGGCCACGGTTGTCGGCGGGGAGGAAGGACGGCCCGCCGCCGTCGGTGAGCTGGTCGGGGTTGCCCGGGTGTACCGGCGGGGCGTGGAACATGTACTGCACCCGCTTGGTGAAGTTGCCGTTGTCGCTGGGCGGGGTGTCCGGTGCGGCCATGTCGTAGAACTGGAGCATGTCGAGGATGACGTGCGACAGGTGCTGGATGCTGCCGTTGTCGAGGTAGTCGCCGGGGCGGGCGGTGCTCAGCCGGGCCGAGGGGTGGCCGGCGAAGGTGCAGATCTCCGGGGGCCCGGAGGCGTTGACCTGCTGGTCGGAGAAGCCCATCCACATCGGCGAGTCGGGTTGGATGAACCGGGCGTACGGCAGTTGGTTCTGTTCGGCCACCGAGCGGGGTAGGCCGACCTGGGTGAACATGTGCCGGCTGGAGGTGATCGTGAGCAGTCCGGCGAAGGCTGGTGGGGGTGTCGGCCGGCCGGCGAGCGTGCCGTTGCCGTCGAACCAGGCCAGCACGTCCTGGATCACCGCCGCCCGGTCGCTGCGGAAGGTGAACAGCAGGTCGTTCGCCTCGATCCGGACCGGCACGGTGAACCGTTTCTTGGTCACCCCCGGGTTGTCCGGGTGGACGTCGGTCGGCGCGGGCACCGCCTCCTCCAGCACCGAGCGGGCCGGGTCGGCGAGCAGGCGGGGCAGGTGCGCGCCGACCAGGTCGCCGGTGAGACCGCCGGGTAGGCGGCGGAAGTAGGGCAGGCCGTAGGAGACGAAGGTCATCAGGTCCGCCGCGCCGAACGGGTAGCGCGACTCCAGGGCGGCGAGCACCCGGGTCAACTCCCGTTGGTCGTCGCCGCCGGGGGTCCGCGACAGTGCGGCGGTCAGGTAGACGGTGTGTACGGGTGGCATGACGAACGGGCCGCCGGTGGGCGAGGACTGCTCGGGTGCGCTGAACCGGGCCACGTCGAACTGGATGTCGGGCAGCCCTGCCGCCGGGTCGGGGGCGGCCGGGCGGGCCGGGGTGCGCGCGTCGGCCGAGCAGGCGGCGAGGGCTGAGGCCGCCATGGCCAGCGCGCCGCCGGCCAGCATGGTGCGGCGGCTGAGTCGGGGCTGGTCGTTCATGCCTCAGCTCGACCGGTCGAGCGCGGCGCGTACCGCCTCGCCGAGTTCCTCGTCACCGGGGGTGGTGAGCCGCACCGTGTGTTCGGTGAGCTCGACGAAGCCCTCCCGGGCCCCGCCGTTGCGGGTGGGGCTGACCAGCACCACGTCGGCGTCCCGCTCGACGTCGACGTGCCGGGTGCCCTTGGCGTAGGTGGCGTAGGTGCGTAGGCCGAGGGCGTCGAGGACGGGTGCGAAGGGGGACGGCCCGTTCCGCAGGTCGGGGGTGGGCACCCCGGTGCGCGAGGCGTCGAGCATGCGGGACACCGCCGCACCCAGCTCCCGGTCGTCGGTCGGCTCGTCGAGAAGCAGGAAGGTGCCGTTGGCGATCCACATGCCGTCGACGGTCAGCGAGGAGGAGTGCGCGACGTACCGACCTCTGCGCAGGTCGAGTCCGGCGAGTCTGGTCATCGGTGTCCTCGGTGGAGAGGGGGACGCCCCAGGCTGCCCGTGGGACGTCCCCGGTGGTCTATCTGATCGGGATGATCCGCACGGTCACCCCCTTCTGGGCACCGTACTGGACGATCTGGTTGAGCGCGTTCTGCTGGGCGCTGGTGGCCGCGCCGCGTTGGACGGCGATCTCCAACTCCCGGGCGGCGACCTGACCGGGTCTGATGGTGACGCCGTCCCAGGTGACGGGGTTGCTCTTGGCGAAGCCGGCGGCCTTGTCGACGTAGCCCTGGAGGCGGCTGGTGAGCTGGCTGGCGCTCTGGTAGCTCTTCGCGGTGAGGTCGACGCTCTTGATGCTGGTGGCGGTGCCGTTGGCGAACCGGTCGATGGTCGGGAAGCTGCGGGGCAGGTTGCCGCCGAGTTTGGCCTCGATGGCCAGGCCGCGTTCGAACTGGTTGAGCTTCCACACCGAACTGCCGGCCTTGAGGTACGCGCCGAGGCCGCCGGTGAGTGCCCCCAGTGCGCCGCCGATGGCGAAGTCCTTCAGGGCGTCGCCCATGCTGTACTTGCGGCCGGTCAGCGCGGCCAGGCCCGCGCCGATGCCGACCGAGGAGGCACCGCCGATCAGCGCCCCGATCAGGATCGGCACGCAGATCGGGCAGTCGCCGTTGGGGTCGGAGAGGTTGACCGGGTCGTTGAGGGCGTAGGTGTAGAGGTTGGTGCTGCCGCCGCCGAACCCGGCCGGGTCCTGGCTGAGGAACCGGCCCGTCTCCGGGCTGTACCAGCGGGCCCGGTGGTAGGTCAGTCCGGTGTCGGCGTCGCGTTCCCGGCCGGTGAACCCCTGGGTGTTGCCGCTGGTCGCGCCGCTGGTGGTGACCGCGCCGAACGGGTCGTAGGTGTAGCGGGTGGTCAGCGTGCCGGCGGAGTCGGCCAGGCCGAGCACGCTGCCCAGCGGGTCGGTGGCCGGCACCCGGGTGCCGGCGGCGTCGGTGCGGGTCAGGGTCTGGTCCAGTCCGGCGGTGAGCCGGTCGGCGACCGCCGTGCCGGTCTGTTCCCGGACCAGGTTCGGGCCGTCGTAGCCGAAGGTGGTGGTGGCTCCGGCGGCGGTCCGGTTGGCCAGCCGGCCGGCGGCGTCGTAGCCGTAGGCGGTGGTCAGGCCCGGCCCGGTCACCCCGGTCAGCTCACCCCGGGCGTTCCAGGTGTAGCCGCGTACGCCGTCGCCGGTCAGGTTGCCCTCGTCGTCGTAGCTGAACGTCTGCGCGCCGCGGCCGGTCAGCCGGTTCGCCGCGTCGTAGCTGGCGGTCGGTCCGGTGGCGGGGACGGTGACCTGGGCGAGGCTGCCGGTCAGGTCCGCCACCCGACCGGTGCCGTCGTAGCCGTAGCGCAGATCGCCGATCGGAACTCCACCGGTGGTCTCGTAGGACAGCCGGGTGAGTTGGGAGGCGGCGTCGTAGGCGTAGCGGGCGGTGACGCCGGCCTGGTCGACGCGGGTGGTGCGGCCGGCGGCGTCGCGGTGCCAGGTGGCGGTGGTGCCGCCCTGGGTGATCTGCTCGATCAGTCCGGTCGGGTCGTAGCTGTAGGAGACGGCGGGTTGGCCGGGCACGGTCATGGCGGAGCGTCGGCCGGCCGCGTCGTAGCTGTAGCCGACGGTGCCGGTCGGGCCGGTGACGCTGACGACCTGGTCGAGGTCGTTCCAGCCGAGGGTGAGCGGGCCACCGGTGGAGTCGGTGATGGTGGTGAGCCGGTCGAGGGTGTCGTAGCTGAACTGTCTGGTGCTCTCGTAGGTCGGGCCGGCGGTGGCGCCGTATCCGATGAAGGTGGTGCGGCCGAGGACGTCGTAACCGGTGACGGTGGTCTTGCCGCGTCGGTCGGTGGCCGAGACGACCCGGCCGAGCACGTCGTAGGTCTGGTGGGCCTGCTTGCCGCGGGGGTCGGTGACGGTGACGGGGCGGTCGGAGCTGTCGTAGGCGATGCTTGTGCTGTTGCCGCGGGCGTCGGTGACCGTGGTCAGGTTGCCGTTGCCGTCGTAGCTGAAGGTGGTGGCCCGGCCGAGGCCGTCGGTGCTGGTGACGACCTGGTTGTCCGGGTCGTAGCGGACCTGCTCCAGGACGCCGTTGGCGTCGGTGACCGCGACCGGGCGGCCGACGGCGTCGACGAAGCTGCGGGTGGTCCGGCCCAGCGGGTCGGTCACCGCGACGAGGTCGCCGTGTTCGTAGGTGTAGCGGGTGGTGTTGCCGAGGGGGTCGGTGAACGCGGTGACCTGGCCGGCGGTGTTGTAGGTGTAGTGCCGGGTGCGGCCGGCGGCGTCGGTGGCGGCGGTGAGGTCGCCCCGGTCGTCGTACTGCATCCGGGTGGTCCGGCCCTGGTCGTCGGTGACCGAGGTGAGCTGCCGGTACGGCCCGCCGGCGGTGAGGGTGGCGGACTGCGCGGCGGCGGTGCCGGCGAGCGTGGTGAGTCCGGTGAGTTGCCCGTTCGATCCGTATCCGAGGGTGGTGCGGCGGCCGTACGGGTCGACCAACGCGGTCGGCAGGTGGGTTGCGGGGTCGCGGGTGGTGGTCGAGGTGCGGGCGTGGGCGGTGCCGGCGGCGGTGGTCTCGGTGGTCACCCGGCCGGCGGTGTCGAAGCGGGTCTCGCGGATGCTGCCGTCGGGTTCGGTGACCGCCGTCTTCACCACCTTGCCGGCGGAGTCGGTGGTGTAGGTGAAGCCGTAGGTGACGCCGCCGGGCATGGTCTGGCTGGCGACGCGGCCGGCGGAGTCGTAGCTGTTGGTGAGGTAGGTGATGCCCCGGGCGTCGGTGACCGTGGTCATCCGGTGCGCGGTGTCGTAGGTGTAGGTGGTGGTCCGGCCGCCGGGTGAGGTGACGGTGGTGAGCCGGCCGGCGGAGTCGTAGCCGTACTGCACGGCCCGGCCGGCGTTGTCCTGGGCCCGGGTGACCCGGCCGGCGGTGTAGCTGAGTTTGATCCAGCGGCCGTTGGGTGAGGTGATCTGGGTGATGTCGCCGGCCTGTCCGCCGCTTGCGCGGGTGAGGGTGATCTGGTTGCCGTGGCGGTCCCGGATGGACTGTAGTGGCGTGTTCTCCCCGAAGACGTAGACCATGCCGTCGGTGCGGACGAGGTCCCAGCCGTCGCCGTTCCAGCTCATCACCGCGTCGCGGAACGGTCCGGTGGTGTCGACGGCGGTGAACACCGCGTCGACCCAGCCGGTGCCGGGGCTGGTCCGCACGAGGTGGACCTTGCCGCTGTCCGGGAGGATCAGGTCGGCCTCGACGTACTCCTGCTTGGAGTTGATGAAGATGCCGTAGGTGAAGTTCGCGCCGATGCCGAACTCGCGGTTCTGGGTGTCGTTCTGCCGGTAGGTGCGGGTGATCGAGATGGGCAGCACGTCATTGACGGTCAGGTCGGTGTGTTCGTCGACGAACAGGCCGCTGGCCAGGTCGACCGGGTCGCCGCCGTCGTCGCCGTCCTCGCAGGGGCCGGTGCCGGCGGGGCGTTTGCCGCTGCCGTTGAACATCGCCCCGGTGAACTCCCAGACCCGCACGTCGGGGTCGGGCATGATCTGCCGGCCGTCGGGTGTGACGGTGCCGTGGCCGTAGATGTACCAGCCGGCCTGCGCGCCGGTGACCGCGCAGACGGCGGGGGTCTTCGCCGTGCCGGTGGGCTTCTTCGGGTACGACTTCACCGGCGTCTTGACGCAGGGCCGGCGGCCCGGGTCGTAGTCCCAGAAGTCGAGCCGGCTGCCGGGGGCGAGGCCCTGGGTGTTCGGGTAGATGATCTGGGCGCCCTCGGGCAGGATGACCGCGCCGCCCGGCTGCACGGTGAAGTAGACGGGGGTGCGTACCCCGGCCGGGAGTGGGAACGGCGGCTGGTCGACGGGCAGGGCGGTGATGGACAGTTCGGTGACCCGCTTGCCGGCCCGGTCGCGGATCACCGAGCCCTGGGGCAGCCGCACCTCGAAACCGGGGATGGCCGGGGTGGTGATGACGGTCTGCTTGCGGGTGGGTGAGGGGAAGCGGACGCTGTTGGCGGTGTCGAGGCGGGTCATCCAGATCGGGTAACCCAGCTCGGTGGTCTCCCCCGCCCGCAGGTCCACCCCGGTTTCGAAGCGGCCGAACGCCCGGCCGGGGCGGCTCGCCGTCTTCCCGTCGATGACCAGGACGTGGTGGCCGGCGGTGAGTCCGGTGAGCAGGAACCGGCCGGTGGCGTCGGTGCGGGTGCTGCGCCGGCCCACCGTGAGGGTGACGTCGGCGAGCGGCTGGCCGTTGAGCAGCAGGGCCTGCCCGGCGAGGGCGGTGACGCCCCGGTCGGCCCGCAGTGCCGGCTGGAGATGCCCGTAGGCGCCGGTGCGGTGGCTCGACCAGTCCTCGCCGGCGAGGTTGAACCGGTCCGGGGTCCATGCCTCGGTGGGGTCGCCGGCGGGCCGGGCCGGCGTCTGCGTCTTTCTCGCGGGTGCGACTGCGGTCGGCAGCCGCACCTCGCCGGTGATGGTGCCGACGGTGCCCGCCGACGGGTCGACCAGGACGGTGTACGTGCCGGCCACCGGCAGGGTGACGGCGCTGAGGGTGCAGGTGTCGCCGCAGTACACGCTACTGCCGAGGTTCGTGCCGTCCGGTTTGCGGATGACGGCCGTGGCGTTGTAGCGGCTGTAGGTGCCGGCGGTCATCGCCACGGTGACCACCTGGCCGGCGCTGCCGGGGAAGGTGAGGGTGGCGTTCTGGCCGGGCACGGTGGTGGTCAGGGTGGCTGCCGCACCGCCGGGGGTGACGGCTGCGGTGGCGTCGGCCGGGACGTCGTAGACCTGGAGGATGACCGCGCCGGTGTACATGGCGTCGGGGTTGAGCAGGATGCTGTACGTGCCGGCCACCGGCAGGGTGGTGACGTCGAAGAAGCACGTCGCCCCGCAGTACGCGCTGCTGCCGAGGGTCGTGCCGTCCGGTTTGCGGATGACCGCCGTGGCGTTGTAGGTGCCGTAGCTGCCGGCGCTGCCCTGTACCGCGATGCGCTGCCCGGCGGTGCCGGGGAACGACAGCACCGCGTTCTGGCCGGGGCCTGCGGTGGTGAGGGTGACCGCGCTGCCGCCCGGGGTCGTGCCGGCGGCCGCGTCGGCGGGGACGTCGTAGATCCGCAGGGAGACCGTGCCGGTGTACATGGTGTCGGGGTTGAGCAGGATGCTGTACGTGCCGGCCACCGGCAGGGTGGTGACGTCGAAGAAGCACGTCGCCCCGCAGTACGCGCTGCCGGTCAGGTTCGACCCGTCCGGCTTGCGCACGATCGCCGTCGCGTTGTAGGTGCCGTACGTACCGCCGCTGCCCTGCACCACGATCCGCTGACCCGCCGCGCCGGTGAAGGACAGCACCGCGTTCTGCCCCGGCGCGCTGGTGGTCACCGCCACGGCCGGGCCGCCGACGGTGGCACCGACCGTCGTGTCCGTCGGTACGTCGTGGACCCGGAGGGTCACCGCGCCGGTGTACAGGGCGTCCGGGTTGAGCAGGATGCTGTACGTGCCGGCCACCGGCAGGGTGGTGGTGTCGAAGAAGCACGACGCCCCGCAGTACGTGCTGCCGGTCAGGTTCGACCCGTCCGGCTTACGGATGATCGCCGTCGCGTTGTAGGTGCCGTACGTACCGCCGCTGCCCTGCACCACGATCCGCTGACCCGCCGCGCCGGTGAAGGACAGCACCGCGTTCTGGCCGGGGGCGGTGGTGGTGAGGGTGACGCCGGCTCCGCCGGGGGCCGTGTCGGCGGTGACGTCGGCCGGCACGTCGTGGACCCGTACGGTGAGCGCGCCGGTGTAGGTGGATGCCGGGTCGATCAGGATGCTGTACGTGCCGGTGACCGGGAGCACCGTCGTGTCGAACAGGCACGTCGCCCCGCAGTACGTGCTGCCGGTCAGGTTCGACCCGTCCGGCTTGCGGATGATCGCCGTCGCGTTGTAGGTGCCGTACGTACCGCCGGTGCCCTGCACCAGGATCCGCTGTCCGGCGGTGCCGGGGAACGTCACCACGGCGTTCTGGCCGGGGCTGACGGTGGTGACGGTGACCGGGTCGCCCCCGGGGGTGGTGCTGACGGTGGCGTCGACGGGCACGTCGAACACCTGCGTGGTGAGGCCGCCGACGGCCGCCGCCGCCGGGTCGACCAGCACCGTCCAGGTGCCGGTGGTGGTCAGCGGCACCGAGCTGAACGAGCAGCTCGTGGTGCAGGAGGAGGAGTTGACGGTGCTGCCGTTGGGTGCGCGCAGCGTCGCGGTGACGCTGCCGCCGCCGAACGCGCCGGCGGTGAGGCTGACGGTGACGACCTGCCCGGCGGTGCCGGGGAACGACACGACGGCGTTCTGGCCCGGCACGGTGGTGGTCACCGACACCGCCGCCCCACCGGGGGTGGTGCTCGCGGTGGTGTCGGCGGGCACGGCGTACACCCGGGCGGTGAGCGTCCCGACGGCGGTCGTCCTCGGGTCGACCAGCAGGGTGTAGGTGCCGTCGACCGGCAGGGTGGTGGTGTCCAGGAAGCACGACGTGCCGCAGGAGGTGTTCGACACGACGGTGCCGCCGTCGGGACGCCGCAGCGTCACCGCCGCCTCGGACGAGCCGAACGTCCCACCGGACAACTGCACCGCCACCCGCTGCCCCGCGCCCGCCGGGAACGACACGACCGCGTTCTGCCCCGGCACGGTGGTGGTCACCGACACCGCCGCCCCACCGGGGGTGGTGCTCGCGGTGGTGTCGGCGGGCACGGCGTGCACCTTGACGGTGATGGCGCCGACGACCGTGCCCTTCGGGTCGACCAGCACGGTGTACGTGCCGGCCACCGGCAGCGCGGCGGTGTCGAGGAAGCACGACGTGCCGCAGGAGGTGTTCGACACGACGGTGCTGCCGTCAGGGCGACGCAGCGTCACCGCCGCCTCGGACGAGCCGAACGTCCCACCGGACAACTGCACCGCCACCCGCTGCCCCGCGCCCGCCGGGAACGACACGACCGCGTTCTGCCCCGGCACGGTGGTGGTCACCGACACCGCCGCCCCACCGGGGGTGGTGTTGGCGACCGCGTCGTTGGGCAGGTCGTAGACGCGGGCGGTGATCGCGCCGAGGGTGGTGCCGGTCGGGTTGACCAGCACGGTGTAGGTGCCGCTGGTCGGGAGGGTGACCGCGTTGAACGAGCAGCTGGTGCCGCAGTAGTTCTCGCTGACCACGGTGGAGCCGTCCGGCGCGCGCAGGGTCACGCCGGCGTCGTAGGTGCCGAAGGTGCCGCCGCTGAGGGTGACCGAGACGACCTGCCCGGCCGTGCCGGGGAAGGCGATTGCCGCGTTCTGGCCCGGGACGGTGGTGGTCACCGACACGGCCGCCCCACCGGGGCTGGTGGTCGCCGAGGCGTCGGCCGGCACGTTGTGCACCTGGACGGTGGCCTGGCCGAGGTAGGTGGTGTCCGGGTTGAGCAGGATGGTGTAGGTGCCGTCGACCGGGAGGGTCACCGTGTCGAAGAAACACGACCCGCCGCAGTACGCGCTGCCGGTCAACGTCGACCCGTCCGGCTTACGCACCACCGCCGACGCGTTGTACGTGCCGTACGTGCCACCGGTGAACTGCACCGACACCCGCTGCCCGGCGGTGCCGGCGAACGCGACCACGGCGTTCTGCCCCGGGACGGTGGTGGTGACGGTGACCGGGGCGCCGCCCGGGCTGGCGGTCGCCGTGGCGTCCGCCGGCACCGGGTGGATCTGCACCGCGGCTTGGCCGACGGTGACCCCGTCGGGGTTGAGCAGGATGGTGTAGGTGCCGTCGACCGGGAGGGTCACCGTGTCGAAGAAACACGACCCGCCGCAGTACGCGCTGCCGGTCAACGTCGACCCGTCCGGCTTACGCACCACCGCCGACGCGTTGTACGTGCCGTACGTGCCACCGGTGAACTGCACCGACACCCGCTGCCCGGCGGTGCCGGCGAACGCGACCACGGCGTTCTGCCCGACGGTGGTGCTCACGGTGACCGCGCCGGCCCCGGGGGTGGCGGTCGCCGTCGTGTCGGCCGGGACGTCGTGGACCTGCACGGTGACCGCGCCGACGTAGCTGGTGTCGGGGTTGACCAGGATGGTGTAGGTGCCGTCGACGGGTAGCACCGTGGTCTCGAAGAGGCACGACTGGCCGCAGTATCCGCTGCCGGTCAGGTTGGTGCCGTCCGGTTTGCGCACCACCGCCGATGCGTTGTAGGTGCCGTACGTTCCGCCGGTGAGTTGGACGAGGACCCGCTGGCCGGCGGTGCCGGGGAACGAGATGACGCTGTTCTGGCCGGGCACCGTCGTGGTCGCCGTGACCTGCGGGCCGCCGGGTGTGGTGGCCGCCGTGGCGTCGGCCGGCACGTCGTACACCTGGACGGTGATCGCCCCGGTGGTGGCGGCCTGCGGGTCGACGACGAGGGTGTACGTGCCCTGGGTCGGCAGCACTGTGGTGTCGAGGAAACAGGCGGTGCCGCAGGAGCCGTTGGAGACGACCGTGCCGCCGCCCGGCTTGCGCAGCGTCACGGCGGCGTTGTAGGTGCCGTAGGTGCCACCGCCGAGTTTGACCGAGACCCGCTGTCCGGTGCTGCCGGCGAAGGTCACGGCGGCGTTCTGCCCGGGCACGGTGGTGGTGACGGTGACCGCGTCGCCGCCGGCCGTGGTGTCGGCCGTGGCGTCGGCCGGCACGTCCCGTACGGTCGCGGAGATCGAGCCGGTGGCCGTGCTCGCCGCCGCGAGCAGCAGCGTGTACGTGCCCGCCGTATGAGCCGTGACCGTGTCGATGAAGCCGGTGGCCCCGACGCACCCGGCCGACGTCGCGGTACGCCCGAACGGGTCGAGGAGTTTGGCGGTGGAGATGCCGCAGGAGCCGAAGGTGCCGTCGGCGAGTTGCACGCTCGCCCGTTGTCCTTCGGTCAGGTCGAACACGACCAGCGCGATGTCGCCCGCGCTGGGGATCGGCACGGAGGCGGTGACGCCGAGCGCGACCCGGGCGGTGTGCGCCACGTCGGCCACGGTGTAGGGGGCGGGCACGACGAACACGTCGGCGGCGCTCTGCCCGCTGCCGTGGGCGGTGCGGACGCCGACGCGGCCGGAGGCGACGCCGGTGGGGACCTCGACGGTCAGGTTGCCTGCGGCGACGGTCGAGGTGAAGGCGCGGGTGCGGTTGAGGGTGACGGCGTTGTCGGCGGTCTGGGCGGCGAAGCCGGTGCCGGCGACGGTGACGGTGCTGCCGGGTGTCACGACGGAGGGCGTCACGGCGGTGACGGTGGGCGCGGACTCGTCGGGTCCGGTGACCACGAAGGACTGTGGGCTGGTCGCGGTGACCCCGCCGACGGTGACGGTGACCAGGCCGGTGGTCGCTGCGGCGGGGACCCGTGCGACCAGACGCCGGCCGGTGGCTGTGGTGACGGTGGCGGGGACGCCGTTGAACGCGACGGTGTTCTCGGTCGCCACGGTGGAGAAGCAGCCGCCCTCCAGGGTCACCTCGGTGCCGACGGCGGCGCGGGCCGGCACCACCGACAGCAGGGCCAGGGCGGGGGTGCCGTCGTTGCTGACCGAGGTGGTGTTGCCGGTGGGGTCGTACCGGTAGCGGGCGGTCCGGCCGCCCTGGTCCTGCACCCCGGCCAGTTGTCCGGCGGCGTCGTAGGCGTAGCCGATGGAGTCGCAGGAGACCGAGGCCGGGACCATGTCCGGCAGGTCCGCCCCGACGGCGAAGGCCAGCAGCAGGACGAGGGTGGCGAGCGTCGCGGTGGAACGCAGCCGGGC
This sequence comes from Micromonospora wenchangensis, assembly GCF_002210435.1. Taxonomy (GTDB): domain Bacteria; phylum Actinomycetota; class Actinomycetes; order Mycobacteriales; family Micromonosporaceae; genus Micromonospora; species Micromonospora wenchangensis. Next base: position 49,845 of record NZ_MZMV01000028.1, read on the forward strand.
ACCTGCCCAGACCCTCGATCGGATGGTGCGGCGGTCGAGCGGTCCCGACATGCTGCCTCCTCGGACGCAACTTCTGGTCGCAAGATAGGCGAGATCCATCAACCGAAGTAGATGGCGGGGTGAACAGCGCACCCCCCGGCTGGATCACCCACGGTGATCGGGCCTTCTACCGGCAGAAACGGTTTGTGGCCCCACCGGGGGTGTCAGCTATAGGACAGTTGATTGTGTAGTCCGATCACGGGCAAAAGTGGGCAGGTCAGGGCCCCTGTCGATTGATGAGGGATAGTCAGCACTGGCACCGTATGCGGCGCGAACGGTCGACGTGTCGGCTCGGAGGGGATATAGGGCATGCAGCGCGACACCCGTGCATCCTCGACCGGCCGCGGCCGACGTCCGGGCAGCACCACCGCGCGGCACCGGACAGCAGGCGGCCGGTCGACAGTGGTGTGACGTCGCCGCCTCGTCCGCATATCCCAGTGTCGATAATTGCGTCGACACCTGGGAGCAGCGAAGCCGGGCAGCGCTGAATCCGGTTTCCGACAGCACGATCTGAGCCGACCGCTCCCGGCTGGCAGGGCATTCACCAGCACCAAAGCGTAATGTGATGAATGACTCGTTGCGTACGTGTGACCGGCCTGGATCGAAGGAGTCCGCACCATGCCCGAGCAGTATTCGCGGCGCTCCTTCCTCAGCGGGGTGCTGACCTGTGGCGCAGTGAGCGCCGCGGCGGTCTACCTGCTGCCGGGCGGACATCGCCCGCCACCGGTCGAGCTTCGGCTCGCCACCGGCGCCGACCCCACCGGGGCACGGAAGCTGCTGCTGGACATGTGGAACCAGGCCAACCCCGACACCCCCGCCCGGTTCACCGACGAGGTCGAGGGCGGTTCCGGCGACGAGCGCACGAGGCTGTTGACGGCGGCCCGGAACGGCAGTGCCGACATCCTCAACCTCGACGTCGTCGACATCCCCGAGTTCGCCGCGCAGAAGCTGATAACCCCGATCAGGTTGACCGACCCGAACTTCCTGGCGTCGGTACGGAATCTCCACCAGGTCGACGACACCCCGAACAGCTACTGGGCCGCGCCGCTCAACACCGACGTCGGCATGCTGTTCTGGCGCAACCCCGGGGCCGACCAGCCCGACGAGGTGAACTTGTCGGTCGTGCTCGACACCGTCGCCGGCAAGGACTCGTTCGTCGGGCAACTGCGCCCCAACTCGTCGAACTACAACGAGGGTTTCCTGGTCAACATCCTGGAGCACGCCCTGTCGGTGAACCCTGACCTGCTCAGCTCGACAGGTGAGCTCCTGTTCGAGCTGAAACCCTGGCAGCGGGCGCTGCAACCGTTGCGGGCGGCCATCGGGGCCGGGAAGGTCCGGCTCTCCAGCGACGAGAACGCGAGCCTGGAGACGTTCGTCGCGGACAAGCCGACGTTCATGCGCAACTGGCCGGTCAAGTACCGCGAACTCCAACAGCGTAAGGACCCTGACCTGTTGACCGGAAGAATCAAGGTGTACCCGCTGAAGTCCGGGGTGCTCGGCGGCCAGAGCCTCGCCCTGGCGCGCACGTGCCCCCACCCCGAGCAGGCTCGGCGGTTCATCGACTTCATGACCGGCACGGCGGCCCAGAAGGTCCTCGCCGGGCACGGCTTCGCCCCGACCCTGGCCGAGGCGTACAACGACAGGAACCTCCAGGCGGTCATCCCGCATCTGGAGGCACTACGCGGTGCGGTGGAGAATGCCCGGCCCCGGCCGATGCACCCGGGATACCGCACGTTCGCCGAGGTGTTCGTCGACCACACCGCCCGGATGCTGCGCGGTGAGTCCGACCTGACCTCGGAGTTCATCGCCGCCATGAAGGCGGCGCTCGCGTGACCGCAGACCGGGTGGAGGAGGGTCCGTGAAGGTCGAGCCGTGGCAGGTGCCGATCCTGGTGATGGCCGGCATCATCCTGGCGGAGCTGGTGATCAGGGTGATCCCGCGCCGTTGGACGGCGCACCTGGCCAAGCAGCAGGTCCGCACGGTGGCGCTCGGCGGGTTGGCGGTCCTGGTCATCGTCGTCGGGGTATTGGCGCTCGGCCCGGACCTGGCCGACCAGATCGCCAGTGTGGCGGCGGCCGTGGCCGGGTTGGTCGCGCTCTGGCTGACCTACCGGTCGTACCAGTTGCAGACCGCCACGAGCCCGGACGCCGCGGCCACGGTCGGGCCGGCGCGGGACGCCGCCGGGCCGGAGGCCGCGGGCACCACGGGTCAGCCGCCCGGTCGGTGAGCGGTCGTCGCGTCGGCGGACCGGTGCTCCCCGGGCGGCGTCGGCGGGCACCGGCCAGATCGCTCGGGTCAGTTCCGGGGTAGGTCGACACCGCTGCCAGCAGGTCGTGTCGTGCTCCGGCAGGTGCCCGTACGCCAGCCCCGTCAGGCAGGTGTCGGTCGCCCGCGGATCAGGAGGAGCAGGTGTTGAGCATGCTCTGTAGGGCGGACTTCTCCGATGACTGCAGTCGTAGGCCCCAGGTGTGCTTCACGGTGATCCACATCTTGCCGTAGGTGCACCGGTACGACGACAGCGGCGGCTGCCACGTCGACGGGTCCTGGTCGCTCTTGGACTGGTTGACGTTGTCGGTCACCGCGATCAACTGCGGGCCGGACAGGTCGTTGGCGAAGCTCTGCCGGCGGCTGGTCGTCCAGGAACTCGCCCCGGAGCGCCATGCCTCGGCCAGGGGGACCACGTGGTCGATGTCGAGATCCGACGCGGCGGTCCAGGTCGCCCCGTCGTACGGGCTGTACCAGCGCCCCGACGTGGCCTGGCAGGAGGAGTTGACCACGACCGACGTGCCGTCGCGTTTGAGGACCTGCTCACGGGTGTCGCAGCTACCGCTGACGGTGATCCAGTGGGGGAACAGGTCCCGGGAGTAGCCGCTGGTGGAGCCCTCGGCGGCGACGGTGAGGGCGTTGAGCTGCGACTGCGCCGTCGCCTTCGAGGGGATCCCCGGCGGCGTCGCCGAGGCCGCCGGCGCACCGGTGGTCGAGAGGGCCGCGCCGACGAGCGTGGCGAGTGCCAGCGTCACGGCACGTACCCGGGGTCGCGCGGTTCCGGGCGTCTTCGTGGTCGGTCGTGCCATGCCGTGCCTCCAGGTCACCATCGACAGCAACTGCAATCATTATCGTCGATGTAGATGACGGCGGGATGGCGTCCTCGTGAAGAGCCGCGAAGATCGGGAGTAACCACCCGTGGACTCCGCCCGGGTACGTGCACGGCCACGAAATGGTTTACGCCACGCCTTGAGCACGACAACGAATTCTCTATAGAATTGCCTTCGTGGCTGATCAGATCGGGGTCGACCCGAAGCTTCTGGCCTATGTCCGGGAATTCTCGCTCAGGGAGGACGACGTCCTCCGGGCGCTACGCACGCACACCGGTGAATTACCCGGCGGGCGGTCCCTGCAGGTGATGGCCGAGGAGGGGCAACTGCTCGCGCTGCTGGTGTCCCTGGTCGGGGCCACGAGGGTGCTGGAGGTGGGCACCTTCACCGGTTACAGCACCCTGTGCATGGCCCGCGCCCTGCCGCCGCACGGCCGGCTGGTGACCTGCGACATCAGCGCACGGTGGCCGGAGATCGGCGCCGGGTACTGGCACCGGGCGGGAGTCGCCGACCGTATCGAGGTACGCATCGGGCCGGCGATCGAAACCCTGGATAAATTGCTCGACGAAGGCACCGGCAGCAGTTTCGACCTCGTTTTCGTCGACGCCGACAAAGCAAATTACCCGCAGTACTACGAATTGGCTGTGCAACTCGTACGCCCCGGCGGGCTGGTGGTGGTGGACAACACGCTGTTCTTCGGTCGGGTGGTCGACCCGGACGCCGGTGATCCGGACACCGCCGGGGTGCGGCGGGTCAACGCCATGATCCGGGACGACCGACGGGTGGACGTGTGTCTGCTTCCCATGGCCGACGGCATCACGTTGGCCCGCAGGCGGTCCGACTGACTCCCCCACCGCCGTCGCACCGGTGCGGGCCGGATGTGGGCGGTCAACCCGCGCCGACGTACCCGGGGCCGGTCAGGTCGGGGGCGGTCAGGTCGGGGGCGGTCAGGTGGAACGTCGACGGCGCGGGTTGCCGACGGGCCACCAGGTGCAGTCGCTGGACGGCGCGGTCGGCGTCGACGGCGATGTGGTCCCGGCACGCGCAGGGTTCCTCGTCGAAGCCGGCGAACCGGTAGGCGATCTCCATCATCCGGTTGCGGTCGTTGGGCCGGAAGTCGGCGATCAGGTGCGCGCCGGCGCGGGCGGCCTGGTCCACCAGCCAGGTCAGCAGGACGGTGCCGGTGCCGAAGGACACCACCCGGCAGGAGGTGGCCAGCAGCCGCAGGTGCCACACTCCCGGGTGTTTCTCCAGGACCAGCACACCGACCGCGCCGTGCGGCCCGAACCGGTCGGTCAGGGTCGTGACCAGGACCTCGTACCGGGGGTCGGCCATCAGGGTCCGCAGCACCCGGTCCGGGTAGTGCACGCCGGTCGCGTTCATCTGGCTGGTCCGCAGGGTCAACTCCTCGACGCGCGCCAGGGTCGCGGCGTCGGCCCGCCGGATGTGCATCACCAGTTCCAGTGAGCGGAGGAAGTCCTCGGCCGGGCCGGTGAACCGGGCCTGCTCGTCGGCCCGCCGCTGACCGGCCTGGTACATCTGCCGGCGTCGCCGGGCGTCCGCGGTGACCGACGTCGGGGTGAACTCGGGGCGGTCCAACAGGGTGGTGGCCACGCGGGCGTCGTAGCAGCGTACCTGCGGCAGGTGGAAGGCGACCTCGGCCCGTTCGGCCGGTTGGTCGTCGATGAAGGCGATGGTGCCGAGCGCGAAGCCGAGCCGGTCGGCGATCCGGCGGACGGCGTCGGACTTGCGTCCCCACCCGATCTGCGGTGCGACGAAGTACTCGGCGACGCCGAGCGCGCGCAGTCGGGCCCAGGCCGGCTCGTGGTCGTTGCGGCTGCACACCGACTGGAGGATGCCCCGGGCGTCGAGGCCGGTGATCACCGCCCGGATCGGGTCGGGGAGCACGACCTGCTCGGCTTCGAGCAGGACACCTCGCCAGAGGGTGTCGTCCAGATCCCAGACCAGGCACTTCACGGTCGCGGGTGGCACCGTGGGGACCTCGTGGGTCACGTCGGCTCCTTCGGGCTGGCGTTCGTCAGCGGTGTGGGGCGTTCGGCGCGGCGGCGGGGTCACCGGCGGTTGACCACGTGGTCGGCCAGCATCAGCTGGCACATCTCGGTGCTGCCCTCGATGATCTCCATGAGCTTGGCGTCGCGGTACGCCCGGGCGACGGGGTGCCCGTCGACGGCACCGGCCGACGCCAGGACCTGGACCGCGTCGGCGGCGGCCCGGGCGGCGTGCCTGGCGCTCACGTACTTGGCCAGGACGGTGGCGGTGACCATGTCGGGCGAGCCGGTGTCCCAGCAGCGGCTGGCGTGCTCACAGACGCGGGTGGCCACCTGCTCGGCGGACCACAGGTCGGCCAGGTGCCGCGCGACGAGCTGGTGGTGGGCCAGCGGACGGCCGAACTGGTGGCGGGAGCCGGCGTGTTCGACGGCCGCCGTCAGGCAGGCCCGCAGGATCCCCACGCACCCCCAGGCGACCGAGATCCGGCCGTAGCTCAGCGCCGTGGTCACCAGTAGGGACATCGACTGCCCACCGGCACCGAGCAGGCTGCTGGTGGGCAGCCGCACCGCGTCGAACCACACGTCGGCGTGTCCAGCCGCCCGGCATCCCAGCGGCTCCGCCCGCCGGCGTACGCGTACCCCGGGGGTGGCCCGGGGCACCACCACCACGGCCGCCTGGTCACCCAGTCGGGCGAAGGTCAGGAGCAGGTCGGCGTGGTCGGCGGCGGTCACCCACACCTTGTGGCCGTCGAGACGCAGGGTGTCGCCGGTGACGGTGACGGTGGTGGTCATGGCCGACAGATCGCTGCCCGCCTGCGGTTCGGTGAAGGCCACGGCGGCCGTGTCCGTGGCGGCCAGGCGGGGCAGCAGCGACCTGGCCTGGGCCCGGTCGGCCAACCGTTCGACGGCCCACGCCGCCATCCCCTGGGAGGTCATGACGCTGCGCAGGGAGCTGCACAGGCTGCCGACCCGGGCGGTGAACTCGCCGCTGTCCAGGCTGCTCCAGCCCGGTCCGCCGTACCCGGTGGGGATCTGGGGGGCGAGCAGGCCGGCGGCGTTGAGTTCGCGCACCACCTCCGCGGGTAGCCGGCCCGCCCGGTCCCAGTCGCCCGCCCGGTCGCCGACCAGGCGGGCGACGACCGTGGCGGCGTCGGCGGGGGTGACGGCGGGTGCGGCGGCGATGGTGTCAGGCACCGTGGTCGCCGGGCTCGCCGGTGCGGAGCCGGTCGACCAGGGCGACCATCCGGCGTACGGTCCGGAAGTTGTCCAGCCGCAGGTCGGTGCCGCGCACGGAGACCCCGTACGTCTGCTCCAGGTGCACCACCAGCTCCATCGCGAACAGGGACGACAGTCCGCCGGTGGCGAAGAGGTCCGTGTCCGGCGGCCAGGCCCGCCCGGTGCGCGCCGTCAGAAAGCGCACCAGCTCCGCCGTGACGGTGTCGACACGGTCGCCGGTGTCCGACACCTCCTGGTCGGATGGCACAGTCATCACAGGTCTCCCTCGTAGTGGTAGAAACCCCGCCCGCTCTTGCGGCCGAGGTGCCCGGCCCGGACCTTGGTCAGCAGCAGCTCGCAGGGGCGGCAACTCTCGTCGCCGGTGCGCTCGTGCAGCACCCACAGGGAGTCGACCAGGTTGTCCAGGCCGATGAGGTCGGCGGTGCGCAGCGGACCCGTCGGGTGTCCCAGACATCCCTGTAGGAGGGTGTCGACGGATTCGACGCTTGCGGTGCCGGCGGCCACCACCCGGACCGCATTGTTGATCATGGGGTGCAGGATGCGGCTGGTGACGAAGCCGGGAGCGTCCTCGACCACCACCGGCTCGCGGCCCAGGACGGCGAGCAGCCGGCGTACGGCGTCCAGGGTGTGCGGGCCGGTGCGGGGGCCCCGGATCACCTCGACGGTCCGGATCAGGTAGGGCGGGTTCATGAAGTGGCTGCCGACCAGGTCCTCGGGTCGTGCCACCGACCGGGCCAGTTCGTCGATGGGAATGGAGGAGGTGTTGGACACCACCGGGGTGCCGGGTGTCACCAGGGCGGAGACCTCAGTGAGCACCTTCGCCTTGGCGTAGGGGTCCTCGGTGACCGCCTCGACCACGGCGGTGAGGCCGGTCCGCCCCGTCGGGACGTCCGTGAGGGACGGTCCGACGTCCAGCGGGCCGGGTCGGACGTCCGGGGGCAGGGTTCCCATCAGCCGGGCGGTGCGGACCTGCCGGTCGACCCGGGCGGTGGCATCGGCCAGCCGTCCCCGGTCCACGTCGATGATCGACACGGCGATGCCGTGCCCGACCGCCAGCGCGGCGATGCCCGTTCCCATCACCCCCGCGCCGAGCACCGCCAGCCGTTGCCCCGCATCCGGTGTTGCGTTCTGCCCCGTCACCAGGGTCTCCCTTCGTTGCCCGGCCCGGTTCGCGGGCCACGCCGGCCGCGGTCACACCTCGGAGTGGTCCGCCTTCCGCCCCTCGACCGACGATCCGTTGACTGCCGACGATCCGTTGACGGACCGTGATCCGTTGGCTGCCGGTGATCCGTTGACGGCGGACGCGTCGGTGGCGGTGCCGTCGGTGGGGACGCCGGGGTCGGTGTAGAACTGCCGGGCCCACTGCCGGTACCGACCGATGGGGCCGTCTCCCCGGGCGAGCTTCGGCTGTTCGACGTGCTCCTGGTGGTGCCACATCAGCAGGTCCGCGCCGGTGTCGACCGAGGCCACCCGTTGGGCGATGACGCCGAGCAGCCGGGCGACGGGCATCGCCGTGGCCTTGGCGGCCCGCTCGGGCAGGAACGGCAGGCCGGCCAGTTCCAGTTTGGTGCCCATCCGGAGGTGGATCCGGCCCGGTGTGGTGGGGGTGGCGTGCAGCATGACGTACAGGTCGCCGGCCCCGTTGGGCAGCCGGGTGCGGGCCGCGATGGTGGCCAGTCCGATCACGGTGAGGGTGTAGGACTGGCGGATCTGGCGCATGACGGTGCCCCGGGCGGTGGCGGTGACGGTGCTGACCGGCTCCCCCATCACCGGTGTCCCCTCGATGACCAGGTCCCGCAGTCCGTGCAGCGCCGGGAGGTGACCCCAGTCGAAGGCGTTCTCGATGACGTCCTGCGGGTGGCCGGCGATGTCGAAGGTGTTGTGGCTGTAGGGTTGCCGATCGTCCATGCCGAAGGTCGGGACCTGCCACTGCGGGGCGAGGCCGAGGGCGTGCCACCACACGTAGATCGATCCGTTGGCCTCGCAGACCGGGAACTGGCTCAGGGTCGCCTTGGGTGGCGGCAGGTCGTAGCCGGTGCGTACGCAGGCCCCGGAGGGGTCGAAGGCGAACCGGTGGAACGGGCAGACGAGTTCCTCGCCGTCGAGGGTGCTGCCGACGCCCAGGTGTGCCCCGAGGTGGGGGCAGCGGGGGTTGACCGCCCGCAGCAGCCCGCGGGGGGTCCGGTAGACGACCACCTCGCCGCCCATGAACGGGCGGGTGGTGATGGTCCCGGGACGGACCTCGTCGGAGAAGGCCACGCAGAACCACCCGTTCGGGTCGGGACGGGTGGGCGGGTGGAGGCGGTCGGCCGGCGCGGCGGTGTGCCGCCGGATCTCGTGGTCGCGGAGCAGTTGTTTGACCAGTGGTTTCATGGTTGTTCTCCTAGTGGGCGACCGGGCAGACGCCGGGGCCCGATCCGACGGCCGGCGGCACGGGCTGCGACGTGGCGACCGGTGGCGAGTGGGTTGCGGTGGTCTCCGTCGCCTGGCGCTGCCGCAGCCGCAGCCGCAGCCCGCGCGAGCTCAGGCTGGTTTCCACCTTGGGTCGGAAGGGTTCGTCGCCGACCGGGGTCAGCTCCCAGCGGGCCGTCACGGCGGTGAGGGCGAGGATCGCCTCGGTGAGGGCGAACTGGTCCCCGATGCACTTGCGTGCGCCGGCGCCGAACGGGACGTAGCTGGCCCGGTCGGGTGAGGTGTCGAGCCAGCGGTCCGGGTCGAACCGGGTCGGGTCGGCGTACAGGTCGGGTCGACGGTGGATCAGGTACGGGCTGAGCACGAGGGTGTCGCCGCGGCGTAGCCGTACCCCGTCGAGTTCGGCTTCGCCGGTGACGGTCCGGGTCATCATCCAGGCGGGCGGGTAGAGCCGGAGGGTCTCGGTGACCACCCGGGCCGCCAGGTCGAGTCGGGGCAGGTGTTCGGGGCCGGGCAGGGCGCCGGCCAGGACGGTGTCGGTCTCGGCGTGGAGTCGGCGTTGGATCTCCGGGTGGGTGGCTGTCAGGTACAGGGCCCAGGCCAGGGTGATGGCGGTGGTTTCCATGCCGCCGAGGAAAAAGGTGAGGGCCTGGTCGGCCAGTTCGGAGTCGCTGAGCCGCTGCTCGTGGTCGCGGCTTTCCACGTCGACCGCGGCGACCAGTGCGGAGAGCAGGTCGGCGTGGTCGGTGGGGTCGGCGCGGCGGGCGGCGACGATGTCGGTGATGGTGGCGAACAGCCGGGCGCGGGCCTGGTCGTAGCGTCGTTTCGCGGGGGTCGGCAGCCGGCGCAGCAGGGCCGGGGTCATCATGCGGCGGAAGAAGGCGCTCACCACGGTGTTCGTGTCGGCCAGGGCCCGGCGGAGGGTTTCCGCGGGGAGGGACCCGCTGAACATCGTCTCCATGGTGGCCTGGGTGGTGAGGGTCATCATCTCCCGGGTGACGTCGAGCACCTGACCGTCGTGCCAGGAACCGGCGGTGGCGTCGGAGGCCCGGCCGAACACGGCCGCGTAGCCGTGCAGGCGTCGCGGGTGGAACGACGGTTGGCACAGCCGTCGTTGTCGCCGGTGCAGCGGGTACGGGCAGGTGGACAAGCCGTCGCCGATGACCTCCCGGATCCGGTCGTAGATCGGGCCGCCCTTGTCGAAGGTGCGGTCGTTGACGAAGACGTGCCGGGTCAGGGTCGGGTCGCAGATGAGCAGTGCGGTGGTCGGGCCCAACCGGACCCGCACCATCGTCGGGTATCCGGCCAGGGAGCGGATGAACGCCAGCGGGTCCCGCAGCAGGGGCAACGCGTGCCCGAGCAGGGGTAGTGCGCCGGGTGCCAGGGGTACCGACGCGGTGGTCGTCGTGCGTGTCGCGGTCATGGGTCACCTTGTTTTCCGGTCTGCCGTCGTCCCGCCGGGCGGCGGGCGGGTGATCTCGATCAGGGCGGTGGTCCAGCGGAAGCCGAGGCCGAAGCTGACGACGAGGACGCGTTCGCCGACCCGTAGTGCGCCGGTGCGGAACATCCGGTCGAGGGCGAGCAGGACGTCGCACGGGCCGGCATGACCCAGGTGGCGGCCGAAGGTCCAGTTGGTGTCGGTGGCGCGGCGGTGCAGCGGGGGCCCGGACAGCACCAGGTCGAGCACGGCCGAGCCGATGGCGATGGCCACCACGTGGGAGATGTCGGCGGCGGTCAGGCCGGTCTCGTCGAGGACGGTGTCGACGCAGTGGCGGGTGCGGCGTCGCAGGGTGTCGATGTGGGGCAGGAGCCCGGTCTGTTCGGCGAGGAAGCGTCGTCCGGGGCCGGTGGCGTCGTCGTGTTCACCGGCGCGGGTCAGCACCTCCAGTTGCGGTTCGGTGGCCTGGGCGGTGGCCAGTAGTCGGGCGAAGCCGGTGCCGCGGGTGAGCACGGCGGCTGCTCCGGCGTCGCCGGCGACGTAGCCGATGTCGCGGACGTGGGCCCACCGCTGGTGTGGGAAGCGGGCGGCGGCGGTGACCAGGGCCGCCGGGGCGGTGGGTTGGGCGGTCAGGTGTTCGGCGGCGGTCACCAGGGCGGCTGCGCCGCCGTCGCTGGCCGCGCCGACCTCGATGCCGGTGCCGCGGGTGGCTCCGAGGACCCGCAGCAGGTAGGGCGCGGGTGTGTAGTGGTCCTCGTCCTGGAAGGTGGCGTGGGCCAGCAGGCTCACGTCGGTGCTGGGGACGTTGGCGTGGTGCAGTGCCAGCAGGGCGGCGCGGGCGGCCATCTGGGTCGCGGTCTGCCCGGTCGAGACCGCTGCGGAGGTGAATCCGTTGGTGGCGGCCATGGACGGCCGGCCGGTCCGGGTGCCGTCCCACGGGTCGTGTTCGGGTCGGATCGGGGGTATCCAGGAGCCGGTTCCGGCGATCGTGATGTCGTGCCACAGCACCGTTGTCTCCTCGGCGGTCAGGGAAGGGCCGGTTGGGGGGTGTCGGCGTGCGGCCGGATCAGCCTTCCGCTGTGGTCGGTGGCGTGCGCGCTGACCCCGGTGACGCGGGCCAGGACGTGGCCGTCGGGGGTGGCGGCGGTCAGCGTGCCGTCGGCGAAGCGGCAGTGCAGTCGGATCGTCGGGTGGGCGGCGCTGAGCTGGCAGTCGTTGCCGGGCCCGCCGAGGTCCACGGTTTCGATGCCGGCCATCGGGCCGACCAGGGGTGGCCGGTCGCCGTGGGGTGGTAGGAGCAGCAGGTGCACCATGGCGTCCAGCAGGATCGCCGGTACGGTCATCCCGGCCAGGGCCGGGCTCCATGCCTGGTGGTCGAGGCGGAAGGTGGCGCTCGTGCCGTGGGGTCCCCGGGCGTACTCGCCGGTTCCGGCGAACGGGCCGCTGAGGGTGATCGGCAGGTCGGCGGAGTAGACCGGCATCGTGAAGTCCGGTTCGGGGCGGTGCGCCGTCTGGTCGGTCGGCGCGGGCAGTGCGGGGTGCCGGTCGGCGAGCACGACGGTCGCCTCGCAGAGCAGGTCGTTGAAGCGTAGGACCTTGCCGTTGCGGCCGATCCGGTTGGTGGTGATCCGGACGGCCACCACGGCCCGGTCCGGGGACCGGTCGGTGAGCCGGGCCTCCACGGTGATGGTGCGGGGTGGGCCGGCGGACCTGACGGTCACCGACGTGTGGCAGGCCAGGTCACGGAATCCGGTGACGGTGAGGTCGGGGCAGAGGTGTACGGCGGCGCCGGCGGCGGCTTCGAGGGCGAACGTGCCGGGCAGGACGTACTCCCCGTTGACGCGGTGGTGGCGCATCCACCGGCCGTCCTGCTCGGCGAGGGTGTGTGGTTCCCAGGTCTTGGTGAACACCGCCCAGCGGTGGCCGCGCAGCAGGACGCCGTCGAGCAGCGGCGTGGCCAGGGTCGGGTCGGGTGGGGTGGGTGGCGGGGCGTCCGGTACGGGCAGTGGCAGCGGGCCGCCGGTGGTGTCGGTGTTGATCCCCCGCTGTCCCAGCAGGACGCGTTCCTCGTCGCGGATGAAGAAGACCGCCGCCCCGTTGCCGGGTCGGGTCACCGCGTGGAGGAACTGGGCGGCGCCCTGTCTGCTGCTGATGTAGGCGTCCATCCGGTTGCGGCGCAGGGTCTCCTGCATGGCGGTGCTGCTGGCGACGCCGACCTCCCGCCAGCCGCTCCAGAGGATGGCGAGTTCGCGGTGTCCGTCGGGTGCGGTGCGGTCGGCCCAGGCGCTCGCGTAGGCCAGGTATTCGTTGACGGCGCAGTAGTCGACGTCTCCGGGTGCCGGGGCGAGGGTGGCCAGGGTGCTGAAGTTGCACCAGACGCGGGGTGGCCGGCCGGCCAGGGCGCGTTTGAGGTTGCGGTAGCCGGTGGCCTTGGTGGCCCGGACCGCCCGGAAGTCGGTCAGGGTCTTCGCGTGCAGGGCCCGGGAGCGCAGGTCGAGGACGGTGTTGACGAGCAGGTCGATGCGTCCGTGCCGGTCCATGATCTCGTCGAGGACGGCGGTGGTCCGGTCCGCGTCGAGGACGTCGCCGACGCGGTGGTGGACCCGGTCGGGTCCGCACAGTTCGGTGAGCCGGTGCACGGTCCGGCGTACCTCCAGGCGGGCCTGGGCACGTTCGTAGGCGGTCCTGAGGTCCCGCAGCGACGCGTCGGGGTTGTCGCGGCGTCCGGCGGCGATGAACGCGGCCTGGGACGGCAGTTCGTCGTCGGTGTCCGGTAGCGGGGTGCGGCCGATGACGTACAGGTGGGGCCGGTCGGTGGTGCGGGCCACGGCGTCGAGGAGTTCGGGGGTGATGCCCCGGGCCCCGCCGAAGGCGACCACGACCGCGCCGGGGGGCAGGGCGGGTTGCGGGGTCCGGTGCGCGGGCTCGTCGTCGGCGACGGTGAGTTCGTACCAGGTCTGTCCGCGGCAGGCGAGGGTGTGCGTCGGTACGCGGGCGGTCGTGGCCCGGGCCAGTTGGGCCAGTGCGGTCGGGGCGTGCGACGTGTCGGTGATCAGGGCGTTTCCGCCGCACTGCGGGATCTCGGCGCGCACGGAGCGGACGAGTCCGGTGAACAGGCCGGCGAGGGGGTGGGTCGTTGCCTGCGGTAGTGCGGCCAGCAGCACGGCGGCGAGTGATCCGCCGGCCCGCAGGGCGGGCAGCGCGGCCTGGATGGTGGTGAACGCCAGGTCCTGGAGGTCCTCCAGGCGGGTGGCTTCGGTGTCGTCGGTGTCGTCGGCGGGGGTTTCGAGTCGGGTGAGGATCCGGATGTGGCGTGGCACGAACGGTAGGCCGGCCAGGGCGTCGGCGGCGGCGTCGGGCGGTACGTGGCTGGCGGCGTCGACTCCCGGTCCCGGTGACCAGATGGCGATGTCGGGCCCGGTGACGGCGGTGGCGAGGTCCGGGGTGTCGGTGACGACGATGCTCCCGGCCGGGATCGCGGGCCCGTCGGGGTCCGGTGGGGTCAGCGGCCGCAGGTGGAGGGTCTGCCGGCGGCCGATGGGCTGCTCGGCGAGGTCCGGAACGGCCCCGTCGGGGTCGGGGCCGGTCGGTCCGGTGAACCGGATCGTGGGTGATCCGGGGGCGGCCGGTGACACGACGGTGCCGGTGCCGGTGACGACGCCCCGCAGCACCGCCAGCAGGGCGTCGAGGGCCAGGTAGGTGCGGTCGGCGCCGGCGGCGGCGGGCAGGGTGTGGGGCGGGTCGTCGGCGGTGCGCCCGGGTGTCGTGGTGAGGGTGCCCAGGATGGGCAGGCCGTGGTCCCGGGCGGTGCAGCGGCGGGCGACGGCGACGACGGCGGCGCCTTCGGCGACCGTGCGGCCCGCCGGTACGAGGGTGTCCAGGTGCGCGTCCCATCCGCTGATCGGCCGCAGGCTCACCGCGCCGACGAGAGCCAGGTCGCAGGCCTGGTGGCGGAGCTGGCGCAGGGCCAGGTCGAGGGCGCAGTGGGTGGAGTCGCGGTGGGCGTAGACGCTGGTGCCGAAGCCCCGGAAGTCGTAGTAGTTGGCGGCCCGGCCGGACAGGATGCAGGAGACGGCTCCGGTGAAGTCGTCCTCGTTGAGTTCGTCGGGAACGACGTCGCCGGCGTCGGCGAGGGCCTTGGCGAGGTACTCCCGCAGTGTCTGGGCCTGCCCGGGGTCGGGGAGCAGGTCGAAGGTGGCGGCGCACTCCTGCGCGTGGACCCGCAGTGCGGCGCGGGCGTTGTGCGTCGTCGGCAGGCTCGCCCCGACCAGGATCGCGGTGCCGGGCCGCAGCGTGGTTCCCGGTTCGCCGAGGTCGGTCAGGAGCGGTCCGAGGGCTTGGAGCATCATCAGGTGGGCGGGGTCCATGTGCCGCATCGTGCGGGGTGGGATCCGCACGTCGAGGGGGGACGGCAGCGGGTAGGGGCTGCCGAAGCTGGGTTGCGGGGTGGGGCCGTCGCCGACGAGCCAGGCGGGCACCCGGTCGCGGTCCAGGCCGGGCAGGTGGGTGTTCCAGCCGACGACGACGAGGTCCTCGGCGTCGGCGGCGGGGTCGGGCAGCGACGGTCGGGGGGCGGGTCGGGTCGTCGGTATCCGGTCGGCGAGCACCACGTGGGCGTCGGCCCCGCCGAGACCGAACGAGGACACCCCGACCATCCGTGGGCGGGCTTCGTCGACCGGCCAGGGTGCGTCGGTGACCGGCACCGTGAGGCGGGTGCCGTCGCCCAGCAGCGGGTGGGGGTCGGTGACGACGGTGTGGCCGGGGATCGTGCGGTGGGCGAGGGCGACCAGCGCGTGCGCCACCGACACGAGTCCGGCCAGGACACCGGTGTGACCGAAGACCTGCTTGTTCGACGTCAGCAGGCACGGCCGGTCCCGTTCGCCGAGTCGTGCCAGCAGGGAGCGCAGTTCGACCTCGTCGCCGACGGGGGTGCCGGTGCCGTGGGCCACCACCCAGTCGACGTCTGCGGCGTCGACGCCGGCGTCGGCCCAGGCCCGGCTGATCGCCAGTTCCTGTCCCCGGGTGGCGGGCGCGTGGATGCCCTTGCCGCGGCCGTCGGCGGCGAGTCCGGTGCCGAGGACGACGCCGTGGACGTGGTCGCCGTCGGCCACCGCGCGGGCGTACGGTTTCAGGGCGAGCATGACGGCACCCTCACCGATCAGTGTCCCGTCGGCCGCCTGGTCGAAGGGGCGGATCCGGCCGCTGGCGGTGATGCCCTGGGCCCGGCAGAAGAGGGTGAAGCCGATCGGTTCGATCACCGAGGTGCCGCCGACGAGCGCCACGTCGCAGCTTCCCTCGCGGAGGGCTTTGACGGCGGCGTCGAGGCAGAACAGTCCGGTGGCGCAGGCCGCGTCGAGGGTCAGGTGCTGGGCGTCGGGCGGGATCAGGCCGCGCAGCGCGTTACGGGACACCGAGGCGGGCAGGTAGGCCAGGGGGTTGCCGCCGTCGCCGCCGTAGTGGGCGCTGATGGCGTGGTCGGCGAGTTCGGCCAGCCAGTCGTCGTCGCCGCTGCGCTGGATGGCGTCGCGGATGAGGCGTCGGTACTCGTCGCCGAGGACGATGCCCTGCGTGCCGAGTCCGGTCTGGTCGTGGATGCCGGTGGTCGCGGCGAGCCACCGGTCGCCGGGCCGGCGGTGCACTCCGGTCAGGGCCTGGACGGTGCAGTGGCGCAGCCACCGGGTGGTCCGTGGCCAGCCGGGGTGTCCCAGCATTCCGTCGGGTTCGGCGACGGAGGCGGGGTCGGGGACGAATCCCTGCACGTAGCCGGCTTCCCGGATGTAGAAGCTGTCGGTGTCCGTCGCGCTGGCCGACCAGAAGTGCCGCAGGTCGAAGGCGGACGGTTCGCTGGCCAGCAGGGCGCCTTCCCGGAGCCGGTCGTAGAGGTCGGCGGGGTTGTTGGTGCCGGGCAGGACCACCCCGAGGCCGACCACCGCGATGGCGTCCGGGTCGTGTTCGGGGCCGCTCTGTGGGCGGTGCGGCTGCGGGTGGCGGACCGGACGTGGTGTCGCGGCGGCGGGTTGCGGTGCGGCGACGGCTTCGGTGGTCCGGTCCGGTTGCGGGCCGGTACGGGCCGCGGTGGTGGACGGTTGCGGTTCGGTGACCGTCGCGGTGGGCGCGGGGGCCGGTTCGGGGGCGGCCTCGGTGCCGGCCGGGGCCGGTTCGACAGCGTTGGCTGCCGTCGTGGGCGGCGGCAGGGGGGTTCGGGAAGGCACGCCGACCTGCGCGGCGAGTTTGCTGTGCAGTCGTAGGCCCTGCATGCCGCCGATGCTGATGCCGCCGTCGGCGACGAGGGTCTGCCCGGTGATGAACCCGGTGTCCGGGTGCAGGAGGTGGACAAGCAGCCGGGCCGCATCGGGGGTGGAGATGGTGCGGCGGTTCAGGTCGCTGGCGCGTGGCGAGTCGCCGATCGCGGCGGCCGGGTCGTCGAGGTTGACGACGATCTCGCTGGCCACGGAGCCCAGCAGGACGGTGTTGACCCGGATGTCCTGGTCGGCCAGTTCCAGCGCCAGGTACCGGACGAGGGATTCCAGGGCGGCTTTGGTGACGCCGCCGGGGCCGTAGCCGGGGACCGGCTGGTGGGCGCCGACGCTGGACAGGCACAGGATGGCTGCTCCCGGGCGGCCGACCATCAGCTCGGCGGCCCGGCGGGAGCAGTGGTAGGCGCCCATGACGTTGGTGGACCAGGCCCGCTGCCAGTAGGTGTCGTCGACGTCGAACAGGGGCAGGAACGCGCCGCCGGCCGCGTTGTTGACCAGGAAGTCGAGGCCGCCGTGCCGCTGCCGGATCAGGTCGAACATCCGGTCGATCTCGCCACGTTTGGCCACCGAGGCCCGGATGAACTCCGCGCTGAGGCCGGCTTCGGCCAGTTCGGTGCGCAGCAGTTCGGCCTGGTCGACGGAGTGGAAGTAGTTGACGATGACGTGTGCGCCGCAGGCGGCCAGTCGACGGACGATGTCCGCGCCGAGGCTCTTGGCCGCGCCGGTCACCAACGCGACCCGGCCGTGCAGGTCTGGTGTGTCGGTCATCGGGCGGTCGCCTCCGCCTGCGCCTGGACGACGGCCTGCGCGATCCGCCGCAGGGTGCCGACGGTCAGCAGGGAGGTGTTGGCGCGCAGGTCCGGCAGGCCGTACCGGTCGGCGACCCGGCTGAGCAGGGCGACCTGCTTGAGTGACTCCACGCCCAGGTCGGATTCCAGGGCGTCGTCGTCGCCGAGCAACTCCGGGGGGTAGCCCAGGTAGTCGCCGTACAGGGCGCGGATCTCGGCCAGGACCGTCGCGTACCGCCGGTCGGCGTCCAATGCGGGCCGGGGTGGGTCGACCGTGACGGGGGAGGCCGGTGCCACCGGCGTCGGCGGGGTCAGGACGGGCGGCGCAGCCGGGGCGGCGGTCGCCACGGGTGGCGGCGGGACGGCGGGGGCGGGTGGCGGTGGCGGGGACGCGACGGGCGGCGCAGGCGCGACGGGTGCAGGAGATGCCGGGACGGGTAGGGGTGCCGGCGTCCGCACCGGGGGTGGGGCGGTGTCGGTGCGGCTGGCGACCAGCGCCCGGACGGCCGCGACCGGGTCGTGTTCGCTCAGCGGTACGACCGCCTGGACGCCCGGGACCGAGGCCTCGACGAACCGGGTGACGACCGGCCACTCCCCGCATTCGATGAACGTGTCCGCGCCGGCGGCGTGCAGGGCGCGGACCGTGTGCAGCATCCGGACCTGGGCGGTGAGTGCGCCGGCCACCAGTTCGACCGGGTCCTCGTCGCCGATGTCGCGGCCCAGCCATGGTGAGGACACCCGCCACCGTCCGCCGCCGTAGGACACGCGGGGTGCGGAGGCCCGCAGGTCCCGGGCGGCCTGGGCGACGGCCGGGGTGTGGGTGGGGTGCGGGACGTCGAGGCGGACGCTGGGCCAGCCGAGCGCCTCGGCCACCCGCTCGGCCTCGTCGATCTGCCGTCTCGGTCCGCTGAGGACACTCTGTCGGGGGGTGTTCTCGCAGGCCAACACCAGGTGCGGGTGGCCGATCAGCCCGGCGAGTGACTCCGCCCGGCGGCCGTCGACCCCGACGGCGAGCATCGTGCCCGGCCAGGCCTGCCGGGTCAGTGCCTGGGACCGGGCCACCGCCAGGCGCGCCGCGTCGCCCACCGAGACGTGTCCGGCTGCGGCCAGGGCCCACAGTTCGCCGATGCTCTGCCCCACGATCGCCACCGGTTCGACGCCCTCGGCGACGAGCAGGTGGTACGTGGCGAGGCTGACCGCGAAGATCTCCAGGTAGTGCACCTCGGGGCTGTAGGGGCGTTCACCGGCGGCGTCCTCGATCAGCCGGGTGCTGATGTCGGGCAGTCCCGACTCGCGGGCCGCCTTGTCGATCAGGGTCAGCGCCTCACGGACCGTTTCGTAGCGGCTGTGCAGGTCGCGCAGGGTGCCCGTACGGGGGGCAGCCACCGTGCCGGGCATGACGAAGACAGAATCCACCATGTGCGTCACCCTCGTTTCCATCCCGGTGGTCGGGCTGTGCTGTGGTGCGCCGTGCCGGCGCAGGGACAATCGACGACGTGCGACCTGCGGGTGCGGTATCCCCCGCGCCCGGGGCCGGTTCCCCGCCGGCTACTCGGCGATGCGGGACCGGTACGCCCAGCGGAAGACGAGCGGCTCGGTGTCGCTGTCGTCGGGGCGTTCGAAGTGCTCGTAGCCACCGTTGTGCGGGATCTTCACCTTCGGCGCGTCCGGTGGGATCCGCTGGCTGCGCAGCTCGGGTGGCAGGCTCGCCGGGCCGCCTTCGAGTGCGATCCGGATGGTGGCGTGGGGGGCTGTGGTGTCGTCCGGCTGGGCGGGGACGGTCATGCGGATAGCTTCCCCGGGCCGGACGAATGAGACATGCGTCAGCTGACGCAGAAAACCGCCTGAAGGTCGGCGAGTCATCCGTCATCGGGCGCCGGCGTTGCGCAGCACCTCCCGGGCGATCTGGTTGCGGCTCTGCAGTCCGAGTTTGTGCAGGGCGCGGGAGATGTGGGTCTGGACCGTGCGGCGGGTCAGGAGCATCGTGGTGGCGATCTCCGACGTGGAGCGACCCTCGGCGACGAGCACGGCGACGCGCCGTTCGGTGGCGGTGAGCGCCGCCCAGCCCGACACCGGCCGGGGCGCGCGGGGGCCGCTGACTCCTCGGCGGACTCCCCTGCCCCGTAGCCGTGCCTCGGTGCGACGGACGTCCCAGGTCGCGCCCATGCGGCTGTACAGGCCGATCGCCTCGGTGGCGGCCGCCCGGCACTCGTCGGTCGCGCCGTGGCCGGCCAGCACCACCGCGAGGTCTTCGAGGGTCGCCGCCAACTCGGTCCTGGGGCCGGCCGACCGGTAGTGCTGCACGGCTGTGCGCAGCGGCCCGGGGTCCTCGGTGGCCAGGCCGACGCAGCGTTGCCGCATGGCCGCGGCCCGCCCCGGTGTCTTCTCGGCCTCGGTCCACAGACGCGCCAGGTCGAGGGTGGCCGTCACGGTCGAGGTGTCCGTGCAGGCCGACGCCATCCGGATGAGGTCCGCGAACCACGGGTGGTGGGGGCCGGTTCCGGTGTCGGGGCGGTGCTGCAACATGGTGGCGAGCAGGGCGGTGCCCCGTTCGGGTTCGCCCTGCTGCTCGGCGTGGACGGCCCGGGCGGCGAGGAGGAATCCCTCGCTGTCCTCGTCGGTGCTGCGGCCGGCGGGCACCTCCGGGCCGGTGTGCAGGTGGGTTTCGGCGAGCGCGCGGTCGTCGCGTCGGACGGCGATCAGCGCGGTGACACCCCGTCGTAGCAGCGCGGGTCCGCCCCGGTGCAGGCCCGGATAGAACGGGCCGCAGGGGTCGTCCGGGACCGGGGTCAGTGCCGTCAGTGCCTCGTCCCAGCGGCCGACCCAGTAGTGCAGCGTCGCCTCGGTGACGCCGATGGACCCGGCGGCGATGTCGTGGGCCCGGCGGCGGATCTCCCGGGACAGTCGCAGCACCCTGTCGGCTTCCCGCCACCGGGCCATGTCCTGCAGGCTCACCACGCGGCAGTGCAGGGCGAACATCTCCAGTTCGGGGTGGTCGGGGTGACCGACGAGGGTGGTGAGCGCCTGTTCGGCGTACCGGAGTGCGGCCGGGTGGTCACGCCGGTCGGAGTGGGTGAGGGACAGCACGACGCTGGCGCCGGCGATCGCGCAGTCGTCGCCGCAGCGGCGGCCGGCGTCGAGTGCCTCGGCGGCGAGTTTTTCGGCTTCGTCCGGCCCGCCGGTGCCGGCCCGGGTGATCAGGGCCAGGGTGCCCAGGAGGCGTCCGCGCCACGGTTCGGGTATCGCCGCCGGTCGGGTGAGCGCCTGTCGCAGGATCAGTTCGGCCTCGTCGGTCTTCCCGCTGTTGTTGAGCGCGCGGATCAGCAGCCAGTGCAGTTCGCCGTGCGCGTCCAGTCCGGTGGACGACGCGAGGGCCTCGCGGGCCCGGTCGGCGGCCTCCTCCCACCGGCCGAGCAGTTGCAGTGCGCGGGCCAGTGCGACGCTCAGTGCGGCCCGGTGCGGGTCGTCTGTGGGAAGTTGTCCGAGCTGGGTGTGCAGCAGCCGGACCGTGAGTGCCGGGTCGGCGTCCGCCAGGGCGGGGGCGGATCGCTGGAGCCAGTCGGGCACCCACCGGTTCTCGACGCCGCCCGCCGCTTCCAGTTGGCGTGCCACGGTGAGCGGTGCGGCGGCTGCGGCGGCCAACTCCCGGGCCAGGTCGAGGTGCAGTGCCCGACGCAGCGGCAGCGCGACGGCGTCGTGCAGGGCTTGGCGGATCAACGGGTGGCAGAACGTCATCCGCTGTCCGGAGCCGGCGAGGATGCGGGCTGCGACGGCTCTCTGCACCACGTCGGCGAGGGCCCGCACCGGCCGGCCGAGCACGACGCTGAGGTCGGTGACGGTGAACTCGGTGCCGAGCAGTGCGGCGGTCCGCAACACGTCCCCGGCGTCCGGCACCAGACCGAGCCGGCTGGTCAACGCGGCGGTGAGGGCCGGCGGTATCCGGTCGTCGTCGTCACGCAGGTCCGCGTGTCCCGCCACGACCTGGACCAGGTCCTCCCGGGCCAGGACGTCGGCCAGCTCGTGCAGATAGCGCGGGTTACCGACCGCCGCGCCGGACCAGCGGCTGAGGGTCGGGCCGGGTGGCGCTCCGAGCAGCCCGGTCAGGAGTTGGGAGACCTCCGTGTCGTCCAGCGGGGTGAGGCTCAGCAGGTGTTCGTGGCCCCGGCCACCGCCGGCAGGCGTGTGGGTCGGCCGGGACGGGTCCTGCCGGTGGGCGGCGACCAGGAGCAGGGGCAGGTGTTCGGCGCTGGACGCCAGTCGTCGCCAGACCACGGTCGACGGTTCGTCCATCCAGTGTGCGTCGTCCACGATCAGGACGGTGGGGCCCGCCGCGCACAGGTCGTCGACGAGGCTGACCAGCATGTCGGCCACGGCGGCCAGGGTCGACCCGGTGGCGGGGAAGGCCGGCGCCCGGCCGAGCAGGGTCTGGGTGATCTCCGCCCGGGACGGGTCGTCCGGCCGTTGGCGGACGCCGAGGCAGGCGAGCAGGACACTCAGCGGTGACTGGTGGGAAAGTTGGTCGGCGACGGCGTGGAACACCTGGTAGCCGCAGTCGGCCGCGGCCTGGTCGATGATGGCGAGCAGCGAGGTCTTGCCTATACCCGGCTCACCGACCAGCCGGAGCACCGAGCCGCTCCCCCGTGCCAGCCGGGTCAACGCTGTCTGCGTGAGACTCAGCTCACGCTCTCGCCCGACCCATACCTCGGACCCGAACTCCGGGCCTATTCTCAGCATTCCCATCGAAGGTGAATTGCCGTCGGCGGTCTCTCCGACGACGAATATTCTTGTCCTGGACCGGCCGCCTCACATCACACCGTGTCGGCCGGTTAATCAACCTCTATGGCGACCGCCGCACCGGGCCGCAATGAACTGGCAGGGGGCCTTGATCGACCTCCACCAGATCACAAAATTGCCTGATATCGCCGCCGCAACACCCTATGGTGAGCCATCTTCATAGGAAGTAGTTGAAAAATCAAGGGATGCTCGTCGAGTTCGCGGCGCGCCGGTTTCCAGTCGCACCACCAGGGCCGTTGCCGGATCGCACAATACGTTTCGGTCAGGTTAAATTGTGATGGTCGGTGGGTGCCGCGACGGCGGGCAGGCGCCGCCCCGCCACCGCCGCAGCCTGTCACCACGCCCGAAGGAGGCGAGGCCGACAGGATGAATTCACATCGTCACCGCGAAGGGATTGCCGAATTCCTGCCCGCCTTCACATCAAGTCCGGCGAGGTCGCCGAATCAGCACGCCAATCACGACCCGGAAAGAGACTTGATCTCCCAAGGCCGAGTTCGATGCTACATCGCTGCCCGTCAAATCCGATAGCCCTGAGTGAATCTTCACGCACCTTCGGTAACAGCCACGGACCGCCCCCGCTCCCCGCACACTGCCGACCGGATCACCACCACACGAGTTGCCAGGTTCCGGCGAGACGGCCGGCACGGTGCATCACGACGACGGCCGCCGTGATCGGTCGCGCCGCCACAGCGACCAGACACGAACGGATCCGGAAGCGCTCCAGCCGCACGCCTTTCCACCCAGGCACCGACCGCATCACCCGAGCCGCCTGCGTGACCATCGCCGGGGCCGGGTTCCGGTGCTGACCACCCTGGCGGCCCCGCCGACACACCGGTCCGAGCGTCCGGGAGCCGACGTCGCCGGGCCGGCGATCATCGCGTACCAGCTACGGATGGCCCGGACCGCAGTCGTCTCCCTGATGCTGGCTGCCGTGATCGCCGTGCCTGGAACACAGCAGCGGATACTCTGGCAATCGTGAGTGCTCAGGGTCTGCAGGACAGCGGCGTGGTGGACACCTGGCACCCGGAAGAAGGCTGGGGAACCGTCGCCCTCGATCACACTGACCTGACCGTCTGGGTGCACTTCAGCCACATCGTCGCAGGGCCCACGGAATACCGAAGCCTGACGCCGGGTCAGCGAGTGCGATGCCACTACGAGGTCCCGGGCCAGGACGGCTACCCCGCCCGAGCTGTCGAAGTCGCCGCCTGCTGAGCCGACGCAACGCGCCAGCAGTGCTGTCGAGACAACCTGTGATCTCAGCGGCGGTCCTGGATCTGAGGTAGACCACCCCCAGCAGAATGCACCTACCGCCCCAGAACGCAGATGCAGGTTTCAAGAAACGATGCGTTAGTCCATCCCCTTGCGTCCCAGGGTCCAGAACGGCTTGGTGATCACGTTGCGGCGCGGCCAGTTCCGCTCCTTGACCAGGTGGTGGCGGATCAGCTGGATCGTCCGGGCTTCCCCGGCCAGGTAGGCGCGGCCGGGCTCGGCGGGCAGCTCCAGTCCTCGGACGGCCTCGACCAGCGTCTGCGAGGAAGCCGCGGACCGACCCCGGCGGTAGCTCCACTCCAGGTCCCTGCCCCTCTCCGGGTCCGGGCGCTCGCTGTGGGAGTCGATCAGGTTCAGGCGCTCGTCCGGGGAGTCGATCTCGAACCGGCCAAAGACCCGGGCGTCGGCCGGCAGTGCGCGCAGCATCGGACCGTAGGCGGCCTGCGCGGTCTCCTCCCCGGCGAAGAGGTGGTACGGCGCCGGGGCGGTGACGAAGGCGCCCTGGGGTTTCATCAGCATCAGCTCGTCGCCGGGTCGGGTGGTGCGTGCCCACTGCGCGCCGGGGCCGTCCCCGTGGTCGAAGACGACCAGCTCCATGGTCTGGTCCTGGTAGCTCCACACCGTGTAGGTGCGCAGGGTGCCGACCAACCAGTCGACGGCGGCCGGCCCCGGGGCGAGCTGCAGGCGTACGTGCTGGCCGGGCAGCCAGTCGAGACCCGCCAGATCGGGCCCGGTCAGCGTGACCAGCCGTAGGCGGGGACCCAGCGGCTCGACCGCGTGAACCCGGGCGGCGACCAGCAGGCGGTCGAGCAGACGACTCTTCACAATCGGTCCTCACCATCGGAGTCGAGACTGTTCCTTGCCGATCGGCAAGGAGCGACTTGCCGATCGGCAAGTTATACCCTGTGGCGGTGACCTCCGCCAGCCCCACTGCCGAGCCGATGCGGGAGCGCATCGTGGACGTCGCCGTCGAGCTGTTCGCCCGCCAGGGCTACCAGGGCACGTCGCTGCGGCACATCGCGGAACGGCTCGGCGTCAGCAAAGCGGCGGTGTACCACCACTTCCACGCCAAGGATGACATCGCCCGCACGGTCGTCGGCCGGGCCCTCGACGTGCTCACCGAGGCGTCCGACCGGCTGGTGGTGGCCGGCACCGACCCGGACGCCTGGCAGCGGGCCCTGCCGCAGATCATCGACATCGCCCTGCGGCACCGGCAGATGCTCGTGGTCCTCGAACGCAACGAGGACGTCTTCCACGCGCTGTTCGCCAACGACCCCGAGGTCGGCGCCCGGCTGGCGGCGCAGAACACGAAGCTGTCGGCACTCTTCGCCGACCCGGCGCTCGACCCGAAGGTGAGGGTCCGGCTCGGCAGCACCCTGGGCGCGATCTTCGGCCCCCTGGTGATGCTGTCGGACCACTATCAGGACATGCCAGCCGACCAGTTGCGCGGGCAACTGATGGAGGTCATCAAGGTGCTGCTGGACGGCCTGTGACCTAGGTGGATGATCAGATGGGTCGGGCGCGGCCCGGTCAGGTCTGATACTTGGCGCACATGGTGTTGACCGCTTCCCGCACCGCTTGTTCGATCGCGGTCCGCCGCGGTGCCCAGTCGGTGAGCAGGAGCGTGGGCCAGAAGACGAAGTTGGAGATCATCCCGAGGAACTGGGTGGCCGCGAGATCAGGGTCGTCGACCTTCGCCGAGCCGGCGCTGTCGGCGGCGGCGAGGTAGCGGCTGACCGACTCGAAGTAGGGCATCTTTCCTCGGCTGAACTGCGCCTCGCCCAGCTCGGGAAAACGCGGCAGCTCCGCGATGACGATGCGGAACAGCGCGGTCATCCCCGGGCGGGTGAGCAGTTCGACGTACCGGTGACCGATCGTGGTCAGACCGGCCTGCAGGTTCCCGGCCGACGGCTCCGGCGCGTGGGCATCCTCGACCTGCCAGGACTCGGTCACGATCGCGTCGAAAAGCGCCGCTTTCGTGGGGAACTGCTTGAAGAGCGTGGCCTTGGAGACCCCGGCCACCTCCGCGATCCTGGCGAGGGAGGTTCCGTCGTAGCCGGAGGTCAGAAACAGGCCGGTGGCGGCCTTGAGGATGGCCGCGCGCTTCTCTTCGGCGACGCGCCTGTGGTACGCCGACGGCTCGGTGCTCATGGACCACAGTATGCCCGATGGCGAGGTGAGTCACTTGACTCATCACTCCACCGGACCTAGCCTCAGGTGGTGAGGTGAGTCGGTCAGCTCACCAAAGTCACTCTTCGAAGGACACGTCATGTCGCGTTTCACCAACCAGACCGCACTGGTCACCGGCGGCACCGGAGGACTCGGCGAGAGCCACGTCCGGAGCTACCACGCCGAGGGCGCGAACGTCGTCATCGGCAGTACGGCGGGAAGCCTGAGCAAGGCCACCAGACTCGCTGCGGAACTGGGCGGACGGGCCCTGGCGGTCCGCCTGGACGTCGCCCGTGAAGACGACTGGACAACCGCCGTCGCGGCAGCCGAGCACGCCTTCGGCACGCTGACGATCCTGGTGAACAACGCGGGCGTCCAGAACCCCGCCACCACGATCGAGTCCACCGACCGCGCCCTCTGGGACCGTACCTTCGCGATCAACGTGACCGGGCAGTACCTCGGCATCAGAGCCGTCACCCCCGCGATGCGACGGGCCGGCGGCGGCGTGATCGTCAACATCGGCTCGACGATGGCGTACGGCGGCACCGCCCGCTACGCCTCCTACGTCGCGAGCAAATGGGCGACCCGGGGCCTGACCCTGAGCGCCGCCCTCGAACTGGGTAGGGACAACATCCGGGTGAACGCCATCCATCCCGGAGTCGTCTCGACCAACCTCATCCACGAACCATCCGCACCCGGCGAACGGCCGATCTCCGACTTCTACGACCCAGGGCCCTTCGCGATCCCGCGCCTCGGCGAACCCGCCGACGTCAGCGCAGCACTGCTCTACCTCACCTCACCGGACGCGTCGTTCGCGACCGGCACCGAACTGGTACTCGACGGCGGCCTGCTGCTGGGCCCCGCCCTCCCGGTCGGCGTCGCCTGACAAGCGATGAACTCCCTGGCCCGCGACCGGGCCACCGAGCACGGCCCGGCCGGCGTGCGCGTCTACGCGGTCGCGCCCGACCCGGCCTGAACCAGCGCCCCCGTCGAGTATCTCGACGGGTACGTCCCCCTCATCCCGGCGTCGCCCAGCCGGAGGACGTCACCGAGGTGATCGCCTTCCTGCCGGGCGCTCGTACGTGAACGGGTCCGTGGTTCCCTCGGACGGAGGCTTCACCGCGGTCGAGCCCGCGAAGGGCCGGGGTCGACCAACTGACCGGAGAACGGACGCACGACGTCAACCGATGCCGTCGACCGCCGACCGGAGCGCGTTGATCGACGGATCCCAGGTGAAGTTCAGGACGGGCAGGCCGGAGGCGGCGGCGTTGCTGTCGCCTCCGAGGACCACCGCCCGTGGCTTGGCGGTGCCCTGCGGGACGACGAGATACCAACTGCCCCGCACGTTCGCGATGAACACTTCGTCAACCTCCTGGTCCGGTGGGTTCGGGTCGGTGGCGTCCCCGACGTGGTTCTCGAAGTCGACGGTCGCGCCGTAGTTCGTCGGAGCGCCGGTGTTCAGCCAGAGGCTGGTGTGCACGTGCGGTCCCACGCCGGACTCGCTGCCGTTCGCCGAGGAGCCGGAGTACGCGATCGTCTGGCCCCGGGACACGCGTTGGCCGGCGGCGACGGCGATCCGCGACAGGTGCAGGTGCCGGGTGTAGTTGCCGTCGTCGTGGGCCATCCCCACCACGCGTCCGGTCGCGGTGGAGGTGTCGGTCTTCACGAGACGGATCGTGCCGTTCGCCGCGGCCACCACGGGGGTTCCGGTGCCGACCGCGTAGTCGGTACCCGGCTCGCCCGAGGGCGGCGTGCGGTTCCGGTGGTCCTGCCACGAGCTGGAGATCCGGACGTTTCCGCACGGTCGCTGATAGCTGCCGGCGGCCCGAGCGGCGTCGGGCAGCAACGCGAAGGCGGCCGACACCCCCGACGCGGCCAGCGCGGCGGTCGTGATGAACCCGCGTCTCGTGAGCCCTCGCAGGTAGGCGATCCCACCGAGGTCCTCGGGTCGCGGGTCGCCGTGACCAGCGTTGCGAGGAGGGCCGGAGCACGGCTGCCCACTTAGGGTCATCAATGCAACCTACGGCCCCGGCCGGCGCGGGGCAAGGTCACCCTTCGGGCGTCCTCATTCCGGATGCTGGTCGTCGGCGGGCCGGGCACCGCGGGTGACCCGCTACAGGACGGCCGGCTACGTCCTCGACGCGACTCGTCACGTCTCCGGCTCCGGACGGCCCTGCGGCCTTGGCAGTCGCCCGGCGCCGGCCCTCGCGTCGGAAACCCACCGTCGGTGTGACCACCCCGTTCCCCGCTGCCGCCAACGACGGGCAGCGGCGGAACCTGCTCCCTGCGGGCGAGGTTAGCGACGGTGTCAGGTCCGGACAGCGGCGGTGGGATCGGCGTGTGGGAAGTCGATGCCGGTGGAGACCGTCAGGGGGCGTGAGCCCGCCGAGTCACCGGAGAGTGCGTCAGTTGACGGATGTCTCTCGCCGGCTTGATCGAAAGACTCGACACCGCCAACTGAGGAGGCTGTGTGAAGGTACCGAACTCGACGGTCAATGGGTGCGCGGCCGAAGCCGCAGGTTACGGATCGCGTGCGGAGAAGATCATGAGTGTTCAGCAGGGGACGCGTGCGGCAGCGAACACCCTCAGCGCGGCGCAGGTTCGGACACACCCCTGGTGTGGACCCCTGGACCGGGCACCACAGCGCTATCGGGGACCGCATCGGTTGAGCGCCGGGGGCTGGCAGAGCTTCGTCGACCGGCTGGAGCGCCGGGAGGAGATGGCCGTCGTCCGAGCGGCCCTGACCGGTAACCGTCGGGTCCTCGACGTGGGCGGTGGCACCGGGGAGATCACCCGTGCCGTTGCCGGCGACCTCGGTCGATGCGTCACCGTCGAGCCGCACGTCAACCGTGTCGAGCGGCTGCGGCTGGGCGTGGGCGGCACCGACGGGGGTGAACTGGAGGTCCATCCCGGACGGGCGGAGGCGTTGCCGTTCGCGGACGGTAGCTTCGACGCGGTGTTCTCGGCCTGGGTATTGCCCTACGTCGACGATCTGGTCAGGGCTGTGCGGGAGATCGCCCGGGTGTGCGACCCCACGCACGGCGAGGCCAAGGTGGTGCTCATCGGGGGCTCGCCGGACAACGAGTTGGTGGCCCTCCTCAACGAGGTCTGCGTGCCGATCGCCGGGGAATCCCACGATCACCAGGGCTATCTGCTCGCGACCGCGGCCCAGACGCTGTCCGAACATGGTTTCGGCCGGTTCTCCCTGAGCCGCACCGAAGCCGCCCTGCACTTCACGGAACCGAGTCTGGCGGAGCGGATCCGCTCCGCCGCGGACCTGCTGGTGAACTTCTGGTACGACGGACATCCGCGTGCCGCCGACATGCGGGAGGCTCTCGTGCCGGCCCTCGGCCGCCACTTCGCCCGACGACCCCATGCCATAGGGGATCAGGGGCTGGTCCTCGTCGCCCGGCCCGGGGAGTCCGCTTGACCGCCGATCCAGAGGCTGGAGAAAGCGGCCTGTGGCCTGTGGACAATCCACCCCGGATGGTCGGACGACTGGCCCACCTGCGGGCGTTGAGGCAGGCAAGGTCGGTGAGTGCCGATGCGGGGCTCGTCCGCGTCGCGGTCACCGGCGGACCCGCAGTGGGCCGCAGCACGCTGCTCGACGAGTTCGTGGGAGCCTGCCGCCGGGAAGGCGGGTTCGCTGTGCGCGTCCGCTGCCGGCTGGCGGATCGTCAGGCGCCGACCGCGCTGGTCAGCGACCTTCTCCGGTGCCTCGCCGAGGAGGTTTCACCGGTGTCCGGTGCGCGGCGGTCGACCTGCGAGACGCGGCCACCCCTGCTGGGATGGCAACCCACCGGAACAGACGACTGGGCGGACCGCGACCGGCAGGTGTCCGCGGCACGGGCGGCTGTCGCCGCGCTGGCTGAGCGGGGGCCGCTGGTCGTCGCGGTGGACGACATCACGTACGCCGGCCGCCCGGCACTCCAGTGGCTGCGGCAGGTGTTGGAGGGGTGCGCGCGATTACCGATCCTCCTGCTGGTGTCGGTCCGCGCCGGCGAGCCGCCCACCACGCCCGAGCAGTTGGCGGAGATGTTGACCGACGCGACCTGGTTGGAACTCGACGGGCTGACCGAGGCGGAGACCGGCGACCTGTTGTGCGCCCTGTTGCCGTCCCGGCCGCCCGGACGCCTTGTCGCCGAGGTCCACCGGTGGTGTGGGGGCAGCCCGTACATGATCGGGGAACTCGCCCGGATCCTGCACAGCCGCTCCGCCGGCTCCGGCTTGCCGCAGAGTGTCGACGAGGTGGTACTGCACGACGCCTTGCGCCTGGTGCACGGGCGGTTGAACCGGCTGGGGACCGCGCTGATGCGGATCGTGGAGATCATCGCGGTGGCCCAGGGCCACGGCGGTGTCGATGCCGCACTGGTCGCCCACCTCACCGGCCTCGACGTCCATGAGGTGCTGACCGCTCTGGACCTGCTGATCCGCATGAGGTTGATCGGGGACGCCGAGAGTCTTCCGCTGCGGCACCCGGCCCTGGGTACCGCGATCGCGGCGTCGATGACGGCGATGGCCCGTAGTGCGACGCACCTCAGCATCGCCGAGTACCTGTTCGTCCGGAACGCTCCGGCGGATCGCATCGCG
This sequence comes from Micromonospora wenchangensis, assembly GCF_002210435.1. Lineage (GTDB taxonomy): Bacteria > Actinomycetota > Actinomycetes > Mycobacteriales > Micromonosporaceae > Micromonospora > Micromonospora wenchangensis. The sequence goes on from NZ_MZMV01000028.1 coordinate 79,941, forward strand.
TCCCACCTGACTGCCTCGACGGTTGCGCCGAGCGGGTCGTGGCCGGCTCAGATCCTCCTACAGGCCGCCGACCACGCCCGGGAGACCGGCGCGGACGGCGTCGAAGGACGCTGTCTGGAACTGGCGTCCCGCGTCGCCACCGGTACGCAGCACCGGGAGGCCATGCTCCGGCTCGCCCGTCTCGAGATCCGGCGGGATCCGGAGAAGGGGCTGCTCGCGGCCGTCGCGGTGCTGTCGGAGGACGACGACCACGCCGTGGTGGCGGGGATGCTCGGGCAGATCGGCCGTGCCCTGTACGAGACGGAGTTGGGCGCACACCAGAGCGACCTGCTCGACCGGATCGATACGAGTGTCCGCGGGACGGTGTTCGAGGGTTGGGCCGAGGGGTACCGGAAGTTGCACCGGCCCTTCCTTGGTCGCCCGGTGCAGGTGCGCCGGCGGATTCAGGGGCTGCTGGGTCGACGGGACGCGATGGCGGTCCTTGAGGACGACGACGCCGATCGGCGACCCGTGCAGAGCGCGTGGTCTGCTCTGGATGCGTTCCTGCGCTATCTCGTCGATCCGGACCCGCGGGAGGCGGTGCGGGAGGCCCGGCGGGCATTGGGTCAGGACGGCGCGGGGCTGGAACTTCACCCGCTGGCACGGACCGCGGCGTTGGCGGTGCTTGCGGACGTCGGCGATCGTCACGAGGCGATCTCCTGGCTTGACCGGTTCGATCGGTCGGAGTCCGAGGGCCAGTCGTCACCGACGGGGTGGCTGGCCTCGGTCCGGGGCCGGATCGCGCTGGCCGCCGGCGACCTGGACGAGGCCGGTAGTTGTCTCAACGACGCACTGTGGGAGCAGGGAGAGGGGCCGGATGCATCGCATGATCCGGTCACCGTGATCCTGGTGGGTCTGCTCGCCGACGTACACGTCAGCCGCGGTGAGGTGGACGACGCGCGTACTCTGCTGCGTCGCTTCCGGCTGATCGACGAGTTGCCGCCGGGTTGGCACTACTGCGAGTTGCTGCTGGCGCGGGCCCGGATGCGGGCCGGTGAAGGTGACCTGACCGGAGCCCGCCGAGACCTCGTCGACCTGCGAGCCCGCGCTCACCAGGCAGGCATTCGGCTGCCGGGGAGTCTCATGTGGCGCCGGCACGGTGCCGACCTGCTGGTGGCGGTGGGGCGTCGACGGCAGGCCGTACGGGTGGCCGCTGCCCAGCTCAGGTTCGCCGACGCGGTCGGGTCGCCGCTGGAGCGCGGCCGGGCACTGCGGGCCCAGGCGTGTGCCAGCGGGACGGCGGAGAAACATCGTCTGCTGCGCGAGGCAGTGGCTCTGCTGAGTCCCGCGGAGAGCCTGGACGCGGCGCATGCGCTCGCCGATCTGGGTTCGGCGCTGAGCGGATCGCCGACCCGCCAGGAGGCGATCGCCGCTCTGACGCAGGCGGTGGATATCGCCGACCGGTGCGCCGCCGGTGCCTTGGCGTTGCGCTCGCGCCGACAACTGCTCGTCGCGCACGAGCGGGCGCCACGGCAGATGTCCCTGCGAGGTGTGCTCACTCTGACCCGTAGGGAGCGGCAGATTCTCATCGACGCGATCCGGGGTGCCACCAACAACGGGATCGCGCAGACGCGGCACATCACTCGGCGGACGGTCGAGCTGCATCTGTCGAGCGCGTACCGCAAGCTCGGTATCACCGGGCGTATCGACCTGCCGCAGTTGTTTCGGGACCCGGCGTTCTGGCCGCTGCTGGCCGATGGCCTGCCGGCGCGTGGAAGCCCGTCGAACTGACGAGCTGGCCGCCGGGCCGTCGTGGCCCGGCGGCCCCCCGCCACGGCGTCAGCCGGGTGTGTGGGTCCGGACCGTGCGGCCGATGCGGTGTGCCTCGGCGTGGATTTCGCGGTGCCAGCGTTCACACGGACCACTCAACCGCGATGTGACGATCACCAGGTCCACGGCCTTGTCCGGCAGCAGTGTGCGCAGTCCGACGGCATGGCCGACGCGGTGACCCCGGCCGGCCAGGGCGTCGACCACCTGCGGGTCGAAGTCGAAGAGGGCGGCGTCGGCCAGCCGGTGCGGTATCTGCGGGCCGCAACCCAGTACCGCGACGCGTGTGGCGTCCCCCAGTATGGCGGCCTCGTGGTCGAGTTCATCGACGACCGATCGTCTCCGGGCTTCGATGGTCGCCGCGTTCAGGGCCCGGTACTCGTCTTCGACGTTCCACTGGTGGTTGATCTGGAAGCCGGGCTGTTCCCGGGCGAACCAGCCGAACAGGAGTTCGACCACCGGTTCAGGGTGACGCTGTAGGAACGTCATCAGGTTCGTCAGGTTGCTGGCCTGATCGGCGTCGGCGGACCGGGGGTGTGGCACGTCGACCGCCCACGCGTCCTGGTTGATCTGGAACCGTAGGCCGTGCCGGAAGAGCCGGAACCCTAGTTCGAGATCCTCGCCACCCCAGCTGCGGAAGTTCTCGTCGAATCCGCCGACGGCCCGGAACGCGTCCGCCGGCACCGAGCAGTTCAGCGACCAGAACCACTGCCACGGCACGATGGTGCGGTCCAGGTCGAACGCGAAGCGTTCGAACGCTCGATGCCGGATGTCGTGGAACGTCGCCGCATCGCCGTAGCGCCGGACCACTTCCGCCACCGGTGTGGTCCGCAGGGCGGCGGCGAGGCCGGGCGTCGGGTCGCCCGGCCGGTAGCCGAAGGTGTATCCGATGACTGCGGCGGGACCCGTGGCGTGGGCCTCGAGGTGGGAGGACAGGAAGTCCGGGCCGGGCAGGATGCCGCTGTCCGCGAACACGAGCACCGGTGCCGACGCCAGTTGGGCGCCACGGTTACGTGCCGCCGCCGCCCGGAACCCCCGGTCCGGCTGGAAGTGGTACCGCAGGCGGAGCCTGCGGGCGAAGGTCTGTACGACGTCGCGGGTGTCGTCGGAGGAACCGTCATCGGCGACGATGACCTCGACGGTGCCCGCCGGCATCCGTTGGGCGGTCAACGCTTCCAAGGTTCCCCGGAGCAGGTCCGCCCGGTTGTACGTGGGGATGACGACCGAGATCCATGGTCCGGCGATGTTCACCTGTGCTCCGTTCCAGGTGGGGTTCAGCGCCGCGGGAAGACGGAGGCCACCAGTTCCTGCCGGGCCGGGCCGTGTTCCTGGAAGATGCCTCGGAACACCGAGGACGTCATCTGGGCGGTGGTGCGCACCCCCCGCATGCTCATGCACAGGTGCTCGCCGTGACCGATCACGGCGATGTCGACGGAACCGGTGATCGCGGTGATCTCGGTGGCGATGTCCTGCACGAGGCGTTCCTGCACCTGGAGTCGGTGGGCGTGGCGGTGTGCGATGCGCGCGAACTTCGACAGGCCCAGCACGTCGCCGTCCGGCCGGTAGGCGATGGTCAGCGAGCACGAGAACGGCAGCAGGTGGTGTTCACACAGCGACCACACCTTGATGTCCGAGACCATGATGATCTGTCCGTCGGTCCGCAACGGGAAGCGGGTGCCCACGTCGCCGGCCTGGAAGCTGCTGAACTCCCGCCACCAGCGAGCGAAGCGCGCCGGTGTTTCCTTCAGGCCGTCGCGGTCCGGGTCCTCTCCGATCTCGATCAGCAACTGCCGGGCAATGTGCTCCAGCGGGTCCTGTGCGCCGGATTCCCTCTCCACCGTTGTCATTTCCCTCTCCGTTCGCCCCATACGGCGATGTGCAGCCGAGTCGTCAGATTCCAGCCTCGGGCGACCACTTCGTCGCCGAGTTCTTGCAGCCCCCGCGCAACGTCGTCCGCCGTCCGTCCCTCCGGCATGATCCATACGGGTCGGGTTCCGTGGGCTGCCACCACGGTCGCCACCTCGTCCAGGTCACCGACCGAGCGGCAGACGAACTTGAACGCGGTTCCGGGAACGGCGGCCAGCGCGGCCAGCGCCTCCGGCCGCAGCCGGCGCGATTCCCGGTCACCTGCGTGGGCCAGCTTGGGGGAGACGTTGAACCGGACACCGAGGTCGACCAGCGCGGCGGCCGGGGTGACGGTGCCGTTCGTCTCGATCTCCAGGCGGTGGCCGTCCGCCGTCAACGCCGCGATCAACGGTCGCAACCGGGCCTGTTGATTGAGCGGTTCACCGCCCGAGATAACCACGAGCGGCACCTCCATCGCCGCCAACCGGTCGTACACCGTGCGCCACGGCATCCGGTGCAGCTCGACCCGCGGATCGTAGGCCGTTCCCGTGTCGGCGGCACCGGTCCAGTCCCAGGTGTACGGCGTGTCGCACCAGTGACACGACAGGTTGCAGCCGCCCAGTCGGAGGAAGCCGCACCGTTGCCCTGATGACGGACCCTCGCCTTGAACGGTGCTCAGGTGGGGCCGAAAACCTCGTTCACGACGAGTATCGGCTCCACCACGGCATCACCTGCCTCCCGGTTCTCGTCCACGCGGGCTTTCATGGGCGGTACTCCGCCCAGGTCTTGGGCGTCTCGGACACCCGAACCGAGGACAACTCCGGATAGCGCTCGTGCCACTTGTCGTAAATCCAGCGGGACAGGTTCTCGGCCGACGGGTTCCGGTCCACCACGTCGTTCAGGTGACGGTGGTCGACCTCCTGATCCAGCCATCGGGAGAACGCGGCCAGGTCGCCGTAGTCACGGACGAAGCCGACGTCGCTCAGGGCGTCCCGGTCAGCGGCCAGCTCCAGTTCCACGACGTAGTTGTGCCCGTGCATGCGACTGCACGGGTGCTCTGCCGCCAGGCCGGCGAGCGAGTGACTCGCCGAGAAGTGGAACTCCTTGCTGATGCGGAATGTCATGTCGAACCTCCTGCGCCAACAATGGCCGACCCGAGCGTCCCGTTGCATCACGGCGTTGACCGAGAGGTTGAGGCCGGCCGACCGTAGAACGCGACGGGGCGCTGGCGGCTCGGCCGCTTCGGTGGCTCGGCTCGGAAACTTCGGTCGTCCGCCGTGATGCACGCCGAACCGGCCCGGACGACAGTGATGCAGGACAGCACCTTTCGGGCCCCGTACTTCGGGCTGGCTGCACCTGTTCGTGCCGACACACCTGGAGGCATCCGATGACCCACGACGAGAATCGATCGGGCTCTTCCTCCGCCCTCATAGTCCTTTCCGGAGGAATGGACTCCACCACTCTCCTGGCGTACTACTCGGCGTTGCGATTCAGCCTGATCGCCGTCACCGTGGATTATGGTCAGCGGCATCGTCGCGAGATCGACTCGGCTCGGGCCATCGCCGATCACTACGGTGCCGTGCATCAGGTGGTCGACCTCAGTGGTCTGGGCGGGCTGCTCCCCGGATCGGCGCTGACCGACGACACCGTGACCGTTCCGGACGGTCATTACGCGGAGGCGTCGATGCGCGCCACGGTCGTGCCGAACCGCAACGCGATCCTGGCCAACGTCGCGGTCGCCGTCGGCGTCGCCCACCGCGTCGGCGTGGTGGCGCTCGGCATGCACTCCGGGGACCACTTCGTGTACCCGGACTGCCGTCCTGCCTTCGTCACGGCCCTCCGCGAGCTGGTGACCGTCGCCAACGAGGGGTTCCCCACTCCGCGGGTGGAGGTGCCGTTCATGACCTGGACCAAGGCGGAGATCGCGGCACACGGCACCCGGCTGGGTGCGCCACTGTCGTTGAGCTGGTCCTGTTACAAGGGCGGCGACCAGCACTGCGGGACGTGCGGAACGTGCTACGAGCGCCGGGAGGCGTTCCGTGAGGCCGGTGTGCCGGATCCGACCCACTATCTCGACGACGTCACGCAGTTCGCCCACCCGGGGCGGTGACCACACACGTCACGCCGGTGCTGCACCTGTTCATCGAGGCGTCCCCCTGTCGTCGGGCCGGACGCGTGACCTGGAGGTATGGTGACCGAGCTTCGCCCATTCACTCTCGATGACCGCCTGACCGTATGGGCACCGTACGAGGCCGAAGCCCGCTGGCAGTACGACGAGATCTTCTCCCATCGATGCTACGACGGCGTCCAGATCGAGCCCGACGGGATCGTCATCGACGTCGGTGCCAACATCGGGCTCTTCACCCTCTTCCTGAAGCGCAAGTTCCCTGACGCACGGGTACGCGCATTCGAGCCGATGCCGCAACTGGCGCAGGCGTTGCGCCGGAACATCGAGGAACAGCAGCTCGACGCGGTGTCAGTGAACCAGAGGGCACTCGGCACCCGACAGGAACGAGCAGTGTTCGAGTACTACCCGCTGGCACCGGGAAACTCCACGCGCTATCCGGCCGACAAGGAGCTGCAGATCGCAGTCCTCTCCCACGAGGCTCCCGAGGAGTTCATCCGGAGCCACTACCGCGCTGAACCGGTGGCAGTGCAGGTCGACCGCCTCTCCGACCACCTCGCCCCCGACGAACACGTCGGACTGGTGAAGATCGACGTCGAGGGTGCCGAACTCGACGTCCTCCACGGCATCGATCATCACCACTGGGGTCTCATCGACCAGTTCCTCCTGGAGGTCCAGGACCTCGATGGTCGACTGGCGGCCGTCACCGCCCTGCTCGAGGCGCACGACTTCACCGTGGCCGTCGAACCGTCACCGCTGATCCCACCCGAGATCCGCACATTCCTGGTCGCTGCGGTACGCCAAGCCCCCTGAGAGGTCGCGATCGGCTCTCCGAGGTGGGTACGGGAACCGGTGCCGGTAGCGGCTCGGACCGGCGCTGTTGCGGGCGTTGTTCGAGCTGCTGCGCGGCCCGGCGGTCACCCACCGCGCAGCACGCCGAGCGCTGGCGATCACGCACGGGGTGCTCGGGGTCCGGCAGGCCGTGCGTCGAGGGGTTCGGCGAGGAACTCATGGGCGCCCCGCAGCCGGGTACCGAGTAGCGTCTGTGCCCGCTGGATGGTCAATCGGATCTCGGCCGGTCGATGGGGATTCGCGCTGCGAATCGGCCGGATCGTCGCCGGGTCGAGGCCGTCGCGCGCCGCCACCAGCAGGCCGAGCTCATACCGGCTGACGGCATCTGCGCCCGCTACGTTCAGGATTCCGCGATAGCTGCTGGCGGCCAGTTCGACAAGTGCTTCGGCCAGGTCGTTGACGTGCACCGCGTTGCGGACCTCGTCGGTGAACAGCCCACCATGGCGGCGACCAGACGCCAGGTCGTGAGTCAACCGCTCGTGGTCGCCACGTCCGTCGCCCAGAACGAGCGAGGTCCGGACGACGACGGCGTTGCGGTGCACCGCCCGGACGGCGGTCTCGGCGGCTGCTTTCGCAGCACCGTACGGGTATATCGGATCGGGTGCGGCATCCTCGGTGTAGTGCGTCGCCCGCCCGGAGAACACCGAATCGCTGGACACGTGCACGAGTCGAACACCAGCGGTCGCGACGGCTACGTTGGCGGTCCCGTCGGCGGTGGCTACCCAGTCGTTCCGGTCGCGGGAAGCGGCGGCGTGGATGACCACGTCCGGCCGGATCCGGCGCAGAAGCTCTCGTATGGCTGCCGGATCGCAGATGTCCAACTGCTGGTCGGCGGTCTCGGTCGCCGTCGCGAAGTAGGTGCCGACCACGTCCCAGCCCGCCGCGACGGCTCGGTGAAACAGGTGTCGGCCGAGCGTTCCGCTGCCGCCCGTAATCAGCAGACGGCCGTTCACGGGACCGGTGACACCACGTCGGGGGTGGTGTCCTGTGCCGCCTGGGCGGAGTCTGTCGGTGAAGCCACCCAGCGGTCGGGGTGCCTGCGGTACCACTGCACGGTCTCGGCCAGCCCCTCGGTGAGCGACCGGATCGGCCGGTAGCCGAGGTCTCGGGCGGCCTTGGTCCAGTCCATCGAGTATCGGATGTCGTTGGACCTGCGGTCGGAAACGTAGTCGACCGAACTCCAGTCGGCACCGCAGGCGCGCAGGACGGTCCGGGCCAATTCGTTGTTGGTCAGCGCGGTACCGCCGCCGATGTTGTATATCTCGCCCGGGATCCCCTTGTGGAGCACCAGTTCGATGCCACGGCAGTTGTCCTCGACGTGAAGCCAGTTCCGGATGTGCTCACCATGGCCGTGGATGCCGACGCGGCCTCCAGCGAGCAGGCTCGTCACGAAGGCAGGGACGATCTTTTCATGGTGCTGGCCCGGGCCGTAGTTGTTCGTGGACCGGGTGATGCACACCGGTACGCCGTAGGTGTGGAAGTACGAGTTGGCGACCATGTCACTGGCTGCCTTGGATGCGGCGTAGGGATTCGTCGGCCGGAGTGGGTCGTTCTCGGAGGCGGTCCCGGTCGGCAGGGGTCCGTACACCTCGTCGGTCGACACGTGCACGAACTTCCGAACGCCCAGATGAGCCGCGGCCTCGAGCAGCATACGGGTGCCCTGCACGTTGGTGGCGACGAACTTCTCCGTTGTCTCGAATGACCTGTCGACATGTGACTCGGCGGCGAGGTGGACGACAGCGTCGTGGGTTGCGACCAGGTCAGCGACCACCGTGCCGTCCAGGATGTCCCCCTCGATGAATGACAGCCGCGGATGGTTCAGCACCCCGTCCAGGTTGTATACGGTGCCGGCGTAGGTCAGCGCATCCAACACGGTCACGCGGGAGATGTTCCCGTCGCGTAGCAGGCGCCGAACGAAATGCGAGCCGATGAACCCCGCGCCACCGGTGACCAGAACTCTGTCCACAGCCGCACACCATCCTCGAAACAGCGGTTAGTCGTTACCAGTCCCGACCATCATGGTCGTCGGCCGTGGCCACTCACATCTCGGCCGCCCCCGAAGTGTTGCCCCAACTCCGACCGAGACTCGGCCCACCGGTGTGGCGCGACTTCCGTTCCGCTGTCAGCCCCGCCCTATCGGAGGTGCGTCGCTGACCTCTCGGTCAGAGCCCGTGATGCGCCGCCCCGCGACCGGCGACGACGATGACCTACGAGGCCGGACCTCAGTTCCTGCTACGAGGAGAAACCATGAACATTGCCTTGGTCCTGTTGACGCACAATCCGGACGAGCCCGCTGGCGTGGAACGCGGGATTGCGTCACTCGCCGACGGTCTACGCGAACTCGGCCACCGCGCGATCATCATCGCCGCCGGTCCGCCGACCGCCGCGGACGGGCCGGACACGGTGCGCCTGAAGACGTTGACCCTGTCGCCCCCGGTCGTGTTCGACGACGTGAACGTCATGCCGGACGACCCGGATCCGCTCCGGCAGGAGGTCCTGAGCCTCATGGCCGAACACGAGATCGATGTCGCCTGCTGGACCGATGCCGGCGTGGGCCTCGGATATCTCGGTGCGGCACCGGCCGGAGTCCGTACGGCGCTGATGGTCTACTTCCTGCGCGTCGACGAACCGATGGCGAAGAGTCTGGCACTCAAGCCCGACGCCGTGATCTCCATCAGCGATTTTCTGATCGACGAGGCCGCACGGGCCGGTCTCGACTCCACCGGCTGGCACTCCCTGCCCAACGCGCTGTTGTGCCCGGGGAACCCTCCCGACCACGCCGTGCGTGAGCAGCTGCGGCAGACCGGGCCGGTTCGGATCCTCGCTCGAGCCGACCCGTCCAAGGGAGTGGCGGACCTGTTGAAGGCATATCCGGAGGGTTTCGGTCGGCAGGTGGAGATCGTGCTCGGCGAGGCGGCTTTCGAGCTGTGGCCCGGCATGCAGCGCGACATGATCGCGGAGTGCCGGCAACTGGCTGCCAAGCTGCCGGGTGTCGAGATCCTGCCTGCCATTCCCTGGACGGACGCGCAGCCGTTCCTCGGTAGCGCATCGGTGGTGCTCGTGCCGTCCACCAGTCCCGAGACGTTCTGCAACGTCGCGGCCGAGGCGCTGTCGATGGGGACGCCGGTCGTCGGTTACGGCTTCGGGCACCTTCCCGTGCTGGTCGGCGAGGCCGGACGGATCGTGAGTGTGGATGTGGTCGGCGGCTTCGGACATCTTCCCGCGCTGACCGGCACGGCGCTTGAGATGATCGACTTGGACAGCGGGCCCGCCCGGCTCTGGGATGCGACGGCGGATCTGCTGGCGGACCCGGATACCTACCATCGGGCGTCGCAGCAGGCACCCCGGCAGGTGGCTGCCCAGACGCCGACGGCCGTCGCAGCGGAGTTCCTGCGCCTCACCATGGGCGCTGCGTGAACTGACCGCCCGTCGGGCGAACCCGTCGCCTGGCCGGGTTCGACGAGGCATGCCGGGCAGCCTTGCCATGACGCCTGGGGGAAGAGGCCAGGCACTGCCCTATGATCTGCCAGGTCACCGGGTGGCAGGGAAAGGTATGGCATGGCAGTCGTGTTCCCGGTCGAGGTCGACCAGTTCATATCCGCGGCGGCCCGCCTGAGCCCGCACGACATCGACCAGGTCAACGAGATCCGGATGCGGTTGTTTCGCGAGCACGGCCACCTGCCGACACCGAAGCTGTCGGCGGCCGCGTTCAGCAAACTCGATGGACGTGTCCGCGCCGAGCTGAGGGCCCGCGGCCCAGAGTTCTGGGCGTACCGCGTCGGTGCGATCAGCGGCGCGATCGGGGCGACATTCAAAGCCGCCTCGGCGATCTGGAAGCCCGAGCAGTTGACCGTCGAGGACTACCGCTTGACCGTCGAGCCATTCACGCAGATCGGGCTCGTGACACCGCCCCACCCCGACGCGCTCGCCACCGACCCCCACTGAAGCTCTCCCGGGTACTCGCGGAAACTGGACCGGTACGGCGACGGGATCGGCTGCGAATAGCCGCAGTCGTGGGGGTTCCGGTGTTCGTCGACTCAGAACCTGTGAGCGACGGCAACTTTGGTCCTGTCGCCGGCATGTCTCAGTGCTCAGGAAACGGACGGTTCGATCTCCCCCGCGAAGACGATGAACTGGTCGATGAGGCTCCGCCGCAGATGGACGACGTCCGTTCCCGCCAGGCGGGGACCTCCATCCGGCGTGGTGAAGACCCACCGGTACCGGGCCCACTCGTCAGGCATGTCCACCGCCGAGCAGCGCACCATCGTGCCGGCCCCCGCCGGATGACGCCGCATGTCCAGCACGAACCGCTCGACCGCCGCGATTCCCTCACTACGACCCAACGGCCCCCAAAAGACCACGTCCGAGGTGAGAGCCCGGGCCAGCAGGGCAGTCACCTGGCTGTCATCCGAGGCGTTGAACGCCGAGATGAACCTGTCGATCGCGGAGCGTGCGATGTCTTCCTGCATGCCCCCAGTAATACCAGCCGTCTCGCCTGCGCTCGCCCGCGAACCGCCTCCCGACCAGGCGAACCATCCCGATGACAACATCAGAGACGTGGCGGAGACCGGGCAGCACCACGACCCGAACGCGCCGAAAGCGAGATGCCCACCTGCCGTGGGACTCCACGGTCGAACGGGTGGTTGCCCTGCTTTGTCAGAGCTGGGAGCCTCCGCCGTCGACCGTGAGTTCGGCGCCGGTGGTGTAGGTGGCGTCGAAGGCGAGGAACACCACCGCCTTGGCGACTTCGGCAGGCGTTCCCATCCGCAGCATCGGGTTGTCCGCGGCCATCTGCGCTCTCGTCTGCTCGGCCGCCTCCGCCGGCATCGACTTGGCCAGGATGCCGGAGTCGATGGGGCCGGGGCTGACCGCGTTGACGCGGATCTTCCGTGGAAGTAGCTCGCGCGCCAGGCTGCGCGTCATCGAGCGCACCGCGGCCTTGGTGGCCGCGTAGGCGCTGAGCGTGGGCAGGCCCAGAACGTTCGCGACGGACGTGGTCAGCACCACCCCGCTGCCGTCGGACATGAGTGGAGCGAGCTTCTGCACCGTGAAGTACGGGCCCTTGGCGTTGACGGCGAGGAGCTGGTCGAACAGGCTCTCGCTGGTCGACTCGAACGGCGCGAAGCCGTTGATGCCGGCGTTGACGAACAGGGCGTCCACGGTGCCGAACTCCGCCCTCACCCGGTCGGCCAGTGGGCTTGACCCGTTTCGACGGACAGGGTCGATGTGTTGATCTTAGTCAGGCTGCCTGGACCGTTGGTAG
>NZ_MZMV01000029.1 GCF_002210435.1 Micromonospora wenchangensis
GTGCAACGCGTCACTGACCGGCGGTGGGGCGGCCGGGCCCGGCTGGCGCGGGGGGCGTTTGCGGGAGCGGGCGGGCAGCCCGGCCGGGGTCACCGCGCCCGACGGCGGGACGGCCCACGGAGCCGTCGACGACGTGGTCGTGCCGGCCGACGGGGTGGCCGGCGGCGCTGTGGCGGTGGCCGGTGGCAGGGCGGCCGGTGTCGCGGTGGCCGGTGTGGCGGTGGCCGGTGTCGCGGTGGCCGGTGGCACGGCGGCCGGGATCGGAGCCGCACCGGCCGGCGGCGCGGCGGAGGCGGGCGGGCCGGCGGCGAGGACCGGCTGGGCGCCGGACGGGCTCGGGTCACCGGGCACGACCAGCTCCGACGGGATCAGCACCACGGCGGTCGTGCCCCCGTAGGCGGACTCCTTGAGCTGCACCTTCACCCCGTGCCGCTCGGTCAGCCGGCTCACCACGTACAGGCCGAGGCGGGCGGCGTCGGCCAGGTTCAACTCGGAACGGTCGCCGATGCGGCGGTTCGCCGCGGCCAGTTCCTCCCCGGTCAGCCCCAGGCCACGGTCCTCGATCTCGATGGCGTACCCGGCGGTCACCAGTTGACCCCGCACCTCCACCGTGGTGTTCGGCGGCGAGAAGGACAGTCCGTTCTCGATCAGCTCGGCGAGCAGGTGGATCACGTCACCGACCGCCCGGCCGGCGAGCGCGACCGGCCCGAGCGGCAGCACGTCGACCCGGGTGTAGTCCTCGACCTCGGCGACCGCGCCGCGCACCACGTCCACCATGGGCACGTTGCGCCGCCAGGCCCGGCCCGGGGTGGCACCGGAGAGCACGATCAGGTTCTCCGCGTTGCGCCGCATCCGGGTCGCCAGGTGGTCCACCCGGAACAGGTCCTCCAGCTCCTCGGCGTCGTGTTCGCGCCGTTCCATCGCGTCGAGCAGGGTGAGCTGGCGGTGCACCAGCGCCTGGGTGCGCCTCGCCAGGCTGAGGAACACCCCCCGCACGTTGCGACGCAGCTCGGCCTGCTCCACCGCCGTGCGTACGGCGGTCTCCTGCACGGCGTTGAACGCCCGCCCGAGCTGGCCGATCTCGTCGTCGCCGAAGTCCAGGGGCGGGGCCTCGCGGGCCACGTCGACGTCCTCGCCCCGGCCGAGCCGGTCCACCACCCCGGGCAGCCGCTCGTGGGCCAGCCGCAGCGCGGCGTCCCGCAGCCGGGCCAACTGGCGGACCAGGTGCCGGGCGGTGCTGATCGACACCACGATGGAGGCGACGACGGCGATCAGGCCGAGGCCGGCGGCGAGCACCAGCCGGACGATGACGCCCACCGCGACCGGGGTGGCCCGGTCGATCAGCGCGTCGCCGATGGTCACCCCGAAGTCCACCTGGGCCTGCATCGCCGGCCCGACCGTCGACTGCCACTCCTCGGCCGTCAGCGGCAGGGTGGCCCCCGACCGGGACTGCTGGATCACCCGGTCCTCCAGCACCCGGAACCGGGCCACCGCGTCGGAGCCGGCGAGCTGGTCGTAGCGGACCCGGTCGGCCGGGGACAGCTCGGCAGCCGCCTCGGCGGTCTGATAGCGCTGGGCGCCGACCAGTTGGGCGAAGCGGGCGTACTCGTCGCCGGTCATCCGGCCCGCCGCGAGCACCCCGGTGATCAGGGCGTCCTGCTGGGACATCAGCTCGCGTACCTGGTAGAGGTCGACCAGGGTCTCGCTCTCGGCGGCGATGTGCGGGTCGTCGAGCTGGCCGAGCGAGCCGTACATCCGCAGCACCGCGGCGAGGATGGCGGTGTACGCGGCCGACGCCTCGGCCCGGTTCACCCCGGCCTCGCGCACCGACTCCCGGACGCCGGTGAGACCACTGAGCCCGGTCAGCACCTCGTCCACCCGGCGGCGGGTGTCCTCCCCGGTGGCCAGTTCGGCCTGCCAGCTGCCCACCGACGTGCCGAAGTCCTCCGACACCCGGTCGGTGCGCTGCCATTGCGCGGTCAACGCGTCGAGTTGCGGCTGGCCGCGTTCGCCCAGGTAGGCGTTGGCGAGCCGACGCTCGTCCTGCAGGGCGGTGAGCAGCGACTGGCCCGGGTCGGCCACCCGGCTGTTGAGCGTCTGGACGAACAGCAGGGTGAAGCCGTCGCGGACGGTCACCCAGGCCGCGAAGGACCAGAGCGCGACGAGCGAGGTGAGCAGGGCGACGATTTTGGTACGCAGACGCGTGCTGCCGGAACCCATCACACCGCCCCCGGGCCGGACCGTGGCCGCCGGACGCCCGACGCGTCACGACACACCTGAACCCGGCGCACGCTAGCAGTCGGCACCACCATCGCTCAAGCCATGCTGATCATGGAGGCGGGGCCGGTGCCGCAGGTCGGAGGCGATGGTGACCACCGTGGATGGTACCGGCCCGGCGGTGGCGACGGGCCGGCGGCGGGCCGGACGAGACCGTGGCCGGGACGACCGACCCCGATCGCGGGCGCGGCCGACCCCGCTGTGCCAGGCTCAGGGGCATGGACGACAAGAGCATCCTGCACCGGATCTCGGAACTGGTCGACGAGGAGCACCGGCTCCGGTCGGCGGCCCAGGCCCACGAATCCGGCACCGACGACGAGGCCAAGGAACAACTGCGCGCGCTGGAGGAGTCCCTGGACCAGTGTTGGGACCTGCTGCGCCGCCGCCGGGCGGCCCGGGAGGCGCACGGCGATCCGGAGGCACAGGGGGCCCGGCCGGTGTCGGAGGTCGAGCGTTACCTCCAGTGACGCCCCCGACGCCCCGGACGGCCGGCGGCCGTCCGGGGCGTCGTCGCGTCAGCGCACCCCCGCCTCCCGCAGCAGCAGCCCGGTGAGGGCGGCCGGGTCGGTGTCGGCGGCGGGCATCCCCCGGGCGGTGAACCAGGTGGCCACCACCCGCACGTCGCGGGCCAGGAACTCGGGCCCCTGCGGGTTGGCCACCACGTCGACCACCTGCGGCAGGTCGATCATGACGAGCCGCCCCGCGTGCACCAGCAGGTTGTACGGCGACAGGTCGCCGTGGGCGTAGCCGGCCCGGGCCAGCACCACCAGGGCGTCCACCAGTTGCTCCCAGAGGGAGCGCAGCTCCGCCGGGTCGGGGCGGACCTGGGCCAGCCGGGGCGCGGCGGTCCCTTCGTCGGGGTCGCCGACGAACTCCAGCATCAGCTCGGTGCCGAGCAGTTGCACCGGGTACGGCACGGCGATCCGCCCGGACTCCGCGCCGATCTCCCAGAGCCGGGACAGCGCGGCGAACTCGGCCGCCGCCCACTGGCCGGCGATCATCTGCCTGCCGAACGCCGTCCGGCCGGCCATCGCCCGGTTCTCCCGGGACCGGCGGACCCGGCGTCCCTCCAGGTAGCCGGCGTCGCGGTGGAAGAGCCGGTGCTGCGCGTCGCGGTACCGCTTGACCGCCAGCAGGCAGGACCGGTCGGTGTCGGGCACCGCCCGGCGGACGAGGTGGACGTCCGCCTCCTTGCCGGTCTTGAGCACGCCGAGATCGGTGTCCCGGGCGGCCAGCTCGGTGACCAGCCACCGCGGGTGCGGTTCGGGCCCGTGCACGGCCTGGTCCCAGGAGGACCAGTGGTCCTCCGGCTCGGGGTCGGGTTCGTCCTCGGGTGCGGTACGGGCCGGTTGCCGGCCGTACGTCAGGAAGGGTGTCTCGTCGTCGTCGAAGCGGCTCTTGCCGCGGCCACGGCGCTGCGGCGCCGGGAGGTCGTGTTCGCGCACGGTGCTGGTGATCCCTTGATCGAGGCTGATGGAGGCAGGTGGTACGACCCTGCGAAGACGGCCATGACCGACCCCCCTTCCTCGACCGGGCCCCGCCCGGCTGCGCGTGCGCGCCGGCCCATGCTGGCCGACACCCCGACCGGGGCACAACCGATTTACCCGCCGGCGAGCACCACCGAGACCGCCGCGATCAACGAGTCGACGGTACGGGTGGGGGCGAACCGGGTGTCGGTCCAGCTCCGGCCCCGGTGCAGCCAGACGCTGGGCAGGCCGACCGCGGCGGCCCCGCCGATGTCCGCCTCCGGGCTGTCCCCCACCACCCACGCGCCGCGTAGCGGCAGCCTGGCCCGCTGGGCGGCCAGCGCGAAGATCCGGGGATTAGGCTTGCTGACGCCGGCCTCCTCGGAGATCACCCAGTCGGCGACGTAGCGGTCCAGGCCGGTCTGCCGGATCTTGGCGTCCTCCAGCCGCACCGAGCCGTTGGTGACCACCACCGGCAGCCATCCGGCGTCGTCGGCGATCCGCAGCGCGCAGGCCACCAGCGGGTCGAGCCGGGTATAGCCGACCACCCCGTCGTGCAGCTCCTCGACCAGGTCGATGGAGGGGATGCGCAGCGCGTACCGGTCCCGGATGGCGTCGGCGATGTCCCACCTGTCGGTCAGGCCGTCGGCGTCGATGGACAGCAGCCAGTCGATGTCGGCGGCCGGCGCGCCGATCTCGGCCAGGAAACCCTCGGCCCAGGCGCGGAACGGCCCGGCCCGGTCGAGCAGGGTGTTGTCCAGGTCGAGCAGGAGCAACGGCACTGAGGCACCTTACGGGAGAGGGGACCGCCGCCGACAGGGTCGAACCACCCGTCGTCGACCGTCGGGCAGCCGGGGTCGGGCGGGGGCGGGACACGGGTGGGGGGAGGTGACCGGGGCTGTCGGCACCGGCCGATCCTAACCGGACGCGCGTCCGGCAGGCCGAGGCGACGGGCCAATAGCAAGCCGTACGTACGGTTTGCCTTGCGCAGGGTGACCTGCGACGATCAACCCGTGCCCAGAGTAAGTCAGGACCAGCTCGACGCGCGCCGCCAGGAGATCCTCGGCGCGGCCCGGGCCTGTTTCGCCAGGCACGGCTACGAGGGAGCCACCGTGCGCCGGCTGGAGGAGGCCACCGGGCTGTCCCGGGGCGCCATCTTCCACCACTTCCGCGACAAGGACTCGCTCTTCCTCGCCGTCGCCGAGGACGACGCCGCCGTGATGGTCTCCACGGTGGCCCGCAACGGCCTCGTCCAGGTGATGCGGGACCTGCTCGCCCGCGCGGTCTCCCCGGACACCACCGGCTGGCTGGGCAGCCAGCTGGAGGTGTCCCGCCGGCTGCGCACCGACCCGGCCTTCGCCCGCCGCTGGGCGCAACGCTCGGCGGCCATCGCCGAGGCGACCCGGGACCGGCTCGTCCGGCAACGCGAGGCCGGGGTGCTCCGCGAGGACATCGACATCGACGTGCTGGCCCAGTTCCTGGAGCTGGCGTACGACGGGCTGGTGCTGCACCTGGCGATGGGCCGGCCCGCCGGCGATCTCGGGCCGGTGCTGGACCTGGTCGAGGAGGCCGTCCGCCGCCGCTGACCCCGCCCGGGGCGGCAGCCGCGCCGGTCAGGTCTCGGCTCGGTAACTCGCCCACCGCCGCCGTGCCGGCGTGGCGGGGCTGCCCCACAATGGGGCCGCGATCCCCCTCGCGCGACAGGAGCAGCCCATGAACACCCTTGCCGCAGCAGGCGACACCTGGGGCATCCCCGGCCCGCTCTTCCTGAAGCTCTACCTCCTGGTGGCCGTCGTCGCCGTGGTGGGCGTGCTGGTGCACCGGCGGCGCACGGCCGCCGGTCCCGACGCGGTCGGCGCCGACCAGCTCGGCCCGCAGCAGGTCGCCTACCTCAACGGCGGCGACCAGCTCGCCGTCTGGGCGGCGCTGGGTGGGCTGCGCGGCGCCGGCGCGATCGACGTGCAACCGGACCGCCGGTTGATCGCCGTCGGGCCGACGCCCAGCGGGGTCACCCCGCTCGACCACGCGATCCGGCACGCCGCCCGCCAGCCGGTCGCCGCCCGCGAGCTGCGCCGCGACGCCGGGGTGGCCCGCGCCCTGGAGCAACTGCGGCAGGGGTTGGAGCAGCGCGGCCTGCTGATCGACGCCGACGGGGTACGGGCGCTGCGGCGCGGACGGAACCTGCTGCTGGTGCTGCTGGCCCTGGGCGTGGTGCGGCTGGTCTCCGGCCTGGTCAACGGCCGGCCGGTCGGCTGGCTGCTGCTCGCCCTGGCCGGCCTCGGGGTGGCGTTCGCCCTGGTGGCCCGTACGCCCCGACGGACCAGGACGGCGAACGTGATGATGCGTCGCCTGCGCAGCAGCAACCACCACCTCGCCCCCGACACCGCCCCCGCCTACGCGACCTACGGTCCGGCCGGCGCGGCGATGGGGGTGGCCCTGTTCGGCACCGTCTCCCTCTACGCCCTCGACCCCGGCTTCGCCGCGCAGGCGGAGATCCAGCGGCAGGCGTTGAACGCCAGCAGCGGCAGCGGCTACACCGGCTCCTCGGGTGTCACGTGCGGCGGCGGCACCTCGTCGGGCGACAGCGGCTCGTCGTGCGGTGGCGGCAGCTCCTGCGGCGGCGGCGGAGGATGCGGCGGCGGCGGGTGCGGCGGATGACCCGGCCGCAGGGGGTGGGCATCGGCTGGCGGCCGGAGATCGCCGGTTTCGTCGCCGAGCTGCCCGGCCTGCGCTTCGTCGAGGTGGTGGCGGAGTCACTCGCCCCCGACGGCCCCCTCCCACCGGGGCTTGCCGCGCTGCGGGAACGCGACGTCACCGTCGTACCGCACGGGGTGCGGCTCTCCCTCGGCGGCGCGGAGCCGGTCGACCCGGCCCGGGTGACGCACCTGGCCCGGGTCGCCGAACTGGTCGACGCGCCACTGGTCAGCGAGCACATCGCGTTCGTCCGGGCCGGCGGGCTGGAGGCCGGGCACCTGCTGCCGCTGCCCCGGACCCGGGAGGCGGTGGCTGCGGTGACCGCGAACGTGCGGCGGGCGCAGCAGGAGCTGCCGGTGCCGCTGGCGTTGGAACCGATCGCCGCGCTGTTCGACTGGCCCGACGACGAGCTGGACGAGGCGGACTTCCTCACCGAGATCCTCGACGCCACCGACACGGAGCTGCTGCTCGACGTGGCCAACGTCTACGCCAACGCCCGCAACCGGGGCCGGGACCCGCAGGCCCTGCTGGACCGGCTGCCGCTGGACCGGATCGCCTACGTGCACGTGGCCGGCGGGGCCGAACACGGCGGGCTCTACCACGACACGCACACCGATCCGGTGCCCACCGAGGTGCTGGAGCTGCTCGGCGCGCTCTGCGCCGGCCGCCGGCCGCCGCCCCTGCTGCTGGAACGCGACGGCCACTACCCGCCCGCCGACGTGCTGCGGGCCGAGCTGGACGCCCTCGCCACCGCCGCCGGCCACCCGGTCGTCACATGAGCACGAACCGTCCCGTCGGGCCGACCCCGCCACCCGGTGCCGCCGGACCGGTGGGGCTGGCCGCCCGCCAGGCCGCGCTGGTCGCCGCACTGGTCGCGGGGGCTCCGCTGCCGGCCGGCTTCGCCACCGACCGGGTCGACGCCGCCCGGCGGGCACTGCTGCGCAAACGGGCCGGGGAGGTCGCCCGCCACTGGCCGCTGCTCGCCGCCGGCCTCGGCGACGCCTGGCCGGCCACCTTCGCCGGCTGGGCGGCCGGCCGGCCCACCGCCGGATCGCTGCGCGACGGCTGGGACCTCGCCCGCGCGCTGCGCGACCGGGGCACCCTCCCCCAGCTCGGCGCGGAGGAGCTGGCCGCCCGCGAGGCCGCCCACCGCTACGACGGACGGAACCCGCCCCGCCGCCGCCGGTTGCCGGCCCTGGCCCGCAGCGGCGACGCCGTCGCCCTCCAGCTCGCCGGCCGGGTACGCCTGCTGCGTCCCACCCGCCGCTGACCGCCGGGCCGCCGCGCCGACCGCCGCCGGGTACGGCAGGATCGGTGGCATGGATCTCGGACTCACCGATCGGGTGTACGTGTTGACCGGCGCTTCCCGCGGGCTCGGCTTCGCGACCGCACGGTGCCTGGTCGCCGACGGGGCGCGGGTGGTCCTGTCGGCCCGGACGCCGGAGCGGGTCGCCGGGGCGGTCGAGCTGCTGGGTGGGCCCGAGCACGCCATCGGCCTCGTCGCCGACCTGGCCGACCCGAGCCTGCCCGAGCGGCTGGTCATCGCCGCCCGGGAACACTTCGGCCGGCTCGACGGGGCGCTCGTCTCGGTGGGTGGGCCGCCCGCCGGCACCGCCGCCCAGGTCAGCGACGCGCAGTGGCGGGAGTCCTTCGAGACGCTCTTCCTGGGCACCGTGCGGACGGCCCGGACGGTGGCCGCCGCGCTCACCGACGGCGGCGCGATCGGGCTGGTGCTGTCCACCTCGGCCCGGACCCCGATCACCGGCCTCGGCATCTCCAACGGGCTGCGGCCGGGCCTCGCCGGGGTGGCCAAGGACCTGGCCGACGAGCACGGCCCGCGCGGCGTCCGGGTGCTGGGCCTGCTGCCCGGACGCTTCCTGACCGACCGCAACCGGGAACTGCTCGGTGACGACGAGACGGCCCGCGCCGCCGCGGAGGCCGGCATCCCGCTGCGCCGCATCGGCAATCCGGCCGAGTTCGGGCGGGTCGCCGCGTTCCTGCTCTCCCCCGCCGCCGGCTACGTCACCGGGGTCAGTGTGCCGGTCGACGGCGGCGCGCTGCGCAGCCTGTGACCCCGCAGCGGGCGACGGGCCCCGCCGCCCCCGGACCGGTACGACGGCCGGACCGGGCGGAGCTGGCCGCGGCGGCGGACCGCACCATCCCCGACGTGATCGGCCCCGGGCTGACGGTGCTCTTCGTCGGGATCAACCCGGGTCTCTGGTCGGCGGCCACCGGATGGCACTTCGCCCGACCGGGCAACCGGTTCTGGCCGGCCCTGCACCGGGGTGGCTTCACCCCGCGTCAACTGCACCCGAGCGAGCAGTACACGCTGCCCGGGTACGGCCTGGGCATCACCAACATGGTGGCGCGGGCCAGCGCCCGGGCCGACGAGCTGACCCCGGCGGAGCTGGTGGCGGGCGCACGGACGCTGACCGGCAAGGTGACCCGGTACCGGCCGGCATGGGTGGCAGTGGTCGGGGTGACCGCGTACCGGATCGGGTTCGCCCGGCCCCGGGCCGGCTTCGGCCCGCAGCCGGAACCGCTGGCCGGCGCGCGGCTGTGGGTGCTGCCCAACCCGAGCGGCCTGAACGCCCACTTCACCCCGCAGACCCTCGGGGCCGCGTTCGGCGAGCTGCGCGCGGCGGTGACCGGCCACCCGCCGTCCCCCGTCGGCTGACCGCCACCGTGCCGGCCACGACCACCGTCCGGGCGTTCACGGTACGTCGCGTCGCGCGTTCACGATGTGTCGTGTAAATGCCGAAATTGAGGCAGGAAATTGCGAACGACGGATCGCATCCCCATTGACAGCTATTTATTTCGAGCGTGCTTTCGAGTTCACGGTGGTCTAACATTGGGTCCGCAATCGGCTACGCGCCGTTAACGCATTTCCCATCACGTCGGGAGCGCTTATGTCACAAGTCCGTTCTTCCCGCTTCGTCCGACTGCTGGCCGCGGGTGCCGCCGGGGCCGCCGCCGTGGCCGTGTTGCCCGCGGTCAGCGCCCAGGCGGGCACCTCATCGTTCACCGTCTCGGTCAAGGGTGGCTACAACAACACCCTGTCCCTCGGCACCGCCACCGGAACCGTCTCCGGGACGACGGGCAGCAACCAGGCGAGCTACTCGGTGACGCTGTGCGGACAGAGCACCTACCCGAGTGCCCAGGTGACCCTCAAGGGCGGCAGCGCCAGCGCTTACCACACCGTCTACTACCAGAACTGCGAGACCTTCACCGGCGACCTCGTCTCCAGCTATGGATTTACCAACATCGAGGTCACCGTGTCCGGTTCCACCTTCTACCCGGGCAACCAGTACACGACGTACACGAAGTCCCGCACGGTGTACTTCTGAGTCGCACCGCACCCTGTGGCGGAACAGGCACCGCATTGACGACCGCCGGCCCGGCCGGCCGATGAGTCGTGTTCCCGGTGCCCGGCGTGGGGATCGCCGTCGCAACGGAGACCAGGTCGGGGCCGCTCCCCCCTGACCTGGCCTCGTGTCGCCGTCGACCGCGCCGCCCGCCCCCGAACGGACCGGCCTCCGCACCGTCAGTTGGCCACTGCGGGGGGCCGCGCCTCCTGGGCGACGTAGGTGCCCATCGGCACGGTGGTGACGATCGGCTCCGACGGCTCGGCGGCATCCGGGTACGGGGTGGGCGAGTCGGCGACCGCGAACTGGGTGCGGTACAGCTCGGCGTAGAGGCCGCCCACCGCGACCAGCTCGTCGTGCCGACCCCGCTCGACGATCCGGCCGTCGTCGAGGACGAGGATCTGGTCGGCGTCGCGGACCGTGGAGAGCCGGTGCGCGATCACCAGCGCCGTCCGCCCGGTCAGCGCCACGGCCAGCGCCCGCTGCACCGCCGCCTCGCTCTCCGAGTCGAGGTGGGCGGTGGCCTCGTCGAGGATCACGATCGACGGGGCCTTGAGCAGCAGCCGGGCGATGGCGATGCGTTGCTTCTCCCCACCGGAGAAGCGGTAGCCGCGCTCCCCCACGGTCGTCTCCAACCCGTCGGGCAGGGCGCGTACCAGATCGGCCACCTGGGCACCGGCCAGCGCCGCCCAGATCTCGTCGTCGGTGGCGTCCGGCTTGGCGTACCGCAGGTTCTCGGCGATCGTCTCGTGGAACAGGTGGGAGTCCTGGGTGACCACGCCGATCTCGTCGCGCAGCGAGGCGAGGGTGGCGTCCCGCACGTCGACCCCGCCGACCCGCACCTCACCGTCGGTGACGTCGTAGATCCGGGAGATCAGCATGGACAGGGTCGACTTGCCGGCCCCGGACGGCCCCACCAGGGCCACCATCTGCCCCGGCTCGACCCGGAAGGACACCCCCTTGAGCACCGGCTCACCTGCCGTCCGGTCGAGGGTGGCGACCTCCTCCAGCGAGGCCAGCGAGACGTCGGCGGCGGCCGGGTAGCGGAACCGGACGTCGCGGAACTCGACCCGCCCGGCACCCCGGGGCACCGGCACCGCGTCGGGCTTCTCCTCGATGCCGGGGCGCAGGTCGAGCACCTCGAAGACCCGGTCGAACGAGACCAGCGCGCTCATCACGTCGACCCGGACGTTGGACAGCGCGGTCAGCGGCCCGTAGAGGCGGGTGAGCAGCAGGGCGAGCGTGACCACGGTGCCGGCGCTGACCGCACCGGTGACCGCCAACCAGCCGCCGAGCCCGTAGGTGAGCGCCTGGGCCAGCGAGGCGACCAGCAGCATCGCCACGAAGAACGTGCGTGAGTACATCGCCGACTGGATGCCGATGTCGCGGACCCGCTCGGCCCGCGCGGCGAACCGGCCGGCCTCCACGTCGGGCGAGCCGAACAGCTTGACCAGCAGCGCCCCGGCCACCCCGAACCGCTCGGTCATCGTGGCGTTCATCTTGGCGTCGAGGTTGTACGACTCCCGGGTGATCTCGGCCAGCCGTCGGCCCACCCGCCGGGCGGGGATCACGAAGATCGGCAGCAGGATCAGCGAGAGCGTGGTGATCTGCCAGGAGAGGGTGAACATCACCCCGGCGGTGAGCACCAACTGGATGACGTTGCTGACCACCCCGGACAGGGTGGAGGTGAACGCCCGCTGGGCGCCCATCACGTCGTTGTTGAGCCGGCTGACCAGGGCCCCGGTCTGGGTGCGGGTGAAGAACTGCAACGGCATCCGCTGCACGTGGTCGTAGACCCTGGTGCGCAGGTCCAGGATGATGCCCTCGCCGATGCGGGCCGAGTACCAGCGTTGGACCAGGGAGAAGACCGCGTCGGCGACGGCCAGACCGCCGATGACCAGGGCGAACCGTACGACCGTGGCACCGGCCTCCGGCCCGCCGCCGCTGATCGCGTTGATCACGTGGCCGGCGAGCACCGGGGTGGCCACGCCGATCACGGCGGCGATCACCACGGTCACCAGGAAGACGACGATGTCCCGCCGGTAGGGGTCGGCGAACGCCATGATCCGCTTGGCGGTGCCGCGCTTGAGCCGGTGGGTGGAGACCTCGTCACCGTGGCGGATCGACCGGAGCATGCTCCACCCGGCCATGTTGCCGCCCGTCATCGGGTTGGACATCGGTCACCTCCGTGTCGTGGCGGCACGCACCGTCGGGGTCGATTCTCCCGACGCCTACGACAACCTCGGCGGTAACCCGGCTCTTCCCGGGCAGTCCTTACTGATCGCCGGCCGGCTACTCGCCCCGGCCGGCCAGGTCACGTAGCCGGCGGGTCTGCGCCTCACGCTCGGCCCGCTGCTGCTCGGCGTGGGAGCGGCCGGCGGCACCGGCCAGCAGCGCCTTGATCTCCACCACCGCGTCCCGGTTGCCGGCGAGCAGGCCGGCGGTGAGGTCACCGACCGCCGCGTCCAGCTCGGCGTTCGGCACCACCAGGTTGGCCAGGCCGATCCGGTCGGCCTCGACGGCGTCCATCCGCCGGCCGGTGGCGCACAACTCCAGGGCGCGGGCGTAGCCGACCAGCTCGACCAGCCGCTTGGTGCCGGCCAGGTCGGGGACCAGACCGAGGGTGACCTCGGCCATCGACAGGGTGGCGTCCTCGGCGAGGACCCGCAGGTCGCAGGCGAGCGCGAGCTGGAAGCCCGCCCCGATGGCATGACCCTGCACGGCCGCCACCGAGATCACGTCGGGGCGGTGCAGCCAGGTGAAGCCCTGCTGGTAACCGGCGATCCGGTCGGCGCACTCCTGCTCGGGCAGGGTGGACAGCTCGGCGAAGGAACCCGGCCCCTGGGCACCGGCCACCGACAGGTCGAGGCCGGCGGAGAACGACCGCCCCTCGCCGCGCACCACCACGACGCGCACGTCGCCGGGCAGGTCCCGGGAGAAGTCGCTCATCGCGCGCCACATCGCCGGAGTCTGGGCGTTGAGCACGTCGGGCCGGCACAACGTGACCGTCGCGACCGGCCCGTCGCAGTGCAGTAGCACCCCGGTCGTCTCGGCGGTCACCGGACCGCCCGGGGCGTGCTGACGGACGACGCTGGTGGGCGGGTCACGCCTTCTTGCGACGCCGGGCGCCGCCGCGCTGTCGCAGCTGCACACCGGACTCGGTGAGCACGCGGTGGATGAACCCGTAGGATCGCCCGGTCGAGGCGGCGAGCGCGCGGATGCTCTCCCCGCCGGTGTACCGCTTTACCAGGTCCTTGGCGAGCGTCTGACGCTCGGCTCCGACGATCCGGCGACCCTTCTCAGTGCTGGTGGCTGTGCCAGTGGCTGCCATGCTGATTCCTCACGTCCCAGACTGTGCGGTTCGATACGGTCCCACCTATTAGACCGTCTCGAACGATCATGCGCCAGATATCAACTCTTCGCCAACCGACACGCTATGCAGTGTCGTCAACCCGATAGAGTGACCCTCCGCCCGGTCAGCGGCTGGTACCGCGCCGTGACGGTCCTGGTCGGCGGCCCGTAGCCTGCCGGTCGTGACCGACCTACTGGGTGACGCGAGTGGTGCGACGGCCGTCTTCGCCGCCACCAATCTCGACGACATCGTGGTGCTGACCGTACTCTTCGTGGCCGCCCGCAGCACGGGACGACCCCGCCCATGGCAGATTGTCGCCGGTCAATACCTGGGCATCGCCGCCCTCGTCACGGCCGCCCTGGTGGTCGCCGCCGGCCTGCTGGTGGTGCCCGACCCGTGGACCGGCCTGCTCGGGCTACTGCCGGTCGCACTCGGCGTGCGGGCGCTGCTGGCCCGCACCGACGACGACACCCCGCCGGCCGTGGTCGGCGGCCTGCTCGGGGTCGCCGGGGTGACGGTCGCCAACGGCGCCGACAACATCGCGGTCTACGTCCCGGTGTTCCGCTCCCTCGACCCGGCCACCGGCCTGGTCTACCTGCTGGTCTTCGCGCTCCTGGTCGCCGTCTGGTGCGGTGCCGCCGCGCTGCTCGGCGGGCACCCCCGGGTGGTCCGCCTGGTCGGCCGGGCCGGGCACTGGCTGGTCCCGGTCGTCTTCGTCGCCATCGGCCTGGTGATCCTGGTCGGCTCGGGCGTCCTCGGCCGGCTGGCCGACCTCGCCCGCTGACCCACCGGCCGGCCGTGGACCCTGGGCACCGGGCACGGGCCGCTGCCCGCCGGCCTGGCGACCGACCGACCACTGGCCGCCGGGCCGCAGGCCGCCGGGGCACGGACCGCCGGGCCCGCCGGTCGTCCCGGGCGGGGTCGGGGCCGGATCAGGCCAGTTCGACCAGTTCGAGGAGGTCGTCGCTCCAGGCGTCCTCGTCGCCGTCGGGGAGCAGGATCGCCCGGTCGGGCTTGAGCGCGAGCACCGCGCCCGGGTCGTGGGTGACCAGGACGATCGCGCCCGGGTAGCGGGCGATGGCGTCGAGCACCTGCTCCCGGCTGACCGGGTCGAGGTTGTTCGTCGGCTCGTCGAGCAGCAGCACGTTCGCGCCGGAGCAGACCAGGGTCGACAGGGCGAGCCGGGTCTTCTCGCCACCGGAGAGCACCCCGGCGGGCTTGTTCACGTCCTCGCCGGAGAACAGGAAGGCACCGAGGATCTTGCGGAGGTCGGTGTCGGACTGCTCGATCGCCGCCGCCCGCATGTTCTCCAGCACCGTGCGTTCCACGTCCAGCGTCTCGTGCTCCTGGGCGTAGTAGCCCAGCCGCAGGCCGTGCCCGGCGTGCACCTCGCCGGTGTCCGGCGGGAGCAGGCCGCCGAGCATCCGCAGCAGCGTGGTCTTGCCGGCGCCGTTGAGCCCGAGGATCGCCACCCGGGAGCCACGGTCCACCGCGACGTTCACGTCGGTGAAGATCTCCAGCGACCCGTACGACTTGGACAGGCCGGTCGCGGTCAGTGGGGTCTTGCCGCACGGCGCGGGGTTGGGGAACCGGACCTTCGCCACCTTGTCGGAGACCCGTACCTCCTCCAGGCCGGAGATCAGCTTCTCGGCCCGGCGGGCCATGTTCTGCGCGGCCACGGTCTTGGTGGCCTTGGCCCGCATCTTGTCGGCCTGCGCCATCAGTGCGCCGGCCTTCTTCTCGGCGTTGGCCCGCTCCCGGCGGCGACGACGCTCGTCGGTCTCCCGCGCCGCCAGGTACGCCTTCCAGCCCAGGTTGTAGACGTCGACCACGGAGCGGGTGGCGTCGAGGAACCAGACCTTGTTCACCACCGACTCCAGCAGCGAACCGTCGTGGGAGATCACGATCAGCCCGCCCTTGTGGTTGGCGAGGAAACTACGCAGCCAGGTGATCGAGTCGGCGTCGAGGTGGTTGGTGGGCTCGTCGAGCAGCAGGATGCCGCCGCCGTTCTCCCCCGCGTCGCGGAACAGGATGCGGGCCAGTTCGATGCGGCGACGCTGACCGCCGGAGAGGGTGCCGATGGTCTGGGCGAGCGCCCGGTCGGGCAGCCCCAGGTTCGCGCAGATCCGGGCGGCCTCGGCCTCGGCGGCGTACCCGCCCAGCGAGGCGAACTGGTCCTCCAGCGCGCCGTAGCGGCGGACCAGCTTGTCGTCGGCGCCGTCGGCGAGCTGCTGCTCGATCTCCGCCATCTGGGCCATCAGCACGTCCAGCCCCCGGGCGGAGAGCACCCGGTCCCGGCCGGTGACCTCCAGGTCGCCGGTACGCGGGTCCTGCGGCAGGTACCCGATGGCGCTGCGCCTGTCGATCTGCCCGGCGTACGGCTGCCCCTCGCCGGCCAGTACCTTGAGGGTCGTGGTCTTGCCGGCGCCGTTACGACCGACCAGCCCGATCCGGTCACCGGGCTGCACCCGCAGGGTGGTGTCGGACAGGAGGATCCGGGATCCGGCGCGCAGCTCCAGGCCGGTGACACTGATCATTTCCGGTACTCGCTCTCGGGGGTCTGGAAGGGCTGACTCAGGGCACGCGAAAGCGCCGGCGGGTCAGTGGTTCCCGTCGGCGCGGGGCGGTTCAGCCTTCGCAGCGCAGCACCCGACAAGTGTACCGGGCGGCCCGACGCACACCGCCCGGATTACCGTACAAGATCATCGGGTACCGAAAACGCCGTCCGGACCCGGTCCGGTACCGCAACCCTCAGACGTGACGAATCGGTGATCGGGGTCAACATGGAGCTGAACGAGAACGCGCGGATCGACACCGGCCAGGTGGACGACCGGCGGGGGTCCGGCGGGGGTGGCGGGGGCATCCCGATCCCGATCCCGGGCGGTGGCGGGCGCGGCGGCATCGTCGGGCTGATCATCGCCGTGCTGGTGGCCCTGGTGGGCGGCGGTTTCGGGCTCAACGCCATGACCGGCGGCGGGTCCGAGGCGGGCGACAACACCGCCCTGGAGCAGAAGTGCTCCGCCGACGACGCGCTCAAGCAACTGGACTGCCGCAACACCCTCTACGTCAACTCGATCCAGGCGTACTGGCGCACCGCCCTGCCCGAACGGTTCGGCCAGCAGTACCAGCCGTCCAAGACGGTCTTCTTCAGCCAGGGCGTCAGCACCGGCTGCGGCCAGGCCGACTCCGGCGTCGGGCCGTTCTACTGCCCCGCCGACGACCTGGTCTACATCGACCTGACCTTCTACCAGACCCTCGCCGACCAGCTCGGCGCCGAGGGTGAGTTCGCCCAGCCGTACGTGCTGGCCCACGAGTACGGCCACCACGTGCAGGATCTGCTCGGCACCGAGGCGCAGATGCGCCGCCAGCAGCAGCGGGACCCGGGCAGCGCCAACGCGCTCTCGGTCAAGCTGGAACTGCAGGCCGACTGCTACGCCGGCGCGTGGGCCAAGAACGCCACCGGCACCGCCGACGAGCAGGGCCAGAAGATCTTCAAGAGCATCACCGAGCAGGACATCGCGCAGGCGATCGACACCGCCGAGAAGATCGGCGACGACGCCATCTCCAAGCGGGCCAACCGCCCGGTCAACCCGGACGAGTTCACCCACGGCTCCTCCGAGCAGCGCAAGCAGTGGTTCACCAAGGGCTACACCACCGGCGACCCGAAGTCCTGCGACACCTTCGGCGGCAGCCTCTGACCGGTACCGGTCGGCAGGTCACGGCGGTCGGCGGGCGCACGCCCCCGGCCGCCGTCGTCGTTCCCGGGCGACACTCCGCTCGGGGCCGTCGTCGTTCCCGGCGGCACCGCCGTTCGGGGCCGTCGCCGTTGCGGCCCGGTGTCGTGCCGGCTGTGGTCGTCGTCCCGGCCGGTGGCGTCCCCAGCTGCGACCGTTGTACTGGCCGGGACCGTCCCCGGCGGCGGCCGTCGTGCCTGCGGTGTCCGGGGTGTGGGCCGGGGCCGGTGTCAGGCCGGGTCGCGGACCAGGACGTGCACCGCGCGGGCGGCGGCGATCGCGCCGACCAGCACCGCGTGCCGGGGCTCGGGCACGTCGAGCAGCCGTTCGGCCCGCAGCCCGGCGAGCGGGGCCAGCCGCCGGTCGGCCAGGACCGTGTCGACGGCCCGCCGGTCGCCGCCGCAGACCAGCGCCGCCAGCGTCGCCGATTCCGGCAGCAGCAGTCGTACGGCCAGTTCCGCCGCGTCGCCCAGGGCCGCCTTGGCCTGGTTGTCCCGCCGCCTGGCGAACCGCTGCTGGGACCAGCCCCCGGCGGCGGTACGGCCCTGCACGTACCGGGTGTCCACCTTGGAGACCAGCAGTTCGGTGCCGAGCGCCACCCCGACCGCCACCGCGCCCTTACGGGCGAGCAGCAGCCCGAGCCGGCGGGGCGCGACGGCGACCTCGACGAACCCCGGCACGTCGTCGACCGGCCGGGCCGCCGCCCCGGTGCCGCCACCCGGCGGGAGGTGCAGCTCCGCGGTCGCCCCGTCGGCGGCGGTGAGCAGCAGGCCGTACCCCTGCGGGGAGACGGCGGGTGGGCCGTGCCGGTCGGCGAACCCCTCCACCCAGCGGGCGACGCGGGTCGGATCGACCTCGATCCACCGGCCGCCACCGGCCGCGGGTCGGCTGCTCATCACCCGACCGTACGGCACGGCGGGCGGAGGCCCGGCGGACGGCCCACCGCACGACGGCCGGGCGGCGACCAGCCAGGTCGGGGACCGGGCAGCCGCCGGACGGACGCCACCGGGGCGGGCCGGCGGGGCGGGCCGGCGGGGACGACGCGGCCGACGTGGGGCCGCTCACCGCACGACCAGCATGGCGACGGCGAGGGCGGCGATGATCAGGCTGGACAGCAGGCCGGTCACCAGTCGACCACGCGGGCCGGCCAGTACCCGGCCGACCAGGGTGCCGCTCCCGGCGATGAGCATCTGCCAGCTCGCCGACGCGACGAAGGCCCCGAGGACGAACAGCGCGGCGGCGGCCGGGGCCGCCCGCGCCACGTCGGCCCGGCCCAGGACCAGCGCCGCGAAGTAGACCACCGTGGCGGGGTTGAGCAGGGTCAGGGCCAACACCCCGGCGAACGCGCGACCCGGCGTGTCCATCCCCCGACCCGGTTCCGACCCGCCCGGCCTCGGACGACCCGACTCCGATCTACCCGACCCCGGCCCGGGACCGCCCCGATCCGGCTGCCCGACCTCCGGGGCGCCCGACCCGGGCCCACCCGGCTCCGGGCGACCGGGCTCCAGCCCACCCGAGCCCGGACCACCCGAGCCCGGACCACCCGAGCCCGGACCGCCCGAGCCCGGCCCGTCCGACGGCGGGCAGGAGCGCCAGGTCCGCCAGCCGCCGTGGACGGCGAGCGCCAGCAACACCACCGCCGCCACCACCCGCAGCGGCCCGGCGACCGGGGCGACCACGGCGGCCACCGCCGCGCCGCCGAGCACCGCCACGGCGGCGTAGAGCCCGTCGGCGGTGGCGACGCCGAGCGCGGCGGCCGCGCCGACCCGCAACGAGGTGCGGGCGCTGAGCCCGAGGATGAGCACCGCGATCGCGCCGACCGGGACGGCGACCCCGTAGCCGGCCACCAGCCCGGCCAGGAAGGCGGCGGTCACGACGACCGGTGGCGGGCCGAGCCGCGCCCCGGACGGGCCTGCTGTCGGCGCGCGGTGGTGCTCGCGCGGACAGGGCCCTGCACCGGGTACGTCTCGATCACGGGGCCCATCATCGGGCGCGGGAGCGACGCCCCGCCACCGGATTGTCCGACGTCCACGGGAGTGATCGACTCAACGGGGGCGAACCAGCGGTATCGGCGAGCCCGGACACCCCTACATCGGCCCCGTTGAGTCGATCACCCCGCCCGGACCCGGGCCGGGCAGGGCCGGCGGGGCAGGGCGGGTGGACGACAGCGGGCGCGGCACCCGGTGGGGGTGCCGCGCCCGTGAGGTCGGACCGGAGGTCAGACGTTGAAGCCGAGGGAGCGGAGCTGGTCCCGCCCCTCGTCGGTGATCTTGTCCGGCCCCCACGGCGGCAGCCAGACCCAGTTGATCCGGATGTCGTCGACCAGTCCCCCGCCGGGGCCGGTGGTCAACGCCTGCCGGGCCTGGTCCTCGATCACGTCGGTGAGCGGGCAGGCCGCCGAGGTCAGCGTCATGTCCAGGGTGGCGACGTTCTGGTCGTCGACGTGCACGCCGTACACCAGGCCGAGGTCGACCACGTTGATGCCGAGTTCGGGGTCGACGACGTCCTTCATCGCCTCCTCGATGTCGGCGAGGGCCGCCCGGCCCCCGGTCGACGCGGCGGCCTCCGCCGGGCCGTCGGCGGCCGGGGACCCGGTGCCTCCCTCGGCGGCCGGGGTCGCGGCGGCGTCCGCCGGGCCGGCGGCACCGTTGGTGGCCGGCGGCGTCACCGCGTCGGTCGTCGTGCTGGCGTCGCCGGTCTCCGGCGTCGCCGCGGTAGCGGTGTTCTCGCTCATGCCTCCACCTCCGTCGGGCTCACGCCCACCCCCGCGCGTGCCGCGGCGTCCTTGAACGCCATCCACGGCAGCAGCGCGCACTTGACCCGGGCCGGGTAGCGGGCGACACCCGCGAACGCCACCCCGTCACCGAGTAGTTCCTCGTCCGGCGTGACCTGCCCACGGCCGGACATCAACGCCACGAACCCCGCGTGCACGGCGGCGATCTCCCCCGCGCACCGGCCGGAGAGCCGGTCGTACAGCACGCTCGCCGACGCCTGGCTGATCGAACAGCCGGCCCCGTCGTACGAGATGTCCACCACGATGTCGCCGACGGCGGCCACCCGTACGGTGACCTCGTCGCCGCAGGTCGGGTTGACGTGGTGCGCCTCGCCCACCTCGGCGTCGGGGCGGTCGGCGTCGCGCAGGCCACGCCCCTGCGGGCGCTTGTAGTGGTCCAGGATGATCTCCTGGTAGAGCTGGTCCAGCTGCATCAGTCGAAGATCCTCCGCACCTGTTCGAGACCGGCGACCAGGGCGTCGATCTCCTCCGTGGTGGTGTACAGGTAGAACGACGCCCGGGTCATCGCCGGCACCCCGAACCGGGTGCAGACCGGCTTGGCGCAGTGGTGGCCCACCCGCACCTGCACGCCGAGGGAGTCGAGGACCTGCCCGACGTCGTGCGGGTGCACGTCGCCGAGCGCGAACGAGATGGTGCCGCCCCGGCCCACCGGCACCGTCGGGCCGAAGATCCGCAGGCCCGGCACGGTCGCGAGCGCGTCCAGCGCGTACGCGGTCAGCTCCTTCTCGTGCCACTGGATCGCCCGCATCCCGACGCCGGTGAGGTAGTCGACCGCCGCGCCGAGCGCGACGGCCTCGGCGATCGGCGGGGTGCCCGCCTCGAACCGGGCCGGCGGCGCGGCGAACGTGGACCGGGCCATCGACACCGTCTCGATCATCGAGCCGCCACCCATCACCGGGGGCATCGCGGCGAGCAGCTCGCCCCGCCCCCACAGCACGCCGATGCCGGTCGGCCCGCACATCTTGTGCCCGGTGAACACGATGAAGTCGGCGTCCAGGTCGACCACGTCGATCGGCTGGTGCGGCACCGACTGCGAGCAGTCGAGCAGCAGCAGCGCGCCCACCTGGCGGACCCGCTCGGTGATCCGGGCGGTGGCGTTGACCGTGCCGAGGATGTTGGAGGTGTGCACCAGCGCGACGATCTTCGTCCGCTCGGTGACCAGGTCCGCCAGCCCCGACTCGTCCAGCCGGCCGGTGTCGGTGACCGGGAACCAGCGCAGCGTCGCGCCGGTCCGCTCGGCCAGCAACTGCCACGGGACGATGTTCGAGTGGTGCTCCATCTCGGAGATCACGATCTCGTCGCCGGGGCCGAGCCGGAACCGCTCGTCGGCGTCGGCGCGCAGCGAGGCGTTGGAGAAGGCGTACGCCACCACGTTGATCGCCTCGGTGGAGTTCTTGGTGAACACCACCTCGTCGACGCTCGGCGCGTTGACGAACGCGGCGATCTTCGCCCGCGCGCCCTCGTACGCCTCGGTCGCCTCGGTGCCCAGGGTGTGCACCGAGCGCGACACGTTGGCGTTGTGCATCGCGTAGTGCCCGGCGAGCACGTCGAGCACCTGCCGCGGCTTGTGCGAGGTGTTGGCGCTGTCGAGGTAGACCAGCCGGTGCCCGTTGACCTCCCGGTCGAGGATCGGGAAGTCGGCCCGCACCGCGGCCACGTCGAAGCGCGGCACGTCGTCGTACTGCGGCATCCCGTCCGGGATGGCGATGGTGGTCATCTCAGCGGTCCCCGTCCGTGTGTGTTCAGGCCCGCGCCGCGCCGGCTCCGGCGACGTACCGCTCGTAGCCCTCGTCCTCGAGCTTGTCGGCCAGCTCCGGGCCGCCCTGCTCGACGATCCGGCCGGCCACGAAGACGTGCACGAAGTCGGGCTTGATGTAGCGCAGGATGCGGGTGTAGTGGGTGATCAGCAGCAGGCCGGTGTCGCCGGTGTCCCGGACCCGGTTGACCCCCTCGCTGACCACCCGCAGCGCGTCCACGTCGAGCCCGGAGTCGGTCTCGTCGAGGATGGCGATCTTGGGCTTGAGCAGTTCGAGCTGCACGATCTCGTGCCGCTTCTTCTCACCACCGGAGAAGCCCTCGTTGACGTTGCGCTGGGCGAACGCCGGGTCCATCTGGAGCTTCTCCATCGCGCCGCGCAGCTCGCCACCCCAGGTGCGCAGCTTCGGGGCCGCGCCGTCGATGGCGGTCTTGGCGGTCCGCAGGAAGTTCGCCACCGAGACGCCGGGCACCTCGACCGGGTACTGCATGGCCAGGAAGAGGCCGGCGCGGGCCCGCTCGTCGACGGTCATCTCCAGCACGTCGACCCCGTCGAGGGTCACCGAACCGCCGGTGATCTCGTACTTGGGGTGGCCGGCGATCGAGTACGCCAGGGTCGACTTGCCGGAACCGTTCGGGCCCATGATCGCGTGGGTCTCCCCCGACCGCACGGTCAGGTCGACACCGGACAGGATCGGCTTGAGCTCACCCTCGGGCAGCTTGACCGACACCTTCAGGTCGCGGATCTCCAGGGTGCTCATTATCGGGTCACTCCATTGCTCGGCGTCGGGCGGCCGTCGGCGCCCACGGGAAGGTAGATGTCGCCGTCGCGGACCTCGACGGCGTAGACGGGAACGGGTTCGGTGGCGGGCAGCCCGCTGGGCTCACCCGTGCGCAGGTCGAACCGGGAACCGTGCAGCCAGCACTCCAGCGTGCAGCCCTCGACCTCACCCTCGGAGAGGGCCACCGAGGCGTGCGAGCACTCGTCGTGCACCGCGTAGAACCCGCCGTCGGTGCCGTGCACCACGGCGATCGGGAGGCCGTCCACGTCGGCGCTGATCACGGTGCCCTTCGGCACGTCCTCCGTCGCGCAGATCCGGATCATGTCAGGCTCCGGCCTTCGAGAGCCGGGCCTCGATCGCGTCCCCGAGCCGCTCGCGCAGCGACTCGACCGGGATCTTGTTGATCACCTCGGCGAAGAAGCCCCGGACCACCAGGCGACGCGCCTCGTCCGCCGGGATGCCCCGGGCCATCAGGTAGAACAGCTGCTCGTCGTCGAACCGGCCGGTCGCGCTGGCGTGACCGGCACCGGCGATCTCGCCGGTCTCGATCTCCAGATTGGGTACGGAGTCCGCCCGCGCGCCGTCGGAGAGCAGCAGGTTCCGGTTGATCTCGTACGTGTCGGTGCCGGTCGCCTCGGCCCGGATCAGCACGTCGCCCACCCAGACGGTGTGCGCCTCGTCGCCCTGCAACGCGCCCCGGTAGCCGACGTAGGAACGGCAGTCCGGCACGTTGTGGTCGACGAGCTGGCGGTGCTCCAGGTGCTGGCCGCCGTCGGCGAAGTAGACGCCGTACAGCTCGGCCTCGCCGCCCCGGCCGGTGTACTCGACAGTGGTGTACTGGCGGACCAGGTCACCGCCCAGGCTGACCTGGACGTGGGAGACCTTGGCGTCGCGCCCGAGGCGGACCTTCAGGTGCTGGGCCTGCACCGCGTCGGCGGCCCAGTCGGCGACCGTGACCAGGGTCAGCTTCGCCCCGTCGGCCACCGCCACCTCGACGTTGTCGGCCAGCGTCGCCGCACCGACGTGCTCCAGCACCAGCACCACCTCGGCGAACCGGCCCACGTCGACGAAGGTGTGCCCGAAGGCCAGCCCGGCGGCGTCGTCCCCGACCACCCGCAGGCTCACCGGCGCGTCGACCACGGCGTCGGCCGCGACCTCGACCAGCAGCGCCTCACCGGCGCCGCCGTAGGCCAGCGCGCTGATCCGGTCGACCGGGGTGAGCACGCTGCCCACCCGGGGGTCGTCCCGGCCGATCCGCCCGACGGTGACGCCGGCCGGCAGGTCGGCGTACTCGTGGCGGACCGTGCCGGTGGCGGCCTGCGCCCCGTCGGTCAGCCCGCGGAGCCGCTTGAGCGGGGTGAAGCGCCACTCCTCCTCCAGGCCGGTCAGGGCCGGGAAGTCGGCGACGTCGTACGAGCGGAGCGCCTGCGACTTGGTGCTGGGCGGCGCGGAAGCCTGGATAGTCATCTCTTCCTTGGTCTGTCTGTCCGGGACGACGGTGTCGTGGGGCGGCGGGACGGCGTCAGCCGACCGCGCCCTCCATCTGGAGTTCGATCAGGCGGTTGAGCTCCAGGGCGTACTCCATCGGGAGTTCCTTGGCGATCGGCTCGATGAAGCCGCGCACGATCATCGCCATCGCCTCGTCCTCGCTCAGCCCTCGGCTCATCAGGTAGAAGAGCTGGTCGTCGCTGATCTTGGAGACGGTCGCCTCGTGCCCCATCGACACGTCGTCCTCGCGGATGTCGACGTACGGGTAGGTGTCCGAGCGGGAGACGGTGTCGACCAGCAGCGCGTCGCACTTGACCGTGCTGCGGCTGTGGTGCGAGCCCTCCAGCACCTGCACCAGCCCCCGGTACGAGGTACGGCCGCCGCCCCGGGCGATCGACTTCGACACGATGGTGCTGCTGGTGTGCGGCGCGGCGTGCACCATCTTGGCCCCGGCGTCCTGGTGCTGGCCCTCACCGGCCATCGCCACCGAGAGCACCTCGCCCTTGGCGTGCTCGCCGGTCATGTAGACCGCCGGGTACTTCATGGTCACCTTGGAGCCGATGTTGCCGTCGACCCACTCCATGGTGGCGCCCTCGTGGCAGACGGCCCGCTTGGTGACCAGGTTGTAGACGTTGTTCGACCAGTTCTGGATGGTCGTGTAGCGGCAGCGCGCGTTCTTCTTGACGATGATCTCGACGACCGCGCTGTGCAGCGAGTCCGAGGAGTAGAGCGGCGCGGTGCAGCCCTCGACGTAGTGCACGTACGCGCCCTCGTCGACGATGATCAGCGTCCGCTCGAACTGGCCCATGTTCTCGGTGTTGATCCGGAAGTACGCCTGCAGCGGGATCTCCACGTGCACGCCCTTCGGCACGTAGATGAACGAGCCACCGGACCACACGGAGGTGTTCAGCGCGGCGAACTTGTTGTCGCCCACCGGGATCACCGTGCCGAAGTACTCCTTGAAGATGTCCTCGTGCTCCTTGAGGGCGGTGTCGGTGTCCAGGAAGACGACACCCTGCTCCTCCAGGTCCTCGCGGATCTTGTGGTAGACCACCTCGGACTCGTACTGGGCCGCGACCCCGGCGACCAGCCGCTGTTTCTCGGCCTCCGGGATGCCCAGCCGGTCGTAGGTGTTCTTGATGTCCTCCGGCAGGTCCTCCCAGCTGGTGGCCTGCTTCTCGGTGGAGCGCACGAAGTACTTGATGTTGTCGAAGTCGATCCCGGTGAGGTCGGCGCCCCAGGACGGCATCGGCTTGCGGCCGAACAGCCGCAGACCCTTGAGCCGCAGGTCGAGCATCCAGGCCGGCTCGTTCTTCTTCGCCGAGATGTCCCGCACCACCGCCTCGTTGAGACCGCGCTGGGCGGCCGCCCCGGCGACGTCGGGGTCGGCCCAGCCGTACTCGTAGCGACCGAGGGCGGCGAGCTGCTCTTCCTGGGTCAGGGGCTGGACGATCTGCTCGGTCATCTATCTGTCCTCACAGTGGTGACGGTGTTACCGGACTGGGCGCGCGGCTGGGTCGGGATGTGCGTGGTGCACACCCCGTCCCCGTGCGCGATGGTGGCCAGACGCTGCACGTGGGTGCCGACCAGACGGGAGATGACCGCCGTCTCGGCCTCGCACAGCTGGGGGAACTCGGCGGCCACGTGCGCCACCGGGCAGTGGTGCTGGCAGAGCTGCCCGCCCGAGGCGATCGTGGACGCGTTGGCAGCGTAGCCCTCGGCGGTGAGCGCACCGGCGAGTGCCTCGGACCGGGCCAGCGGATCGTCGCCGGCGTCCTCCATGGCGGCCCGGCAGCGGGCCTCCAGCGCGGCGACCTGGTCGGCGGCGAACGCCTCGACCGCGTCCGGGCCGCCGTTGCGGGCGATCCAGCGCAGCGCGGCGGTGGCCATGTTGTCGTAGTGGTGGGTGCCGCAGCGCCCCCGGGCCGCGTCGGTGAGCAGGAAGACCTTCGCCGGTCGGCCCCGCCCCCGGCTGCCCCGCACGGTCTGCTCCCGGGCGACCACGTCGCCGTCGGCGAGCATCGCGTCGAGGTGCCGGCGGATCGCGGCCGGGCTGAGACCGAGCGCCGAGCCGAGCTGGCCGGCGGTGGCCGCCCCCTGCTCCAGCAGGAGCCGGGTCACCCGGTCACGGGTGGACAGGTCGGCGGCGGCCGGCGTGGGGGCCGGCGCGCTGCGGTGCGGTGCGTCGGGCCCGCGCCGCACGGCACGACGGGACCGCGCGCCGACGCCGACGGCCGGGGCGGCCGCCGGCGGGTGCCCGGAGAGCGCCGCCGCGTTTTTCACAACGCCAACGTTACGTAATTCGCCGGGGGCCCGCAAACCCGACCCCGGTGATCCGGCCCACCGGGCCGGCGGAGTCACCCGATCGGGATCAACTACGGTGCGTAGGATTCGCTCCGTGAAGCGATCCGTCCGGTTCCCGGTCTCGACCACCCTGCTGCGCCGCCTCGCGTACGCCTCGATCGTCGCCAACGTGGCCATCGTGGTGACCGGCGGGGCCGTCCGGCTCACCGCGTCGGGGCTCGGCTGCCCGACCTGGCCCCGGTGCACCGACGCGTCGTACACCACCACCGCCGAGATGGGCGTGCACGGGGTGATCGAGTTCGGCAACCGGCTGCTCACCTTCGCCGTCGGGGCGATCGCGCTGGCCACCCTGCTGGCCGTGCTGGCCCACCGGCCCCGCCGCCCCGGGCTGACCGGGCTGGCCGTGGCGGTGTTCCTCGGCATCCCCGCGCAGGCCGTGATCGGCGGGATCACCGTGCTGACCAACCTCAACCCGTGGGTGGTCGGGCTGCACTTCCTCGCCTCGATGGCGGTCATCGCCGCCGCGTACGCCCTCTGGCGGCGGATCGTCGACCCGGACGGGCCGGCGGTGCCGGTGGTTCCCGGGCCGCTGCGTACCCTCGCCCGGCTCACCACCGTCGTCAGCGTCGCCGTGCTGGTGGTCGGGACCTGGGTGACCGGCAGCGGCCCGCACGCCGGCGACCACGGCGCCGCCCGCAACGGGCTGGACCCGCAGACGATCTCCCAGGTGCACGCCGACGGGGTGTTCCTGCTGATCGGCCTCTCCGTCGCGCTGGTCCTGGCGTTTCGGGCGGTCGGCGCGACCGGCCCGGCCCGCGCCGCGCTCGTGCTGGTGGCGGTGGAGCTGGGGCAGGGCCTGATCGGTTTCGTGCAGTACTTCACCCACCTGCCGGGCGTGCTGGTCGCCGCGCACATGCTCGGTTCCTGCCTGGTGCTGCTGGCCACCCTGGCGGTGCTCTGGTCGACCCGGCAGCGCCGGCCGGTCGCCGGCGACCCGGCGTCGCCGCCGGCCGAGCAGCGGGTGCCGGCCACCGTCTGAGCGTCACCGGGCCGACCGGGATCGGTCACGCACCGGCCCCCGGGGCGGCGCGACCGGCCGGGCGGGGCCCGGCCGGGTCAGCGGCGGGCGAGGTGGACCAGCACCGCGTCGGCGAGCCGCCCGGCGGCACCGTCGGCGTGGCCGAGGAACAGCGACGGCTCGGTCAGCTCCAGCTCGATCAGCACGGGTGCGCCGTCCGCGCCGGGGATCAGGTCCACCCGGGCGTAGAGCAGCCGCCCCGGGCCACCGGGGACCTCGGCCAGCACCCGCCCGGCGACGGCCAACTGCTCACCGGTGGGGGTGCGCGCGTCGATCCGCTCCGGCCGGTACAGCCCCTCGACGCCCAGGTCCGGGCCGTCGAGCATGGCGCCCTTGCGGATGGCGTGGCTGAACGTCAGGCCGTCCGGGCCGGCCACGAAGAGCAGGGCGGTCTCCCCGGCGGTGTCCACCGCGTCCAGGTACGGCTGGACCATCGCGGTCCGGCCGGCGGCAGTCAGCCGGCGTACGTGGGCCACGGCCAGGTCCCGGTGGGCCGGGTCGGCGGGGTCGTACCGGCCGGTGTCGAGGCTGCCGGCGCTGACCGTCGGTTTCACCACGTACCGGCCGGGGGTCGACGGCGGAGCCCAGTCGTCGCCCGGCGCGACCCAGGAGGTCGGCACGGTGGGCACCCCGGCGGCGGCGAGTTCGCCGAGGTAGCGCTTGTCGGTGTTCCACCGCACCACGTCGGCGGGGTTGACCAGGGTGGGCACCGTGCCGGCCCAGGCGACGAACTCGTCGCGGCGCGGGGCGTAGTCCCAGGGCGAGCGGAGCACCACCAGGTCGTAGCCGGCCCAGTCGACCCGGGGGTCGTCCCAGACGGCCGCCTCGACGGTGACGCCCCGGGCCGCCAGCGGGGCGAGCACGAGCCGGTCGTCGGGGTAGAGGTCGGCGAAACGCGAGCAGGTGACGAGAGCGACCCGGGGTTTCCCCCGGGTCGACTGGTGGTGGGTCGGGTGGTCGGTCAACGGGACATGGTGCGCCGGGCCATCGACCGCCACAGGTCGTTGCTCGGCCGCATCTGGTCCATCAGCTCACGCTCCCAGGCGTTCTCGACGGCGACTCCCGCCTGGGCGCACGCCTCCCGGGCGGTCACGGTGTCCTCGGCGAACTGGTCGCCCCACGCGCCGTCGGTGCCCACCAGGACGATCCGGGCACCACGCTTGCCGACGTACTCGATGACCGCCTTCGCGCCGCCGTGGGCGGCGGCGAAGGACCGGATGCCCGTGACCAGCCCGGTGGGGGCCGCTCCGGCGGTCTGCTCGGCCGTCAGCGTCGTATCGGAACCTTCTGCCATGACGCGAAGCCTAAGCAGACTTCCACCCCTACGCGCGAGAATCATGAACTATTTGTGATACCAATTACCCGAGGGTTTATCGGAAAGCGCGGGCGGATTGTCCGACCATGTCGGATAAGTGCGGGCATAACATCCCGGCGATATCGCCCCGATGTGTCCAGCTTGTGGCACCTCGCCGTGCCCGCAGAAAATCCCACCATCCGGGCAGGATTCCCGACCCGGTCCGGCGTGTCGGATCGTCCCCACAGCCCGCGACGCTCCCCCACGCGACGACCGCACCCGGCCGGGCGGACCACCCCGCCGGTCGACACGGCAGGCCGGGACGGGGCGCGGTTTCAGAGCAGGGCGTCGAGGGCCACCGCGACGAACACGATGGTCAGGTAGGTCGTCGACCAGTGGAACAGCCGCATCGGCTTGACCGGCTCGCCCCGGGTCACCCGCCGGCAGAGCCTGTGCGCCTCGACCAGGAAGACGGCGCCCACCACGGCGGTCGGCACCCCGTAGACCGCGCTCATGCCCAGCGGCCACAGCGCCAGCGAGGTCGCCACCGTCAGCCAGGCGAAGATCAGGATCTCGGCGTTGACCCGCCGGGGCGAGGCCACCACCGGCAACATCGGGATGCCGGCGCGGGCATAGTCGTCCTTGTATTTCATCGCCAGCGGGTAGAAGTGCGGCATCTGCCAGAAGAAGACCACCGCGAACAGCACCCAGGCCGCCGGGGCCAGCGACCCGGTCACCGCCGCCCAGCCGATCAGCACCGGTGCCGCCCCGCAGGCCCCGCCCCAGAAGGTGTTCGCCGTCGTGGTGCGCTTGAGCCAGAGCGTGTAGACCAGGTCGTAGTAGACGATCGCGGCCAGCGTCAGCGCGGTGGCCAGCAGGTTGGTGAACGTCGCCATCAGCGCGAGCGACACCGCCGCCAGCACCAGACCGAAGACCAGGGCGCTGCGGGGCGACACGGTGTGCGCCGGCAGCGGACGCCGCTTGGTGCGCCGCATCAACTGGTCGATGTCCCGGTCGATGTAGCAGTTGAGCACGCTCGCCGCGCCCGCGGCCAGGGATCCGCCGACCAGCACCACGGCCATCAGCCACAGCGACGGCAGGCCGCCCTCGGCGAGCATCATCGCCGGCACCGTGGTCACCAGCAGCAACTCCACGATGCGCGGCTTGGTGAGCGTCACGTACGCCGACACCACCGCCCGGACGTCCCGCCGACGGGCCGTCGGCCGCCCGCCCACCGTGCGCACCGGCGGCTGCCCGGCAGAGTTGCTGACGGGGCGCTCGGTGATCATGCTCACGGATTGCCACCTTCCGGCGTCGGCAGGGGAAGTCGGTTCGGCGGGACCCCGTCGGGGCCCACACACCGCACCACACACTACGCGTCGTCGTTTTCGCTGCCCGGGCGACCCGACAACGGTGCGGGCCGTCACACCTGACGGGTGACCGAACGATCCGGCCGGCCCGTACGTAACTGCCTGCTGAGATCCCCGGGCGGACGTTTAGACCCGCTCGATAGGGTCACCAGTGAGGGTTCCGCCCATCTGCCGAGGAGCACAACCATAGTGGCTGCCAACCGACCCGCACTCAACTGGACCGACCTCGACCGCCGGGCCGTCGACACCGTCCGCGTCCTGGCCATGGATGCCGTGGAGAAATCCGGCAACGGCCACCCCGGCACCGCGATGAGCCTCGCGCCCGCGGCGTACCTGCTGTTCAACCGGGTGATGCGGCACAATCCGGCCGACCCGAACTGGCCCGGCCGGGACCGGTTCGTCCTGTCCGCCGGGCACTCCAGCCTCACGCTCTACATCCAGCTCTTCCTCTCCGGCTACCCGCTGAGCCTGGACGACCTGAAGTCGCTGCGGCAGTGGGGCTCGCTCACCCCGGGCCACCCGGAGCACGGCCACACCCCCGGGGTCGAGACCACCACCGGCCCGCTCGGTCAGGGCCTGGGCAACGCGGTGGGCATGGCGATGGCGGCCCGCCGCGAGCGGGGCCTGTTCGACCCGGAGAGCGAGCCGGGGCAGTCGGTCTTCGACCACCAGATCTGGTGCATCGCCTCCGACGGCGACATCGAGGAGGGCATCAGCCACGAGGCGAGCGCCCTGGCCGGCCACCAGCAGCTGGGCAACCTCACGCTGATCTACGACGACAACGAGATCTCCATCGAGGACGACACCCGCATCGCCAAGAGCGAGGACGTGGCGGCCCGCTACGCGGCGTACGGCTGGCACGTGCAGACCGTCGACTGGCGGGCCGGCGACGCCGACCAGGGCGACTACCACGAGGACGTCGAGGCGCTCTACCAGGCGCTGCTGGCGGCGAAGGCCGAGACCGGCCGTCCCTCGTTCATCGCGCTGCGCACCATCATCGGCTGGCCCGCGCCCAACAAGAAGAACACCGGCAAGATCCACGGTTCGGCGCTCGGCGCCGACGAGGTGAAGGCCACCAAGGAGATCCTCGGCTTCGACCCGCAGCAGAGCTTCCAGGTCGACGAGGAGGTGCTCGCGCACGCCCGGGGGGTGCTGACCCGCGGCGGCGAGGACGAGCAGGCGTGGACCGGCGAGTTCGACGGCTGGGCGCAGGCCAACCCGGAGCGCAAGGCGCTCTACGACCGGCTCGCCGGCCGGGTGCTGCCGCAGGGCTGGACGGACGCGCTGCCGGTCTTCCCCGCCGACGCCAAGGGCGTGGCCACCCGGGCCGCCTCCGGCAAGGTGCTGGAGGCGCTCGCCCCGGTGCTGCCGGAGCTGTGGGGCGGCTCGGCCGACCTGGCCGAGAGCAACAACACCACCATGAAGGGCGAGCCGTCGTTCATCCCGGCCGCCCACGCCACCAAGGACTTCCCCGGCCACGAGTACGGCCGCACGCTGCACTTCGGCATCCGTGAGCACGCCATGGGCGCGATCCTCAACGGCATCGCCCTGCACGGCGGCACCCGCCCGTACGGCGGCACCTTCCTGGTGTTCAGCGACTACATGCGCCCCTCGGTGCGGCTCGCCGCCCTGATGAAGCTGCCGGTGACGTACGTCTGGACGCACGACTCGATCGGCCTCGGCGAGGACGGCCCGACCCACCAGCCGGTGGAGCACCTGACCGCGCTGCGCGCCATCCCCGGCCTGGACGTGGTCCGGCCCGCCGACGCCAACGAGACCGCCTGGGCGTGGCGGCAGGCGCTGGAGCACACCGACCGGCCGACCGCGCTGGCGCTGAGCCGGCAGCCGCTGCCCACCCTGGACCGGGAGACCTACGCGGGCGCGGAGGGCACCGCCAAGGGCGGCTACGTGCTGGCCGAGGCGTCGAACGGCAAGCCGCAGGTGATCATCGTGGGCACCGGTTCCGAGGTGCAGCTCTGCCTCACCGCCCGGGAGCGGCTGGAGGCCGACGGCACCCCCACCCGGGTCGTCTCGATGCCCTGCCAGGAGTGGTTCTACGAGCAGGACGAGGCGTACCGCGAGTCGGTGCTGCCGCGCGGGGTGCAGGCCCGGGTGAGCGTCGAGGCCGGGATCGGGATGTCCTGGCGGGGCATCGTCGGTGACCTGGGCGAGAGCGTCAGCCTGGAGCACTACGGGGCCAGCGCCCCGCACACCGTGCTGTTCGAGCAGTTCGGCTTCACCCCCGACCGGATCGTCGCCGCCGCGCACGCGGCGCTGACCCGGGTGGGCGACATCACCGGTTTCACGACCGGCAACTGAGGGGAGCGTGGACG
The DNA here is from genome assembly GCF_002210435.1 of Micromonospora wenchangensis. Taxonomy (GTDB): domain Bacteria; phylum Actinomycetota; class Actinomycetes; order Mycobacteriales; family Micromonosporaceae; genus Micromonospora; species Micromonospora wenchangensis. The sequence goes on from NZ_MZMV01000029.1 coordinate 32,087, forward strand.
ACATGACGGACAGACTGGGTGACCTCACCGCCGCCGGAGTGGCGGTCTGGCTCGACGACCTTTCCCGGGTACGACTGAGCTCCGGCGGGCTGGACCGGCTCCGCCGCGAGCAGCACGTGGCCGGGGTGACCACCAACCCGACCATCTTCGCCAAGGCGCTCAGCGACGCCGACGAGTACAACTGGCAGCTCAAGGACCTCGCCACCCGGGGCATCGAGGTCGAAGAGGCCGTCCGGATGCTCACCACCTACGACGTGCGCTGGGCGTGCGACGTGATGCGCCCGTCGTACGACGGCAGCGCCGGTGTCGACGGCCGGGTCTCCATCGAGGTCGACCCCCGGGTCGCCCACGACACCGACAAGACGGTCGCCGAGGCCAAGGCGCTGTGGTGGCTGGTGGACCGGCCGAACCTGTTCATCAAGATCCCGGCGACCGAGGAGGGGCTGGCGGCGATCACCGCGACCCTGGCCGAGGGGATCAGCGTCAACGTGACCCTGATCTTCGGGCTGGACCGCTACTCGGCGGTGATGGAGGCGTTCCTCGCCGGCCTGGAGCAGGCGAAGGCCAACGGCCACGACCTGTCCACCATCGGCTCGGTGGCCTCGTTCTTCGTCTCCCGGGTCGACTCCGAGATCGACAAGAGGCTGGACAAGATCGGCTCCGCGGAGGCCAAGGCGCTGCGCGGCAAGGCCGCCGTGGCCAACGCCCAGCTCGCCTACGAGCGCTACACCGAGGTCTTCTCCTCCGACCGGTGGCAGGCCCTCGCCGACGCCGGCGCGCACCCGCAGCGCCCGCTGTGGGCGTCGACCTCGACCAAGAACCCGGACTACCGCGACGTGATCTACGTCGAGGAGCTGATCGCGCCGGGCACCGTCAACACGATGCCCGAGTCGGTCGTCACGGCGTACGCCGAGCACGGGGAGACCCGGGGCGACACCATCACCGGCGCGTACGACGCCGCCCGGCAGGTCTTCGCCGACCTGGCCGGCGTCGGCATCGACGTGGACGACGTGATCGCCACCCTGGAGCGGGAGGGCGTGGAGAAGTTCGAGGCGAGCTGGAGCGAGCTGCTCGACGGCGTCCGCAAGTCGCTGGCCGCCGCGGCACGGGGCACCGGCGCCCCGAACGAGGCCGCCAAGGGCAACGCCGAGGCGGCCCAGCGGGCCGGCGGGAACGCGTGACCAACGGCGTCGGACGCGTCGCGGGGCCGGTCCCCGCGACGCCCCACGCCGGCACCCCGACGGGGTGGCGATGTGAGTGACCTGTTGACCGGCCCGGCCGATGCCGCCGCCGGTCTCGCGGTGCACGGGGCGGACGCGGTCGCATCGACCGCGCCCGCCGCCGTACGGGCCGCCCCGCGTGCGCGGGGCGGCCCGGTGGCACCGGCCCGCCGACCCGGGCCGGTGCCACCGCCGTACCTGACCGACAGGCCGGCCGGGCCGGCCCGGCTGCTGGATGCGATCGGACGATGGCGGGCGTGACGATGGACGACATGGACCACACGGAGCGAGGAGGCGGCGTGAATCCGCTGCGCGACGCGCAGGACCGACGACTCCCCCGGATCCCGGAGCCGTGCGCCCTGGTGATCTTCGGGGTGACCGGTGACCTGGCGCGCAAGAAGCTGCTGCCGGCGGTTTACGACCTGGCCAACCGGGGCCTGCTGCCCCCCGGTTTCGTGGTGCTGGGCTTCGCCCGCCGCGACTGGGGCGACGGCGACTTCGAGGCGCTGGCCCACGAGTCGGCCAAGCAGCACGCCCGGACACCGTGGCGCGAGGAGGTGTGGGGCCGGCTGGCCGGCAACATCAAGTTCGTCGGTGGCTCGTTCGACGACGACGCCGCCTTCGACAGGCTCGCCGCGACACTCAACCAGCTGCGCGACAGCCACGGCATCCACGGCAACGCCGCGTTCTACTTCTCCATCCCCCCGACGGCCTTCCCGGTGGTGCTCAAGCAACTGGCCCGCACCGGGATGGCCGACAACGAGAAGTGCGGCGGCTGGCGGCGGGTGGTGGTGGAGAAGCCGTTCGGCAACGACCTGCCCTCGGCGAAGGAACTCAACGACCTGGTCGACGACGTGTTCACCAGGCAGGACGTCTTCCGGATCGACCACTACCTGGGTAAGGAGACGGTCCAGAACATCCTCGCCCTGCGGTTCGCCAACAACCTGTTCGAGCCGCTGTGGAACTCCAAGTACGTCGACTCGGTGCAGATCACCATGGCCGAGGACGTCGGCATCGGCACCCGGGCCGGCTTCTACGACTCGGTCGGCACCGCCCGCGACGTGCTCCAGAACCACCTGCTCCAGCTGCTCGCCCTGGTCGCCATGGAGGAGCCCACCAGCTTCGACGCCGACGAGATCCGGGCCGAGAAGCTGAAGGTGCTCAAGGCGATCACCCTGCCGAAGGACGTCGCCCGGGGCACCGTACGCGGCCAGTACCTGCCCGGCTGGGTGGGCGGCCAGCGGGCCGTCGGCTACCTCGACGAGGAGGGCGTCCCCGCCGACTCGAACACCGAGACGTACGTCGCCGTGGAGCTGGGCATCCAGAACCGGCGCTGGGCCGGGGTGCCGTTCTACATCCGGGCGGGCAAGCGGCTGCCCCGGCGGGTCACCGAGGTCGCCATCATGTTCAAGAAGGCGCCGCACCTGCCGTTCAACGCCGCCGACATGGAGTCCCTCGGCCCCAACCAGCTCGTCATCCGGGTGCAGCCGGACGAGGGCGTGGTGCTCAAGTTCGGCTCCAAGGTGCCGGGCACCACGATGGAGGTCCGCGACATCGCGATGGACTTCCAGTACGGCGAGGCGTTCACCGAGTCCAGCCCCGAGGCGTACGAGCGGCTGGTGCTGGACGTGCTGATCGGCGACCGGACGCTCTTCCCGGACGCCGCCGAGGTGGAGCAGAGCTGGGCGGTGGTGGACCCGCTGGAGCACGCCTGGGAGGGCACCAAGCCGGAGCCGTACCGGTCCGGCGAGTGGGGCCCCCGGGCCGCCGACGAGATGCTGGCCCGCGAGGGCCGCGCCTGGCGGCGGGCGTGAACGGGCAGGCAGGTAGCAGGCACAGCGGGCGGACCGGGAGGCACCAGTGATCGGGCTGTGGGACACCACCGGCAACGAGGTGGTCAAGGCGCTCGCCGCCGAGCGGCGCAGCGCGGGCGGGGTGGCCAGCGGGATGGCGCTCACCCTGATCGTCGTGGTCGACGAGAAGCGGGTCCGGGACGCGGAGGCGGCGGCCACCATCGCCGCCGCCGCGCACCCGTGCCGGCTGCTCGTCGTCGTCCGCGCCGACGTGGAGCGGGAACGCAACAGGTTGGACGCGGAGATCGTCGTCGGCGGCCGGCTGGGCCCGTGCGAGGCGGTGGTGACCCGGATGTACGGCCGGCTCGCCCTGCACGCCGAGTCGGTGGTGATGCCGCTGCTGGTGCCGGACGTGCCGGTGGTCACCTGGTGGCACGGCGAACCACCGGCGGAGATCGCCACCGACTTCCTCGGGGTGGTCGCCGACCGGCGGATCACCGACTGCGCGCAGGCCGTCGACCCGATCGAGGCGCTGCGGGAACGGGCCCGGGACTACGCCCCCGGCGACACCGACCTGGCGTGGACCCGGATCACCCCGTGGCGCACCCTGGTCGCCGGGGCGTTCGACACCACCGAGGCGCGGGTCACCGAGGCGACGGTGGTGGCCCCGCGGACCGACCCGACGGCGGCGCTGATGCGGGGTTGGCTGGCCGCCCGGCTCGGCATCGACCCGCAGTGGCAGCACACCGACGACCACCCCAGGATGCGTCAGGTGCAGCTGCGCTGCGAAAACGGCGACGAGCTGACGCTGACCCGGGACGACAGCCTGGCGACCTTCCGGCGTACCGGCCAGGACGACCGGGTGCTGCCGCTGGTGCGGCGGCCGCTCGGCGACGAGCTGGCCGAGGAACTGCGCCGGCTCGACACCGACCAGGTGTACGCCGAGGCGTTGGGCGCGGCGGCCGGCCTGTCCGGCCTGGAGCAGCGTCCGGCGCAGCGGGTGCACGTCTGGAAGGACCCGGCCACCGCGCGGCGGGCGGAGGCGGGCGTCAGCGCGCACACCGGCACCAGCACGGCATCCTGACCGTACGCCGGTGGGCGGTCCTGCGGGGCCGCCCACCGGCGTACGGTGCCCGCCCGCCCACGGCGGGCGACCCGGCACGACGAGATCCCCGGTGACACCGGCACCCGGCGGGCCGACCGGTTCCGCCCCGACGAGCAGGACCGCGTCGCGCGGTCAGGAAAGGCCAACATGAGTGAGGCGAGTGTCGCCGTGCACGCCGACGCCGACCTGCTGGCGCAGGCGGTGGCGGCCCGGCTGGTGGTGAAGCTGCTCGACGCGCAGGCGGAGCGGGGTGCGGCGTCGATCGTGCTGACCGGGGGACGGATCGCCGCGGCGGTCTACCGGGCGGTGGGCGCGCTGCCCGCCCACGACGCCGTCGACTGGTCCCGGGTGGACGTCTGGTGGGGCGACGAGCGGTTCCTGCCGGCGGGCGACCCGGAGCGCAACGAGACGCAGGCCCGCGCCGCGCTGCTGGACGCGATGCCGCTGGACCCGGCCCGGGTGCACCCGATGCCGGCCACCGACGGCCCGACCGGCGACGACCCGGAGGCCGGCGCCGCCGCGTACGCCGAGGAACTGGCCCGCGCGGCCCGGCCCGGCCACGCCGCGCTACCCCACTTCGACGTGCTGATGCTGGGCGTCGGTGAGGACGGGCACGTGGCGTCGGTCTTCCCCGAGCACCCGGTGCACCACGACACCCGGCCGGTCAGCGCGGTGCGGGGCAGCCCGAAGCCGCCGCCGGTGCGGACCACCCTCACCCTACCGGCGATCAACACCGCCGAGGAGGTCTGGCTGGTCGCCAGCGGGGCCGACAAGGCACGGGCGGTGGGGATGGCGCTGGCCGGGGCCGGCCCGAAGCAGCTCCCGGCGGCCGGGGTGCAGGGCGTCTCGCGCACCCTGTGGCTGCTCGACCGGGCGGCGGCGGCCGACGTGCCGGCCCGGCTGCGCAGCCTGCGCTGAGCACGGGCGGTCCCCCGCCGGTCGGCTCACGCCGCCGGGGCGGTCACTCCCGGCCGCGTCGGCGGCGCAGCGCGGCCAACGCCTCGGCCAGCAGCGCCTCCCCCTCCTCCGGGGTACGCCGTTCCTTCACGTACGCCAGGTGGGTCTTGTAGGGCTCGGGACGGGTACGTCCGGGCGGGTTCTGGGCGTCCTGACCGGCGGGCAGGCCGCAGCGCGGACAGTCCCAGACGGCCGGTTCCTCGGCGTCCAACGCCAACCGGATCTCGGTGACGTGGTCGTTGCGGCACCAGTAGGTGACCGCGCGGCGGGGGGCCGGCTCGTACCGTTCGGTGGGGCGTTCCGGCCCCGATCCGATCCGGGAACCGCGGATGACGTTGCCACTGGGCACACTCGCTCCTGTCGTCGGAGGGGACCACCGCCTGAGGCTGGCGGTGGACGACGTGGCGGAGAAAACAACTGCGCGCGGTCCGTGACGGACCGCGCGCAGATTGTACGACCTGATCGTGTCGCTCAGGACCCGCTGTTGAGCTGGAGCCGGAGCCAGAGGCCGAGCCCGACGATGCAGGCGAACCAGACGATGCTCACCAGGACGGTGTAGCGGTCCAGGTTCTTCTCGGCCACCGACGAGCCGGCCAGGCTGGAGCTGACCCCGCCGCCGAACATGCTCGACAGCCCGCCGCCCTTACCGCGGTGCAGCAGGATGAGCATGGTGAGCAGAACGCTCGTGATGACCAGCAACACGATCAACGTGTATGCGAACCAGATCGGCATGGCTGGGGTCAGTCCTCTCGTTACGATCCTCGCCCGGACAGATCGGGCACGGCGGCACCGACCGGTGGACGGGCGGAGTCAAGAATAGCGAGCGATCAGGCGACCGTGTGCTCCGGGAAGCGGCAGATCTTCGCGAACTCCTCGGCGTCGAGGCTGGCCCCGCCCACCAGCGCCCCGTCCACGTCCGGCTGGGACATGATCGATGCGACGTTGGACGACTTCACCGAGCCGCCGTAGAGGATCCGGACCTGGTCGGCGGTGCCCTGGTCGTAGGTCTCGACCAGCCGCTTGCGGACCTCCCCGCAGACCTCCTGGGCGTCCTCGGGGGTGGCCGTCTTGCCGGTGCCGATCGCCCAGACCGGCTCGTACGCGACCACGACCTTGGTGACCTGCTCGGCGGTGAGCCCCTTCAGGGCGCCGTCGAGCTGGTCGCAGCAGTGCGGGACGTGCCGCAGCTGCTCGCGGATCTCCAGGCCCTCACCGATGCAGAGGATCGGGGTGAGCCCGTTGGCCAGCGCCGCGGCCACCTTCGCGTTGACGATCGCGTCGTCCTCGTAGTGGTACTGCCGCCGCTCCGAGTGCCCGACCGCCACGTAGGTGCAGCCCAGCTTGGCCAGCATCGCCCCGGAGATGTCCCCGGTGTACGCGCCGGACTGGTACGGCGAGAGGTCCTGCCCGCCGTAGCCGATGAGCAGCTTGTCGCCGTCCACCGCGGTCTGCACGGTGCGCAGGTCGGTGAAGGGCGGCAGGACCACCGTCTCGACGGCGGTGAGCTGCTGCTCGGTGAGGCTCGCGGCCAGCTTCTGCACCAGCAGGTTGGCCTCGAGGTGGTTGAGGTTCATCTTCCAGTTGCCGGCCATCAGCGGCCGGCGGGTGACGCTCGCCATCAGTTCTCCAGGGCCGCGATGCCGGGGAGGGTCTTGCCCTCCAGGTACTCCAGGGAGGCGCCGCCACCGGTCGAGATGTGCCCGAACGACGACTCGTCCAACCCGAGGGCCCGCACCGCCGCAGCGGAGTCACCGCCACCGACCACGGTGAACGCGTCGGTCTTGGTGATCGCCTCGGCGACACCCCGGGTGCCGTTCGCGAAGGCCGGCATCTCGAACACGCCCATCGGGCCGTTCCAGAAGACCGTCTTCGCCTGGGACAGCGCGGCGGTGAAGCCGGCCACCGTCTCCGGGCCGATGTCCAGGCCGAGCCGGTGGCTGGGGATGCCGTCGGCGGGCACCGTGTCGTGCGCGGCGTCCGGGGCGAAGGCGTCGGCCGCCACCACGTCCACCGGGAGCAGGATCTTGCCCTCGGCGCGGGACAGGAGGTTGCCGCAGGTCTCGACCATCTCCTCCTCCAGCAGCGAGGTGCCCACCTCGTGGCCCTGGGCCTTGAGGAAGGTGAAGCACATCCCGCCGCCGATGAGCAGCCGGTCGACCTTCGGCAGCAGCGCCTCGATGACCGCCAGCTTGTCGGAGACCTTGGAACCGCCGAGCACCACCACGTACGGGCGCTCCGGCTCGCCGGTCAACCGGGACAGCACCTCCACCTCACGCAGCACCAGCCGGCCCGCCACGTGCGGCAGCCGGGCCGGTACGTCGTGGACACTGGCGTGCTTGCGGTGCACCGCGCCGAACGCGTCGTCCACGTACGCCTCGCCGAACGCGGCGAGCTGGTCGGCGAAGGCCCCCCGCTCGGTGTCGTCCTTGCTGGTCTCCCCCTTGTTGAAGCGGAGGTTCTCCAGCAGGGCCACCTGGCCGTCGGCCAGCGCGTCCACGGTGGCGCGGGCGGACTCGCCGACGGTGTCGGTGGCGAAGTGCACAGGCGCGTCGAGCAGCTCACCGAGCCGCCCGGCGACCGGGCGGAGGCTGTACTGCGGGTCCGGGGCACCCTTCGGGCGACCCAGGTGCGAGCAGACCACGACCTTCGCCCCGGCCTGCACGAGCGCGCCCAGGGTGGGCAGCACGGCCCGGATGCGGCCGTCGTCGGTGATCTCCCCGGTCTGTTTGTCGAGCGGGACGTTCAGGTCGGCGCGCACCAGCACGCGCCGACCCGACACCCCCTCGGCGAGCAGGTCGTCGAGGTTGCGGATGCTCGCACTCACAGCGAGGAACCCACCAGCTTGACCAGGTCGACGAGCCGGTTGGAGTAGCCCCACTCGTTGTCGTACCAGCCGACGACCTTGACCTGGTTGCCGATGACCTTGGTCAGCGGCGCGTCGAAGATGCACGACGCCGGGTCGGTGACGATGTCGGCGGAGACGATCGGGTCCTCGTTGTAGACCAGGATGCCCTTGAGCGGGCCGTCCGCGGCGGCCTTGATCGCGGCGTTGACCTCGTCCACGCTGGTCTCCCGGCCGACCTCGACGGTCAGGTCGGTGGCCGAGCCGGTCGGGATCGGCACCCGCAGCGCGTAACCGTCCAGCTTGCCCTTGAGCACCGGCAGCACCAGCCCGATCGCCTTGGCGGCGCCGGTCGAGGTGGGGACGATGTTCAGCGCGGCGGCACGGGCGCGACGCAGGTCCTTGTGCGGCGCGTCCTGGAGGTTCTGGTCCTGGGTGTACGCGTGGATCGTGGTCATCAGGCCCTTCTCGATGCCGAAGGTGTCCTGCAGGACCTTCGCCATCGGGGCCAGGCAGTTCGTGGTGCACGACGCGTTGGAGATGATGGTGTGCTTGGCCGGGTCGTACTGGTCGTGGTTCACGCCCATGACGACCGTGACGTCCTCGTTCTTCGCCGGGGCGGAGATGATGACCTTCTTGGCCCCACCGTCGATGTGCGCCTTGGCCTTGGTGCCGTCGGTGAAGAAGCCGGTGGACTCGATGACGACGTCCGCACCGGCGTCGCCCCACGCCAGCTTCGCCGGGTCCTTCTCGGCGAACGCCTTGATGGTCTTGCCACCGACGGTGATCTCGTCGGCGGTGGCCTTGACCTCGTGCGGCAGGCGACCGAGGATGCTGTCGTACTTGAGCAGGTGGGCGAGCGTCGCGTTGTCGGTCAGGTCGTTCACGGCGACGACCTCGATGTCGGCGCCGGACGCCAGCACGGCCCGGAAGAAGTTACGGCCGATGCGGCCGAAGCCGTTGATGCCAACCCGGATGGTCACAGGTCCCATCTCCTCGCGTTCTGGTCCGCCGACGTCAGAACCGGGCCGGCGGAGGTGTGTGCGCCGGCCGGTGAGCCGGCCGTTGACGATTCGTCTCGGCCACCCCGCCACGGTCTGGGAGGACCTGACCGCCCGAGGCGGCGTGCACGGCGAGGAGTGCCTGTGCCGGCCCCCTTGCCGTACCCATCGACCCTATCCGAGCGTGCCCCGCCGCGATGCGGCGGGTGGTGACCCCGTCGGGTCGACGGCACGGCACGCCCCACCCACCCGACCCGGGGCACGTCACGCCCGCCGGCCCGTGCCTCGCACGCGCCCGCGGGATGGCGGCCCACCGTCCTATCAGACCACGAGCATGTCCGGCGTGACTGCCGCTTCGGTATCCGGGATGCCCAGGTCACGGGCCCGTTTGTCGGCCAGCGCCAGCAGCCGGCGGATCCGCCCGGCGATCGCGTCCTTGGTCAACGGCGGGTCGGCCAGCGCGCCCAACTCCTCCAGCGACGCCTGCCGGTGCTCCAACCGGAGCTGACCGGCCGAGGTGAGGTGGTTCGGGGCGTCGTCGGCGAGGATCTCCAGCGCCCGGGTGACCCGGGCGGCGGCGGCCACCGCGGCCCGCGCCGAGCGGCGCAGGTTGGCGTCGTCGAAGTTCGCCAGCCGGTTGGCGGTGGCCCGCACCTCGCGGCGGACCCGACGCTCCTCCCAGGCCAGCACGCTGGAGTGGGCGCCGATCCGGGTGAGCAGCGCGGCGATCGCGTCACCGTCCTTGACCACCACCCGGTCCACCCCGCGCACCTCCCGGTTCTTGGCGGTGATGCCGATCCGGCGGGCCGCGCCGACCAGGGCCAACGCCGACTCCGGACCCGGGCAGGTGATCTCCAACGCACTGGAGCGGCCCGGCTCGGTCAGCGAGCCGTGCGCCATGAACGCGCCCCGCCAGGCCGACACCGCGCAGCAGACGTTCGCCGCCACCACGTGCGGCGGCAGCCCGCGTACCGGGCGGCCCCGGACGTCGAGCAGGCCGGTCTGCCGGGCCAGCGCCTCGCCGTCCTTGACCACCCGGACGATGAAGTGGCTGCCCTTGCGCAGCCCACCGGAGGCGAGCACGTGGATCTCGCTGGGATAGCCGTACACCTCGGCGATCTCCCGGCGCAGCCGACGGGCCACCGCCCCGGTGTCCAGCTCGGCCTCCACCACCACCCGACCGGAGACGATGTGCAGCCCACCGGCGAACCGCAGCAGCGCGGCCATCTCCGCCCGCCGGCAGCAGGGCTTGGGCACGTCGACCCGGCTCAGCTCGTCCTTGACCGCAGCCGTCATCGCCATTGTGCGCCCCCTCACGGACCGGTACCGGCGTGTCGCCGGTGATTACGTACGTGCTTAACGATCGGCGCCCAGGACAGGCACCAGTGCCGCAGCCAGGGCGGCCGGATCGTGACGGGGTGTGCCGTCGTCGACGGCGACCGGGGCGAGGACCAACCGGGCACCAAGCGATTCTGCCGCACGCCCGACCGGTTCGGGATCACCCACCGCCTTGGAGTCGGCCACCACGTAGTCCACGGTGAGCTGCGGAAGGTACCAGCGCAGGGCGGCCAGGTGGTCGGCCACCGAGAGCCCCAGGGTCTCCTGCTCGGCGGCCAGGTTGAGGGTGACCAGCCGCCGGGCCGGGCTGGTCACGATCGCCTCGGCCAGCCCCGGCACCAGCAGGTGCGGCAGGACGCTGGTGTACCAGCTCCCCGGCCCGAAGATCAACCAGTCCGCCCCGCCGACCGCGGCCACCGCCTCCGCGCAGGCCACCGGGGCGTCCGGGGTGATCCGCAGCGCCTCCACCGTGCCGGTGGTCACCGCCACGTGGCGCTGGCCGCGCACCGTGCGGACCTCGTCGGGGTGGGCCGGGTCGGTCCCGCGGACCCGGGCCTCGATGTCCACCGGCTGGGCGGACATCGGCAGCACCCGGCCGACCGCGCCGAGCATCGCCCCGGCGTGCGCGAGCGCGGCCACCGGGTCGCCGAGCTGCTCCATCAGGCCGCAGAGCACCAGGTTGCCCACCGCGTGACCGGCCAGCCCGTCGCGGGGGTCGCCGGCGAACCGGTGCTGGAACAGCCCGGCGCTGCGGCGGGTGGCCGGATGGTCCCCGGCCAGCGCCACCAGGGCCTGCCGCAGGTCACCCGGGGGCAGCCCGCCGCGCTCGGCACGCAGCCGGCCACTGGAGCCGCCGTCGTCGCCGACGGTGACCACGGCGGTGATGTCCAGTTCGAGTTCCCCGGCGCAGTGTCGCAGCGCCCGCAGCGAGGCGGACAGGCCGTGTCCCCCGCCGAAGGCGACCACCGACGTCGCCGTCATTCCCGCCCCAGGTCCCGGTGCTGCGCGTTGGCGGCCAGCCCCGACTGGCGCAGCCGCTCGGCCAACTCCTCGGCGATCGCCACGCTGCGGTGCTTGCCGCCGGTGCAGCCGACGGCGACGGTCAGGTACCGCTTGCCCTCCCGCTCGAACCCGGCGGTGGTGGCGTTGACCAGCTCGGCGTACGAGGCGACGAAGGCGTCCGCGCCCTCCTGGCCGAGCACGTACGCGCTGACCGCCGCCTCCCGCCCGGTGTGCTCCCGCAGCTCGGGCACCCAGTACGGATTCGGCAGGAACCGGGCGTCGAGCACGAAATCGGCGTCCGGCGGCAGGCCGTACTTGAAGCCGAAGGAGAGCACGGTGAGCCGCAGCCGACGGGCGTCCTCCCCGCCGAACAGCTCCTCGACCCGACGACGGAGCTGGTTGACGTTGAGGTGACTGGTGTCGATGATCACATCGGCCTGGTCCCGGGCCTCCTCCAGCAGCTCCCGCTCGACGGCGATCCCGTCGGCGAGTCGCCCCTCACCCTGCAACGGGTGCGAGCGGCGGACGCTCTCGAACCGCCGGATCAGCACCTCGTCGTCGGCGTCGACGAAGACCACCCGGGGCGAGAAGCCGCGCTCCTTGAGCTCCCGGATCGCCCCGGCCAGGTCGGTGGAGAAGGCCCGCGAGCGGACGTCCAGCACCATCGCGGTACGCCGGGCCGCCCCGCCGGCCTTCATCGCCAGCTCGGCCATGTCCAGCATCAGCGCCTGCGGCAGGTTGTCCACCACGTAGTAGCCGACGTTCTCCAGGGCGCGGGCGACGGTGCTGCGGCCACCTCCGGACAGGCCGGTGACGACCACCAGCGTGGTGTCCGACTCCGCCGTGCCGCCCTCGACGTACCCGCCGGTTGTCCGCGCCTCGACCATCCCACCGCTCCCGCTTCGTGGCGGCGGGCCCCCGGGGGCCCCGTACCGCACAGGGTCAGTCGACGACTCTATCCCGGCGGGCGGCGTCGATCCCGGCACGTCCGGCGGCGGGTTGCCCGGTGGGTCCGACCCGGCGTTCGACCAGCGTCCGGAGCACCACCTGCCGCACAGCGGTATGCCTGTGGGTCATATTCATGACCGACAGGCATACCGCCGAACGGCAGACGCGGGTCGCCGCCAGCGCGCCCCGGCGGGGGCGGCCCGGTCGCCTAGCTGCCGTCGTGGTCGGCGGTGGCGCGGGACGCGGAGTGGCCGGCCTGTGCCCGCAGCGCGCTCTCCCACCCCGGGTCCGTGGCCGCCCACTCGGCGACCAGCGCCGCCAGCCGGCGCGCGGGCAGAGCACGCGCGAGCACGGTCAGCTCCGCGACCCGGGGGTCGACCGCCGTATCCGACCGGGGGGTGGCCGTCGAGGACCACGCGAAGCCGTCGGCCAGGGCGGCGGCGGTGAGGGCCACGGCGTGCGCGCACAGGTCGGTGTCGGCGGCGCAGTCGCACTCGGCGGTGAAGCCGTCCGCCGTGACCCCCACCCAGACCTCGCACGGCGGTTGTCCCGCCTCGTGGATCACCCCGGTCACCCCGCCGCCGACCGGGTCGATCTCCGCCGGCTGGCCGGCGACCGTCAGTTCGTCCGCCGCTGCGCAGACGTCGGCCCCGGCCGCGTCCCGGAGCGCGTCGATGTCGATGCGTACCGCCATCGGGCCATCCAACCGCAGCGGATCGACGCCGGTGACGTCAGGGCGGCGTCCGGTGCCCTGCGGGGGAGGAACGGCGCGGGGGCGTCGTGAACCGCGGTGTCGGGGCGGGTCCGTAGACTCCCCGGATGGTCTCCCCCACCGAGCTGCGCGCCTCCGACGCCCTCGACGTGCTCCGCCGGGTCTTCGGCTACGACGCCTTCCGGGGCTTCCAGCAGGAGGTCATCGACCACGTGGTGGCCGGCGGGGACGCGCTGGTGCTGATGCCCACCGGTGGCGGCAAGTCGCTGTGCTACCAGGTCCCGGCGCTGGTCCGCGACGGCGTCGCGGTGGTCGTCTCCCCGCTGATCGCCCTCATGCAGGACCAGGTGGACGCGCTGACGGCGGTCGGCGTCCGCGCCGGTTTCCTCAACTCCACCCAGGACTACGCGGCCCGGCGCGCGGTCGAGCAGGCGTTCGTCGCCGGCGAGCTGGACCTGCTCTACCTCGCCCCGGAGGCGTTGGGCACCCGGGGCGTGCAGCAGCTGCTCGACCGGGGGCGGATCGGCCTGTTCGCCATCGACGAGGCGCACTGCGTGTCCCAGTGGGGGCACGACTTCCGCCCCGACTACCTGGCCCTGTCGATGCTGCACGAACGCTGGCCGGCGGTGCCCCGGATCGCGTTGACCGCGACCGCCACCAGCGCCACCCGGGCCGAGATCGCCACCCGGCTCCAGCTCACCGAGGCGAAGCACTTCGTGGCGAGCTTCGACCGGCCCAACATCCAGTACCGGATCGTGCCCAAGAAGGAGCCGCGCAAGCAGTTGCTGGCCCTGCTGCGCGACGAGCACCCGGGCGACGCCGGCATCGTCTACTGCCTGTCCCGGGCCTCGGTGGACAAGACCGCCGAGTTCCTGGTCGCCAACGGGATCGCCGCGCTGCCCTACCACGCCGGCCTGGACGCGGGCACCCGCGCCGCCAACCAGCAGCGGTTCCTGCGTGAGGACGGCCTGGTCATGGTCGCCACGATCGCCTTCGGGATGGGCATCGACAAGCCGGACGTCCGGTTCGTGGCCCACCTCGACCTGCCCAAGTCGGTGGAGGGCTACTACCAGGAGACCGGCCGGGCCGGCCGGGACGGGTTGCCGTCGACCGCCTGGCTCGCCTATGGCCTGCAGGACGTGGTGCAGCAACGCAAGATGATCGAGACGTCGGACGGCGACCTGGCCCACCGGCGTAACCTCGCCACTCACCTGGACGCGATGCTGGCGCTCTGCGAGACGGTCCGCTGCCGCCGGGTGCAGCTGCTCGAATACTTCGGCCAGTCCGGCACGGCCGACTGCGGCAACTGCGACACCTGCCTGACCCCGCCGGAGACCTGGGACGGCACGGTGGCCGCGCAGAAGCTGCTGTCCACCGTCTACCGGCTGGACCGGGAACGCAACCAGCGCTTCGGGGCCGGGCACTGCGTCGACATCCTGCTCGGCAAGCAGAACGACAAGATCAGCCAGTACGGCCACGACGCGCTGAGCACCTTCGGCATCGGCACCGAGCTGCGCGAGGCGGAGTGGCGCGGGGTGGTCCGGCAGTTGCTCGCCGAGGGGCTGCTGGCGGTCGAGGGTGACTACGGCACGCTGGCGCTCACCGAGGCCAGCGCGGAGGTGCTGGGTCGCCGCCGCACGGTGACCATGCGGCGGGAGCCGGAGAAGGTGGCCTCGACCCGGTCGGCGAAGCCACGCGGCGCGGCCACCGTGGTCGCCGAGTTGTCCCCGACGGCCGGTTCGCTGTTCGAGCGGCTGCGGGCCTGGCGGGCAGCCACCGCCAAGGAACAGGGCGTGCCCGCGTACGTGATCTTCCACGACGCGACGCTGCGGCAGATCGCCACCGACGCCCCCACCTCGCTGGCCGAGCTGTCGAGGATCAGCGGCGTCGGCGAGAACAAGCTGGCCAAGTACGGCGAGTCCATCCTCGCGGTCCTCGCCGACCAACCCTGACCGCCCCTCCGTGATCCACTCCCGTGGGCCGCTGTTGCGGTATCCCACCCGTCGGATACCGCAGCATCGCCCCCCATCCGACCCCTGACCAACCCGCTCGCGGCCCCACCGCCGTTGATCCACTCGACTGGGCCGATGTCGGACCATTCCCACCCCCGGATACCGCAACTTCGCCCCAGTCGAGTTGATCACGCCAAACTCAACGGGCCCGGTCAGGCGCTGCCGG
The DNA here is from genome assembly GCF_002210435.1 of Micromonospora wenchangensis. Classification (GTDB taxonomy): domain Bacteria; phylum Actinomycetota; class Actinomycetes; order Mycobacteriales; family Micromonosporaceae; genus Micromonospora; species Micromonospora wenchangensis. Next base: position 47,183 of record NZ_MZMV01000029.1, read on the forward strand.
ACGGGGGCTGGGACCGAGACCGAGGGCCGGGACCAGGGCCCGACGGGGTCAGTCGGTCGGGGTGGGGGCGGCGTCGCCGTCGAGGGCGGCGAGGATCGCCTCGGCGGTGCGCCGACCCACCCCGGGCACCTCGACGATCTCCTCCACGGTGGCGGCGGAGAGCCGTTTGAGCGAACCGAAGTGCCGCAGCAGCGCCTTGCGGCGGACCTCGCCCAGCCCGGGGACGGTGTCCAGGGCCGATTCCGTCATCCGCTTCGAGCGCCGCTGCCGGTGGAAGGTGATGGCGAACCGGTGCGCCTCGTCCCGGACGCGTTGCAGCAGGTAGAGCCCCTCGGAGGTGCGCGGCAGGATGACCGGGTAGTCGTCGTCGGGGAGCCAGACCTCCTCCAGCCGCTTGGCCAGCCCGCACAGCGCCACGTCGTCGATGCCCAGCTCGGCCAGCGCCTGGGCCGCCGCCGCCACCTGCGGGGCGCCACCGTCGACGACCACGAGCTGCGGCGGGTAGGCGAACTTACGCGGCCGGCCGGTGTTCGGGTCGATGCCGGGGCGGTCGGGGTCGGACGCGGTCTCCTCGCCCAGCTCGCCGGTCTCGGCGCGGGCGTCGAGGTAGCGGGCGAAGCGGCGACGCAGCACCTCGGACATGGCCGACAGGTCGTCGGTGGCCCCCCGGACGATGAACCGGCGGTACTCGCTCTTGCGGGGCAGCCCGTCCTCGAAGACGACCATGCTGGCCACCACGTCGGTGCCCTGGATCTGGGAGACGTCGAAGCACTCGATGCGCAGCGGCGAGGTGCGCATGCCGAGCGCCTCGCTGATCTCGTCGAGCGCCTTGCCCCGGGTGGTCAGGTCGCCGGCCCGCTTGAGCTTGTGCCGGGCCAACGCGTCCTTCGCGTTGCGGCCGACCGTCTCCAGCAGGGTCTTCTTGTCGCCGCGCTGGGGCACCCGCAGCGACACCCGGCTGCCCCGGCGGGTGCTGAGCCAGTCGGCCAGCGCCTCGGCGTCGGCGGGCAGCTCGGGGACGAGCAGTTCCCGGGGGACGTCCGCCTCGCCCTGCTCGCCGCCGTAGACCTGGGTGCAGAAGTGGTGCACCAGGTCGCCGGTGGTCAACTCCTCGGTCTTCTCCACCACCCAGCCGCGCTGGCCGCGTACCCGGCCGTCGCGGACGTGGAAGACCTGCACGGCGGCTTCGAGGGGGTCGTCGGCGAAGGCGACCACGTCGGCGTCGGTGCCGTCGCCGAGCACCACTGTCTGCTTCTCCATGGCCCGGCGCAGGGCGGCCACGTCGTCGCGCAGCCGGGCCGCCCGCTCGAACTCCAACTGCTCGCTGGCCTCGGTCATCTCGCGTTCGAGCCGACGCACCATGGTGTCGGTGCGGCCGGCCATGAACTCGCAGAAGTTGTCGACGATCGCCCGGTGCGCCTCGGCGGAGACGGTGCCGACGCAGGGCGCGGAACACTTGCCGATGTAGCCGAGCAGGCAGGGGCGGCCGACCTGCCCGGCCCGCTTGAACACCCCGGCGGAGCAGGTGCGGGCGGGGAAGACCCGCAGCAGCAGGTCGAGCGTCTCGCGGATCGCCCAGGCGTGCGAGTACGGCCCGAAGTACCGCACGCCCTTACGCTTCGCGCCCCGCATGACCTGCAGCCGCGGGTATTCCTCGTCGAGGGTGACCGCCAGGTACGGGTACGACTTGTCGTCGCGGTACCTGACGTTGAACCGGGGGTCGTACTGCTTGATCCAGGTGTATTCGAGCTGGAGCGCCTCGACCTCGGTGCCGACGGTGACCCAGTCGACCGACTCGGCCGTGGTGACCATCTGGCGGGTGCGCTCGTGCAGCCCCCACGGGTCGGCGAAGTAGGAGTTGAGCCTGCTGCGCAGGCTCTTGGCCTTGCCGACGTAGATCACCCGGCCGGTGCCGTCGCGGAACCGGTAGACCCCTGGGGACTCGGGGATCGTGCCGGTCGCGGGGCGGTAGGTCGAGGGATCAGCCACGGCACCGAGACTATCCGTTGCCCCCGACACTCCAGATCACGCCGAGCTGGTCGACCTCGGTGCCGCTGCGGCCGAAGAATCCGGCCAGTCGACCGCCCTCGGGCGCGGTGAAGGTGACCGCCGCCGAGGTGGGCGTACCGGCGGTGAGGGTGCGGCCCTGGTCGGTGTCGAGCCGGGCCGAGAAGATCCGGGTCCGGCCGTCCTTCTGCCCCTGGGTGAGGGTGACCCGGGTGATCCGTTCGCCGGGGGCCAGGGTGAGGCCGGTCTCGGTCCCACCGGTGCCGCCGTGGCGCAGCTGGCCGCCGTCGGCGAGGTCGACGCCGACGGCGTCGAGCCGGGAGCCGCCGCGCAGGGTGACCCGGGTCACCGCCGGGCCGACCCGGTCGGCGTCGGTGAACGGCGTGCCGTGCGGGCCGCCCCAGGTGTCGCTGGCCCGCAGCGTCGGGTCGAGGGTCCAGTCGAACCAGGCGGCGTGCGGGTAGTGGTCGGACAGCGGCCCGCCGGTCGGGGTGAGGAACCGGGCGTGCTCGTTGTGGTAGCGGTTCAGGGCGAGCCGGACCAGCCGGTTGCCCCGGTAGAGGATCTTGTCGACCACCTCGCAGGAGTCGGTCACGTTCGCCTCGTCGCAGACCAGCGCCGGGTCACCGGCGGCCGGCGGCTGGCCGGCCCGTTCCTGCTGCACCCAGACGTCGGTGAGCCCGTTGGCCGCCACCAGGTCGCGGATGTTGTCGCCGGTACGGGTGTAGCGGACGTTCAGGTCACCCATCAGCACCACCGCGTTGCCGGCCGAGTTGGCGGCGACGTACGCGGAGAGCTGGTTGAGGTTGGACCGGCGGGCGGCCAGGTCGGCGTCGGTGGTGCCGGCGTTCGGGTGGGCGTTGTAGAAGTCGACGTAGACCCCCTCGGCGAGCCGGATGCGGCTGGCGGTGAAGCCCTTCGGGGTGAGGCAGTCGGTGCCGTTGCAGGAGTTCCACTTCACCCGGGCGAAGTCGCTGTACGGGTAGTTGGACAGCGTGTTGAGGCCGCTGCCGAACGGCACGCCCCCGCTGGTCGGCGTCCGGTACGGGTGCTGGTCGGTGGCGTACAGGTCGGCGTGGTAGTTGAAGTCCTCCTGGACGTGCACGATGTCGTACCCGCCGAGCCGTTCGCCGATCGGTCGGGTGTTCGTCGCCGGGTCGCCGCTGGAGATGATGTCGGGCAGGCCGGCGACGTTGTAGGTGAGCACGGAGAACGCCCCCGAGGTGGGGGCGACGGTGGTCCCGGCGGGGGCGGCCGAGGCGGCGGCCGAGGCGGGCGGGGTGAGCGCGACCGCGAGCAGCGTCGCGGACGCGAGCAGACGGACGACCTTCATCGAGCGGTCCAATCTGGAGCGGCGGGACCGGCGGGGGGACACCGGTCGATGGACGTCTTCCGATATCGACGAACGGAGATTACCATCCGGTAACCGAATGTTATTCACGTAAAGATCCCCATCCTCATCGGAGGATCGCCATGCCCCGTCCCCCCACCGTCCGCCGCCTGCTCGCCGGCCTGACCGCCGGCATCAGCGTCGCCGCCCTGCTCACCGCGACACCCGCCACACCCGCCGAGGCCGCCGCGCCGCGTGCCGCGTTCACCCCCGAGGACTACTGCCTCGGCGAGTGCGGCGACATCCTGCCGCCCGGCCAGAACGGCAACGCCACCCTCGTCGAGGTGCTGGCCAACCAGACCCTCGGCACCCTGCCCCGGCACTCCGCCGACCAGCTCGACCGGTACGCCGACCTGGTCTACGGCTACGCCGGGCTACGCGAGGAACAGATCGGCTCGTTCTTCAACGACGCCTCCTTCGGGGTGCCGCAGGGGCAGGTCGAACGCGACTACTCGCCCCGCTCCGACGTCCGCATCCTGCGGGACAAGGCCACCGGCGTCCCGCACGTCACCGGCACCACCCGGGGCGGCACCATGTACGGCGCGGGCTACGCCGGGGCCGAGGACCGGCTGTTCACCATGGACCTGCTGCGGCACGTCGGGCGGGGCACCCTCACCTCGTTCGCCGGGGGCGCACCCGGCAACCGGGCCCTGGAGCAGAGCGTCTGGCGCAACTCGCCGTACACCGAGGCGGACCTCCAGGCGCAGGTCGAGGCGCTGCGCACGAAGGGGCCGCGCGGCCAGCAGCTCTACGCCGACGTGCAGGAGTACATCGCCGGCATCAACGCCTACATCGGCGTCTGCATGGGTGCCCGCAACTGCCCCGGCGAGTACGTGCTCACCGGCCACCTGGACGCGGTCACCAACGCCGGCGGCCCGGAGCCGTTCCAGCTCACCGACCTGATCGCCATCGCCGGCGTGGTGGGCGGGCTGTTCGGCGGCGGGGGCGGCACCGAGATGCAGTCCGCGCTGGTCCGCATCGCCGCCCGCGCCAAGTACGGGGCCACCGAGGGCGACAAGGTGTGGACGGCGTTCCGCAACCAGAACGACCCGGAGACCGTGCTGACCCTGCACGACGGGCAGAGCTTCCCGTACGGCGACGCCTCCCCGGACGCGGCGAGCGTGGCGCTGCCCGACGCCGGCTCGGCCCGGGTCGAGCCGATCTTCACCGACCCGACCGGCTCCGCCGGCAGCACCGCCGCCCCGGCCCGGACCACCGGCAACAGCGCGTCCGGCGAGCTGGCCGCCGCACTGTCCGGGCTGACCATCAGCCCGGCGCACCGGGGCATGTCCAACGCGGCGGTGGTCTCGGCCGCGAACTCGGCCACCGGGCACCCGGTCGCGGTCTTCGGCCCGCAGACCGGCTACTTCTCCCCGCAACTGCTGATGATCCAGGAGTTGCAGGGCCCGGGGATCAGCGCCCGGGGCGCGGCGTTCGCCGGTCTCAACCTCTACGTGCTGCTCGGCCGGGGCCAGGACTACGCGTGGAGCGCCACCTCGTCGATCCACGACATCACCGACACCTACGCGGTGCCGCTGTGCACCACCGACGGCAGCGCCCCCACCCTCGCCGCCGACCACTACCTCTACCGGGGGCAGTGCGTGGCGATGGAGCAGCTCGCGCACGTCAACAAGTGGAGCCCGACCCTCGCCGACGGCACCGCCAAGGGGTCGTACAAGCTGGTGGCCTGGCGCACGAAGCTCGGCCTGGTCTCCTGGCGGGGGACGGTGGGCGGCAAACCGCACGCGTTCACCCAGCTGCGCTCCACCTACCGGCACGAGGCCGACTCCGCGATCGGCTTCCAGATGTTCAACGACCCGACCCAGATGGGCTCGGCGGACGCCTTCGTCGCCTCGGCCAACAACGTCGAGTACGCGTTCAACTGGTTCTACGTCAACTCCACCGAGTCGGCGTACTTCAACTCCGGGCTGAACCCGGTGCGGGCCGCCGGGTCCAACCCGAACCTGCCGATGAAGGCCGAGCCGGCCTACGAGTGGCAGGGCTTCGACCCGGCGACGAACACCGCAAGCTACGCCCCGCTGGCCGCCCACCCCCGCTCGGTCAACCAGGACTACTACGTCAGCTGGAACAACAAGCAGGCCAAGGACTTCGGCGGCGCGGACGGCAACTACAGCTTCGGCGCGGTGCACCGGGCCGACCTGCTGGACCGGCCGCTCAAGGCGGGCCTTCAGGCCGGCCGCAAGTTCGACCGGGGCTCGTTGACCGCGCTGGTGGAGCAGGCCGGCGTGACCGACCTGCGCGGGGCCGAGGTGCTCGACGAGCTGATCCGGGTGCTGGAGAGCCAGCCCGTCGCCGACGCCACGCTGGCCACCGAGATCAGCCGGCTCAAGGCGTGGCGGCAGGACGGCGCGCTGCGGGTGGAGACGGCTAAGGGGTCGAAGGTCTACCGGCACGCCGACGCGATCCGCACCTTCGACGCCTGGTGGCCGCTGCTGGTGCGGGGGATGTTCCGCGACCAGCTCGGCCCGGACCTCTACCAGTCGCTGATCAACGCGATCCAGATCAACGAGTCCCCGTCCGGGCACCAGCAGGGCGACGTGTCCAACCTGCCGACCTCGGCCAACGAGGCCCAGGCGCACAAGGGCTCGTCGTTCCAGTACGGCTGGTGGGGCTACGTCGACAAGGACCTGCGCGCGGTGCTCGGCGACCCGGTGCGCGGCGGGCTGGGCCGGGGCTACTGCGGCGCGGGGAACCTGGCCGGCTGCCGGCAGGTGCTGCTGGACACGTTGCGCACGGCGGCGGCCACCCCGGCGGCCCAGGTGTACCCCGGCGACGCGAGCTGCGCCGCCGGTGACCAGTGGTGCGCGGACGCGATCATCCAGTCGCCGCTGGGCGGGATCAAGCACGCCACCACCGCCTGGCAGAACCGGCCGACCTTCCAGCAGGTGGTGTCGTTCCCGGCCCGGCGGGGTGACGACCTGACGAACCTGGCCGCCGGCCGGACGGCGACCGCGTCGGGCAGCGAGCTGTTCTTCGGGCCGGGCAAGGCCGTCGACTCCGACCTGGGCACCCGCTGGGCGAGCAGTTGGGCCGACGACCAGTGGCTCAGCGTCGACCTCGGGTCGGCCCGCCAGGTGGGCCGGGTGACGCTGGCCTGGGAGTCGGCGTACGCCCGGTCGTACCGGATCGAGGTGTCGACCGACGGGTCGACGTGGCGGACGGTGTGGTCGACCACGGCCGGCGACGGCGGCACCGACGTGGCGGCCTTCCCCACCACGACCGCCCGGTACGTCCGGATGCACGGGGTGACCCGGGCCACCACGTACGGCTACTCGATCTGGGAGTTGGCGGTCTACCCGCAGTGAACCCGACCGGCCGGCCCGCAGGACGTCCTGCGGGCCGGCCGGTGCCGGTCAGGCCAGCGAGATCTGGTCGCCGTCGATCTTGAGTTCCTTGGCGGCGAGCGGCGTGGTCGCCGGCCCCTGCTTCACCGCGCCGTCGGTGATGGCGAACTTGCTGTTGTGGCAGGTGCAGTTGATCGTCCCGCCGTCGACGTTCGACACCGGGCAGCCCTGGTGGGTGCAGATCGGGTCGAACCCCTTGAACTGCCCCGCCGTCGGCTGGGTGATCACCACGCCCTGCGCGGCGTACACCTGGCCGCCGCCGACCGGGATGTCACCGGTCCTGGCGATCGCGGCGGGGCCGGACCCGCCGGTGGTCGCGGCCGGTCCGCCGGTGGCCGGGGTGGCCGGTTCGTCACCGGAGTCGTCGCCGCAGGCGGTCAGGAGGACCGCCGCCCCCACCGCGCCGGCCCCGGCCAGCAGGGCACGTCGGGTCTGCGTACCGGGCCCGGTCGGCACCTGGTCGTCTGTCATCTCCGGCCTTTCTCTCGACTGCTGCCGCCGGTCGTCGACCCGCGCGGCTCACTGGAGCACACGCACCACTGTGCCCGACGGTTCACCCCGGCCGCCCGGGAACACCCTGCGCAGCGGGCCGGGCCACCGGGTCAGCGGGCCCCGGCCGGCACCTTGCGGGTACGCGCCTTCGGCGTCGAGCCGTTGGCACGGGCCGCCCGGGTCACCGCCGCCTTCGCGCCCCGGGCCTGCCCGTCGAGCTTGAGCACCGAACGCAGGAACTGCCCGGTGTGGCTCTCGGCGACCTCGGCGACCTCTTCCGGGGTGCCGGTGGCGAGCACGGTGCCGCCCCGGTGACCGCCCTCGGGGCCCATGTCGATCAGCCAGTCGGCCGTCTTGATCACGTCGAGGTTGTGCTCGATCGTGATCACCGTGTTGCCCTTGTCGACCAGCCCCTCCAACACCATCAGCAGCTTGCGGATGTCCTCGAAGTGCAGGCCGGTGGTGGGCTCGTCGAGCACGTAGACGGTGCGACCGGTGGAGCGCTTCTGCAGCTCGGAGGCCAGCTTGACCCGCTGCGCCTCACCGCCGGACAGCGTCGGCGCGGGCTGGCCCAGCCGGACGTAGCCCAGGCCCACGTCGTTGAGCGTGCGCAGGTGCCGGTGGATGGCCGGGATGGCGGAGAAGAACTCGGCCGCCTCCTCGATCGGCATCTCCAGCACGTCGGAGACGGTCTTGCCCTTGTAGTGCACCTCCAGGGTCTCCCGGTTGTACCGGGCGCCCTTGCACACCTCGCACGGGACGTAGACGTCCGGCAGGAAGTTCATCTCGATCTTGATGGTGCCGTCGCCGGAACACGCCTCGCAGCGGCCGCCCTTGACGTTGAACGAGAACCGGCCCGGCCCGTACCCCCGGACCTTGGCCTCGGTGGTCTCGGCGAACAGCTTGCGGACGTGGTCCCAGACCCCGGTGTAGGTGGCCGGGTTGGAGCGCGGGGTACGGCCGATCGGCGACTGGTCGACGCCGACCACCTTGTCGACGTGCTCCAGCCCGGAGACCCGGGTGTGCCGGCCCGGCACCAGCCGCGCGCCGTTGATCTGGTTGGCCAGCACCGCGTACAGGATGTCGTTGACCAGCGTGGACTTGCCCGACCCGGAGACCCCGGTGACGGCGATGAGCTGACCCAGCGGGAACGGCACGGTGAGGTTGCGCAGGTTGTGCTCGCGCGCACCGTGCACCACCAGCTCCCGCCCCGGCGTCTGCGGCCGACGCTGCTGCGGCGTGGGGATCTCCCGCCGGCCCGACAGGTACGCCCCGGTCACCGACTCGGGATTGTCCAGCAGCGCCGGCACCGACCCGCTGTGCACGATCCGGCCGCCGTGCTCGCCCGCGCCGGGGCCGATGTCGACGATCCAGTCGGCGACCCGGATGGTGTCCTCGTCGTGCTCGACGACGATCAGCGTGTTACCCAGGCCGCGCAGCCGCAGCAGGGTCTCGATCAGCCGGTGGTTGTCCCGCTGGTGCAGGCCGATCGACGGCTCGTCGAGCACGTAGAGCACGCCGACCAGGCCGGAGCCGATCTGGGTGGCCAGCCGGATGCGCTGCGCCTCGCCACCGGACAGGGTGCCCGCCGGCCGGTCCAGGGAGAGGTAGTCCAGGCCGACGTCGAGCAGGAACCGCAGCCGGGCGTTGATCTCCTTGAGCACCCGCTCGGCGATCATCTTCTGCCGGTCGGTCAGCGCGATGCCGGCGAGCAGCTCGGCCGCCTCGCCCACCGACAGGTTGCACACCTCGGCGATGCTCTTGCCGGCGATGGTGACCGCCAGCACCTCGGGCTTGAGCCGGGTGCCGCCGCAGGCCGCGCAGGGCACGTCACGCATGTAGCCCTCGTACTTGTCACGCGACCAGTCGCTCTCGGTGTCGGTGTGCCGGCGCTCGATCCACTGCACCACACCCTCGAAGCCGGTGTAGTAGGAGCGCTCGCGGCCGTACTTGTTGCGGTAGCGCACGTGCACCTGGTCGTCGGAGCCGTGCAGGATGATCTTCTGGGCCCGCGCCGGCAACGCCCGCCACGGGGTGTCGACGTCGAAGTGCTGGCTCTCGCCCAGCGCCTCCAGCAGGCGCAGGAAGTATTCCAGGTTGTGCCCGGTGGCCCAGGGTTGCAGCGCCCCCTCGCGCAGGGTCCGCTCCGGGTCGGGGACGACCAGCTCCGGGTCGACCTCCTTCTTGGTGCCCAGGCCGGTGCACTCCGGGCAGGCCCCGTAGGGCGCGTTGAACGAGAACACCCGGGGTTCCAGGTCCTCGATCGCCAACGGGTGGTCGTTGGGGCAGGCCAGGTGCTCGGAGTAGCGGCGCTCCCGGGCCGGGTCGTTCTCGGGCAGGTCGACGAAGTCGAGCAGCACCAGGCCGTCGGAGAGGCCGAGCGCGGCCTCCACCGAGTCGGTCAGCCGCTGCTTGGCGCCCGGCTTGACGCTGAGCCTGTCGATCACCACCTCGATGGTGTGCTTCTCCTGCTTCTTGAGCTTCGGCGGCTCGGTCAGCGGGTGCACCACCCCGTCGACCCGGGCGCGGGCGTAGCCCTTGGCCTGGAGTTCGGCGAAGAGGTCGACGTACTCGCCCTTGCGGCCCCGGACCACCGGGGCGAGCACCATGAACCTGGTGCCCTCCGCCATCGCGAGGACCCGGTCGACGATCTGCTGCGGGCTCTGCCGGGAGATCCGCTCGCCGCAGACCGGGCAGTGCGGCTCACCGATGCGGGCGAACAGCAGCCGCAGGTAGTCGTAGACCTCGGTGATGGTGCCGACGGTGGACCGCGGGTTGCGCGAGGTGGACTTCTGGTCGATGGAGACGGCCGGGCTCAGGCCCTCGATGAAGTCGACGTCGGGCTTGTCCATCTGGCCGAGGAACTGCCGCGCGTACGACGACAGCGACTCGACGTAGCGGCGCTGCCCCTCGGCGAAGATGGTGTCGAAGGCCAGGCTCGACTTGCCGGAGCCGGAGAGCCCGGTGAAGACGATGAGGGCGTCCCGGGGCAGGTCGAGACTGACGTCACGCAGGTTGTGCTCGCGCGCGCCACGGATGATCAGACGGTCGGCCACGGTGCGGGTGCTCCCGGAAGAAGAATATGAGGCGGATCTGTCCGCTCCGAGTGTGATCTGAGCGGTTTTACGGGGCGCAGAAGGAACGCCTGCGCAACTCTAGCCCCGGGGTACGACAACTTCCCGCACGCCAACATTCCCCCAGCTCACACCGGTCGGCCGACCCGCCGTGCGCGCCCCGCTCCCGGTCCGGCCGGTCGCGCCGGCCGGACCGGGACGGTCAGAACCCGCCGGGCAGGGGCGGCGTCGCCGGCCGGGCCGGCCGCCGGCGACCACCCCGCCAGCCACCCCGCCGCTCGGCCGCCAGCCGACTCTGCCGGCGACCGCTCTCGTACGCCAGCTCCCGCTGGAGCCGACGCCAGCTCTCGAAGCGCCGGCCCGGCAGTTCCCCGGTCTCCACCGCCTCGCGCACCGCACACGCCGGCTCGGCGGTGTGCCCGCAGTCGGCGTACCGGCAACCGGTGGCCAGCTCGGCGATGTCGGTGAACGCCCGGTCCAGCCCGGTATGCCCGTCGAGCAGGCCCACCGCCCGGACCCCGGGGGTGTCCAGCACCGCACCGCCGCCGGGCACCGGGACCAGCGCCCGCCAGGTGGTGGTGTGCCGACCCTTGCCGTCGACCCGCCGGATCGCCTGGGTCGGCATGACCTCCGCCCCGACCAGCGCGTTGACCAGGCTCGACTTGCCCGCCCCGGACGGGCCGAGCAGGGCCAGCGTGCGCCCCGCCGCGACCAGCGGACGCAGCGGGGCCAGGCCGGTGCCCCGCTCGGCGCTGACCGGCAGCACCGGCACCCCGGGGGCGAGGGCGGCGAGCTGCCGGGCCACCGCCTGCGGGTCGGCGGCCAGGTCGGCCTTGGTGAGCACCACCAGCGGGGTGGCCCCGGACTCGTGGGCCAGGGCGAGCAGCCGTTCGATCCGGGCGGCGTCCGGCTCCGGGTGCACCGGCTCGATCACCGCAGCGGTGTCGAGGTTGGCGGCGAGCACCTGGCCGCTGGCGTCCTTGCCGGCGGTACGGCGGACCAGCGCGGTCCGCCGGGGCAGCACCGCGTCGACGGTCACCGGGCCGTCCGGCCAGCGGGCCAGCAGCACCCAGTCGCCGGCGCACGGCAGGGCGGTCAGGTCACGGGCGGCGGCGGCCAGCACCGCCGGGCCCAGGCTGGCCCGGACCGGTCCGTCCGCGCCGAGCACGGTGCACACGCCCCGGTCGACCCGGGCCACCCGGCCGGGCCGGCGGTCCGGACGCCGCCGCGCGTACGCCGCCCGTTCGGCGTCGAGGCCGAGGGCGGTCAGATCGATGCTCATGTCATCCTCACCGGGGTCGGAACTGGTCGTGGCGCGACACGCGTACTGCGACCGGCATGACCACCACCCCCGTCCGTCGTCCCGGTACCGTGTCAGGCCGACGGTAGGCCGCCGACCGACGCGCCGAAAGCGAATTCCCCGGCGGCGCAACGCTGTCCGGACCGTTAGGGTCGTGGCGTGACGACGGACCCACTGCTGTTGACCGGCGAGGTGGCCGATTCGGCCGCCCGCCTGCTGGACACCGCCGCCGGGCTGGACGCGGCGGCCGTCGCCGCCCCCAGCCTGCTGCCCGGCTGGACCCGGGGCCACGTGCTGACCCACCTGGCGCGCAACGCCGACGGGTTCGTCAACCTGCTCACCTCCGCCCGCACCGGCGAGGACATCCCGATGTACGAAAGCGCCGCCGCCCGTGACGCCGACATCGCCGCCGGTGCCGGCCGCCCGCCCGCCGAGCTGCTGGCCGACCTGCGCCACAGCACCGACCGGTTCACCGAGGCGCTGGCCGCGATGCCCACGTCGGCGTGGAGCGCCATCGTGCAGGCCCGACGCGGCCCGTGGCCGGTGGCCCTGGTGCTCTGGGCCCGGTGGCGCGAGCTGGAGGTACACCACGTCGACCTGGCCACCGGCTACCGGCCGGCGGACTGGCCGGCCGCGTTCGCCCCGCACCTGCTGCACGAGGTGGTCGGTGGGCTCGCCGAGCGGCCCGACGCGCCCGCGCTGGTGCTGCGGCCCACCGACGGCAACCGGCCGGAGCTGGTGCTGGGTGACGCGCAGGACGCCCCGCAGGTCACCGGCACCTCCGCCGCGCTGGCCGCCTGGTTGATCGGCCGCAGCAGCGGCGACGGGTTGACCGTCACCCCCGACGGTGCCCTGCCGACCCCACCGGAATGGATATAGACCGCACATGAGCTACACCGGAGACGTCACCCCCGGCGGCCCACCCGCCGTCCGGGAACTGGACCGGCTCACCGTCACCAAGGTGTCGGTCGGCCCGATGGACAACAACGCCTACCTGCTGCGCTGCCGCGACACCGGCGCGCAGGTGCTCGTCGACGCCGCGAACGAGGCACCCCGGCTGCTCGACCTGATCGGCGACGCCGGGCTGACCTCGGTGGTCACCACCCACCGGCACATGGACCACTGGGTCGCCCTGGAGGAGGTCGTGGCCACGACCGGGGCGTCCGCCCTGGTGCACGCCGACGACGCCGAGGGGCTGCCGATCGCGGCGCAGACCCTCACCGACGGCGACACCGTCGCGGTGGGCGACCAGACGCTGGAGGTGATCCACGTCAAGGGGCACACCCCGGGGTCGATCGCGCTGCTCTACCGCGACCCGGCCGGCACCCCGCACCTGTTCACCGGCGATTCGCTGTTCCCCGGTGGGGTGGGCAACACCGACCGGGACCCGGAGCGGTTCGGCCAGCTCATCGACGACGTCGAGCACAAGCTGTTCGACCGGCTGCCCGACGAGACCTGGTTCTACCCGGGGCACGGCGCGGACAGCACGCTCGGCGCGGAACGGGCGTCGCTGCCGCAGTGGCGGGCGCGCGGCTGGTGAGCAGGTGACGGGCCGGCGGTGACCGTCAGGCGTCGGTCAGCCGGGCTGACCGACGCCGGTCACCGCGCGCAGCCGACGCCGGGTGCCCAGCAGCACCAGGCCGGCCAGCAGCAGGCCCACGGCCATCGTGACCAGCAACGGGTTGCCGGGCAGCAGCCCGGCCAGGGCCCGCGACGCCGTGCCCAGGGCCAGGTAGAGGCCGGCCCACGCCGCCGCGCCGAACGCGGCGCAGACGACGAACCGGCGGTACGACATCCGCAGGCTCCCGGCCGCCAGCGGCAGCAGCGTGTTGAACACCGGCAGGAAGGGCGCGACGAGCACCATCCGCCCGCCGCCGGAGCGCAGCAGTTGCTCGGCGGCCGACCAGCGGCCCTCGCCGATCCAGTCGCCGACCCGGCTGTGCCGCAGCCGCTCGCCGAAGATCCGCCCGGCGAGGAAGCTCAGGGACCAGCCGGTGAGGCAGCCGGCGACCACGGCGACGACGGTGGCCACGCCGGCGACCGGCCGGCCCACCCCCACGGCCGCGAGGATCGCCACGTCGCCGGGGACGAGCACCCCGAGCAGGGGTACGGCGTCGGCGAGCATCACCAGCCCGAGCGCCGCCATCAACAGTGCGGTCGGCAGGTCTGCGAGCTGGGCCAGTTCGTCGGGCACGGGATGACGCTACGGCCAGCGGGCGTCCCGGCGCATCGGGTCGCGACCCTGATCACTCCCCGATTTTCCCTGCCGGCGTCCCGGGGGGCCGGTGCGACGGCGCGACGGGCGGGACGTGGGGCGTGCCGGCGGGGTGGTTCAGCGGGGGCGGAGCACCTGGACCCGGCGGACCGGGGAGTCGACGGAGGGTTCGGTGGTCGGCACCGGGTAGCTGGCCACCACCTCCAGCACGTCCGGCGGCAGGTGTCCCCGGTCCGGGTCGCCGACCAGCACCTGCGCCCCGCCGTCGGCGGCCCGCCGCAGGTACGGCAGCACCCGTACGGCGAGGTCGCGGTCGTAGAGGACGTCCCCGGCGAGCAGCAGGTCGGCCTGGGTGCCGTCGTCGTCGAGCAGGTCCTGGTGGCTGGCCTGCACGTAGACCCGGTTGGCCCGCGCGTTGACGGTGACCGCCGCCACCGCGTAGGGGTCGACGTCGTTGGCGACGACCTGGCTGGCACCGGCCAGGGCGGCGGCGATGGCGACGAGTCCGGAGCCGGCGGCCAGGTCGAGCACCCGCCGGCCGGCGGCCAGGTCGGGGTGGTCGAGCAGGTGGCGGGCGAGGGCCTGCCCGCCGGCCCAGGCCGACGCCCAGAACGGCGGGGGCAGGGTGTGCCCGGCGCTGGCCTCCATCCGGGCCCACCAGACGATCGCGTCCTCGGCGAGGTGCAGCCGCACCTCGGGCACGAAGGGGGTGGGTACCAGCCGCAGCCGGTCCAGCCCGCCGCCCGGCGCATCGATCTCGCGTTCCAGCTCGGTCAACGCGTCGACGGGCGGTCGGTTCACCGGTCGAGTGTGCCGCAGCGGGACTCCCGCCGGGGCGGCATTCCGGCGACCTGCGAGTTTCCGTCCGCATCCTGCGGCTTTTCAGCCGGCAAAAACCGCCTCGGCCGGCTACTGTCGGGGCAGTACAGGGCGATCATCCGCCGCAACGGCGGGGTCACCCGTTGTAAACAGGGAGAGATGCATGGCAACCGGCACGGTCAAGTGGTTCAACTCGGAAAAGGGCTTCGGCTTCATCGAGCAGGACGGCGGGGGCCCCGACGTCTTCGTTCACTACTCGGCGATCGCCACCAGCGGCTACCGGGAACTGCAGGAGGCCCAGAAGGTCGAGTTCGATGTGACCCAGGGGCAGAAGGGTCCGCAGGCGGAGAACGTCCGCCCGCTGTAAGTCTCCGTGCCGGTGGCGGCGGCCCGGGGCCGCCGCCACCGAGCGCTTCCGGTAGCCGTCGACTCCGCTGCCGGGTCCACTGACTCAAGCCCGGCCGGGTGTTTCCGGACCGGGCTACCTGCCGTTGACCGGCAGGCCGCCGTGCTGGGTGGGTGCCGGGGTCGCCGGTGGGTGCGCGTCCGCCCCGGTCAGCTCCGCTTGGCGTGGCGCAGGAACGCCCGCCAGGCGGCCGGCGCGAAGGTGAGCACCGGGCCCGAGGGGTCCTTGCTGTCGCGGACGCCGACGACGCCTGGCAGGTTGGCCGCCACCTCCACGCAGTCACCGGAGTTGCCGCTGCTGCGGGTGCTCTTGTGCCAGATCGCGCCGGTCAGGTCCATGAGTCTGCCGCCTCCGAGATCAGCTTGACGGTGGCCCCGTGGGACAGCGCCTCCGCGCGCACCGACTCCCAGCATCGCCGCAGCGATTGTACGTCCGCCGTCCGTTCGACGAGTGTTCCCTGTAGCTGGTTGTCGAGGTAGGCGACGTCGTCGCCCTCCGGCGGCGTGGCGATCACGAAGGCGCCGTTGAGCCCGGGGTAGGCGCCGGTGTCCCTCGGCACCAGGTGCAGGTGCACCCGCGGCCGGTCGCCGATCTCCCGCAGGTGCAGCAACTGTTCCCGCATCACCTTCGGCCCGCCGACCGGGCGTTCCAGCACGGAGTGGTCGAGCACCGCCACGAACAGCGGCGGGGACGCCCGGTGCAGGATCTCCTGCCGGGCCAGTCGCGCCGCGACCTGCTGCTCCATCTCGTCGCCGATGAGTTGGCTCGCCCCCTCGTGCAGCGCGCGGGCGTAGTCCTCGGTCTGGAACAGGCCGGGCACCACCAACGGCTGGAACGAGCACAGTGCGGTCGCCTGCTGCTCGATGGTGACCCACTCGCGGAACCAGGGCATCAGGCTCTCGCGCACCTGGGCGTCCCTGATCCGGGCCAACAGGCCGTCGCTTGCCAGCACGGTGTCGCAGCGCTCGGCGAACTCCCTACGCGGCGGCCGGCGGCACTGCTCGACGGCGGCGACCAGCGAGGCCGAGTAGTTGACCAGCTCGCCCAGCCCCTCCTGGGACAGCCCTGCCCGCGTCCGCAGCCGACGCAACTCCCCGGCGAACAGCTCCAGCATGGGCGCAGGCTCCATCTGCACAACTCCTGTACGTGAAGGACGACGGTGCTGCACGCCCGCCGAGGTGCAGCGCGAATGCCTTCCGACGGTAACGGCAGCCTCACCAGACTGTCACCTGTGGCGGACCTGCCCGACGCCGGAGGGGCTCGGGCCGGCTCCGCCGGGCCGCCCCCGCCCCCTGGGGGCGGCCCCTCCAGACCCGAGGAGGTAACCCGTGCCCGCCAGGACGCACCGCACCCGCCGGCCGACCGGGGGCCACCGGTGACCGGCGTGGACGACGACACCCCACGGCGTCGCGCGATCCCGATGACGGCCCGCCGGGTGGTCCCGCACGTCGCCATGCGTCCCCTCTGGCGCTGCCGCAACTGCGGCGCGGAGTGGCCCTGCCAGCCGGCCCGGCTGGGGCTGCTGGTCGAGTACCGGGACGACCGGACCGCCCTGCTCGTCTATCTCGCCGCCCTGATGACCGAGGCCGACCACCAGCTCGGCCAGCTCCACCCCGGGCGACGCCCGGAGCTGACCGACCGCTTCCTCACCTGGGCCAGGGCCCGGGGATGACCGACCCGGGCCAGGGCCCGGGGCTGACCGCCGGCAGCCGTGGGCACCCCTTCCGCAGGAGGCGGGGCGGAAGGGGTGCCCACGGGGTCCGGGTCAGGCCACCAGGCGCTTGGCCAACTCGTCGGCGACCTGCTTGGCGATGGTGGGTGGGATGGCGGCGGCGATCTTCTCCGGGGTGAGCCCGGCCAGGACCCCGGCGATGATCGCCTGCTCGTCGGTGAAGTCCTTGTTGGCCAGGGCGGTCAACGCGGTCTGCAACGAGGTCAGTTGCGCGCCGAGCGACTTCAGGGTCGGATGGGTGACGACGAAGTCGGGGTTGGTGTGGTCCTCCCCCATCGCCATCCGGGTGTAGATCTGACCCACCGGGTTGCGGCCGTCCAGGACGGTCAGGTTCTTGTGGACGGTCTCCAGCCAGGCGTGCTCTTCGGGTGTCATGTCGGTGTCCTCCAGTAGTCCGATGCCGGTCAGGTAGCGCCGGAACAGCGGGGTCTGGTCCCGTCCGGCCTTGGTCGAGTCGCGGAAGAAGCTGAAATGGGTGTGCCACAGGTGCGAGTCGTCGCCGGAGCTGCGCTTGCCCAGTCGGTCCCACCGCCTGACAACCTTGCCGTCGGGCGAATAGATGATCTCCCGCAGGTCGCGGCTGTCCGGCGTGTTCGCCCGGCACTGGGCGACGCACCAGGTGGAGAACGTCTGGAGATTGTGGGTGGCACCCCCGGAGCGGACGCTGAACGTGCCCACGTCCAGCCCGGAGGCGTAGAGGGTGAGGCCGCCTGAGTCCCGGGGCGACTCCACGACGGAGTAGTCGTTGGTGACCACCCGGTCGGAGCCACAGTGGTAGCCGCCCCGGTGGGCCGGATCACCGACGATCCCCACCGCGGCGGGATCGAGCCCCTTGATGGTGTCGAGCAGGAGCCGGCGGACCGCCAGCAGATTGGCCGGAGCCGTCGTCATGACGCCCCCTCTCCGCGGCCGGCCCAACGGGTGCCGGCTGCTTCGGCATCAGGCCAGGGTCGGGAACCGTCGTCACTCCACGTAGGTAACGTCTGCGGGGAGGACGGGGCCCGACCGCTGGTGCACGTCATCGAGCGTTGCGACAGACGATAGTCCCAACTGCCGGGAAACCCCAGATCAAAGGGGTTGTCTTCAGATAGGTAGAAGCTGGGAACCGGCTGGGACCACCGGCAGCACGAGCCGCGACGGATGCGATGGATCATGCAGGATCTGCCGGACCCCAGCGCGGAGCGTGATCGCCGCGCCGAGCGGCTCCCCGGTGCCGGGGTTGCGCGCGTAGCGGGGGTGGGCACCGCCGGACACCTGCACCCGCAGCCGGTGCCCGACCGCGAACCGGTGCGCCACCGGCCACAGCGGCACCGGCACCCGGGTCACCCCGTCCGGGTCGACCGGGAACCGGCCGGGGGCGACCCGGACCAGGCCGTCGCAGACGTTCCAGGACCGGCCGCGCCGGTCCACGTCGCACAACCGCACGAAGACGTCCAGGTACGACAGTTCGCTGCGGACGTGGATCTCGGCGTGCACCGGGCCGACCACCTCGACCGGCTCGGTCAGCACCGTGCCGGTGTAGACCAGCACGTCCGGCCGGGCCTCCACGGAACGGTTGTCGACCGGGCCGGCGCGCTGGGCCACCAGCAGCGGGCCGCCCAGCGACGGGGTGGGGTCGGCCGGGTCGTACCGGATGGTGTCCGGGGCCGACGCGGCCGGCGGCTGCGGGTCGAGCCGGCCCCCGGCGTGCAGGTGCCAGGGAATCGCGGTGGCCGGCGGCGGCCACTCGGGCAGGTCCCGCCAGCCACCGCCGTCCCCGCCGACGTGCACCCGCACCGGGGCGCGCGGCGACGGCGGCCGGCCGTGCAGGTGGGCGTCGAGCCAGCCCAACCCCTCCCGCAGCGCCTCGGCCAGCAGGCCGGGGCTGCCGTGCGTCCACGGGCCGACGGTGAGCCGGGTGGGCACGCCCGCCGCCCGCAGCGCGGCGTGGTCGGCGAGCTGGGCGGGAAGGAAGATGTCCTGCCAGCCGCTGACCATCGTCACCGGGGCGCGCACCTCGGCGATCCGCGCCCCGAAGACCCGGGTCCGCCAGTAGTCGGCGTCCGGGGTGTGGTGGCGCAGCCACTCCTGGAAGAACGGCACGGTCACCCCGGTCGCCACCCGGTCGGCCTCGGCCAGCGGCAGGTGGGCCAGGGCGGCGGCCAGCCGGGGCTGCCCGCGCTTGAGTTCCCACTGCCGGGCCAGCCACGGCACGGTCTGCGCCTGGAGCAGCTCGGCCCAGGTGAGCACCGTGTCCAGGGCGAAGGACTCCCCCGCGTACGTCGAGTCGCGGGTGGCCGAGGCGGTGACCACCGCGACCATCGCGGCCAGTTCCTCCCCCGCGTCGGCGGCCAGCGCCCACTGGACGAAACCCTGGTAGCTGGCCCCGAACATGCCGAACCGGCCGGTGTACCAGGGTTGCCGGCGCAGCCAGTCGACCGTGTCGAGGCCGTCGTCGCGCTCGTGCACCAGCGGGTCGAACAGCCCGTCGGAGCCGTCGGTGCCCCGGCAGGACTGGATCACCAGGTGGAAGCCGCGACCGGCGACGAGCCGGCCGAGCAGCCGCATCGGCCCGCCCCGCCCGTACGGCGTGCGGATCAGCACGGTCGGCGCGCCGGGCAGCCGGGGGGCGTAGTGGTCGGTGCGCAGCCGCGCCCCGTCGCGGGCCCGGACCACGATGCCCCGGGTGACGTCGACCCGGTGGGTGGCGGCGGCCGGCAGGCGCAGCACGGCGGCGGCGAGGCGGGCGAGCGACAGGTCCGGCACGGGCGCTCAGTCCGCCGGCCGGCGGGACGGCTCGGCGCGGGCGGCCCGCATCGCGTCGCGGTGCTCCCGCATCGAGGCGACCATGGTGGCCAGGAACCGGTGCACGACCGCCAACTCGTCGTCGGTGAACCGGGCCATCACCTCGTCGGTCCGCCGCCCCAGCGGGCCGAAGAAGCTCATCGCCAGGGCGGCCCCCTGGTCGGCGTAGTGCAGGAACACCTTGCGCCGGTCGGCGGTGTCGCGGTCGCGGCGGATGTGCCCGGCGCGTTCCAGCCGGTCGACCAGCGCGGTCACCGACCCGGAGGAGAGGTTGAGCTGCTCGCCGAGCCGGCCGGGGGTGATCGGGTCGCCGAGCAGTTCGGCGTCCATGACGGCGATCAGGGCGTGCAGGTCGGTCGGGTTGAGCCCGTGCAGGTTGGCGAACGCGTGCCCGATGTGCTGCGCGTCGACCGAGTACCGCCGCAGGTCGTTGGTGATGTCGGCCACCATCCGCCCGCGCGGGTCGTCCCGCCGCCGATACATCCCGTGCGTTGCCACGCCCGCCGTTGCCCCCTGTCGCTGCGTCCGGTTGCAGCATAGAACAACGGCCGATAATCTCGGCCATCAAGATACTCGAAGGACGGGCTATCTCGCCGTCCGCGTTCCCACCGACAGACCACGAGGGCCTCCGATGTCTCTGTTCACCCGCGTCGCCCGCAGCCGGCTCGCCGCCTGGCTCACCGTGGCCGCCGCGATCGTCGTCGGCGCGATCGTCTTCGGGCTCCCCAAGCCCGACAACCCCGCCCCCGTCTCGGCCACCGGCCTGTCCGTGCAGTGGCAGTCGACCCAGGTGGAACGCCTCCAGGACCAACTACCCGACAACGACGTCCAACCGGCGATCGTCGTGGTCAGCCGGGACGACGGCAGCCCGCTGACCGACACCGACCGGACCGCCGTCACCGACCGCGCAGGCGCGCTGGGCCGGCTCGCCGTCGGCGGCCAGGTCAGCCCGCCCCAGGTCTCCCCCGACGGCACCGTCGCGCTGCTCGCCGTCCCGCTGGACACCGCCGGCGGCCAGCAGGCCGTCGCCGACGAGGTGGCGAAGGTCCGCGACGCCCTCGGCGGCCTGCCCGACGGACTCACCGCCGCGGTCACCGGCGCACCCGCGTTCACCGCCGACCTGACCAAGGTCTTCGAGGGCGCCGACCTCACCCTGCTCGCCGTCACCGCCGGCGTGGTCGCCCTGCTGCTGCTGGTCACCTACCGCAGCCCGTTCCTGTGGATCGTGCCGCTGATCGTCGTCGCCGCCACCGAACAGCTCACCCTGCGGGCCGTCGACACCATCGTCCCCGCCGTCGGCATCAACCTCCAGGAAGGCGCGGTCACCGGCATCGCCAGCGTCCTGGTCTTCGGCGCCGCCACCGACTACGCCCTGCTGCTCATCGCCCGCTACCGGGAGGAACTGCGCCGCGACGAGGACCGGTTCGCCGCCATGCGCGCCGCCGTACGCCGGACCGCCGAACCCATCCTCGCCAGCGGCGGCACCGTCGTGCTCGGCGTACTCACCCTGCTGCTGTCCGAGCAGGAGACCAACCGGGCGCTCGCCGTGGCCTGCGCCACAGGCGTCGTGTTCGCCATGCTCTCCGCGCTGTTCGTGCTGCCCGCCGTGCTGGTCATCTTCGGCCGGGGACTGTTCTGGCCGTTCGTGCCCACCGTCGGCGGCCCGGCCCGGGAGGGCCGGCTGTGGGGCCGGCTCGGTGCCGCCGTGGTCCGCCGCCCGCTGCCGGTCGCCGTGCTGTCCACCCTGCTGCTCGCCGGCCTCGCCCTCGGCGGGCTCACCCTGCGCACCGGGCTGTCCGAGACCGAACAGTTCCGGGTCAAGCCCGAGGCGGTCGCCGGAGCCGAGACGCTGGCCCGCGCCTTCCCCGCCGGCACCACCCAGCCGGTGGCGGTGCTCACCAACCCGGCCGCCGCCGCCGAGGTCACCCGGACCGCCGCCGCCGTCCCCGGGGTCGCCTCCGCCCGACCCGGCGTGGCCGGCACCGCCGTCGCCCAGGTCGACGTGGTGCTCACCGACGAACCGGGCAGCCCCGGCTCCGACCGCGCCGTCGAGGCGCTGCGCGACGCGGTGGCCGCCGTGCCCGGCTCCGCGCCGCCGACCGTCGCGGGCACCGGACCGGCCGAGGGGGCCCTCGTCGGCGGCACCGTCGCGGCCACCTACGACTCCGACGAGGCCAACACCCGGGACCTGCGGCTGATCCTGCCGATCATCCTGGTGCTCGTCTTCGCCGTGCTGGTGCTGCTGCTGCGTGGCCTGCTCGCCCCGCTGCTGCTGGTGCTCACCGTGATCGCGTCCTTCTTCGCCAGCCTCGGCGCGGCATGGCTGCTCTTCGACCACGTGCTGGGCTTCCCCGCGCTCGACAGCGGGGTGCTCCTGCTGGCCTTCGTGTTCCTCGTCGCGCTCGGCGTGGACTACAACATCTTCCTGGTCACCCGGGCCCGCGAGGACGCCCGCCGGGCCGGCACCCGCGACGGCATGCTCTCCGCCCTGCGGGTCACCGGCGGGGTGATCACCAGCGCCGGCATCCTGCTCGCCGCGGTCTTCGCCGTCCTCGGCGTGCTGCCGCTGATCCTGCTCACCCAGATCGGCATCATCGTGTGCATCGGCGTGCTGCTCGACACGCTGCTGGTGCGCACCGTGCTGGTGCCGGCGCTGGCGTTCCTGCTCGGCGACCGGTTCTGGTGGCCCGGCCGGATCGACCGGGAGACCGACGACGCCGCCGAGGCGGCCACTCCCGCGCCGGCCGTCGCCGCCCGGGACTGACCCGCCCCTCCGACCCGGTCGGGGGTCCCCACCTGCACCAGTGGGGACCCCCGGCCGTCGGCGTACCCCGGTGGATGTGTCGCCCGTCACGGCCGCCCCGGTCACCGGGAGCAGTGCCCGGACGGGCCCGCACGGGCCCGCGTACGCTAGGAGACCGACCAGCAGGGTCGACTCCCCCGGCACCGACAGACCGAAGATCACTGCGGCCTCGTCCGCGGTGACCGTCGCGACGACCAGGTGCCCGGCCGGCCGGTGGGCCGGTCGGCCCGCCGGTGGACTCGGCAGACCCGCCGCTGGCACGGCCGGAACAGCAGTTCCGGCACAGATCCGGGCGGTGACGGGACGACCCCGACACCTGCCCCGGCAACCGCAGACAGGAGTATGGAGGGTATGCAGCTTCGCACCGACCTCCGCAATGTCGCCATCATCGCCCACGTAGACCACGGCAAGACGACCCTGGTCGACGCCATGTTGCGGCAGGCCGGCGCCTACGGGGCCCGTGGTGAGAACACCGAGCGCGTCATGGACTCGATGGATCTCGAACGGGAAAAGGGCATCACCATCCTGGCCAAGAACACCGGCGTGCGCTACCTCCCGGCCGACGGCTCCGACCCGGTCACCATCAACATCATCGACACCCCCGGCCACGCCGACTTCGGCGGCGAGGTCGAGCGGGGCCTGACCATGGTCGACGGGGTGGTGCTGCTGGTCGACGCCAGCGAGGGCCCGCTGCCGCAGACCCGGTTCGTGCTCCGCAAGGCGCTCAAGGCGCGGATGCCGATCATCCTGGTGATCAACAAGGTGGACCGGCCCGACGCCCGGATCAAGGAGGTCGTGGACGACACCTACGAACTCTTCCTCGACCTGGACGCCGACGAGGAGCAGATCGACTTCCCGATCGTCTACGCCTGCGCCCGCGACGGCATCGCCTCGCTGACCCAGCCCGCCGACGGCTCGGTGCCCGACGACAGCACCAGCCTGGAGCCGCTGTTCCGGACCCTGCTCGACACCATCCCGCCGCCCTCCTACGACGAGGGCGCCCCGCTCCAGGCGCACGTCACCAACCTGGACGCCTCGCCGTTCCTCGGCCGGCTGGCGCTGTGCCGGGTACGCCAGGGCACCATCGCCAAGGGCCAGACCGTGGCCTGGTGCCGCACCGACGGCAGCACCCAGCGGGTCCGCATCTCCGAGCTGCTGATGACCGAGGGGCTGGAGCGCAAGCCGGCCGACTCGGCCGGGCCGGGCGACATCATCGCCGTCGCCGGCATCCCCGAGATCATGATCGGGGAGACCCTGGCCGACGCCGAGAACCCGATCCCGCTGCCGCTGATCACCGTGGACGAGCCGGCCATCTCGATGACCATCGGCACCAACACCTCGCCGCTGGTCGGCCGGGTCAAGGGCGCCAAGGTCACCGCCCGGATGGTCAAGGACCGGCTCGACAAGGAGCTGATCGGCAACGTGTCGCTGCGGGTCCTGCCCACCGAGCGGCCGGACGCCTGGGAGGTGCAGGGCCGAGGCGAACTGGCCCTGGCCATCCTGGTCGAGCAGATGCGCCGCGAGTCCTACGAGCTGACCGTCGGCAAGCCGCAGGTGGTCACCAAGGAGATCGACGGCAAGACCTGCGAGCCCGTCGAGCGACTGACCATCGACGCCCCGGAGGAGTACCTGGGCGCGATCACCCAGCTCCTGGCCACCCGCAAGGGCCGGATGGAGCAGCTGGTCAACCACGGCACCGGCTGGATCCGGATGGAGTGGCTGGTGCCGGCGCGGGGCCTGATCGGCTTCCGCACCGAGTTCCTCACCGACACCCGGGGCACCGGCATCCTGCACCACGTCTTCGAGTCCTACGAGCCGTGGTTCGGTGAGCTGCGTACCCGCAACAACGGGTCGCTGGTGGCCGACCGCTCCGGCGTGGTCACCCCGTTCGCGATGATCAACCTCCAGGAGCGCGGCCAGCTCTTCGTCGAGCCCACCACCGAGGTGTACGAGGGCATGATCGTCGGGGAGAACTCCCGCTCCGACGACATGGACGTCAACATCACCAAGGAGAAGAAGCTCACCAACATGCGGGCCTCGACCTCCGACGAGACCGAGAAGCTGATCCCCCCGCGCAAGCTCTCCCTGGAGCAGGCGCTGGAGTTCTGCCGCGAGGACGAGTGCGTCGAGGTGACCCCGGTCGCCGTACGCATCCGCAAGGTGGTGCTGGACCAGACCCAGCGCGGCCGGATGGCCGCCCGCCGCAAGCACGCCGGCTGACCCACCCGCAGCCACACCCCGCCTCACCCGGAGCCCCGGTCCGCCTCACCCGGACCGGGGCTCCGCCCGTCCCCACCGTCGAGGCACCCCGCCCCGGGGGCCGCCGGCCCGCCCCGGCACCCGCCCCCCGAATGCCACCGGGCCACCCCGGCGCGCTCTGCGGCGGGAAGCCGCCGGGACCTCCCGGCAGGCCGGATTCGGCTAGCGTCACGGGCATGACCTGGGATGACCTCGACGCCCGGCTGGACCGGGTGCCCGGCACCGTCTCGGCGTACCTGGGCCGGCTCGACGCCCCACCCACCTGGACCCGCACCCCCGACGCCACCCACTACGCGGCCAGCACCATGAAGGTCGCGGTGCTGCTGGCCCTGCACCGGGCCGCCGGGGCCGGCACCCTCGACCCGGACACCCCGGTGCCGGTGGTCAACGACTTCACCTCGGCCCGGCCCGACGCGCCCCGGTTCACCTGCGCCCGGCCCTACGACAACGACGACGCGGTCTGGCAGCGCCTCGGCGGGCAGGCCACCCCACGCTGGCTGGCCGACCGGATGATCACCCGGTCCAGCAACCTCGCCACCAACCTGATCATCGAACTCCTCGGCCTGCCCGCCGTCGCCGAAGCCTGGCGGCTCGCCGGGGCCCGGCACAGCGTCACCGGCCGGGGCATCGAGGACGCCGCCGCCCGGGAGGCCGGCATCACCAACCTGGTCACCGCCGCCGACCTCGCCGCCCTGCTCGGCGGGCTGGCCCTCGGCGCGACCCGGCCCGGCCCGCTGGCCTCCCCGGCGGCCTGCACCGCCATGGTCGACGTGCTGCTCGACCAGCGCCACCGCGACGACCTCGCCGCCGGGCTGCCCGACGGCACCCGGATCGCCCACAAGAACGGCTGGGTACGCGGCGTACGGCACAGCGCCGGCGTGGTCCTGCCCGACGACGCCCCCGCCTACGTGATCGCCGTCTGCACCACCACCGACCCCGCCACCGCGCCCGACGACCCCGACGCCTGCCGGCTGCTGGCGGAGGTCTCGGCGACGGCCTGGGCCGCCCGGCACGACCTCACCGGCTGACCGGCACGGCGCTCAGTCCAGCAGATGAGTCCGCAGGGCGGCGCGGAGCTGCGGGGTCACCCCCAACCCGTCGGCCAGGTACGCGTCGAACGACCCGTGCCGACGGCGCACCTCGTCGAAGCCGGCGTCCAGGTACTCGGGGCGCACCTCCAGCACCGCCCGGACCGTCTCCGGGTCCAGCTCCGGCCGCCGCCGCAGCATCGCCGCCGACGCCTCCCCACGCAGCTCCACCGTCAACGCGTTGTGCCGCAGGTAGTCGGCCCGGACCGTCTCCTCGTCGACGCCCAGGGCGGTGAGCAGCACCACCGCCAGCCACCCGGTGCGGTCCTTGCCCGCCGAACAGTGGAACAGCAGCGGCAGGTTGACCGGATCGGCCGCCAGCCGCACCGCGCGGGCGAACCCCTCCCGGGCCACCGCACCGCTGACGAACCACCGGTACAGCTCCGCCATCGCCGCCGCCGCACCCCGCCGGGCCGCCTCGTCGTGGCCGGTGAGGTCGTGACCGAGCAGCACCGCCGACAGGTAGCCGAACCCGGGGTGCGCCGGGTCGAGCACCGGCAGCCGCACCAGGCTGGGGTCGCCGACCAGCCGGTTCGGCGGGGCGAGCGCCGTCTCGGTGTCGTCCCGCAGGTCCACCACGCAGGCCGGGGCGAGCCGACCCAGCACCGTCAGGTCGGCCTCGGTCAACCGACCCAGCGCCGGGGTACGGATCAGCCGGCCGGGGCGTACCCGCCGGCCGTCACGGGTGGGCAGTCCGCCCAGGTCACGGGCGTTCGGCGCACCCACCAGCGTCCAGCTTCCCACGGTCATCGGCGCGCTCCTTCGGTGACGACGTGCGTATAGGGTGCCGCACATGACGATCGCCGTGGTACGCACCCACCGGCTGTCCGCGCCGCTGCACACCCCGTTCGTCACCGCGCTGCGGCGTACCACCACGGTGGAGACCCTGGTGGTGGAGGTGACCGACGCCGACGGGCGGTCCGGCTACGGCGAGGCCCCGCAGGTGTGGCAGGTGACCGGGGCGTCGGTGGCCGGCGCGGAGTCCTGCGTCCGGGACGTGCTCGCCCCGGCGGTGGTCGGTCGGGACGCCGACGACGTGCTGGCCCGCTGCGCCGAGGTCGCGGCGGCGGTGGCCGGCAACGAGGCGGCCCGGGGCGCGCTGGACGTGGCGCTGCACGACCTGGCGGCACGGCGGCTCGGCGTACCCCTGGTGCGGTTGCTCGGTGGGACGGCGCTGCGGGTGCCGACGGACGTCACGCTGGCCGCCGGGGCCGGCGCGGACCTGGCGGTAGCCGCCCGGCAGCGGTGCGACGAGGGCTTCGACGTGCTGAAGCTGAAGGTCGGCACCGACCCGGCGGGCGACCTGGAACGGGTCCGCGCGGTCCGGGCGGCCGTCGGCCCGCAGGTGCGCCTGCGGTTGGACGCCAACCAGGGGTGGACGCCCCGGGAGGCGGTCCGGGTGATCCGGGGTGTCGAGGACGCCGGGCTCGACGTGGAGCTGGTCGAGCAGCCGGTGGCCCGGTGGGACCTGGACGGCATGGCCTGGGTCGCCGACCGGGTGGACGTGCCGATCCTCGCCGACGAGGCGGTGTTCGGGGTGCGGGACCTGGTCGCGGTGATCCGACGGCGGGCGGCCGACCTGGTCAACGTCAAGCTCGCCAAGTGCGGCGGCCTGCGCCCGGCGCGGACCCTGCTGGAGTTGGCCCGGGAACACGGCATGGGCACCCTGGTCGGGTCCATGATGGAGTCTCAGGTCGGGGTCGGCGCGGCGGCCAGCCTGGCCGCCGCCTACCGGACCAGCGCCGTGTCCGACCTGGACGCCGCCTGGTGGCTGGCCTGGTCACCGGTGCGCGGAGGGCTGCGTTACGAGGGTGCCACGGTGGTGCTGCCGGACGCGCCGGGGCTCGGCATCACCGCGGTGACCGAAACAAAGATTCAGCACCGAGGTTGATGATCGCAGATTTTCTTCCTATGGTCCGGGTGGGGGCACCGACACGTGAACCGGAGGTCGACGTGGAGTTGGAGCCGGGCCGGGAGGCCCTCGTCCGGGTGGCCGTCGCCACCCTCTGGACCGACCCCGGGGCGACCCGCCCGGTCGACCGGCCGGCCCTGGCCGTGCCCTCGGACACCGACGGCTGGATCACCGGGATGGACGCCAACCAGCGGGTCGGTGACTGTGTGCTCAGTCAACTGCTGCTCGGCGAACGGGTGCTGGTGACCGCGCTGCACCCCGACGGCTGGGCCCGGGTGGTCGCGGTGCAGCAGGCCGCACCCCGGCTCGATGCGCGCGGCTACCCCGGCTGGCTGCCCACCGCCCAGCTCACCCCGGCCACCCCCGACGGCGGCCCGGCCGACCCGCTCGTCGTCGACGCCGTCAGCACCGGCCTGCGGGTCGCCCCCGCCGGCCCGGTGGCCCTGGCCGGGGTCGTCCTCGGCACCCGGCTGCACCAGGCCGGCCCGGCCGTCGACGGGTGGCGGCCGGTCCGGGCACCCGGGCGGCCCGATCCGCTGTGGGTCGCCGAGACGGACGTCACCGACCTGCCGGCCACCCCGCCGACCGCCGACGACGTGCTCGCCGTCGCCACCCGGCTGCGCGACGTCGCGTACGTCTGGGGTGGGCTCTCCGGACACGGGATCGACTGTTCCGGCCTGGTCCACCTGGTGTGGCGACGGCTCGGCGTGACGCTGCCCCGCGACGCCGACGACCAGGCGGCGGCCACCACGCCCGTACCGGCCGGCGAGGAACGCCCCGGCGACCTGTACTTCTTCGCCCGACCCGGGCGGGACATCCACCACGTCGGCCTGGTGACCGCCGGCCGGGGGCCACGGATGCTGCACGCCTGCTACCGGCAGCGGCGGGTGCTCACCGAGCCGCTGCCACCGGACCGGGTCGCCACCCTGGTCGGCGTGCACCGGGTCTGACCGGGAAATGGGCGTCACCGCAGTGCGCGGTGACGCCCATCGGGGGCACTACGGTCAGCGGCGCGCCTCGACCAGCTCGCGCCGCCGGTCCCGGGACGACTTGACCAGGCTGGCCACCGTCGCCACGGCGAGACAGCCGATGATGACCGACAACGACAGCCAGATCGGGATGTGCGGGGCCCAGCCGATCGGCTCACCGTCGTTGAGGAACGGCAGGTTGTTGTCGGCCAGCGCCTCCAGCACCAGCTTGACGCCGATGAAGCCGAGCACCACCGCCAGGCCGTAGCTGAGGTAGACCAGCCGGTCAAGCAGCCCGCCGACCAGGAAGTAGAGCTGCCGCAGGCCCATCAGCGCGAAGACGTTCGCGGTGAAGACCAGGTACGGCTCCTTGGTGATCCCGAAGATCGCCGGGATCGAGTCCAGCGCGAAGATCAGGTCGGTGGTGCCGATCGCGATCATCACCACCAGCATCGGGGTGAACAGCCGCCTGCCGGCCTCGTGGGTGGTGAGCTTCGCGCCGTCGTAGTCCCGGGACAGCGGCAGCGCCTTGCGGCTCCACCGGATCAGGATGTTCTCCTTGAACTCGTCCTCCTCCGGCTCGCCCTGCCGGGCCAGGTTGACGGCCGTGTAGATCAGGAACGCGCCGAAGATGTAGAACACCCAGGAGAACTGGGAGATCAGCGCCGCGCCGGCGGCGATGAAACCACCCCGCATGACCAGGGCCAGCACGATGCCGATCAGCAGCACCTTCTGCTGGTACTTCCGGGGCACCCGGAACCGGGCCATGATGATCACGAAGACGAAGAGGTTGTCCACCGAGAGGCTGTACTCGGTGAGCCAGCCGGTGTAGAACTGGCCGGCCACGTCACCGCCGGCGGTGACCCACAGCCCCACCCCGAACAGCAACGCCAGGCCGACGTAGAAGCTGACCCAGAGGCTCGACTCGCGGACGCTGGGCTCGTGCGGCCGACGACCGATGATGAAGAGATCGGCGAGGAGCACCGCCGTCAGTGCGACGAGGGTTCCCGCCCACACCATTCCGGACACGTTCAATCCATTCCTCCGGCAGACACGCGGCGTCGGGCACACCGTACGCCGCGTGACGGCGAGGTGGGCGACGACGCACACACTGGTGACTGTCGGAGGTCTCTTCCGCCAGCGACCCGCGGGCGGGGCGCTGACCGGCGGAGCCGGGTCGAGCTGTCGGGGGACGCTCGACCGTGCTGACGACTCCGTCGCGGGGGAATACTCCCCTCCTCGGCCGCCATTGTTCACCATCGAGGGCTGCGGGCGCATCTCCTGCGGGGCGCATTGCCGGCAGCATCACGTTCCGACCTCCACCGACCTGGCCGTCCGCTTTCCTTCCGGTCACACCGGCTGGGCATCCTAGGAGGCTAGGTGTAGTGGTATACGCGCGGTTGATGATGTTCTGCGGTGATGGGGGAGGGAGTCGCCCCGGCGCGCCACGGGCGGGGCGCGGCGTGGCAGGCTGTCGGCATGGTGCTTGAGGTCGCGCTCATCGACGTACTGCCCGGACACGAGGACGATTTCGCCGCCGCCTACGCGCAGGCGCACGCCATCATCGTCGCCGCCGAGGGATGCCGCTCGGTCCGGATGACCCGGGGCATCGAGTCCCCCTCCCGGTTCGTGCTGCTGGTCGAGTGGGACTCGGTGCAGGCCCACGAGGACAACTTCCGGGCCACCGAGGCGTTCGGCAAGTGGCGGGCGCTGATCGGCCCGCACTTCGCCGGACCGCCCCGGGTCGAGCACTTCGTCGACGTACCGGCCTGAGCCGGGCCGGGACCCCGGTCCGGCCGGCGTCCCGGCAACTTTCCGAAAAAATTCACTCCGGTCGATCCGAAACTGTCGTACCCCTGGGTTACCGTGCGGCGCACGCGCGGCGACCGGTCCCGACACGTTCGGGGGTGCCGGGGCCGGTGGTCGCGCGGCGCACCGTCGTGGCCGCCGGCCGCCGGGCCGACCCCCGGTGACCGGCCGGCCCCGTCACCGGCCCGCGTGCGGGTTAATCCGTGGCGTCCGCAACGGAGGTCCGGTTGACTGCCCGGATGACCGCACGGGTGTTCCTGGTGACCGGGGTGAGCCGCCGGATCGGCATCGGCGCGGCGGTCGCCCGCACCCTCGCCGCCGACGGGCACCTGGTGCTGCTGACCGGGCTGCCCGGCTACGACGAGGCACAGCCCTACGGCGGCGACCCGCAGGGCGTACCGGCACTGCTGGCCGAGCTGGGCGGGGCCGCCGCCCACACCACCGCCGACCTGCTCGACCCGGCCGCCCCGGCCGCGCTGGTCGCCGAGGCGGTACGCCGGCACGGCCGGCTCGACGGTGTGGTGGCGACCCACGCCTACTCCACCCGCACCAGCCTGGGCGGGTTGGACGCCACCGAGATCGACAGGCACCTGCAGGTGAACGTCCGGGCCACCCTGCTCCTGGCCGACGCGTTCGCCACCGCCTTCACCGCCGGGTCGGGCGGCCGGTTGGTGCTCTTCTCCAGCGGCCAGCGCCTCGGCCCGATGCCCGACGAGTTGGCCTACGCGGCCAGCAAGGCCGGGGTGGAGAATCTCGCCGCGCAGCTCGCCCCACTGCTGATGCCCCGGGGGATCACCGTCAACTGCCTCAACCCCGGGCCGACCGACACCGGCTACGCCCCACCCGAGGCGCACGCCGCGGTGGCGGCACTCTTCCCGTCCGGCCGCTGGGGCACCCCGCAGGAGGCCGCCCGGCTGGTGCGTTTCCTCTGCTCACGGGAGGCGGACTGGATCACCGGCCAGGTCGTCGACTCCGAGGGTGGCTTCAACCGCTACCGGTGAGCCCGGACCAGCCGCCCGACCGGCGTCCTCCGGGGCGCAGGACGGCGTACCGGTGGCCTCCCGACCGTCCCACCCGGCCACGTCGCCCGCCGCCGGACCGGCCGGACCGGCGGCGAGGACGGCGACCCGGCGGCGCAGCAGCTCCACCGTCTCCGCCGCGCCGAGCGCGGCGGCGGACAGCCAGCCGGTCATCCGGTCGTAGCGCCCGACGTCGGCGTCGGAGGCCAGCCGCACGTCGGTGGTCAACGCCTCCAGCATCACGGTGCGCGGGTCGGCCGGGTCGGGGAACGAATAACACGAGAAGGCGGTCAACGGGTACGCCCCACCACGTGGGGCGGCCGTGCCCGGTACCACCCGGATCGTGACGTGCGGCAGCTCGGCCAGGGTCAGCAGGTGCTCCAACTGCTCGTGCCAGACGTCGGCGGGCAGGCCGGCGGGGTCGCAGACCCGCTCGTCGAGCAGGGCCGTGTAGTGCGGCGGGTCGGGGCGGCGCAGCAGCCCCTGCCGGGTGAGCCGGGCCCGCAGGTCCGCCTCGACGTCGACGTCCGGATGCAGCAGCCGGCCGGCCGTGATCCGCAGCCGGGCGTAGCCGGGCGCCTGGAGCAGGCCGGGCAGCACCGCCGGCTGGTACTCCACGATGCTCGCCGCCCCCGCCTCCAGCTCGGCGTAGGTGCGCTGCCGCTCGCTCATCTCGCCGAGCGCCTTCCACCAGCCGCGCCCGGTCGCCGCGTCACGGGCGATGACGATCAGCGCCTCACGCTGTGGCGACGGGACCTCGTAGATGTCGAGCAGGTCGAGCACGTCGGCCAGGTCGGGCCGGCTCTGCCCCAGCTCGATGCGGGACAGCTTGGAGGTGGAGGCCCAGCCCAGCCGGGCACAGACCTGTTCCAGGGTCAGCGCCTCCCGCCTGCGCAACTGGCGCAGCTCGGCGCCGAGCCTCGCGCGTCGAATGACAGGACTCGATGACAATGGCATCCCGGCCTCCCCACGAGGGAGGGTACGCAGGATCATCACCCAGGGCAACAGTTTGCTTGCACACCGCAACGCTTATCTGAGTCACCCTCGGAAGACGCCGCCGTCGGACGACCCCGAACGGCAGCCCCCCGTCTCCACGGCTGCCGTTCGGGGCACCCCCGGTCAGGGCCGGTAGGTGCCGAACGACCAGACGTTGCCGGCGAGGTCCCGGGCAGCGTAGTCCCGGGAACCGTAGTCGGTGTCGAACGGCTCCCGCACGATCTCCGCCCCGGCCGCCCGCGCGCGGTCGTGGTGGGCGTCCAGGTCGTCGACCGCCACGTAGACGGCGTAGTCGTCGTCGGCCGGCCGGTCCGGTCGCCCCCGGCCGGTGCCGAGCATGACGATGCCGTCGCCGAGCGCCAGTTCGGCGTGCGCCACCGTCTGGTCGGGGCCTTCGTGTACCGCGTGGACCCGGAACCCGAACGCGGTACAGAGCCAGTCGATCGCCGCCCGCGCGTCGGGATACCGGAAGCTCGGGTAGATGTTCGTCATGCGTCGAGTGTGCCGCCCGGTGCTCAGCCCGGATTGGACGAATGGGAACCCGGCCGACCCAGTGCCGCCGGGGTCGTCCCGGTGAACTCCCGGAACTCCCGGATCAGGTGCGACTGGTCGTAGTACCCCCAGCGCACCGCCAGCTCGGCCCAGCCGCCCGCCGGCCCCGTCCGGTCGTCCGCCGGCCCGGCGGGATCCGGCGGGACCGGGTCCGGCGGGACGGACACCGCGCCCTGCCGGCCCAGCGTCGCGGACGCCCGCTGGAAACGCAGCAGCCGGGCGGTCGTCTTCGGGCCCAGCCCCAGCTCCCGGCGGAACCGCGCGGCCAGGTGCCGACGGCTCCACCCCAGCTCACCGGCCAACGCGCCGATGCCGATCCGGCCGGCCGAGCCGGCGAGCCGGTCCCAGGCCCGGTCGAGGTGCGGATCGACCGGGTCGGCGTCCGCGAGCCGGGCGTCGAGCGCCGCGTCGAGCAGGGCGAACCGGTGGGGCCAGTCCGGTGCCCCGGCCAGCCGGGCACGCAGCCGGTCGAGCCACGGGTCGGGCAGCCCGTCGACCGCCACCGCCCGGTTGGCCAACTCCCCCAGCGGCACCCCGAGGACCCGGCGGGCCGCCAGCGGGGTGAGCATCAACTGCACCCCGGCACCGGCCCCGACCGTCGAGGTCGTGCAGTAGCCGTCGTACGGCCCGGCCACGAACGAGTCCACCCGGTACGCGCTGTGTGCCGCCGAGCGTGGGTTCAGCACGTCGAGCGGGGCACCCCAGCCGAGGACGAGGACCACGAACGCGCCGGCCGCCTCGTGCCTCACCAACGGCGGCGCGTCCCGCCCGGACGCCACGCCCACCAGAACGCCCTCCCGGTAGCCCACGTACCGGCCCACGACGGGACGCAGCCGTGTCGCCGGCACCCCGACACACACCTCGTCCAGCACCGGCCCGCCCGTCACTTCACCCCGGCGGCGTCCATCCCCCGCAACTCCTTCTTGAGGTCGGCGACCTCGTCACGGATCCGCGCGGCCAGCTCGAACTGCAACTCCCGGGCGGCGGCGAGCATCTGGTCGTTGAGCTCCTGGATGAGCTGTGCCAGGTCGGCGCGGGCCATCCCCTCCCGCGACGGCGCGCCGGCGGTGGCCCGACCTCGGCTGCGGGTCTCCTTGACCGGGGCCTTACCCCGGGACAGCTGCCGGGCGGCCCCGCCGACCCGGGCGCTCTCGGTGTCCTCCGCCTCCCGGTAGATGTCGTCGAGGATGTCGTGGATCTTCTTACGCAGCGGCTCGGGGCTGATCCCGTGCGCCTCGTTGTGCGCGATCTGCTTGGCCCGGCGGCGGTTGGTCTCGTCGATCGCCGACGCCATCGAGGGGGTGATCTTGTCGGCGTACATGTGGACCTGGCCCGAGACGTTACGGGCGGCCCGGCCGATGGTCTGGATCAGCGACCGGCCGCTGCGCAGGAAGCCCTCCTTGTCGGCGTCGAGGATCGCCACCAGGGAGACCTCGGGCAGGTCGAGACCCTCCCGCAGCAGGTTGATGCCGACCAGCACGTCGTAGTCGCCCTTGCGCAGCTCGCGCAGCAGCTCCACCCGGCGCAGGGTGTCGACCTCGGAGTGCAGGTAGCGCACCCGGATGCCGTTCTCCAGCAGGTAGTCGGACAGGTCCTCGGCCATCTTCTTGGTCAGCGTGGTGACCAGCACCCGCTCGTCGCGCTCGGTGCGCAGCTTGATCTCGTGCATCAGGTCGTCGATCTGCCCCTTGGTCGGTTTGATCACGACCTCCGGGTCGATCAGACCGGTGGGGCGGATGACCTGCTCGACGAACTCGCCCTGGGCCTGCTCCAGCTCCCACGGGCCGGGGGTGGCGGAGAGGAAGACCATCTGGCCGACCCGCTCCAGGAACTCGTCGAAGCGCAGCGGCCGGTTGTCGGCGGCGCTGGGCAGCCGGAACCCGTGGTCGATGAGCATCCGCTTGCGCGAGGCGTCGCCCTCGAACATGCCGCCGATCTGCGGGATGGTGACGTGCGACTCGTCGACCACGGTGAGGAAGTCGTCGGGGAAGTAGTCGAGCAGGCAGTGTGGCGGGCTGCCGGGCAGCCGGCCGTCGATGTGCATCGAGTAGTTCTCGATGCCGGAGCAGAAGCCGACCTGCCGCATCATCTCCAGGTCGTAGGTGGTGCGCATCCGCAGTCGCTGCGCCTCCAGCAGCTTGCCCTGCCGTTCCAGCTCGGCCAGCCGTTCCCCCAGCTCGGCCTCGATGTCCCGGGTGGCCCGCTCCATCCGCTGCGGGCCGGCCGCGTAGTGGGTGGCCGGGAAGATCAACAGATTGTCGACCTCCCTGACCACGTCACCCGTGAGCGGGTTGAGGTAGTAGAGCTTCTCCACCTCGTCACCGAACAGCTCGATCCGGACGGCCAGCTCCTCGTACGCCGGGATGATCTCCAGGGTGTCGCCCCGGACCCGGAACGTGCCCCGCTGGAAGGCCATGTCGTTGCGGGTGTACTGGATGTCGACCAGGCGGCGCAGCAACTGGTCGCGGTCGAGTTCCTGCCCGACGACGACCCGCACGGCCCGGTCGAGGTACTCCTCCGGGGTGCCCAGGCCGTAGATGGCCGAGACGGTCGCCACCACGATCGTGTCCCGCCGGGTGAGCAGCGACATGGTCGCCTTGTGCCGCAGCCGCTCGACCTCCTCGTTGATCGAGGAGTCCTTCTCGATGTAGGTGTCGGTCTGCGGAATGTACGCCTCGGGCTGGTAGTAGTCGTAGTAGGAGACGAAGTACTCGACCGAGTTGTGCGGGAGCAGTTCGCTGAACTCCTTGGCGAGCTGGGCGGCGAGGGTCTTGTTGGGGGCGAGCACCAGGGTCGGCCGTTGCAGCCGCTCGACCAGCCACGCCGTGGTGGCGCTCTTGCCGGTGCCGGTGGCGCCGAGCAGCACGGTGTTACGATCACCGCGCCGCACCCGGCGCTCAAGATCATCGATGGCGGCCGGCTGGTCGCCGGCCGGCTGGAACTCACTGACGACCTGGAAGCGACCGTCGAGCCGGGGAATGTCGAGCGCCATGGTCCCCACGGTACGCCGCGGGTCCGACACTTCCCCGCGATCGCCGGACAGCCCGGTGATCAGCTTCGATATTGCCATTGTGGCCCACATCGCAGCGGGCTAGCCTGGACACCGTAGGCCGCTCGCGGCGGCCGACCGCGGCGGTGGCCGGGCCCTCGACAGGCTCCCACCGCCCGGCACCTGGGGTCGCAGCACCCGGACATCACCGGCGTGCGCATCCCGCGTGGTCGCGCCCCTGGCGCAGACCGGCCGCCGCGAGCGCCCCTGCACGGGTCTCCCACCGCCGCCGGCACCCGAGGCCGCCCACCGGCACCCGAGGCCGCCCCCGCCCGCCCCGGCGGCGTCACTCCGCCCCGGCCGGCCCGTTCAACCACACGTGGACACCTCGCCCGACCAGCCACCACGCCCACCGGGAGCCGGTCCGGGCCGCCGCCGCTACGGCCGGCACCACCGCGACGCCGTGGAGGAGGACGCGCCGGGCCGGCGACGGATCACCCTGGTCGCCCTGGTCGTGGTCGCCGTCACCGCTGCCGCCGCCCTCGTGGCCGGCCTGCTCACCGGCGCATCCGCCCCGACCGCGACGACGCGGGCGCTCACCGACGACGAGGCCGAACGGCTCGCCGCCGTCCGGGTCGGCACCTACCGGGACGTCCGGGCCGGGGTACGGGTGGCCGTCGGCACCGGGGCCGGCCGCACCGACCTGGTCGGCTGGGTCGACTGGTCCCGCCCGCTGGCCTACCTCGACGTGGGCGGCCCGGGGGCCGGGCAGGACCGGGGCCTGGTGCAGGCCACCCCGTCGGCGGTGGTGCAACGCCCCAACCCCGCCGCGATCGTGAACCCGGCCCGGCCACCGCTGGTGCCGCCCGGTGACCGCTGGCGGCTGCGCAACCCGCCACCCGGGCGGGGGCTGGCCGGGGCGCTCACCGTGCTCTTCGCGCTCGCCGCCGACCGGGCGGCACCCGCCGCACCGCTACGTGCCGGTGGCGGCCGGTGGCTCGGCCGGGAGACCCTCGGCGGCGACCCCGTCGACGTCCTCCAGGCGGCGCTGTGGCCGGCCACCGCGCCCGGTGCCACTGCCACCGCGCTCGCCACCAACTCGTCCACCGCCACCGCGCCGGGTGGTCGTCCGGCCGCCGACGCCGACCCCCGCTGGTGGGTGGACCGCGACGCGCGGCTGCGCCGCTGGGCGGGACGGCTCGCCGACGGCACCCCGATGACGGTGGACCTGGACCGGGTCGACCGACCGACGCCCTGGCCCGTCGACGCGCTCGGTGGCCGACCCGGACTGCCCCGCGCCGCCACCGACGAGGAGACCGCCCGGCTGGGCCGGCTCGCCACCCGGCTGCGCGCCGGCACCGGGAGCGCGGCCGTCACCGTGACCGCACCCCTCGGCAGCGCCGCCAACCTGCGCGGCGGCGGCTGGCTGAGCTGGTCGGCCGGCGTCGCCTACCTGTCCGTCGCCGAACTGGACACCCTCGGCCGCCGGACGCTGCGGCGTCGGGACCGGGCCGGCTTCGCCCGGGCGGACGTACCGGTCGGACCGCACGCCGCGGCCGCCGGCCCGTCGGCGGCACCGCCGCCGCCGCTGCCGACCGGGGCGGGCTGGCGGCTCGCTGGCCAGCCGGTCGACGAGTTGGACGCGCTGGTCGACGCGGCGGTGCGGGCCGCCGGACCGACCCCGGACGCCACCACCACGGTCCACCTCCGCAGCGACCGACGGGCCGGTCGCCCGGTGGACGTGTTCGAGGTACGCCGCCAGGGCCAACGGCTGCGGTACTGGCTGGACCGTTCCGGCTTCCTGCACCGGTTGGAGCTGCGCACCACCGGCGGGCTGTGGGCGCAACTGGAGCTGACCCCCGGTCCCCTGCCGGCGGGGATCGTCCCCGCCCACCGGAAACCGCCCCCGCCCGCCCGGCCCCGTTGACCCGGCAGGACGGTCAGGGCCGCCAGCCGGTCTGCGCCGCCCAGTCCTGCGCCCGCAGGTACTCCTCGGCGAACCACGGGTCGTCGGCGGTGCCGGACCCCCCGCCGTCCGGCGCCGCCGCCGCCAGCTCCCGCTTCACCACCAGGTACGCCGCCCGGCGATCGGGGTCGGCACGCAGGTGGTCACGCATCAGCAGGGCGTGCCGCCAGCCGGCCGAGCCCGCCACCCGCAGGTGCACGGCGACCGGCCGGCCCGGGTCGGCGCTGCCGTGCAGCCGCTGCTCCCAGCCCTCGTCACCGCCCCCGCCCGGCCCGGCGTCGCGGCCCGCCCAGCGGGGGCGGTCCCCCCGCACGCCGGGCACCCTCGGGAAGCCGGCGTCGGCGAGCCGGCCCGCCAACGGACCGTCCGCCTCGGCCAACGACGACACGGTCACCTGCACGTCGATGACGTCCCGCCCGGCCAGCCCGGGGACGGCGGTCGAGCCGACATGGTCGATCCGCAGGTCGTCGGGGGCGAGCGCGTGCCGGATCCGGGCGGCGAGCCGGGCGTACTGCTGCGGCCAGGTCGGGTCCGGCTCGGTCGGCACCACCGGCCCCGGGGCCACCCGCTGTTCCCGCACGTTGCGCTCGTAGGGCACCAGGCGTGCCGACCAGAGAGCGTCCACAGCGGCGTGCAACTCGTCGAGGCCGCCGTCGTTGTCGAGCACCACGTCGGCCGCCGCGCGACGACGGGCGTCGTCGGCCTGCGCCGCGATCCGCCGCTCGGCCTCCGCACGGCTCATCCCCCGGGTCCGCATCAGCCGCTCCAGCCGGGTCGCCACGGCCGTCTGCACCACCACCACCAGGTGGTACGTCGGCGCGAGCCCCACCTCCACCAGCAGCGGTACGTCGTTGACCACCACCGCGTCGGCTGGGGCCGCGGCGAACAGCTCGGCGGACCGGGCACGTACCAGGGGGTGGGTGATCTCCTCCAGCCGGCGACGGGCGGTCGTGTCGGCGAAGACCAGCGCGCCCAGCGCCGCCCGGTCCAGTGCCCCGTCGGCGGTCAGCACCCGGTCGGAGAACGCGGCGACGATCGCGGCCAACCCCTCGGTGCCCGGCGCCACCACCTCGCGGGCGATCCGGTCGGCGTCGACGATCACCGCGCCCCGCTCGGCCAGCCGGGTCGCCACGGCGCTCTTGCCGGACCCGATGCCACCGGTCAACCCCACCCTCAGCACCGACCCAGTCAACCGGATCGCCCTCCCCCACACCACACCGCCCCACCCCACCGACTCGCCCCCCACCCACCCGCACCCGCACCGTCGCACCCGCGTCACCCCAGCCGCGTCGTCGCCGCGCAACGTCGCCGATACAGCGGCATCCGACGCCGGCAAGCCCGCAATGTCGGCGATGTAGCGGTATCCGCGCTGCGCGACAGCGCAATGTCGCCACACCTGAGTCGATCTCCGTCGCGAGGGCGGGCCGACCCGGACGGCAGCGACGACAGGGCAGGCCGGACGACCGGGCCGAGCCGAGCCGGACCGGGCCGAGCCGGGCCAAGCCGAGCCGGACCG
>NZ_MZMV01000030.1 GCF_002210435.1 Micromonospora wenchangensis
TGCTGCTCCCCGCGCACGCGGGGGTGATCCCGCCTGCACCAGCAGACCATGACCGAGCGTCGTCTGCTCCCCGCGCACGCGGGGGTGATCCGATGGCGATGCAGCTCGCCGACTACAGCCGGGGCTGCTCCCCGCGCACGGGGGTGATCCGGTTCTGTCCGCTGATGAAGGCCGGAGGCGTTCTGCTCCCCGCGCACGCGGGGGTGATCCCACCGGTGATGCGTACGTGCGGGACGGCGAACACTGCTCCCCGCGCACCCAGGGGTGATTCCACCTCGGACAGCAGCGCCGGCCGCAGGTGGTCCTGTTCCCCGCCCTCCGCCAGAACTACCGGATATGTCGGCAGGTACTGACGACGGTTCCGACAAAGTTCTGACAAGGTATCCAACTATCGAGCCGCACCAAGCCGGACAATGACACGACGGTGTCGGCCGGTCGTCAGTCGCACGTTGACGACGTCGCTCAGGGCGAGGCTGGTCGTAGGCGGCAAGTACCGTCTCTGCACGCATCGCCGCTTGCAAGACGATCGGGGGTCAACAGCGATGGTTGTCAGCGATGAGATCAGGGCAGCTCAACGCGTACTCGGTCATCAACTCGCTCAGATGCGTAAGGCTGCCGGTCACACTCAGCATGATTTTGCGCGGCTCGTGCGGTATGGGCGCAGCTCCGTAGCCAACACTGAGACCGGCCACCAACGCCCCGACCGTACGTTCTGGACGCGCTGCGACGAAATCCTGCAAACCGGGGGCGTGCTCGCCACGGAGTACGACAAGATCACTACGCTGATCCGTCAGCGTCACCGCTCATCAGCTATCCAAGGGACGCGTACAACGTCGCTACCGAGGCCGGACATGGACGTCGGAGCTAGCTCCGACGTCGTAGCTGCTGGCGCTGTCCTGTGGGAGGGTGAGGACAGCATAGAGGCCCGCCGGTTGGCGTTGAGGTCTTCCACCGACGATGTCCGCTTGGCGTACCTGGAGGAAGAAGTCCGTCATGCGGTCGCCGACAACGAGCGACTCTCCCCTGGGGTCCTCCTGGCGCGGATTAAGCCGCTACGCGTCTATGTGGATCAGCTCATGGCGGGAAGTCAGCATCCACCCCAACGTGCGCGGCTCTACACCGCTGCCGCTTACCTTTCCGGTCTGCTCGGTGCCCTCACACTGGATCTCGGCGCGTTCAGGGTCGCGCAGGCCTACGCCGCTGAGGCATTCGACCTTGCCGATGCCGCGCAGCAGGCTGACGTTCAAGCATGGGCGCGGGCGACCCAGAGCCTGATCGCCTACTACGGCGGTAACTACCACGACGCGCTGGCCTACGCCCAGGACGGTCTACGCCGCGCTGGCACCAGCCCTCATCGCATCCGCCTCACGATCAACGGTCAAGCCCGCGCCCTCGCCCGACTCGGTGATCAACGCGGTGTCGACCAGGCCGTCGATCACGCATTCACGATGCTGTCCGACTACCCAAGCAGCCCACCGGTCAGCGAGAGCCTCACCCTCGGCCCGTACTGCCATGCCAGGACGGCGGCCAACGCAGCAACCGCCTACCTGGCCCTTGGTCGTACCGCAGGCGTCACCAACCACCTCACGAGCGCCATCACCGCATTCGACGCCGCAGGACTTGCCGGACCACAGGCACTCAGCCGCCTCGACCTGGCCACCGCGCACCTACAGCGCCCGGACCCCGACCCCGACCAGGCAGCCGACCTGGCGGTAGAAGCGCTGACCCTCACGGCGGAGCAGCGGTTCGAATCGGTACACCAACGCGCCCGGCAGTTCCTCACTGCCTCCCAGGAGTACACCCACCGCCCGCCCTTGCGACACGTTGCGGAGCTACTCGCCGACCGCACGCAGATAGGTGCTGCAACGCCGTCCGACTTACCATCGCTGCCATGAGCAGTCAGGAACTCACCAGCTTGCACCAACGCTGGACCGCCTACCAGGCTCTCCCCAGGCTGACCGACCACTGGTACTGGCGCCCTGGCTGGCGAACCGACCGCCAGTTCTACACCTGGCACCTGACGTTCGAACACCAACCCGAACTCCACCGTCTCGTCACCGACCTTCACCAGCATCTGGTCTTACCCGGACTGGACCTGGTCCCGCTCAACGGCTTACACCTGACCATGCAGGGCATCGGCTTCACCGATGAGGTCACCGACGCCGATGTCCATGCGATCGTCGCCGAAGCGCGCCGACGCTGTGCCGTCCTGCCGCCACTGGAGTTGACGTTAGGCCCCGTCGACCCGGACGCCGAAGGGGTCGGTCTGCTCGTCCAGCCATGGGACCGCGTGGAGCGTCTCCGTGTCACCCTCCGCGCCGCCATAGGCGCGGTCTGGCCTGCTGTTCCCGAATCCGCAGACGGATTCCGGCCCCACGTCACCATCGCCTACAGCGGCTCACCGGCACCGACCGAACCGATCCGTTCCCAACTGGCCAACCTCCGCGACCGACCTCCGGCCAGGGTGACGCTCAACGAGGTGTCGTTGATCGCCCTACGCCGCGACGACCACACCTACCGATGGACGACGGTCGCCACTGCACCTCTCAGCGGCATCTAATCCACCAGCAGGTAACTGCTTCCGGCCGAGGACTCTCCGTCCGACGAAAGAGAGTCCCCATCGCGCAGCCCGGGGCATGGGATGAGCGGCGGGCAAGCGCCGAGCGCGAACCCCGCTTGCACTCGCCTCTCGTCGGAGGACCATCGCCACTCATCAACGCCGCGAAGGTGGGCAACGGAGCTGCGGGGCGACGAAGCTCGCCCATGCGCCGCCGCCTACCATCGACCTCCCGTGGCGTCTCCAAGCTGCACCCTTTTACGCGGACTGATCAGCCCGTCGGTCAGATGCGAGACCTATTCGCCAATCGGCACTAATTCCCGCGAAGGCTTCCTCGAATCCAGGCGTCGGTGCCTGCCGATTGCCCTGGATGTCGGAAGCAGTGACATCCACTTTTGATAGCCTGCCGACACAGGCGACAATCTCCCGCACACGCACTTCCGACGCTTGCCGAATCAAGGGTGGGCAAGATTGTCGTCTAATTGTCAGATCTACGCAAGGGTACTTACCGACACCGACGGCAATCGCCTTTAGTCGTCCTATCTCCGCAGATGATTAAGCCGCAGCACGACAGTGATGTGATGCGAGAAAGTCTCGCGGAGGATGACTACGCCATTCGCTGAATTACCGGAGGGGACTGTCGTGCCTGTTGCTCGGAGCCCTGCCCACCTGCTGCTGATCCACCGTTGGCAACGGTGGCCATCGCCGACTGAGGCATAGCGTCGACGAGCAACCAGGCGCGCAGTACAGATGTCTACACTCGCTGGTAGCTATCGCGGTGACCCCCGAGACCGCCGGATCGCGGAAGGGTTGGTAGTCGATCCGGCAGGTGGTCTCGACGGCCTTGCCGATCAGTTGCCATCTCCGATCGGGTGATGAACGTCTGCCGGCAGCGCCACGACGAATCGATGTCCCGGATTCCGTTTCCCCGCAAGCCGCCGAACCACTCAACGACTCTTCTCTGCGGGCTACCCGACCCACGCAGGACGCTGATACCCCATCAGAGAGCGGCGATCGAACTCGTATCGCCTCCCGACTGATTAGCCAATCTGAATTTCCTCGGTAAGGCGTACGCCTGAGATCCCGCTGGAAACATAGACGCGGCCAGGACGGCCGGAGAGGACTCGTTGTGCCTGTTGTCAGGCGGCTTGCGTTGCTGTTGGTGGTGCCGCTGGTGGCGACCGTCCTGTTTGCGGCGTGGGGGGTGGCGTCGACGGGGCAGCGGGCGCGGGCTGCTGATCGGCTTCAGGCGTTGGTGGCGGTGTCGGCCGTGTCGGGTGAGGTGGTCGACGAGTTGAGCCGGGAGCGCCAGATGGCGGCGCAGTTCCTGGCGGGTTCGTCCGCGAGCGTCGATCCGTTGCTGGCGCAGGTGGCCCGTACCGATCGGGTGGTCGCCGACTACCGGCAGCGGCGCGGCCGGTTCGGTGCCAGGGATGTCGAGGCGAGCCGGTTGTTCGCGGCCTTCGATGGGCAGCTCGGGCAGTTGCCGGCGCTGCGGGACCAGGTGCGGGCCCGGTCGGTGTCGCTGACCACGGTGCTGGTGCGTTACCGGGTGGCGGCCTCGCAGGGGTTGGCCGTACGGGAGGCCGTGGGACAGGTCGGTGGCGCGGACGCGCAGATCGCCGAGCAGCTCCGGGTGGCGGCAGCGTTGTCGCGGGCGTCGGAGTACGCGGGTGTCCAG
Organism: Micromonospora wenchangensis; assembly: GCF_002210435.1. GTDB lineage: Bacteria > Actinomycetota > Actinomycetes > Mycobacteriales > Micromonosporaceae > Micromonospora > Micromonospora wenchangensis. Next base: position 4,239 of record NZ_MZMV01000030.1, read on the forward strand.
CAGACCACGGTCCTGGCCGGCGATGGCGTGGTGGTGACGCAGGCGGCGCAGCGGGAGCTTGCCGCCGCCCGTGCCGGTTACGAGGAAGCGTTGCTGACGGTTGCCGACGGGGCGTCGGCGCGGTGGCGGTCATGGCTGGACCTTGCGTTGACCGGGCCGGGCGTGCTCGCCGCCCAGCGATTCGACGACGAGGTTTCCCGGGCGCGGGTGGGGTCGCGGTTGCGGGTCGACGCCGCCGACTGGGTGCGCGCCACCGGAGAGCGACGGGACCGGTTGCACGGTGTGCAGACCCGGGTGGACGCCGACATCGCCGCCGAGGTGTCCCGGCGGCGGGCCGCGCAGTGGGCGACGACGGCGGTGCTGACCGGTGCGGCGCTCACGTTGGTGGTCGTGGCGGGTGCGTTGACGGTGTGGCAGGGGCGGGCGTTGGCGCGGCGATTGCGGCGGGTCCGTGACGCGGTGACCCGGGTGGCGTCGCGTGACCTGCCCGACCTGGTGCGGCGGGTCTCCGCCACCGATCCGGGCGATCCGTCCGGGATGCCGGCGGCCCCGCCCGCGCTCGCCCCGACCGGCCGTAGCCGTGACGAGATCGACGAGGTCACCGCCGCGTTCGACGCCCTCGCCCTGACCGTGTACGAGACGGCCGCCGATCTGGCGCGGCAGCGGTTGGTCGCGGCGGGTGCGGTGGAGGCGGTGGGCCGGCGGTGTCAGGGGATGGCGCACCTGCTGATGCGGGAGCTGGACCGGGCGGAACGCGACGAGGCCGACGAGAAGACGTTGGCGACGTTGTTCGCGGTGGACAACCTGGCCGCCCAGTTGCTGCACGCGACGCAGAGTCTGCTGGTGCTGTCGGGTCGTGCCCTCGGCTCGGTGCACCCGGAGCCGGTGGCGTTGGTGACCGTGGCGCAGGCCGCGTTGAGCCGGATCCGGGAGTACCGGCGGGTGGTGGTGGGGTCGGTCGACGGGCGGGTGTCGGTGCCGCCGGCGTTGATCGACGACCTCGTGCACCTGCTGGCGTCGCTGCTGGACAACGCCACCCGCTACAGCCCCGGCGAGACGATCATCAGTGGGCATCTGCTCGGCGACCAGGTGGTCGTGCAGGTCATCGACACCGGTGCGGGCATCACCCCCGACCTGATGGCCCGGTTGAACGCGGAACTGGCCGCGCCGGCCCCGATGATCGCCGTGGAGCACATCCGTCGGCAGGGCGTGGCGACGGTGGCGATGCTGGCCGCCGTACACGGGCTGCGGGTGCGGCTGGTGGCGGGCCAACCGCACGGGACGGTCGCAGTGGTGGAGATCCCCACCAGCGCGGTCCTGATCGCCGCACCACCACCGCCGGTGGTGCCGGCGTTGCCCGCCCGCCGCCCACGCGGCCACACCGTGGACGCCCCGACGCAGGCGCTGCCGCTGATCCCCGCCCCGCGCCTGCCGCTGGATCGGCAGTCGACCCCGGTCTACGAGGAGACGACCCGGCAGTCACCCGTGTCGCCGTGGTTCGTCGAGGGCGCCACCGTGCATCTGCCTCCCGCCGGGCCGGCCCCCTACGGCGCTGCCGCGACGACCGTGAACGGCCTGCCCAAGCGGCAGCCGATGCGCACCCCCTTCGCCTCACCCACCGGGTCCGCCGGGCCGCCCAGTCGCCGCCCCGACGGGTTGGCGGGTACCGCGCGGGCGTACCAGCGGGGCCTGGGCCACCGATTTCCCCAGCCGAAGGAAGGCCAGTGATGAGTGATCTGAGTTATCTGCTGTCGAACAACCTGACCCGGGTGCCCGGAGTCAGCCAGGCCGTCGCGGTGTCCGTCGACGGGTTGTTGCTGGCCCGCACCGACGGCCTCAACCGGGCCGCCGCCGAACGGCTCGCGGCCGTGGCCGCCGGGCTACGCAGCCTGCTCAACGGGGCGGCCCGGGACTTCGGCGCGGGCGGGGTGCAGGGCACCATCGTCGACCTGGCCAGCGGCTACCTGCTGTTGACCGCGCTCAGCGGCGGGGCGTCGTTGCTGACCCTGGTCACCCGCGAGGCGGACCTGGCGTTCGTGACCGAGGAACTGCACCGGTTCGCCGACCAGGTCGGCGACCAGCTCACCCCCGGCTTCCACACCACCCTGGTCGGGGCGGGACGCCGATGACATCCGCACCCGCCCTCCCCCGCCCTGCCCCTGCGGTGGCACCGCCGCAGGGAGTGAAGATCGTGCTGACCGGCCCGTTCGGGGTGGGCAAGACGACGCTGGTCGGCGCGGTGTCCGACATCGCCCCGGTCACCACCGAGGTCCGCATGTCGGCAGCCGCCGCCGAGGACGTCTCCCATACCCCGGCCAAGACCACCACGACGGTGGCGATGGACTTCGGCCGCCTCGACGTCAACGGGGTGACCGTCTACGTCTACGGCACCCCGGGCCAGGAGCGGTTCTGGTTCATGTGGGACGCCATCGTCCGGGGTGCCGCCGGGTCGGTGGTCCTGGTCGACACCCGCCGGCTGGCCGACTCGTTCCGGCACCTCGACTACGTCGAACACGCCCGGCTGCCGTTCGTGGTGGCCGTCAACGACTTCACCGACGCCGACACCTACCCGCCCTCGGCCATCCGCGACGCCCTGACCCTCGGTCCGGACGTGCCGATCGTCGACATCGACGCCCGGGACCGCGACAGCGTCCGCCGGCTGCTCATCACCCTCATCGAACACGTCCTCACCCGCACCCGGCCCGCCCTTTCTGAAGGAGCACCACGATGACCCGTCTCCGTAGCCGGCTACGACGCGGACTCGCCTCGGCGACCGCCGCCGCCGCTCTGCTGACCGCCGCCGCCTGTGCCGGCGCCCCTGCCGACCCGGACGCCGTGCGCATCGGACTGCTGGTGTCGCTGTCGGGCACGTATGCCACCGTCGGGCAGGACATGCAGGCCGGCTTCCGCCTCTACCTCGACTCCCACGGTGGTCGGCTCGGCGGCCGGAAGGTCGACCTGGTGGTGGGCGACGAGGGTGACGGCCCGGCCACCGCCGTTCCGGCCGCGCAGAAACTCCTCGAACGCGACCGGGTGGTTGCCCTGACCGGCCTCGTCGGCGGGGCGACCGTCGACAAGGTGCAGGTTCTCACCACCGCCCGGAAGGTTCCCCTGCTCGGCGCGAACGCCCGCCCGGCGTTCACCTCGGAGGGCGGCAAGCCCCGGGATCTGACCTACACGTGGCACACCTCCTACAACTCCGACGAGCCGGGCATCGCCATCGCCGACCACGTCAAATCCCAGGTCGGCGACGGCGCCGTCTACGCGATCGGCCCCGACTACCAGGGCGGCTGGGACGAGCTGCGCGGCTTCACCGACACGTTCACCCGCCTCGGTGGGAAACTCGCCAACCCCGACGGGAAGGCGCTGTTCACGCCGTTCCCGGCCACGGAGAACTTCCTGCCCTACCTCAACAAGGCCGCCGAGACGAAACCGGAAGCCGTCTACACGTTCTACGCCGGGGCGGCGGCGGTGGCGTTCGTCAAGCAGTACGCCCAGTCCGACCTCAAGGACGTGCCGCTCTACGCCGCCGGGTTCCTCACCGAAGGATCGGTCCTCACCGCGCAGGGCCCGGCCGCCACCGGCATCCGCAATGTCCTCAACTACAGCCCCACCCTGTCCAACGCCGCCAACCAGGCGTTCATCGCCGCCTGGTCCGCCGCCGGGAACTCCAGCCCACCGACCACCTTCGCGATGGCCTCCTACGACGCCGCCGCCGTCCTCGACCGCGCCCTCGCCGGGGTGGCCGGGGACGTGACCGGCCCGAAACTCAACGAAGCGATCGGGAAGGTCGGCCGGGTCACCAGCCCACGCGGGGACTGGCAGTTCGAACCAACCGAACACCGACCGGTGCAGCGCTGGTACCTGCGCGAGGTCCGCGCCGACGGCCCGGTGCTGTCCAACGTTCTGGTGCAGGACCTCACCACCCTGCCCGCCACCTGACCCCACCAACTCTCGGAAAGGGGGTGCGGTCCGGATGGACACCTACCTGATCCCTGGCCTCGACGGCATCGCCTACGGGCTGCTCCTGGCCATCGCCGCCGCCGGACTGACCCTCGCCTTCGGCGCAGGCGGCGTACTCAACCTCGCCCACGGCACCCTCATCGCCGCCGGCGGCTACGTCGCCGCCACCACCAGCACCGGCACTTGGCCCAGCCTCGCCGCGGCCGTCACCGCCGCGACGGTGGTCGGCGCGGCCGGCGGCGGTGTGCTCGCCGCCGCCACCGCCCGGCTGCGCGGCCGAGGCCACCTCGACCAGGCACTACTCACCTTCGGTATCGCCCTCATCGGCGCAGACCTACTCACCACCGTCTTCGGCGCGGACATCCGACGCCCCCGACTACCCGCCGCCCTGGACACCACCCTGACCATCGCCGGCCACCCCTACCCGGCCGACCGACTCGCGGCCCTCACCGCCGCCGTCATCATCACCACCATCGGGTACGCGGTGCTGCACCGCACCCGCGCCGGGCGGCTCATCCGCGCCACCGTCGACGACCGGCACATGGTCGCCGGCATCGGCGTCAACCCCCGCGCCGTCGACACCACCGTCCTCGTCGTCTCCGGTGCCCTAGCCGGTCTCGCCGGTGCCCTCTGCACGCCGATCCTCGGCGTCGGACCCGCCACCGCGCCGACGACACTGTTGCTGTCCCTGGTCATCGTCGTCTGCGGCGGCCTCGGATCAGTCCCCGGCGCGGTGGTCGCCGCGATCGGCGTCGGCCTGGTCCAGACCATCGGCGTGATCACCATCCCCGCCCTCGCCCCGTACCTCCTGCTCAGCGCGATGGCCCTGCTCCTGCTCACCCGCCGCCGGCCCCTGCCCGGGATGCCCGGATGACCGCCCGCCTCCCGCTCCCCCACCGTTGGGACGACCTGCGGCGATGGGTGCCCTGGCTGCTTCCCCTCGGCGCGGCCACCACCCTCGCCGCGGCGTCGGACGGCTACTGGCCCGCCACCGTCGCCCGGATGCTGCCCCTGGCACTGCTCGCCGTCAGCGTCGCCACCGTCACCGGCGCGGCCGGACTACCCACCCTCGGGCAGGTCGCCCCCTACGCCGCCGGCGCCTACACCACCGCCCGCCTCGCCATGGCCGGCCACACCCTCGCCCCCGTGCACCTCACCGCCGCCGCGCTGGCCGGCGCGTTCACCGCCGGACTGCTCGGCATGCTGCTGGTCCGCCACCGGGGCACCGTGGTGTTGATGCTCAGCCTCGCCGTGGCGGAACTGACCACGATCACCGCCACCCAGTGGCGCACGGTCAGCGGCGGCACCGACGGCCTCGCCGGCATCCCCGCCCCACACCTGCTCCCCGGCACCCCACCCCTGACCGCCGACCGACCCGTGCTGCTCTACGCCACCGCCGTCACCGTCGCCGCTACCGCCGCCACGATGCTGCTGCTGCACCGACACCACCTGCTCCTCACCGCCGTACGCGGCAACGAGACCCGCGCCGCCGCCAGCGGCCACCCCGTCACCACCTACCTGTGGCTCGTGCACACCGGCGCGGGGGCCATCGCCGGAACCGCCGGGGCACTGCTCATCCACACCCACCGGTGGATCACCCCCGCCGACGTCGGCTTCGACACCGCCGCCCTGGCCCTGCTCGCCGCCGTCATCGGCGGCACCCACTCCCCACCCGGAGCCGCCGTCGCCGCGGTGCTCGTCCTCGGCGTGCGGGACGTGGCCGCCGCCGACTGGCCCGGCCACGCCCCGCTGCTCCTCGGTGCCCTGTTCGTCGCCGCGGTCTACCTGCTCCCCGGTGGCCTGACCGCCGCCCTCACCCGCCTCCGCGCCGAGATCCGCCGGGTCCGGGCGACCCGGCGACCCGAACCGCTGCCCGCTGCCTCCCGGAGAACCTCGTGACCACCCGCCACGTCGACGCCGTCGACCACATCCCCTCCCGCCGCGACCCCGCCGACATCGGCCGCGCCCACGACACCGGTCTGGTCGCCACCGGCCTGTACCACGCCCACCAACGGCTGACCGTCCTCGACCTCGACTCCTTCGCCATCGCACCGGGCGACCGGCACGCGGTCATCGGCCCCAACGGCGCCGGCAAGTCCACCCTGCTCAACCTCCTCGCCGGCAGCACCCGGGCACAGACCGGCACCATCACCTACCAGGGGCAGACCATCACCCGCCGGGGCGCGGCGTGGCGGGCCCGCGCCGGCATCGGCCGTACCTTCCAACACCCCACCGTCTACCCCGGCCTGACCGTCCTGGACTGCGTACGCATGGGCGGCTGGCACCACCGACGCAACCCCGACCGGGTCCCCCTGGAACTCCTCGAACTCGTCGGCCTCACCGGTCACGCCGACTACCCGGCCACCACCCTGTCGCACGGACACCGCCGCATGCTCGACCTCGCCGTCGCCCTCGCCGGACAACCCCGGGTGCTGCTCCTCGACGAACCCGCCGCCGGCCTCACCGACACCGACCTCACCCGGCTCCTCGACATCCTCGGCACCCTGCCCGGATGGATGGCGGTGATCCTCGTCGAACACCACATGGACGTCGTCGCCGCCCTCGCCGACTGGATCACCGTGCTGCACCACGGCCGCCGACACCTCGACGGCCCCGCCGACCACGTCCGCGCCGACCCCACCGTGCGCACCCTCCACCTCGACAGCGCGGAGGCCGGTCATGCTGCACGTCCGTGACCTGACCGCCGGCCACCGCCCGGACACCCCGGTCGTCCGATCGGTGTCGTTTCACCTGCCCACCCCCGGCGTGTACGCGATCGTCGGCGCCAACGGCGCGGGGAAAACCACCCTGCTGCACACCCTCGCCGGCCACCTGCGCGCCACCACCGGGCAGGTCCACCTCGGCGGGCGGGACCTCACCGGACTACTCCCCCACCACCTCGCCCGCGCCGGCGTCGCACTCGCCCCACAGGGACGCCGCCTGTGGCCGTCACTGACCGTCCGCGACCACCTCACCGTCACCCGCCCCGCCACCGACGACGGCTTCAACGTCGACGACCTGTTCGACCTTTTTCCGCCGCTGGCCGCCCGACGACGCCATCACGGCCACCAACTTTCCGGTGGCGAGCAGCAGATGCTCACGATCGCCCGCGCCCTCCGCACCAACCCGCGGCTGCTGCTGGCCGACGAACCCACCGAAGGACTCTCCCCCCGCATCGCCGGCCAGGTGATCGCCGTACTCCGGGACCTACCCGACCGGGGCGTCACCGTGCTCGTCGCACTCCCCCAAGCCCACACCGCGACCGCCGTCGCCGACCGCGTCTACGCCCTGAACGCCGGACAGCTCAGTGACCCGCCCGACGGGCACGTCGACCTGCTGGTGGGCGACCACCGCACCCCCAGCAACGCCCACCGGAGTAGCCACCATGCGCGCCCGCCCCCAGCCCGGCGTGCTCTCGCCGACCATCCCCGGCGGGAACACCACCAAGCCGGCGACCGCTCGCCCGGCAACGCCCCCAACCCCACGAATGGCACCACCATGCCGCCCTGCCTAACCACGGAAGCGAACCCACGATGACCACCACCGGCCAGCGCTACCAGTTCCGCAACAGCCCCCACCAACTCCACCCCCTCCAGGATGTCCTCGACCCGCACACCATCCGAGGGTTGGCCCGGGTCGGGGTGAAACCCGGAATGCGGGCCCTCGACCTCGGTGCCGGCGCCGGCTCCATCACCCGCCACCTCGCCGGCCTCGTCGGACCCGACGGCAACGTCACCGCCGTCGACCTCGACACCCAACTCCTGAACCCCACCAGCATCATCGACGTCTACCAGCGCGACCTCCGCACCCAGCCCATCCCCACCACCCCCGACGGCTACGACGTCATCAACGCCCGCTGCCTACTCGAACACCTACCGAACCGGGTCGACCTGCTCCGGCAGATGATCGACCTGCTGCGCCCCGGCGGATGGCTGGTCCTGGGAGAGATCGTCTACTCCCGGATCGTGGTTCACCGCGCCCCCACCGAACCCGACGCAAGCCTGATCACCAGGGCCATACACGGCGTCCTCGACACCCTCGCCGATCGCGGCGTCGACCTGCACTGGGGCGAGAACACCCCCGCGCTGCTGCTCGCCGCCGGCATGAACCACGTTCACGCCCGCGGCCTCACCGAAACCTGGACCGGCGGCGGACCGGGCTGCGCCCTCTACGCCAACAACGCCCACCAACTCCACGACCAGCTCATCGACACCGGCCTCACCGTCGAAGACCTCGCCCGGTTCACCGAGCTGATGGCCGACCCCTACGTCGTCGTCTCCAGCTACCAGTTCGCCACCGTGCACGCCCAGAAACCCGAACCCACCCCACCATCCTGAGCCTCCTCACCTGATCGGCCCAGCGGCTGCCGCCGGCCACCACGACACCACGCGAGGTCAGGCCTCCCTCTGACGCTGCTCCACGACCACCTCATCCCTCCTTTCCGCCCACACGTGCCACGACCCTTGGACAACCCATGCCCCTCATCCCCACCGCCTCTACGGTCCGGTTCCCCACCCGCGAGACCAACTGCCCCGGCTCACCGCCCAACCTGAACAAGGAAACCCCACACCAACGCTCACCCACCCGCACCGTCCGCTACTCCCCGGGGTCCACGAATGACACGACGCGGACGACCATGATCCGAACCCGCACCGGCACGACGCTGCTCGCCGCATCGCTTCTCCTCGCCGCCTGCGCCGGACCGTCCGCCAACGAGAACCCCGGCCCTCCGCCGCCGACATCGTCTCCGAGTAGCGCACCGCCGATGCCAGCCGGGCCGGTCCTGACGCGCCTGGCCGCCACCCTCACCGACGCGCCCGCCGACACCACCCGTGGTGGTTACCAGTACGTCGAACGCCGCACCTGGTACCGGGACCTCATCGGTCCACCCGGCCCCACCGGGTGGCCCGAACGGATCCGCGTCGACCAACTGTGGCGCACCGACGATGCCGCCAAGGGCCGGCTGGTCAGCGTGCACCTCGAAACCCACGGCTGCATCCCCGACGACGGCGAAAGCGGCAGCTGGGCTGGCCGGACCGGGGACCGGTTCGACCAACCCCCACCGAGACAACCCGACGCCCTGCGCACCCACCTGCTCATCGCGGGCGGTCCTGGGGAAAACCGTCCGCAGGACATCGTCGGCGGGATCGCCATGCTCTACGAACGCCACGCCCTCACCCGTCCGGTCCGGGCCGCGGTCCTGCGGCTCCTCGCGCAGCAGCCCGGTCTCCTGGCGCAGGCCGGCGTCACCGACCGCATCCAGCGGCCCGGCACGGACCTCATCCTCCCGTACACCGACCGCTCCGGTGTGCCGCGACGCGACATCCTCACCATCGACGCACGCAGCGGCGTCCTGCTCGCCGCCCGCAGCGTTATCACCGGCCCCATCCCGCCCCAGGATCCGCGCCTGGGACCCGACTTCCCGACGCTGATCGTCGCCGAGGCAGCCAACTACCGGCTCTACGTCGACAGCCGCCGCACCCCGAACGCCCACACACCGGCAGCTGGCTGCCAGCAGCCCACCCTCCGGTCGACGCAGAGCAACACCTCGCCGCGGTGAGCGGTAACAGGCGCCACGCCGATCCTCAGCCGCTGGCGACTCCTCGCATCCCCGACGGGCCGCCGCATGCCTCTGACCGTTACCTCGTCACCGCCGAGATCGACATCTGAGGCGCCGGAACCCCTTCCGACCGCCCCGACGATTGCTCTGGCGGGCCCAACATCTCATCGCCCCCGATCCCCAGCCTGTCGAGGACCAACCTCCTGTGGCCAAGCCCCGCAAGTACACCTCCGACGTCATCGCCGACGCAGTACGCCAGGTTGAGGCTGCCCGCGCGACGGGACGACGCGGCCCGATCAGCACCGTCGCCCGGGAACTCCAACTCGACCGTCGACTACTCCAAAGCTGGGTGACCAAAGCCCGCGCCCAGGCAGCCACCGCGGTACCGCCCACCACGCCGCGTGCCGATGTCGACAATGACCTGGTTGTGCTGCCGGACGGCCTGCTCCACTGCCTGTTCTGCCAGCAGCCCATGACCGCAACCTTCACCACCGTCGGGCTCGTCTACGACTGCCCGCCACCATGCCGCCGTCCCCCACTGAACGCAGTGGCCGTCGCCGAGGCCGTCGGGCAAGTGGTGCTGCAGCACGCCGCCCGTCTCGTGCCCGCCCTCACTCACCCCAAGCGCGCGGTTATCGCCGCTATACACGCCCACCGGCTCATCGCCCGGATCACCGCCGGCGGGCATCCCGCCGACCTGCGTATCACCTGGCCTGCCACCGCCCGACCCCGCCATGCCCTGACCGAGGAGCTTCGCCTCGCCCGCCAACTCGCCACCACCGACCCGGCGCGCGCCCACCGCCTCCTGCAGAGCATCCTCGCCGGCGTCGATCCCGCCACCACCGCCATCAGCACCCTCCACGCCGAAGCCGCCCACCTGCTCGCCACGCTCCTGCACGGCATTACGGCGGTCCGTTGGGCGGACTACGCCCATCGCAGCCTCACCCACCTCCACGGCCCTACCGCCCCGCCCACACTGACCGCTGCACACACCCTCGCCACCGCCCACCGCCAAGCCGGCCACCACCAGCGGGCGTACGGCCTCTACCGGCAGCTCGCCGACCACCTGGCCGACACCGTCGGAGCCGATGCCCACCAGACTCTCGCCGTGCGGGCCACCAGCGCCCTCGTCCTGCACGATCTGGGCCATCACGAGGCGGCCCGGACGCTGCTCGTCGACGTCATCAGCCGCCACCGCCACGCCCACCCCGGCCATCCCGCCACCGCCCGCATGGTTGACCACCTCGACAGGCTGCGGCACCTACAGACTGCTTCCTCCCCGACCCTGGTCGGGTCTGCCACTGGGCGTCGGGCATGACGGCCCCGGAGACGGATGAGGGCCGGGTGCCGTCGGAGTCGCGGCGGGAGACCACGGGACCGGAGTCCCCGTCGACCGGGGGGCTGCCGGTGCTGCGGGGGTACCAGCGGGAAGCGGTCGACGCGATCATGCAGGGCCAGGCCGACGGCGGACGCGGGCAGGTCCGCGCGGCATGCGGCACCGGCAAGACGATCGTGTCCCTGCACGCGGCCCGGCAGCTGTGCCCCGACGGCCTCGTCGTGGTGGCGTGCCCGTCGCTGCCACTGCTCGCGCAGACGCTGACGGTGTGGGCGGCGACCGGCACCGTGACCCGGATCCTCGCGGTCTGCGGCGACGACTCGATCGTCCCCACCAGCGGTGACGGTGCCCTGGCGTGTCCGGTCACGACCCGTCCGGCGGAGATCAGCGCGTGGCTGCGTGACACCCCGGCCGGGCAACCGCGGTTGATCCTGGTCACGCACGCTTCCGCCGGGCCACTCGGCGACGGCCTCACCCAGGCTGGTGTGGTCGCGGATCTGCTGATCGTCGACGAGGCCCACCACACCGCCGGATGGGGCGGGAAACACAACAGCCTCCTGCACGACGACGACCGGCTACCCGCCCGCCGGCGGCTCTACCTGTCCGCGACCCCACGGGTGCTCACCCGACGCCGCCCCGGCGACCAGGACCTGCTGTCGATGGACGACCCCCAGGTGTTCGGGCCGGTCCGCTACCAGTACCCGTTCGCCCGTGCCATCGCCGATGGCTGGCTCGATGACTACCGCATCCTCGTCATCGGCGTCACCTCCCACGAGGCCCTGGCGCTCCTGCGGGACACCGACACCCACGCCGTCACCGACCTGCACAGCGCGCCGCTGCGGACCACCGCGATCCAGACCGCCCTCATCCGCGCCGCCACCGAATTCGGCCTCCGCCGGATCCTGGTGTTCACGTCCAGGATCGCCCAGTCCCGGGCGTTCGCCACCACCCTGCCCCGCACTCTTGCTGCCACCCCCGAACACCTTCGGCCAAAGGGGCTGTTGACGGCAGGGCATGTCGACGGCACCCAGAACGCGGCCCAGCGTGACATCCACCTGGCACGTCTCGCTCACCCACCGCAGGACGGGTGGACCGTCATCTCCAACGCGCGGTGCCTGTCCGAAGGCGTCGACGTCCCCGCCGTCGATGCCGTCGTGTTCACCTCACCGAAGGAATCCGAAGTCGACGTCGCCCAAGCCGTCGGTCGGGCGCTACGCCGCAACCCCGACGGGTCCGGGATCGCCACCGTCCTCGTCCCGGTGCTCCTGCCCGACGATCCCGAGGATGCGCCCACCGATCTGGCCGAGTGGGACACCCTGCTGAAAGTGCTACGGGCGCTGCGTGCCCACGACGGTGACCTCGCCACCGACCTCGACACCCGACGCACCACCCTCACCACCAGCGGTGGGGGCGAGAGCGGTGGTGGTTTGCCGGAACGGGTCATCATCCGACTCCCCGACGGCTACGCCACCGGCGACCTGCTCCGCCACATCACCATCCGAGTCCTGGAAGAAACCACCTCCGACTGGTGGGCCGGATACGGGGCCCTCCAGTCCTACGCCCGTGAACACGGACACCTGAGGATCACTCCCCGACACACCACCAACGGCATCCGCCTGGACAACTGGGTCCGCCAACAACGCTTCACCTACAAGACCGGACGACTATCCCAAGACCGCGTCGACGCCCTCGACCGCCTCGGCTTCGACTGGGCACCCCAGGCCAGCGCATGGGAACGGGGCTTGGCCGCCGCCACCGCGTTCCACGCCGCACACGGCCACCTCAACCCGCCCTACCGGCACACCATCGACGGCGTCAACCTCACCACCTGGCTGTCCACCCAACGCCACCTCCACCAGCAAGGACGCCTCCCCGCCGACCGCACCACCGCCCTGACCCGCCTCGGCATCACCTGGAAACGCAAAACCCGCACCCCCGACGAATGCTGGCAAGCAGTCCTCAAGTTCCACCACACCCACGGACACCTCCGCGTGCCCGCCGGCACCACCATCGACGGCGTCGACGTCTACCTCTGGACCATCTCCCGACGAGTCGACCACGCCAAAGGACGACTCACCCCCGAACGGTTCCAGACCCTCACCGCCATGGGCATGCAATGGGACGCCCCCGAGAAACCGTGGCCCCGCAAGTACGCCGCCGCCACCGCCTTCTACCAGCGGGAAGGGCACCTCAGACCACCACCGCGTCACGTCGAAGACGGCGTCAAACTCACCCAGTGGCTCATCGAACAACGCCGCGTCCACCGCAACGGCCGCATGCCACCCGACCGCATCGACGCCCTCAACAGCATCGGCATGCAATGGGACTGGACAAACCACCCCAAGGAGAAGTCGTGACAAGGATCAGCATCGCGCTCTTCAACTTCGAAAACGGCGGGCTGCGCGACGGCCACCACTACCTAAAGCCTCTCGTGGACGCATTCCGCGAGGTCACCACTCCTCCCGCGCTGATTCTGCTCTGTGAAGCGAAACAGTGGCAGGCCAACGGCAACCAACCCTTGCACCAGGCGGCGGAGCTACTTGCCGATCGTTTCGCCACGCCGTACGTCGGCGTTCTCGGCCACGACCCACGCGGCCCCATGCCCCCGGCAATCCTCTACGACCCGACCCTGCTCACCCTCCGCAGTTGGTACGACCCAGCGGACCGCAACGCCTTCGACGACAAGCGCAACGTGGCCCACTTCGCCGTCCGATCCTCCGGCGAGCACCCTGACAGCCGGACCGAGTTCCTGGCATTCGTAGCGCACTGGGACGTCCACTGCGGCATCCGCCGCCGGCAGCAGGCCGCACTCCTCGACCGCTACGGCGATGCACCCCTACCCGTCATAGGCGGCGGCGACCTCAACGCCACCGCATCCGGTCCCCACCTGCCCCAGCGCGACTGGACCATCGCCAACTACCGCGCCCGTCGGCAGAAGGGCCAGCGGATGCCCGATGGCACCTGGGTCGCCGATACCGACGCCGTCGACCATCTCGTCGGCCGCTGGAACCCCCACGCCCGAACCCGCACCGACGGATGCGGCTTCCACTCCGTGGCTGAACTCGCCTGGCAGGCCGACCCCGCAGCCGCCCTCCTACCCACTGTCAACGATGACGTTGACGCCGGTGGTGGCCTCCTTATCGACTGGCTCCTCGTCAACAGCGCCATGCTCGCCCACGTCATCCCCCACACCTACCGCGTCCACGTACCGCTATGCCGGCCCTACCCTTCCGACCACCGTCTGGTCACCGCTGACCTTCACTTCGACACCCTCAACACACCGTCGAGCCCATGACTCCGCACCGCCCCTCACGAACCTGACGAGATCAACTCGGCAGCGACTTTCCACGAGCAGGGCACGAAGCCGACTGTCATTCATGCGACACCGCCTTTCGGCAACGGCTGCAGCCCTGTGCTTACACGTGCCGGCATCATCGTTCGGATGCGAAACAGAACCAGCGTCCTTGTGTTAGCTGCCACCGCCACGATCTTCGCCGTCGCCGGCTGCGGCGGTAACAGCAACGGCAGCGCAACCGCCAGCTCACCTGCGCCTCAGCCCACCGCGTCCACGAGTCCTCCGGCACAAGCCGCCCCGCAGGATGCCAAGGTCGTCCTCAACAAGCTGACTGAGGCGAGCGTTAGCCTTACCGGCGGCGTCGTACAGAACGAGGACACCGACCCGAACGATCTGCTCGGTCGCCCCAACGGATACACCTCACGCGCCTCGGCCGATCTGCCGGGCGGCAACCGCGAAGGCGAGAAGTACGGCATCGACCGAGGCCTGGTCATCGAGGTCTTCCCGACGAAAGACGACGCCGACCGGCGGTCAAAGTTCATTCAGGAGTCTTTGAAATCGATGCCGATCCTCGGCACCGAGTACCACTATCGGACGGACGAGGGTCGGGTGCTGGTGCGGGTGTCGGGAAAAGTGAAGCCATCTGCCTCGAAGAAGATCGAGCAGGCTGTGAGCAAACTGTAGCCAAGAAGCCGGCCGTCCGAGTCCCTGCGAAGGTGGATCGCACACGAGACGGTCGGAGGCGGGCACAGCGTCGGCGCGTAGCACGGTGCGTTTGAGCTGCGCGCGGATTGGCTGCTGTTCGACGTGCTGGCACCGGGACCTGGGCTGAGAGCATTCACCGAAAGCAGTGCAGGCTACATTGCGTACAGGGGCTACTCAAGGCGTGATAGCGAGGGCGCCCGAGGTGAGTCCGTCGCCGATGTCGCGGGCCAGGGCGTTCCCTGCCTCGGTGATCCGACCTAGTCCGGTACGGAACTCGGCAAGCCGCTGGAATGCTTCCCCGTACGCTCGCTGCTCCTCCAGCGGCACCACCGGGATGGCGAGCCGTCGGATGTCGATGCGCAGCGCCCCGCTGCCGCTGCTGGACGCCCGGCCGGCGACCCTGACGTTGTCGGTACGGGAGAGGACCCCGGCGACGAACCACGGGTCGAACAGATTCCTGTCCACGCGTAGCAGTTGCACACCCGGCGCGAGTTCGGCACCGATCTGCTCCGGGGTAGCCACCTGAGCGACGATCTCGCGACCGATGACCGGGATG
Source organism: Micromonospora wenchangensis (assembly GCF_002210435.1). Classification (GTDB taxonomy): domain Bacteria; phylum Actinomycetota; class Actinomycetes; order Mycobacteriales; family Micromonosporaceae; genus Micromonospora; species Micromonospora wenchangensis. The sequence goes on from NZ_MZMV01000030.1 coordinate 19,654, forward strand.
AGGATGTCGCCGTCCTCCACCCGTGAACCGGCGTCCTCGGTCGCGGCGTGGGTGGCCGTACCGGTCGCCGGCCGGCCGGCCAGGACATCGCTGGAGGTGAGAACGGGACGGTCGGTGCCCGTGCTACTCGCCCGGCTACGGGTCACCGCCCGGTGCACGGCCACGCTGCCCGCCCGGATCAGGTCGGCGACTTCGGCGTGGGACGCGGCGCGGAGGGCTTCGGCTGTTGACTCCCGCACCAGCGGGAGGCTGCGGCGGACGTCGTCGATGAGCCGACCGAAGTCGTCGATCGCGGCGAGGATGCGGACCGGGTCGAGGGAGTCCTCGGCGGTGTGCGGCAGGTAGCGCTGCGGCGTCAGGTCCACCTGGTCGTTGAGCACGTCGATGGCGTCCACGACGCGATGCATTCCGGGCGCTTCGGTGAGATCGCCGGACAGATGGCTGCGCCATACCCCGCCGATGGTTTCGGCGAGGGTGTGGTCCTTCGTCATGGCGGTGGCATCGACGACCAGCAGCCCCGGGGTGGCGGGTGACTGTCGCGGGTCGGGCTGGTGCAGCACCCAGACGTGCAGGCCGATGCCGGTCGGTGGCATGAGGCCGACAGGCAGGGCGATGACCCCGCGCAGGGCACCCCGGCGGACGAGTTCAGCACGGATACGCCGCCCGGCGGGACGCAGGGCGGTGGCCGGAGGCATCAGGACGACGGCGGTGCCCCCGGGAGAGAGATGGGCCAGGGCGTGCTGCACCCAGGCGAGTTCGGGTTCGGTACGCGGGGGCAGGCCGAAGGTCCAGCGCGGGTCGTAGGTGAGGCGGTCGTGGCCCCAGTCGTGGATACCGAACGGGAAGTTCGCCACGACGACGTCGGCCCGCAGGTCGGGCAGAGCGTCGGCGAGGAGGCTGTCGCCCACGTGCACGACCGGTGCAACCGCCTCCTGCCCGGCGCGTCGGGCCCGCAGGTGCACGAACCACAGGCGCAGCAGGGTGATCAGTGCGTACTGGGGGTTGATCTCCTGGGCGTAGCAGTGCGTCACGGTGCCCCGCTGCAGTGCCTGGTCGGCGGCCATACGCAGGATCGAGCCGGTGCCGCTGGTGAAGTCGAACGTGCACGCGCCGGAGCCGGCGAGCGCCAGCATCACCTCAGCGACGGTGTCTGGGGTGCCGGCGAGGCCGGACATCGAGTGCGCCGACGTGACGTACTGGTGGTGCAGGTATTCGAAGGCGGTCTCCGCGTTCTGCTCGCGACCGAGTTCGTCGACGGTACGCAGCACGGCGGTCAGCTGCGGAGTCCACTGCTTCGGCAGCACGCGGCCGACCATGCCGGCCAGCCGGGCGTCGAGGGCACCCAGGCGGGTAACTAGCTGCTTCGGGGTCAACAGGTCCTCGCTGGCGGCAGGAGCCTGATCCACATTAGCGAGCAGGTAGGCGCCGGCGATGCCGAGCGCTTCGGTCATCTGCGCCGCTGGCTGGTAGCTCTCGATGTGCCGCCAGGCCCACTGCTCGGTGGCCGCCTGGTGCAGCTTGCCGTGGCGACGCAGCCACTGCTCGGTTTCGTGCGCGTCGAAGAACGGGCTGCTCGGGGTGCCACCCACCGGCGTGGGGAAGTCGGTGTAACGCCGACGCCAGTTGCTCACCGCGGCTCTGCCGACGTTGGCCAGTCGCGCGATGCCACTGGCAGTCAGGGTCGCCGCTCCGTGTGCCGTGCTCCGCTCCGCTGTCACACGTGAACACTAGCATGAGATCGCATGTTGTGTACTCGGTTCACAGGCGCTACTGTTTCGGCGTCTCCGTTCCATCGACCTCCGAGGAGGACTCCATGCCGCGCCGTGGACACAGCACCACCATCGGCAAGTTCGCCAAGCTCCACCGGGACCGTCGGGTCTCCGAGATCCGCATGTTCGGGGAACTGCTCCGGGCGGAGCAGCGGTCAACGGCCACTCAGGACCTGAACATGCTCGACGTACGTCAGGCCGAGATCACCCGCTGACTGATCCGCCCCATCCACCACAACCGAAGGAGGACCATGAACACCCTTGCTCGCAGCCACGCCCACGTCGACCACGACGTTCCCGCCGGTCGGGTACCTGCACGACGGCGCGTTGCGGTACCGGCCCAGCGTCCGCGCCGTCCCGGCGCAGGCGTACGCCGCAGTACGCCTTGACCCCGCCCTGGGCGCCGCCATCGCGGCGGCGTACGTGGCAGCGCCGAGCCGGGACGAACGGGCCTACCCCTCGTACGCCAGGTTCTGCCAGGAGACCGTGCGGCAGTACCACTTCCTGATCGGCCGCGTCGAGTTCGGCGGCCTGGGCGTGGCGGTACGCATCGTCGACGAGGACCCGTACCAGAGCGTCGAGTCCATGGTCGACGACATGCGGGAGCGCCGGCTGAAGGTGTGGGCCAGCGCGGCCAGCGGCAACGCGCACCCCTATCTCAGCGACGGCGAGAACGACATGTTCCGCGCGGTACACGACGCGTTCGGGCATGCCGCCAGCGGCCGTGGTTTCGACCGCCACGGCGAGGAAGCCGCCTGGTGGAAACACAGCCTGATGTACTCACCACTCGCCCGGCGCGCGCTGACCACGGAGACCCGTGGGCAGAACTGCGCGTTGATCTTCCACCACGGCAGCGGCCGGTTCCCGGAGCAGAAGGCGGCACTGCTGCCCCGGGCGTTCAGCGACCCACGCTCGGTACGGATCGAGAGCGGGGAGACGACGCCGACTTTTCCTCCACGGCTTCGATCTCCTGACGTAGCTGCTGCACACTCGGGTGCCCGGCACCGACCAACCGGGTCTGGTCACGCAGTAGGTCGTTGAGCTGACGTAGTGCCCGCCCGTGCTCACCGAGTAAGTCATGAGCACGGGCGGTGTTCAGGCGGAAGCCGAACACCGCGGGGTGGTCGTCGCCATGGCGTTGCACATGGTGCTCGACGAGGCTCCGCCACAGGCGTGCCGCAGCCCGGAACTCGCCGGCGGCGAACAGTTGCTCCGCCTGCCGCGCCACCTGCTCCGGGTCGAGCACCGATGGTGGGACCGGACTCACGGCGCGGTGGGCGGGCTGCGGTGTCCCGCCGACGACCGCGGCGTACCCCTGCACGGCACCGACGCTGTCGGTGACCACCCCGGGCAGCGCCGGCCGGTCCAGGGCCAGCGGCGCCAGCGCGGCGTACACCTCGCTGGCATCGGCCGGCCGGTCCTCGCGTCGATGGGCGAGCAGCGAGTCGACGAGGTCGCCGAGGACGGCCGGGATCTCGGGACGCAGCTCAGCCGCGCGGGGCGGCGGGTCGTCGAGCTGGTGTCGCAGCGTGGTGGTGGTCGTGTCGCCGTCGAAAGGCACCTGGGCGGTGAGGAGGTGGAACAGGGTGCCGCCCAGGCCGTACAGGTCGGTGCGGTGGTCGGCGGGCTCGCCGAGGATCTGCTCGGGGGCCATGTAGCCGACGGTGCCGAGGCTCTGACCCGTCTCGGTGATCCGCGAGTAGCGGTCGTCGTCGCGCAGGACGGCCAGGCCGAAGTCCAGCACCCTCACGGCACCTCTCGGGTCCAGCATGATGTTGCTCGGCTTGATGTCCCGGTGCACCAGGCCGATCTGCTGGGCGGCGATCAGAACACTGCTGATCTGTGCACCGATGGCGGCCACCCAGCCGATCGGCACCGGATGCTGCTCGTCGACCAGGGTCGACAGCGTGATCCCGTCAATCTTCTCCAGGACAACGTACGGCCGGCCGTCGTGCTCGTCGAGGTCGTAGACGGCAGGCACGCCGGGGTGGTCGAGTCGGGCGGTCAGGAGTGCCTCCCGCCGGAACCGACGGATCAGCTCCACGTCGAGCTGCGCGGGTTGGACGAACTTCACGATGACGTCGCGCTCAAGTCGGGTGTCCCGCGCCACCCAGACCTCACCCATCCCGCTGCCCGGCAGGGGATAGCGGCCCAACACATACCGATTCCTGAGACGTTTCGCCGTCAGCACGGCGCTGAGCCTAGCCATGGTGACCGCCCTTGGGACCATGGGAGTGTCGGTGAACCGACAGCACTAAGATAAGCGTTGCAAACACGCTTCACAAGCTGCTTCACTGTGCGTCGGCGTCAGCGGCCCACCTGACGAGCCTTCTTCCGCGTCTCGCGCGGGTCAAGGCCGGCCGCAGCCGCCTTACCTGTACCGCGCCGGGAACTGGCGCCCTGGCGTGTCCCAGGCGATGAACGACGGAGGGACGCATGGCCGAGTTGGCCATCGATCGGGGGTTTCTTCCCGCCTATGCCCGGCTGCAACGCCGGGTGCAACGTGCCGTCGACGCGGCCATCCGGAAGTTCGCCGAACACACCCATTCCCGCCTGCACCTGGAGAAGCTCTCCGGAGCCCGGGACCCCAAGATTCACCTCATCCCCATCGACCAGGCGTACCAGGGCGTGGTGGTCGCGCTCGGTGAGCAGAAGTACGTGCTCCTCGACGTCCTCCCCCACGACGACGCCATCGCCTTCGCGGTGAGCCGGCGGTTCACCGTCAACCAGGTACTCGGTGTGCTGGAGATGCGTGACCAGGCCGGCATCGAAGAGTTCGCCTCGACGACACCGTCCCGGCCACCCGCCGGTGGGCTCTTCGACGGCATCTCCAACGCCGACCTCCTCCGCCTCGGCGTGGACGCCGACCTGCTGCCCCTGCTGCGCCTCATCAGCACGGACCGGCAGCTGGAAAGCCTCGGCCGACGCCTGCCCGAGGGGCAACTGGACGTCCTCAACGGGCTGGCCAGCGGCATGGCCGTCGAGGAGGTCTGGGCGGAGGTGGCCGACCGTATCGTGTCGGGCGTCGACACCGACGACCTCGTGGCCGCAGCCCGCCGCACCCCGGAACGGATCGCCTTCGTCTCCGGTCCGGTGGAACTGGCCGCGATCCTCGCCCACCCGTTCGACGTGTGGCGCACCTTCCTGCACCCCACGCAACGCGATGTCGCTTACCGGGAGACCTACAACGGCCCCGCGCTGGTCACCGGCAGCGCCGGCACCGGCAAGACCGTCACCGGACTGCACCGGGCGGTCTTCCTCGCCCAGCGGCTGCCGCAGGACGGGTCCAAGGTGCTCCTGACCACGTTCACCCGTGCGCTCGCCGAAGCACTCGACAGACAGCTCTACCGACTCACCGACGACCCCATGGTCCGGGCTCGCATCGACGTGGTCAGCGTCGACAAGCTGGCGTACGAGATCGTCACTCGCAGCGGCCGGAAGGTGGCGGTCGCCGAGGCCGAGGTGCTGGACCAACTCTGGGACGTGGCGGCGAAGAACGGGCCGACGTACGTCAACCGCGCTGGTCGGGTCACGACCTTCAGCAGCGCGTTCCTCCGGCGGGAATGGGAGCAGGTGGTCCTGGCCCAGCGGCTGACCACGCTGCAGGCGTACCGCGACGCCCCCCGCAAGGGACGCGGCGAAGGCCTGCGGGCGGCTCAACGCGAGCAGGTGTGGGCGACGATCGTCGCCGCCGAACGTGACCTGGCGAAACGCCGCCTACGCACGCACACCCAACTCGCCGACGACGCGGCCGTGATCGCGCGCCAGTCCCCCGCGCGATACCGACATGTCGTCGTCGACGAAGGGCAGGATCTCCACCCGGCGCAGTGGCGGCTGCTCCGCGCTCTCGTCACACCCGGACCGAACGACATGTTCCTGCTCGCCGACTCCTACCAGCGCATCTACGACAGCCAGGTGTCACTCGCCCAACTCGGCATCGAGGTGCGGGGGCGGACCCGGCGGCTCACCGTCAACTACCGCACCACCCACGAGATCCTGGATCTGTCGGTCCGGGTCCTCAACGGCGAAGCCGCCACCGGCCTGGACGATGACGGCGACAGCCTGCGCGGCTACCGGTCCATCACCCGTGGCCAGCCGCCCGTCCTGGCACCGCACGGCAGCCGGGACAACGAGTTCGAAGCGCTCATCGAACGGGTCGGAACCTGGCTGGACCAGGACGTCGAGCCCCACGCGATCGGCGTCGCCGCCCGCACCGGGCAGCTGGTCAAGACCATCAGCAGGACCCTGAGTGAAGCCCACATCCCCGTCGCCGATGACAAGCGGGGCATCGACGGCGTACGGGTCGCCACGATGCACCGGATGAAAGGGCTGGAGTTCCAGTGCATCGCGATCGTCGGTCTCGACGCCGGGGTGCTACCCGCCCCCCACGCGATCACCTCGGCGGCGGAGGACCCCCACGCCCACAAACAGGACCTGCAACGTGAACGCTGCCTGCTGTTCGTGGCACTGACCCGGGCCCGCGACATGCTCTACCTGTCGCACAGCGGAACGCCCAGCCCACTGCTGCCTGCGGTAGCGCAGTGAGCACGCAACTCGCCACCGGTGCCCCGCAACTCGGCGAGGCGGCACGGTCCGTCTGGGGCAAGACCGACCGCAAGGGCACCTCCCCCATCGGTTGGCTACCGCTGTGGCGACACCTGGCCGACACCGCCGACGTCGCCGGCAGGCTGTGGGACCACTGGCTCAGCCCCGCCGTACGTCGACGCATCGCCGACGAGCTCCCCGGCGGTGACCCGGACGCCCGCACGCTCGCGGTGTGGCTGGCCGGAGTACACGACATCGGCAAGGCAACACCCGCCTTCGCCTGCCAGGCCCCCCACCTGGCCGAGCAGATGCGCCACCAGGGCCTCCGCTACGACCCGGAACTGATCCGCGCCGACCGCCGGTACGCCCCGCACGCCACCGCCGGGCACATCGTGCTGGCCGACTGGCTGCAGGAGCAGGGCTGGACCGACCCGCACCCGTACGCGATCGTGGTCGGCGGCCACCACGGGATACCACCGACCGACGAGAACCTCCGCGCCGTCCAGTTCCGTCCCCACCTGCTCAGCGACCGTGCCTGGCGGCAGGTGCAACAGGAACTGCTGACCTGGATGACCGACCGGGCGGGGGCCACCGAACGACTCACCGCCTGGAGCGACGCCCCACTGTCCCAACCGGTGCAGGCCGCACTCACCGGCCTCGTCATCGTCGCCGACTGGATCGCCAGCAACGAAGACTTCTTCCCCTACACCCTCGACGACGTCGGGACCGACCGGCTGACCGTCGGCTGGGAGACGCTGGGCCTCCCTACGCCATGGCTGCCGGTCGCACCACCCGCCAGCGTGGACGACCTGTTCGGCGCACGGTTCGAACTACCCGCCGGTGCCGTACCGCGACCGGTGCAGCGGACCGTCGCCGACCAGGCCACCACCATGCCCACACCCGGCATGTTGATCGTCGAAGCAGCGATGGGCGAAGGCAAGACGGAGGCAGCGCTGGCGGCCGTGGAGATCCTGGCCCGCCGCACCGGAGCCGCCGGCTGCTACCTGGCGCTACCCACCCGGGCCACCAGCGACGCCATGTTCGGCCGCATGCTGTCCTGGCTGCTGCGCCTGCCAGACGCGCAGGTCGGCCGGGGCGAACGCGACGTACGGCTCGCCCACGGCAAGGCAGCCCTCAACCCCGAGTACGACCAGCTGCGCACCACGACGCTACCGACCGGCATCGCCCAGGACGCCGGAGGCGCCGACATCGGCGTACACGCCTGGCTGGCCGGCCCGAAGCGGACCCTGCTGTCCAGCTTCGTCGTCGGCACGATCGACCAACTGCTGTTCGCGGCGCTGCGCGGCAGACACCTGGTGCTACGCCACCTCGGCCTCGCCGGCAAGGTCGTGGTCATCGACGAGGCGCACGCCTACGACGTCTACATGAGTCGCTTCCTCGACCGCGCGCTGGAGTGGCTCGCCGCCTACGGGGTGCCGGTGGTGGTGCTTTCCGCGACGCTGCCGGCACAGCGGCGCGCCGACCTGATGGCGGCCTACGACCGGGGACGGCTCGGGCCACCACCGCGACCCACCTGGCGCGATCGCGGCAAGCCGGTCGTCGACCACTACGCGGCGGTACGCAGCGACCTGCGCTACCCGCTGGTGACCGCATCAGTAGCCGAACGGGGCGGTACGGCCATCAGCTGCGCCGACTCCGGCCGCAGCATCGAGGTGCAGGTCAGACCCCTGGACGACGACCTACCTACCTTGGCCGGGCTGCTCCGCGACCAACTCTCGGCCGGCGGCTGCGCGCTCGTCGTCCGGAACACGGTCGCGCGGGTCCACGACACGGCGGCGGCACTCCGGGCGGCCCTCGGACCGGACTTCCCGGTGTCGGTGGCGCACTCCCGGTTCATGGCCGTCGACCGTGCGGCGAAGGACCGCTGGTTGCGCGACACGTTCGGACCGCCAGGCACAGGCAGCCGCCCCCACCGGCACATCGTGGTGGCCAGCCAGGTCGCAGAACAGTCCCTCGACATCGACTTCGACCTGCTCGTCACCGACCTGGCCCCGGTCGACCTGGTGCTACAGCGCATCGGCCGGCTACACCGCCACCCCCGCCCACGCCCCAACAGGCTCACGACGCCACGCTGCTGGATCACCGGCGCCGACTGGACCTGCGAACCGCCGCAACCGGTCAGCGGCTCGCGCCGCGTCTATCACCCGGCGACCCTGCTACGCAGCGCCGCCGTCCTCCTGCCGCACCTCGACGGCGCGCCACTACGTCTCCCGGCGGACATTCCAACCCTCACCCAGGACGCCTACGGCGAGGCGGCCGTCGGTCCGCAATCGTGGCAGCCCACGATGGTCGAGGCAGAGGCGAAGCAGCGCGACGACGTCGCCGCGAAGGAGTTGCAGGCCGACGGCTACCGGCTGGCCGAGGTCGCCGAACACGGGGTGCCGCTTATCGGGTGGCTCACCGGCGGCGTCGGCAAGGCCGACGACCACACGGCGCTGGGTCACGTCCGCGACAGCGACAGCGAGTCACTCGAGGTCCTACTGCTGGTACGGACAGCGGACGGCCTGGTCATACCGCCATGGATCGACGGCGGTGGGACACCGGTACCAACCGGAAGCGTCCCCCACTGGCCACTGCCCCGGCAGATCGCGCGCTGCACCCTGCCGCTGCCTCTCGCCATGACCCACGCCGACGTGATCGACGGGGTCATCGCCGATCTTGAGCGACGCGTCGACGTCGCCGCCTGGCAGAGCAACCAGTGGCTCGCCGGAGAACGCGTCCTCGACCTCGACACGGACGGGCGGGCCACGGTGGCTGGCTTCGACCTGCACTACTCCCCCACCGACGGGCTCCAGGTAGCCCGCTGAGCTCACTTCGAAGGCAAAGGAGGTGACGCCGATGACCAGCTCACCATCTCCGCCCGGCTTCTCCCTCGTGGACAAGCCGTGGATCCCGGTGCTGGATACCGCCGGCCAACGCCGCGAGTTGTCGCTGTCGGACCTGTTCGCGCAGGCCGGTGACGTACGCATGCTCGCCTGCGAGCTGCCCTCGCAGACCTTCGCGATCCTGCGGCTGGCGCTGGCGATCCTGCACCGGGCCACCGACGGCCCACCCGGCGAGGCCGCCTGGCAGTCGCTCTGGCAGGACCGACAACTACCACTGTCGGACATCGCCGACTACCTCGACGCCTTCCGTAGCCGCTTCGACCTCCTGCACCCGGAGCACCCCTTCTACCAGGTCGCCACGCTGCGGGCGGAGAAGGACAACACCTACGGTCTGGAGCGCCTCATCGCGGACGTACCCAACGGCATGCCGTTCCTTACGTCCCGGGCGGGCTCCGGCCTGGAGTCGATCACCCCGGCGGAGGCCGCCCGGTGGCTGGTGCACTGCCAGGCCTACGACACCTCGGGCATCAAGACCGGAGCGGTCGGCGACCGTCGGGCCAAGAAGGGCAAGGGCTACCCGATCGGCGCCAGCCTGCTCGGCTGGCTCGGCGGCATCTACGTGGAGGGCGACACCCTGCGGGAGACCCTGCTGCTCAACCTGGTGCCGATCGCCCCCGGCTGGCAGCGGGCCGCTCAGCGAGACCTGCCGGTGTGGGAACGCCACCCGCAGACGGCCGCCGAGGAAGCTGAGGTGACCCGCGGCCCCTGGGGCCTACTCAGCCTCTACACCTGGCAGTCCCGACGAATCCGACTGTTCGGCGACGCCGACGGCATCACCGGCGCCATGATCGCCAACGGAGACCGCCTCGAATGGCAGGACCGGCACCTGCTGGAACCGATGAGCGTCTGGGGGCGCAGCGGCCCACGCGAACGCGAACAGAAACGAACCCCGATCTACCTCCCCCGCCCCCACGACCACACCCGCGCGTTGTGGCGGGGACTCCAGACCCTGCTGCCGCCCCCGCCACCGCGCGGCGGCGACGCAGCGGAACGGCTGTCACCGATGGTCATCCAGTGGCTGGCCCGGCTGACCGTCACCGGCGTCATCAGTCACCACATGCAGGTCCGGCCCCGCGCCGTCAGCGTCGCCTACGGATCGAAACAGTCGGTCATCGACGAGGTGTTCAGCGACGCACTGACCATGAACGTGCTGCTGCTGGTCGAACACTCCGCGCTGCGCGCGACGGTCATCGACGCCAGCGCCGACGCCGAGGCCGCAGTCCAGGTGCTACGCCGCCTCGCCACCAATCTGGTACGCGCCGCCGGCGGGCGCGACACCGACAGCGGTGAGGCCGACCGTGCGGCGGAGCGCGCCTATGCCGTACTCGACCGCGCCTTCCGTGACTGGCTGGCGACGCTCGGCCCGGACAGTGATCCCGTAGCCGAGCGAGCCTGGTGGCAGCGCCAGGTGTGGCGGGCGGTGGACCGGCTCGGCCGCGAGTTGGTCGCCGCCGCCGGCCCGGCAGCCTGGGTCGGCCGGCCCGGCGTCGACCGCGCCGGCAGGGCGGTGCACTACTCAAGTTCGCAGGCCGAGGCATGGTTCCGGACCGGCCTGGCCAGGGCGCTGCCCATGGCGGCGGAACGCACGCAGCAGCGGCAGGAGGAGACGGTATGACTGTGGTCGACCTGGAGCAGGCGGGCACCCCACGACGTAAGCCATGGGTGCGCTCCTGCGGTGAACTGGGCAAACACATCTCCCGGACGGTTGGTGGGCTGCAGGCGCGATTGCTGCGCGACGCGCCCGACCCAGAGGCGGTGAGCACACTGGCCCGGCTCCGCCGCGGCATCGGTCGGGTGCCCGGCTTCGACTACACCCTGGAGCGGTACCTCCAGGTTCCCCCGCACCTGTTGGGCCACCGGCCCGCCGACGATGCCGAGGCGGCCGACGCCGAGTACGCCGCCCACGACGCGGTCACCCTGTACGCGCTGCATCAACAGTCGCGCCGGGAACGCATGCACAGCCCTGGACACGGCCTCGGCCAAGCCCTCGCCGCACTCGTCCGCGCCTCCAGGTCACCAGAGGGGGTACGGCGTCGCTTCGCCGCACTGGGCACCGCCAGCTCCTACCCCGAAAGCGTCTACCACCTTCGCAGCCTGATCGTGATGCTGCGGGAGCAGCAGATTCCACTCGACTACGGCCTGCTCGCCGACGACCTGAAGACCCTGCGCCAACCGGCTCTCCGGCCCCGGGTGCAGGCCGTGTGGGGCCGGGAGTTCTTCCGCAGCAACCCCAACGATGCCACCGACACCGACGGTGTCACCCCCGACCCTGAGGAGAACGCGTCATGAGCCGCACCATCATCGACGTCTACGTGCTGCAGTCCGTACCGCCGAGCAACCTCAACCGGGACGACACCGGCTCGCCGAAGACCGCCATCTATGGTGGTGTCCGCCGTGCCCGGGTGTCCAGCCAGGCATGGAAGCGGGCTGTCCGGTTGGCCTTCCCCACCCTGGTCGACCGTTCCGAGCTCGGGGAGCGCACCAAACGGGTGGGCGAATCCCTCGCGGCCCGACTCAAGGCTCTCGACCCGAGCCTGTCCGACGAGGCGGCCTCCGTCCTGGCAGCCGACGCCTTCGCCGCCTCCGGCCTCGCCAAGGCGGAGAAGAAGAAGGGCGACGTCAGGGACGTCGAATCCGGTTACCTGCTGTTCCTCAGCCGCCGACAACTGGACAACATCGCCGCTGCCACCCTGGAAGCCCACCGCGCCGGTGAGGCCATGGACAAGAGCCGGTTCAAGGCGCTGGCCAACGCGGACCACTCGATCGACATCGCCCTGTTCGGGCGGATGGTCGCCGACATGGCCGACATCAACGTCGACGCCGCCTGCCAGGTCGCGCACGCCATCAGCGTGCACGCCGTCGACAACGAGTTCGACTACTTCACCGCCGTCGACGACCGCAAGGCCGACGCCAGCGAGACCGGCGCGGGCATGATCGGCACGGTCGAGTTCAACTCGTCCACCCTGTACCGCTACGCCACCCTCGACGTGGACGCCCTGCACCGCACCCTGGGCGACGGAGACGCCACCCGGGCCGCCGTCGAGGCGTTCCTCACGGCTTTCGTCCGTAGCATGCCCACCGGCAAGCAGAACACCTTCGCCCACCGCACCCTGCCCGACGCGGTGCTGGTGCGGATGCGCGACTCCCAGCCGATCAACCTGGTCGGCGCGTTCGAGACGCCTGTCCGCGAGACCCACACCGCTGGCCGGGTGGAACTGGCCGCCGCTGCCCTGGCGAAGCACACCGTCGCGGTCGAGAACGCCTTCGGCGAGCGACCGACCGCCAGCTGGGTCACCCAGGTCGGCGAGAAGACCGCCGTGCTGGCCGACCTCGGCAAGGCGGTCAGCCTCGGCGAACTGGTCAGCGGCGTGGGGGAACACGTCGCCCTGGCCCTCGGTCAGCCCGCATGAGCGTGCTGGTGCTCAGGCTCGCCGGCCCGCTGCAGTCGTGGGGCTCGTCCAGCCGTTTCGCCCGCCGCGGCACCGAGATAGCACCCACCAAGAGTGGCGTGATCGGCCTGCTCGCCGCCGCCAGAGGCATCCGCCGCACCGAGCCACTCACCGAACTACTCGGCCTGGAGTTCGGGGTACGCCTGGACCAACCCGGACAGCTCCTGCGAGATTTCCAGACCGCCCACTCCCTCGACGGACGCACCAGCGCACCGCTCACCTACCGCTACTACCTGACCGACGCCGCCTTCCTCGCCGTCCTCAGCGGCGAACGGGAACTACTGCACGGCCTGGCCGACGCCCTGAGCCGCCCACAGTTCCCCCTCTACCTCGGGCGTCGCTCCTGCCCACCCGCCGGCCCGATCAACCTCGGCGTCCACGACCTGACCCTCGACAGCGCACTGACGACATGGCCCTGGCTCGCCGCGGACTGGTACCGGCGCAAAGCGGCCAGCACCATCCGGTTGGAGATCATCCGGGATGCGCGGCCAGACGAACCGGTCACCGAAACCGTGCCCGACGAACCGGTCAGCTTCGACCCCGCCCACCGGCAACACACCTGGCGCTCGGTGCTACGCCGACACGTGGACGTCACCAACGACCTCGCGGAACGGGCCCACGTCACCGACCACGACCCGTTAAGCCTGCTGGGAGGCTGACCATGTACCTCACCCGGTTCCGAATCAACGTCGCCCGCCGGGGCGCGCGAAAGCTGCTCTCCTCACCCCATGCCATGCACGGCGCCGTCCGCGCGGCCTTCGCCGCACCCGAAGACCACGAGCACGCCGGCAGCCGCACCCTGTGGCGACTCGACACCCCGGCCACCTCGACCGTGCACCTCTACATCGTCAGCCCCGGCCGACCCGACCTCACCCACCTCGTGGAACAGGCCGGCTGGCCCACTACGGAAGCCTGGGTGACCCGCGACTATGACGGACTGCTCCAGTCCCTCCGTCCCGGCCAGCAGTGGGCATTCCGACTCACCGCCAACCCGACGCACAGCGGCCGGAAGACCGCCGACGCGAAGGAGACCCAACGCTTCGGCTACCTGCGGGAAGAGGAGCAGATCGGATGGCTGACCAGCCGCGCCGACCGGCACGGCTTCGCCATCGCACCGCAACATGACGGCCTACCCAACCTACGGCTGCACCGCCGCCAGGCGCAGACCTTCAAACGGGGCATGGGAACGGTCACGCTCACCACGGTGACGTACGACGGCATCCTCCAGGTCACCGACGCCGACGCCATCCGCCGCGCCATGACCAGCGGAATCGGGCACGCCAAGGCGTACGGATGCGGCCTGCTCACCCTCGCCCCGGCCACCTGACCAACACCGCCCGGCCGGCGGATCATCTACGCTGATGTAGCTGACCTGCAGCCAAACCAGCCCAGAGTCGCGCGGTTCGTCTTGCCCGACGGTTGGTCGAAGCAGTCGTGAGCGGTCGAGCAAGGTGGCCTTATCCAAGCAGAAGCCGAAGACCGATCCGACCCGGCGAGCACCGCCGGCCTGTCGTGTGCGCAGGCCGAGGCGCTGCTCGCCGCCGCCGACACCGGCACCCAGGCCGCCCGTACTGCGGCGATTGTTGCCCTGCTGCCGTACACCGGGCTGCGCGTGGGGGAGCTCGTCGGCACCGATGTTGAGCAGCTCGACCACGACCGCAACCGATCGAACATATGTGCGATTACAGTGCTGACCGTGGAGTGGCGCATCATCATCCGCTGGGACTCCGCCGGTAACTCGCCGGCCGGGACGACGGTCGTCGAGCGCACGGTCGACACCCGGCCCAGCTACGCCACCTGGCCGCGCGAGCCCCCGCCGACCCGCACGCGGTTGCCTTCCCCTATCGCCGCGTCCGCGAGTTGGTCGGCGACGAGCCGACGCACTGCCGCACCGGGCACGCCTACGCCGGAGGGTCGGCCACACGGCCGGTCCGAGACTGGTGGCCGTGCCGCTGCGGCGGCCACCTGGTGCTGCGGTGCCGCCGCTGCCCGGACGTGCTGGCGGACCCACCGGTGGCGGCGACTGCGACGCGAAGGGGCGGGCCGCGTCTCCGTGACCCGCCCCGGCTGGTCCGTCTTGCGGACCAGCTCGTCGGGTCAAGCCGCCAACGCTTCACGGAGCGATCGGGCGGCCGGCAGCTCGGGCCACCGCCGTGCCAACGTCCTGTCCAGCGCCCGCAACTCTCCGGCGATCCGTCCCGACCCCGACTGCCGGCACACCTCGACGCAGACAAGACCCAATTCGGCAGCCCGCACCGGATCAGGATCGGCACCGGCAACGACGACGTTGGCGAGTTTCGCCCGCAGATGCGCCAGGTCGCGGGCCAGGTGAGCCGGCGTCTCCTGGATCTTGCGCTCCAGGATCGCCGTCGCCGTTGTCGGGTCGCCCGCGCTGCGGTACGCGCTGGCGCTCTGCTCTTCCAGAGTGGCCAGGTCGTATCCGTGCAAGTAGAGCGGCGCTGTCGGGCGCACGTCGTCGGGATGCTCCCGCAGCAGGGCCGCCGCGGTGTCGAGGCAGTTACGGAAGCGGCCGACGTCACCGAGTTGGGCCCAGCCTCGGGCTTCCTGCTGGCTGGCCAGCGCGATCAACTTCGGGCTCACGTCGCCCCGTACGCGCTGGGCGGCGGCGGCTAAACCGACGACGGCTGCCGGGTCAGTGTCAAGGGTGGCGATGTTGCTCTTTCGCACGAGCATGTACGCCACCATCTCGTCATCGCCGGCGGCCTGTGCCCACTGTGAGGCCCGGTCGGACCAGTGCCAGGCGGCGGGCAGTTCCCCGGCGTCCTGGTGCAGCCAGCCGGCGAACTCGGCGTACTGGGTCAGCAGCCGCAGCACCGGCCGGTCGGCGCCCGGCGCGATGTGCCGGCGCAGGCTGTCGAGGACGTCGAGTTGCGCCATCACCGGCCCGAGGAGTTGCCGGGGGCCGAGCATCTTGTCGGCGGTGTAGTGCTCAGCGAGCAGCCGGCGGAAGTAGTCGAGAACCTGCGGGTCGGGTCGGCGTGGGCCGTCGAGCATCCGTCGTACCCGGTCAGCCTGGTCGAGGTCGGTCACGCCGGCCGGCAGCACGGCCCGCAGCGCGCCGGTGGCCAGCAGGTGAGAGAACTCGCGTCGCGTCAGGGCCACCTGCACGCTCCTTCCGTCCGCCGTCCGTAGCTCCAGCCTCACCGTATCGCCGGAGCCGGCGGCAATGCCGGCCCCTCGCGTTGCCCGATTCCGCTGCTTGTGGGCGGGGTCAGGCGGGGCCAGGGCGCGGAGCCGGGCCAGCAGCCCGCCGGTGTGCAGCGCCTCGTCAAGGGCCTTGACCACCGTAGGGTCGACGAGGTGTTCGCCACGTTCGGCGCGGGACAGGCGGCTGAAGTCGTAGTGGGTGGCTTTGCCGAGGGCCCGCAGCGACAGCCCGGCCTCGGTGCGGAGCTGCCGCAAGGCAAGGCCGAACACGGTTTGCACGGCCGGCACATTGGCCGGGTCAGGAAGCGTATTCCCATCCATCCTGGCCGATGTTGCCGCAACACCCGCCCCATTCACAAGGGGTCCCCTAACGACCACGCTGGGTGAAGACCTGGCAGAGAGCCAAGGCAGACACAGAGGAGCAGACATGACCGCGACCGCGCTCAAACCGACGACCGCCCTGAGGCGAGGGTCTTCGCTGGTGTCCCCCGAACTGTTCGCGCGGCTCACCGACCGCATCGCCAAGGACCACCCGGAGCTGCCCGACGGCATGCCGGCGCGCATCCTCGACCAGGCGCTGGCGTTCCTCGCCGCTGCCGCCGTCACGACCACGCCGATCGGCCCCTCCGACATGGTCGACATCGGCTGGCACACCTTCCTCCTCTACAGCCGCGACTACAGCGAGTTCTGCGACCGGATCGCCGGCCGGTTCATCCACCACGAGCCGGAGGACGGCAGCGAGTGGCCGACCGTCCCCGCCCGTGGGGCCGTGCCACTGGCCCGGGCCGTCGACGCCATCGCCGCCGTCGGCTACCAAATCGACCGGCCGCTGTGGCGTGGCAAGGCGGACTGCACGCAGTGCCACGCCGGGTGCACCGACAGCCCGACACGCTGAGCTGAACCGCGCCCCGCCGCTGCGGCGACCGTAGGCTGCATGCGTCTACGGTCGCCGCAGTCAGCGAGGGAGTGGGATGCCCGACCGCCACTGGGAGGACCTGCCAGCTACGGTTCGGCTTGCCATCGAGTCCCACATCGGCCCGGTCCGGGCAGCCCGGTCGGCGTCCACCGGTTCCGTGTCAAGCCTCGCCGCGACCCTGGACACCGACGGCGGGCGCATCTTCTGCAAGGCCATCCAGACGAGCAACCCCTTGGCCCGGATGCACCACGCCGAGGCCCGAGTCAATCCTTGGCTACCCGACATCGCACCCAGGCTGCGGTGGAAAATCGAGGAGAGCGACTGGCTGGCTCTCGGCTTCGATCACGTGCCCGGCCGGCACGCTGACCTGACCCCCGGGTCTACCGACCTGCCCGTCATCGCCGACACCCTGACCGCGCTCACACAAGGGCTGACCCCGTGCCCGCCGGTCCGAGTTCAGGCGGCGACCAAGCGCTGGGAGGGCTTCATCGCCCCTGAGTTGGTCGACGGGGAAACCCTCCTGCATACCGACGTCACGCCGTTCAACTTCCTGGTCGACACCCGGGTGCACGTCGTCGACTGGTCCATGCCGTGCCGGGGCGCGGCGTGGATCGACACCGCCCTGATGATCGTCCGACTCGTCCGAGCCGGACACAGCCCGGCGGACTCTGAAGAGTGGGCCGACCAGATCCCAGCGTGGAAGCAGGCCGCACCCGACGCAGTCGACGCCTTCGCCGCAGCGCTCGCTGACCTGTGGGAGCAGCGGCGGCAGGAGAGCCCGGCCCCGCATCGCGGACCGCTCGCGGTTGCTGCCCGCTCGTGGGCCAGCTACCGGGGTGCGTCGGCATGACTAACTGCTCCTAACTAAATGAGGTTGGGCGTAACTGGACGGACGTGAGGACCGTTCTGCATGAACGTGAGAGGTCAGTCCGCAGTAGCTTGATCTGATCTGTGCGTTGAGTCCGGTTGGCAGCGGCCGCACCCCCACCCACGACCTCCGCGAGATCTTCAACGCCATCCTCTACGTCAACCGCACCGGCATCGCCTGGCGCTACCTACCCCACGACTTCCCACCCCACCCGACGGTCTACGGCTACTTCGCCGCCTGGAGCAAAGAAGGCATCCTCACCGCACTCAACTACCAACTCACCGGCCTCGTCCGTGACCACCACGGCCGCACCACCACACCCACCGCATCCATCATGGACAGCCAAAGCGTCAGAACTCCACCAACGTCCCACTGTCCACACAGCGCACCGACGCCGGAAAGTGCACTGCCCTCGTAGCGTGGAGGCACGCCTACTGCTGATCGTGGGTGCGGCGTGCCGTCACGCACCAGTGCTCTCGCTGGGCCCAGCATGCGCAGCTGCCGATGCGGATGGGGCTGCCATGCCGCGAGCGCGTCGACCGTGGAGGGATCACGCCCTAGCCCGGTTGAATCGGGCGCCCCATTTGTGGATCTGCTCGAGCAGTTCGGGCGGGTCGAGGACACGGAAGTCGGCGCCGAGCGCTCCCAGTGCCATGGTCGGCCAGTCCAGGGAGTCGGCGGTCATCCGCACTCGGCAGTGCTTGGCGTCGAGCTCCTCGACTGTACCCCACCGACCGATCCGCTCGCGCACGGCTGCGGCCGGGGCGTCGACCAAGGCCTCCACCCGGTACGGGCGGGACAGGTTGCCCAGGCTGGTGCGGACGAACTCGGCCGCGTCCGCGGCGGGCAGGTCGCGGGGCCGGAACCGGGAGCCGGTGCCGTGTGGCGCGGTGAGGCGGTCGATTCGGAAGCTGCGCCAGTGGTGCCGGGTGAGGTCGTAGGCGACCAGGTACCAGCGGCGGCCGAGGGAAACCAGCCGATGCGGCTCGACGTGCCGCTCGGTGTGCTGACCGTCGGCGGCGGTGTAGGAGAAGCGGAGGTGTTCACTGTCCCGGCAGGCCAGCGCGACCGCGGTGAGCACGCCCGGGTCGACGCCTGGCCGGGTCGGGCTGTCCCAGCCGGCGGGCAGGGTCATCGCGCGCAGCGCCTCGACTTGGCGCCGTAGCCGGGTCGGCATCACCTGCACCACCTTGGCCAGCATCCGCACGGAGGACTCGGCGAGGCCCTCCACCGAGCTGTGCGCGGCGGCCTGCAGCCCCACGGCTAGGGCGACTGCCTCCTCGTCGTCGACCACTAGCGGCGGTAATGACGCGCCCGCGGTGAGCTGGTAGCCGCCGTCGACGCCGCGCTGCGCCTCGACCGGGTAGCCCAGCTCGCGCAGCCGGTCGATGTCACGGCGCAGGGTGCGGACGGAGACGCCCAGCCGCTCGGCCAGTTCGGTGCCCAGCCAGTACCGGTGGGTCTGGAGCAAGGACAGCAGCCGCAGTGTCCGGGTGCTGGTGTTCGCCATGATCTCGATTCTTCCGCAATTCAGGCCAGAAAGTGACCGCTATGGTCCCTAGCGTGTCCTTGACCGAACCATCAGGAAAGGCAAGAGACCATGACCGTCGACGAAGCGACCACCCGCGACCTGTCCCCCGCGACCGCCGTCACCGGCGAGCGCGCCGACCTGCTGGCGATGCTGGCCAAACACCGGCACTTCCTGCGCTTCACCACCCGCGACCTCAGCGACGAGCAGGCCGGGCGCCGGACCACCACCAGCGAGCTGTGCCTCGGCGGCCTGATCAAGCACGTCACCTCGGCCGAACGGAACTGGGTGGGCTTCATCCTGGACGGCAAGTCGGCGATGGGGGGTGACTTCACCGATATGACCGAGGCCGACTGGGCCCGACGGGCCGACGAGTTCCGGATGCTGCCCGACGAGACGCTGGCCGGTGTGCTGACCGACTACGCCGACGTGGCCCGCCGCACCGACGAAGTGGTCGCCACCCTGCCCGACCTGGACGCCACCCAGGAACTGCCGAAGGCCCCGTGGTTCCAGCCCGAGGACCGGTGGTCGGCCCGCCGGGTGCTGATGCACATCATCACCGAGACCTCCCAGCACGCCGGCCACGCCGACATCATCCGCGAGTCCCTGGACGGCGCCAAGAGCATGGGCTAAAGCGCTGGGGCGGCCATTCACCCGTCGGAGCATCCGCAAGCTCGCCGGCTACCTCACCGCGCAGCTCGCCCGTCCGATGGAGATCGGGCGGGAACGGCTGCGGCAGATCTTGCACCGGCATGGCATCACCTTTCAGCGGACCAAGACCTGGAGGAATCCACCGAACCCTCCACTCGGGCGGCCCAACCCAACGCCTCAAACGTTCTTGTTCACGGCACTGGCGACGGCGCCTGCACGTCGCGAACCATGCGAATCTCCCGCACGCCGTCCTCGACCTGGGTCGTCCCGTCGGCAACGAAGCCGTGCTTGCGGTAGAACGCCTGCGCGCGAGGGTTGGGATCGGCGACCCACAGCGCCGCCGACTCCGCAGGGTCGATGACAGCCTGCAACAACGCTCGCCCAGCACCCGTGCCGTGGTCGGCCGTGTACACATAGAGGACATACAGCTGCCTTGCCCACACCGCCGCAGCGTCCAGCGGCGGACCCGACATCGCGATCCCGATCAACTCGCCCTCCCGCTCGGCCACAGCCGCCCGGTTTTCGCGATAGCGCTCGTCGGTCAAGGCGGCAGTCCAGAACCGCTCCCGAGCGGCCGGGAGACTCGGATCATCCAGCACCGCATCCGACATGAGCCCGCGATACGTCTGCTGCCAGCACCGAACATGCACACACGCCATCTGGGCGACGTCCTCGACCCGGGCCAAGCGAACAGTCAGCGAGGAACCCACCGCCGAATCGTAGGCCGCGCCCAGATGCTCGCCGAACCGGACTCGCGGCGGCCGCTCGGTCGTCAGCCCGGGCGCCGGGCACGGACGCCGGCAAGAAGATCGTCGGCCGCAAACGCGGAATCATCACCGACACCCTCGGCCCGCTCCTCGCCGTCATCGTCACCGCCGCAAGCGTCAGCGACAACACCATCGGCAAGGACCTGCTCGACCAAGTCACCGGGGTAGCCCAGGTTGATCACCGATGCACCCGATGCCGCCCGCCGTGAATTAGAATTCACAGCGATCGATCTGTGTGATAGCTTGTTACCCTCGCCCAGTCGTTGCCTGGAGGGCAATAATGATCGCTCGGGTCGCGCTCGTCGCCACACTGGTTGTGGCGGTTTGGGCTGGAGGCGGCGCGCCAGCTCAAGCCACTACCGGCATGTACACGTACATGGGCGAATACTCCTCCTTGTATGACTGCGACGCTGCAGGCTACGTCGGAATTAACGACGGTGGCTGGACCGAATACCGCTGCATCGCGGCCGGCGGCGGCTACTACTCGCTCTACCGGCTCGAGTACTGACGAGAACGGTGGCTGGGTACGGCAGTAGACCCCGATGATCAGCGTGCTGGTCGGTTGCCGTACTGCCGCCTCAACTGCGTTTCGCAGTCGCAGCTCCGCTAGTAGTGCTTTGTTTGGTCGTTGCGGCGTGTCGCTTGTACGGGGATCGTGGCGGTGTTTGGCTGCGGTGCGTGCACGCTACTCGTCGACGCTTACCCCGGCTAGCTAGCTCGCTCCACGCGGGTGGGGGCTACTACGGCTCCCATCCGAGAAGCAGCTGGTCATGCAAGGACCGTTCCCATGGTCGTGTGGGGGAAGGTCCCGGCTGAGTTTGAGCGGCGGGTCCGTCCAGACGGGATCGCCCAATTTGGAGGCCAGGCTGTTCGCCACGAGCGACGTCAGGATGACGGCCTCGCGAAGGTCCTTCAACAGGTCCGGATCGGTGTCTCCGCCGAGGCGGTGGTGCATCAGTTCGACCAGGCGGACCTGCTGCCATAGATTGATGATCTCTTCCGCTAGCTCAGGGTTGGAAACAGCGTTCACTGCACGCAGCAAGGATGCGCGCGCGGCCTCCTCGCGTTCGCTGGCGGCGTCGCGACCGTCACCGGTTTCCGCAGCCCCATAGAGTGCCCGCACGTAGAGGGTGACGGCCTGGTGGTAGTCAACCGCCGCTAGGCGGCCCTGAATCAGGGAGGATCGTTCCCGTTCGGCTCGGTTGTCGGCCAGCTCTTGCTCGGCGGCAACGGCCTGTCGGCGGGCGCTGCTCGCCTGCAAAGCGGCGATCACCGCTGCGATGACGGCGACCAAGGCCGCGACTAGCCCTACCCACGCAGCGGCATCCACGACTTCGAGTATCGGCGACCGCCGCGCCTAACCTGGGAAGCAACGCCGGACTGACAGACGACCGGGCCGGTCGTCTTGCCTATCAATCGCCATCTACGAGGAGACCTGATTCGTGTCGGCTCCTACTTATCGTCGTCACTCACGGTTACCCGGTTGAGGTGGCGCTGCCGAATTCGCATCGATTGAATACGCTCTCCTAGCAGTCTCGGCCCCCTACTTCTGCACTTGGCGGACCGTGCCGCCGCCGCCCTTGCGCACGTCGGCGATCTCCGCGTCCGTCTTCGACGCGTACTCCCCGCCGGTCCGGCCGTCCCCGTAGGACAGCACCCATACCGTCGCGCCCGCCTTGCGGGCGCCGCACCTGCCGCACGCCATCGCGCTCCTTCCCTACTTCGCGTGCACCTCAGCGGCCGGCGCCGCCACCAGCGTCTTCCGGTCGCGGCCGATCGTCGCCGCGATCCGCTCCGCGTTCGCCGCGGTGGCGGCCCGCTGCCGCTCGGCGGCGAACCCGGCGGCCACGGCCCGGGCACCGCCGCGTCGAGCGCCTGCGGCGACAGCGGCTCCCGCTGCCGGCGCAGCGTCGGGTCCGACGCCTTCCAGCCGGCCCACCCGGAGGCGACCATCGCGTACGCCCAGCCGCCGGACGACCGGCCCCGCACGACGGGGAACCCGCCGACGTTGACGCACAGCGCCGCGACGAGCTGTCGCGCCCCGCCGATCCACCGCCAGTCCCCCGACAAGGGCGACCGACGCGGCAGCTGCACCTGCTCCTCGGTGGCCTCCGGCACCAGCGACCCCGCGACCCACGTGCCTTGGGCGTCCCGCCCGGCCCGCACCACGGCGACCTGCGTACCCGTGTCGTCGTAGTGCTCCACGGCGGCCGCCGCGCTGGCGGACAGGTCGGCGTGCCCGGTGCCGGCCGTGATGTGCCCGACCGCGACCAGCTCCCCCTCCGCAGTTTGGATCTCCGGCCGGCGGAACCAGTCGAAGCCGCCCTCGTCCGGCGGCAGCACGCACTGCCCGCCGGTCAGGAACGACAGGTGGCAGTCCCGGTCGGCGAGGTGCCCGAACACCCGCCCGTCGGCGGTCACCGTGATCGGCGTCAGCTCGGTCAGGCCCGGGTCGTCGAACCACGTCCTCGGCGGGTACAGCGGCGCGACCTGCTTCTTCGCCGCCGCCTCGCCCAAGGCCGCGACCGCCTCTTCCTCCTTCGGCTCCTCGTCTGCGGGCTCCTCCTCGGCGGGCTCGTCGTCGACGAGCTCCAGCTTCGCGTCGGGGAACGCCTGCGTGCCGACGAGCGTCACCGCCATGACCCGGCCCTTGGTCACCGTGATGTACGGCTCCTCGCCGGCCTCCATGAAGGCTTCCCACTCCTCGTCGGACATGTCCTCGATCGGCGTGCCCTTCTCGTCGGTGAACATGAACTCGAAGTCGTCCAGGTCCACGCTCGGGAACAGCACCCCGGCGCGCAGCAGCTCCAGCGCCTCGCCCAGCTCCGGCACCGCGTCGATGAAGTCGCCCGTCCCGGCCAGCCGGCTCTTCTGCACCTCGCCGGCCGTGATCCGGCCGATCGTCACCGCGCCCTCGTGCCCGGGGGCGCCCTCACGCGCCCACCTCAGCGGCAGCGGCAGGTCGCGGAACGACCAGTCCCCGTCCGCCGCGAAGATCCGCCGGTCGCCCGACTTGGCACCCAGCGGCGCCAGCACACCCTTCCACGTCGCCATCTGCTTGCCACCCTTCGCGGCTGCCGCCGCCGTCACCGTGATGTCCAACCCGATGGCCCGGTCACGCCGGGGCCACGGGTGCTTCGGGACCGCAGGCAGGGGCTCGTCGGCCTCCACCTCGATCATCGCGCTGGAGTTCCTGTCCGAAGCCCTTCGGATCGCCCGCGCCATCGTGAACGCCGAGAAGCACCCCGACGAAGCCGTCGTTGTGCTGGACGACGACCACGTAGGCGTCCTGTCACGGATCATCCACGACCACGCACCGCCCGGCCTCACTGTCACGGAGAGAAACCTGGCCGAGGAGATCGACCAGGTGGTCACCCGGACCCTTGCCCAATCATGGGACAACGTAGACGCTCGCAACCGAGGCGTCCGCCGCGCCACCGCCGCCGTCTTCCGCCGGTACATGCTGAAGCCGGTTGGAGAGCCGTATGACTCCACCGTCGCCTACATCGAAGCCCACTACCTCGTTGACTGACGAAGGCACGGAGTCGGGGACATGTGGTGGTCGCCGACAGCCACGAAAGAAGTCGACCGCACGCCCAAGTTCAGAGGCAGGTACGGCTGGTACTGCAAACCGCGCACTGAGTATCGGTGGCCGCTCATCCACCGCAACCGCAGCAGAGGTGAGCTGGCCTTCTACCTATGCTGGTCACCCCGCCCGGTGCCCGTAGCGTCAGGCGATGGTGTTCCTACCTAACCAAGCCTGGGAAACCATGCCTCGGCTACTTGCGCGAGCGGCCGGTCCCGGAAATTAAACGCGACCCGCTGCTCGGCGGCAAGAACCCACGCCATTGGGTAGTCGGCAGGCGATTCCAGTATCGACAAAAGCAGGGATTGAGATAGAGGCCCCCGCTGCCCTTCCAAGCCAACTACAGCATCGTGGCCGTGAGCACGAAGGCCGTCAAGTAGTTCTGCTGACGGATGCTTGAACATTCGTGCGCTGAGCCCGCGTAGGCCGGGCCAACCAGCGACCCCGAATCGACCCATTTCGGTGAGCTGCTGGTCAGAAAGTCCTTGGAACTCGTCCAGTTTTCGATTGGTCTCCACAGAGTGGTGCGCGATGAGCATGGCCGTGAGGGTAGAAAAGGAGCCGGCACGCCGTAGCACGTCAGGGCGGATGCGCCTGCCGAGGCGTGCTACGCCTAGGCGGCTGGAACTCAGGCTGAGAGCACGTTGCATATCTGCCGACATCGCAGTCACTGCCGCATCGAGTCTTTCGAGGTTGCTCAGAACGACGGGCTCAGAGGCGACGGCAATCAGGGCGAGGCACCAGCTCGCCCGAGACAGCGCGTCAGCGTAGGTATCGAAATGGTGCTTCCACCAAGCGGCGTTGGATCTGTTGAAGCGCGACTCTTGGAGGAGCTTGCCGTAGTCGGGGTCCGGCCCGAATGGTTCTGCACCTCGGGTGATGGTGCCACCTGTGGTCCAGAGGCTGTCGGGGCTCGCCGCGCCGATCACCGCGATCTCGGTAGCGAGCCAGCACGGGCCGTACAGCGTGGCGAGCTCCCGCGCGGTGTCGCTCCACATGGAGGTGGTTCCGGCTTGGCCTCGGCCGACCCGCATCGCGGACATCACTCGGTTGAAGCGGGGTTCGTGATCACGTAGGCGACGCTGTGCCACCTCGCGGGACTGGTCGGACATGCCGACGACGAAGCGATGACCGACGCTCACTCGGTATGCGCCATCTGGGTGCTTCCTGGCTCTGCTCAGGAAGCGCCACGGCGCGAGCACCTTGATCAGGTCACCAGCCACTCCTGTGGCAGCCGAAAGGCTCGCTTCGGAGCAATGTCCGTCAAGGACGGCGCGGATGAGTCTCTGCTCCAGCGGCGAGCCAGTGGGGGCTTTCAAGCCCGCACTGATCGCAACTTCAGCTGCTTCTGGCGAACTGAGCCGTAGCCGGGCCACGTCATCCGCCTTCAGGCGGGCCGCTCCGCTAAACGGTATACCACATCGGAGCCAAGTCACTTCGTTTTGACCACCCGCAGCCGCCGCCATGTGCGGCAACCACCACTCATGGATATCACCACCGATCTGCGTAGCCAACCTAGTCCGGGTTGGGCTCAGGTTTGCGTTGGGGTCCGCCTCGGTCTTTTCTAAGAGCACAGAAACGAGATATCCGGCACCACGGTCTTCGGCCAGCGCCTTTACTGGGCGGTTTGGAGAGGTGAAGGCACGTCCATCTTGCAGGGCGTCGTCGATAAGGCGGACGCTAAGGTCGTCAGCAAATAGCCTCGCGGCACGCCGTTGCGCGCGCGTTTGCCTAGCGAAAACGCCGTCCTGCAGCAAAGTCCAGGCGGCAAGCCGAACTTGCATCGGCCGATGGCGACCCTCCAACTCCTCCTCGAGCACGTCAACCAGGCCGGACAGTTCGTTCGGGTTAGCAAACCCTGCGAAAAAGCGGCATGTGTTTAGCCAATAGGCGCGTCGGACAAGTTCTCCCAGGATCGTCGACTTGTCAAAGCCACGCAGGTCCGCTCCAGCGTATCCCCAAAGGTACGAGGCGGCGAAGTACTCGCGCATCGTCTGGATATCGAACTCGAAGGTGCCTTGCACCTTGCTGGTCAACGCCCACACGCGGTCGGTCACCGCCGTGAAGAGGTCGTCGACGAGTGCCGTGTCCTTCTCCACGTCATCCAGGTAATTCAAGATGGCCTTACGTACGGCCCTCGTCGGCACTCGGCCAGCCGCTGGGTCTGTCTCGGCGGAGGCTTGCAAGTGCCAGCCGAGGTATGCCGTGACCTCCTCCAAGTCGTCGCGGTGCTCATGTACAGACTGACTCTTCTCGGATTCTCGGTCCAGGAACGTCTCCATATACGCCCGGAAGAGCTGAGTGCGTCCATCAGGTACCGAGTCCCCGCGCTTCTGAATTAGATAGAGCAGGATTGTCAACTGCATGGGGTTATCAGCTAGTTGCGCGATGTGGGGTTCGATCGATCGTTGCCGAAAGGTTCCCTCCAACGCTCTACGCGCCATGCCGCGCAGTCCCCGCGCGTCAGCCCATTTGCGTAGGTAGGCGGAGCGCAGCTCGGGACTGAGCGGCACGAGCGCGATGGTCTCGAACTTGTCGGCAGAAGGTTCCGCCAGGCCCGAGGCGTTGGGGCGAGTGGTTACGATCAATTGCGGCGCGGTTGCGCCGGCACCCAGCCGTGCGGCGAACTCGTCAATCTCCCTTACAACACGTTTCCGGGCGTCCTGATGGGCTACCTCGTCCAGCCCGTCTAGGACGATCAACATCGGGAAACGACTGATCACATCGGTGACGGCGTCCACTCCGACCTCGGCGCCGTTGCTGCGTGCCGTTATCAGGTGAGCGAGGAACTTCTCAAGCGATGGCTGCGGCCTCGGGCGTCGTCGGCGCGGTGATGGTGCGTCGTCCTCGGCGAATGGGTCCTCTCCAGAGCACCACCGGGCGTAGTCACGCAGGTCAACCCGCAGCGGGAGCCTCGGGGCGCTCACGGCATGTTCAGGGCGCGGGCCAGCGAAGTACTCCCCTTCAGGCAGGAAGGCTGCACGGTGGAGTTGACACAAGTACTGAGCAAGGGTCGACTTGCCCTGGCCTGGCTCGCCTCGTACGAGGATCAACGGCTGGGTCGCGTTGAAAAGGTACTGGGCGGCCCCACCGAGCGCCTGCTGCTCCTCCTCTTGCGGGATCGAGGGCCCATCGCCGAGATAATGGTGCTCTGGAGGACGCGGCAGAGGATCGTCATCAGAGGGAATGTGAATGGCCGTGATTGCTGGTTTGGCCGTCGTGTTTCGGGGTTTAGCGATGCGGATGGCTTCGACGTCCACATATAGGTCAAGCAGGTTATAGGTGTCCATCTCGACCTGCCGAAACTTGACCTTCGCGTCCTCTTCCCATTGCGTTGCGATCAGACTGAGCAGCATCCGGCGGAGAGTCTGCTCATGAGCGGCGATCTTGTCGGCTTCAATGACGTACCGCACCGCATCTTGGCCGGCCAGCATCTCCGAGAACGACCAGACCAGTTCCCGGGGCGCGCTTTCCACCCGGGCGTCGATGTCTGCGCGCCACCAGCACGTCATCGGGATGCCGAACTGTTTCGAGTACTCGGCCAGCTCCGCGTCGAGTTTGTCCATTCTG
This sequence comes from Micromonospora wenchangensis, assembly GCF_002210435.1. Classification (GTDB taxonomy): domain Bacteria; phylum Actinomycetota; class Actinomycetes; order Mycobacteriales; family Micromonosporaceae; genus Micromonospora; species Micromonospora wenchangensis. Next base: position 47,377 of record NZ_MZMV01000030.1, read on the forward strand.
CCCGTGCCGGGCGCGCTCGTGCCCGCGATGCAGGTCATCAGCACGTACGCCGTCGCACCCTCGGCCACGAGACGCTCGATGTTCTTCGTCTCTTCCTTGATGGTGGCGGCCAGCCACGTCACCGGGTTCTTGACCGCGTCCTTGGACCACTTGACCTGGTAGATCACCCCAGGCTTCTGGCCTTCCTTGCGCACCGCGTCCCGGCCACCGTCTTTCTGTCCAACGGGGAAGCACGAGACGTCGGGGTACTGCAACACCAGCAGGGCGTTGCACAGTTGCTGAAACAGCTTTTCCGACAACCGCTCGTACAGGTAACGCTCAGACCTTGCGCTTCCACCACTCGTCATGGGCGACGACAACTCCTGCTGAACTCAAGACAACGCAGCCGATACAGCACGAACCGAACGTGAGGCTACGCTCTGACCACCCGTGTGGACACCATCCGCTACGGCGCACCCTGCACCCAACAAGGCCAAAGGCCGCAGCCTTTGGGCGAACATCCATAGCACCCGCTGACGCCGGGGTGACCGTCGTGGCTACCCACGGCGTCGCGGTGTCAGGAGTCGACCCGGATCATGAGCCGGCCGGGCGAGAAGGTGGGCGGCCAGCCGGGAACCGGGGCAGTGTCGGCACCAGCGCGGGCAATCAGCCAACCCCGCTGGGTCAGGTGCATCAGCATCGGGTAGGCAACCATCGGCCGCGAATGATCAATCACTCTGATCTCCGTGCCCTGCCCCAGCACCACCACCTCATAGCCTGGGCTGACCGGGCGGGGCCGGCTCAGAAAGCCGAGCCGGTCCGCATCCCACCCGGCCAGATCCCGCCGCAGCTCGGCAAGCACCGCGTCATGCACGCGCGGCCATAGCGGATGCTGTACACACTGCGGGCTCGACAGATCGTGCGCCAGGCCGTCGCGGTCGAACCGGGCAACGTCGGCGTCCTCCCGGTTGGCGTGGATCCACTGCTGCACCAGGGCCAAGCGATACGGGTCGTCCAGCAGCGCCCACACGCTGAGCAGGTCACCGGTCAGCACGCACTCGACCCACGCCATGCCATAGCCGGCCGGGCCTTCCTCGTGCGCCTCCAGCTCCGCGCGAGTCTGGTCAACCCCGTGAACCGGATACTCGTCATCGGTTGCCATCAGGGCACCCTACGGGCAGTCATTCGCGAAGTCAGCCCCGCCGCCCCATGCCGCGGGATCACCTCCGCGTCCTTCGTCGTCTCGTCGTCGTGCGGTCCGCTGAGCGCGGCGTGTAGGCCCTCGACCACAAACACCTGTCTGTCCCCGCCACGCTCCGCGCTCCGCCGGTCCCGGCCTTCGTGGTTGCCCGGCGACTCCGCTCTACCGGCCGCCTCACGCCTCTTCTTCAACAGCGATCCGGGCGTCAGCCGAGTTGATCCGCGCAGCCCGCCAGGAAGCGGTTGACCACGGCACGGGGCGGCATGTCCTCCATGGACAGCAGGCATGGGATTCTGGCGATCTGGCGGTGCATCACATCGTCGGCTTGGTCGCGAAAGGCTACGAGACGCTTGACGTACTTGCCGTCGGTTCGGCCCCACGGATGGTTGTTGGCGACCTGCGCGAACGACGACTGACCAAACAGCGGTGGTACGTGATCCAGCAGGGCACGTAGCAACGCATGCGCCGCGTATGCATTGCCGGCACGGTAGCTGTCATCGAGCTCACGCAGGAGAACGAGGAGCTTTGTGCAGTCCCATCGGCCTCCGTGTGCCTGCTTGATGAGGTCGAAGATGCGCTCATCGATGTAGCTGGCCGCTTCCTCCAGCGAGGCCGTCGACGGTTCAGAACGGGGTTCAACAACGGTGGGCGCATGAGGCCCGAGCCAGCCCGCTGTCGCCTCGAGAAAGTCCTCGACGCTCCTTACACGCAAGAAGTGCCTTACATCTCGGCCGACCTTCACGCGCCAGTCGTCTGTATCGGGATTGCGCGAATTGCCCTCGCCGCCCCATCGCTCCCAGTAGAGCATCTCGAAGAGCCGACGGAGCCGGCCAGCCTCACGCAATGGCACGCGGAGGCCCTTGGCGAGCATGGCTCGGGTGACTGTCACTGTCGTCTCACCCGGCTCCGGGTCGTGCTTGTCTTCGTATCGCGCTAGCCAGCGCAGGGCACGGAGGAAGAGTTCGACGTCGTCCTCGCCTCCGTCGCAGCGCTCGATGCCGGCTAGCGTAAGCCGCACCATGTCGTGGCCTCTGGGTGCGACGCCGCGCGGTCCGTGTGTCACCAGAAACACTTCGGGAATGCTGACGGCCACCTGGGCGACGTCAATCTTCGCCGTTCGCCAGAGCTGGCGGTCTACGCGGTCGAACTCCGGCCACGCAGCATGGCTGCGGAAGTGGTCGTACAGGGCCTGGATGACCGCCCGCTGCGGATCCTTGGCCGGCGTGGGCACGGAAGCCACCCCTTGCTTCCTTCCTATGATTGATCCGAACACCTGCTGAGGCAGCGGGCGCGACAGCGCTCCAGTTGCCGGCCGGCTGCCCGTAGCGGCAACCGATCGCTCAGGGCACATCGACAGAACCCCAACGACCAGCTCCGCCTACACCCGCCCCGCACGACCAGAATCCGATGCCCTGACGGGATTGATACTGGTTCAGCGGCCTCCCCGGCCGGTAGCGCCGCTCTCCGCGCGCAGTTGTCGAAGGGACTTTCCCGTCGGGTCATGAATCCAGTACGCCCACCCGTCGATCGACGTGCCTACCAGCTTGCCCAGCGCCGGCGAGGGCTCCTTGTATCGGCCGAGTTCGGTCCTGATCCAGCCGTCGGCCTCGACGGTCGCGGCGAAGCGCCGCCCCTTCCGCACCTGGACGTGGCTTAGAGCGTCGCCCGCCTTCACAAACCCTTTCTCGATGAGGGCGGTGAGAGCTCCTGGGATGGACGGCGCGGCCGGGCTGGGAACCGCCGGGCTTCCCGCGGTGGAGTGGCCCTTCTCTAGGAGCATTCGCCTGAGGACATCGTTCGGCTGCTCGAAGCCCTTGACGTTCCGCTCCAGTTCGGCATACACGTCGTCATCGATCTCGATCCGCCGCATACCTCCCCCTAATCTGCGTAATCTATGGACGTAGAGATTCTGCCAGATCGACAGATCGAAGAGCAAGAGCATATCCGCCTAGTGCCGTGACCACGAATTTTCACGGTGTGGAGCGGACGGTAGCCTCGGCGCGGTGACGGAGGACGACTTCATGATCAGGTTTAGCCAGGACGAGGCGTTGGTGCTCTCAGACTGGCTTCACCGAATGATGGGCACCGCCGCTTTCGACGAGTTGGTCGATCGCGACCGTGCGGTATGGTCCCCGTTGTATCGCATCTCCGGGACGTTGGAGACCTCGCTGGCGGAGGTGTTCAGGCCGGACTATCCCGTCCGATTGCAGGATGCGAGGAATCGGCTACTGGATGCGCTTGGCGAGGTGGGGCGACACCAGCCGGCGAGGCCTGATGCTCGGGCAGCACACGCAGTGCCTCAACCACCAACGTTTCGGAGTGTTTGGGGGTGAGGCTGCGCCGGTGGCGGGTTGGCCCCAGCGGCGATGGCGTTCGCTGCGGATGCGGACGCGTTCGCGGCGTTGGGCGGCTAGGACGTCGGGGTGGCGGGCGTTGGCGTTGCGCCACCGCAGATAGGCCTGCAGTTTCCGGGTCAACGCTGGGTGGTTGGGGTGGTCCGAGCCGGCGATGACGAAGGTGCGCAGCGGCCCGAACTGGGCCTCGATCGGGTTGGCCTAGGAGGCGTAGGTCGGGGTGAAGCACAGCGCGACCTTGTTGCGGGCCGCCCACGCTCGGATCTTGCGGCCTTTGAGCGCAGACAGGTTGTCCAGGATGACGTAAATCGGCGCCCCGTCCGGACGCGCGGCTCGGATCGACTTCAAGGCGGCGAGGGTGTTCGCGGCGCTGTTGCGACGGCGCACGACGCCCCAGAGTTGGTCGTCACCCACCGAGTAGCAGCCGTGGAACTGCCGGACACCGTGCAGCTTGTGGTAGTTCGCGGGCAGCCGATGCGGATGCCCCTCCGGCGCCCACCCGGCCCCTGACTGCGGACGGATCACCAGGGGCCCGAACTCGTCGAACGCGAACACCCGCTGCGGGAAGTGGCTGCTCACGTACTCGATCCGGGCGAGCTTGGCATCCCGCTGCGGGTCGGTGGACTCCTTCCACGTCTTGGTCCGCTGGAAGGTGATCCGATGCCGGTGCAGGATCTGCCGCAGCCGCTCCCGGCCCACTCCAACCCGTCGAGGCGAGTGAACACGCAGGTGGTCGGCGAGCTTGCGGACACTCCATCGGGTGAACGGTCGTCCCAGTTTCTCGGGGCGGGTGTTGGCCGTCTCGACGATGAACTGCTCCTCGTCGCTACTGATCTGGCGGGGACGGCCACCCGCCCACTGAGGGTCCAGGCTGGCCATCCCCATCTCGTTGAACCGGTGGATGACATGCCGGATCGTGTCCTCGTCCGCCTGAACCAGACGGGCGATAGCCGGCACCGTGCTCCCACCAGCCGAGGCGAGCACGACCATCGCCCGTCGTAGTCGGATCGCCGAGCCGGTTCCCCGGCGGGTGATTCTGAGCAGCTGCTGACCTTCCTGATCACTCAGCCGCCGCACGCGTACAGAATCCGCCACCGCCACAGCCTGACCCCCACAACGCCGCCCGGCCGACAGGCCGAACACCGTGAACGTTCGTGGTAACGGCACTAGCTGCCGAGCCCGGAGCGGCGGCGCGACCGGTCAGTATCGGCTGGGCCGACAGCGGGCGGCGACCCAACCCCATTGGCCACCGCCCGCTGCGCCGTGCGGGGACTGCTACCCGACGGCCCGCAGCTGGTCGACGCCGAGGAAGTCCCCCACGATCTGCCGCACCGGCTCGTGGTGCCGCCGCGTGGCGTGCACGTAGATGTTCATCGTCGTCGTCACGCTGGCGTGCCCGGCCATCGTCCGCTGCGCCGCCAGGTCCACGCCCTCGGTCGCGAGCAGCGTCAGCAGCGAGTGCCGCAGCCCGTGATGGTCATCCGGCGCGACAGGCCCTTCTCCCGCGCCAGGTCGCGGATCTTCACCCACCGTCCCTCGTAGAAGTCCTCGTACCGCCAGTGGTTGCCGCGCGGCGCGACGAACACGAACTGCCGGCCCGGCTCCCGGCTGGCGGCCGCGCACCGCTCGGCAACCATCCGCGCCACGGCGGCGGTCAGCGGCACCTCCCGGTAGCCCTGCTTCGTCTTCGGCTTGGTCTCGACCACCCACCGCCGGTTCACCTTCCGCAGGACCTGCACGATCGACACCGTGCTGCGGGCGACGTTGACCGCCCAGGGCGGCAGGGCGCTCACCTCACCCCAGCGCAGCCCCGTCGACAGCTTGCACAGCAGGTCCGCCGCCTCCGGGTCGACCGCGTACGCCGCCTCGAGGAACAGCCGGGCCTCGTCCGGGCTCTCCAGGATGTCCCGCTCGGCGCGCGGGCCCTCGGGCAGCGGCAGCCCGTCCATCGGGTTCGACGTCCGCACGGCGGCCTCGCCGTCCTCGCCGGGGCGGCACGCCGCCTTGAAGATCGGCACCACCGTCTCGCCCCGGATGTTGGCGATCGTCTTCGCCGAGAGGCCGGCGTCGCGCAGGGCCTGCTGCCACTCGCGCATCTCCCGCCGGTTGATCTCTGCGATCGGCCGGTCGTCCAGCCGCGGGAAGACGTGCTTCTCCAGGCGCTCGCAGTACTTGCGCACCGTCTCCGGATGCGGCTTCACCAGCTGGCCCAGCCACTCCTCGGCGTACGCCCGGAACGTCAGCACATGCTCGGCGGGCTCCGGTGCCGGGGCGGCCACGCCGGCGGGAAAGAGCTCGGCGAGGCCGTGCTCGACCAGCTGATCCGGCGTCGGCATCCGCTCTCCGGCGACCTCGACCAGCGTCTTGAAGCGCTTCGCGTCGGCCTGGTAGTCGAACGTGCGGCTGCTTCACGGGTTCTCGCGGCGGCCGCCCTTACGCCACTTCACCCACCACCGAGTGCTCTTGCCGTTCTTCGTCGTCCTCTTCTCGACTGATGCCACCGTTCCTCCACGTGAACGCGGCGGCCTCGACCCGGTGTCCTGCGGGCTCTACCGCCGACGCACCTGTATGCGGCAACAGTGGGACCTCAACCGTCTAGATCGCCGAGCACAAGATTGGCCCGGCGGCGTCATGCGGCGGGGCTCGTCCGGGCCCGTGTTCCCACGGCGGCAAACAGCCCGAAAAACGATCAAGGCCGCTAACCTGAGTTCTGCCAGGTCAGCGACCCAAAGCCTGTGTCGTTCGTACTGGTGTCCGAGGGGGGACTTGAACCCCCACGCCCTATACGGGCACTAGCACCTCAAGCTAGCGCGTCTGCCATTCCGCCACCCGGACTTGCCCGTCCAGCCTACCGTGTCGGCTCCGGTGGCTCTCACCCCGGTCAGCCGCCCTGGTGGGCCGCACGGGGCATTACTGTACACGGCCCGTATGGATCATGCACATCGCCGCCCGACCCACCGGCGGGAGCCGGATCATCGCAGGTCAGGACGCGGCTGGAGCGGGCGGGTAGCGTCCGGACCCGCTCAGACGGCAGCATTGCTTGCGTGTCCGTACCCTCACCCCTCGCCGCAGTCCAGCACCGGGCCCTCGCCCTGCGTTCCGCCGGTGACCTGTCGGCGGCCCGCCGGCTGCTCACCGACACGATCGCCTCGGCCCGTCCCGCGTACGGTGAGGACCACCCGGAGATCATGGGCACCGCGCACCTGCTCGCGAGGCTGCACCGGGAGGCCGACGATCCGGCCGCCGCCCGGCGGGTGCTGGAGGAGGCATATGCGGCCGGCGAGCGGCGGTGGAACCCGGCCGACCCGCTGATGCTGGCCCTGGCCTTCGACCTGGCCGGGGTCGCCGAGGAACTGGGCAACCGGCACGAGGCCCGCCGCAACTACACCCGGGTGGCCACTGCCGGGCCCGCCGCGCTCGGCGAGCAGCATCCCGCCGTACGCGCCGCCCGTCAGTACCTCGGAATCCCCGACGGCCAGCCCCCCTCCCTGTCCCCCGGTGCCGCGGCTGCGCCCCCGCCGCCGGCTCCCCCGTCGGTACCTCCCGGCCACACCCCGCCGGCCGCGCACCAGGGATACCGGCCCCTCCCGACGCCCCGGCCCGGGTCGGCACCGCCGTCGCCCCACCCGGTCTCCGCACCCCCTACCCCGGCCGCACCGGGCCCACCGACCCCGGCAGGCCACGCGCCTGCGTCGATCCAGCCGGTACGTCCGCCGGCACCTCGGCCGGGCCCCGCACCGGCCGGCCCGGCTCCGGCTGGCCCGGCTCCGGACGCCGAGCCCCGGGTGCCACTGCCCCGGCAGATGTACGGCGTCCAGCCCACCCACCGGCCCGGCGTACCCCGACCCCATCCGGCCTCCACCGCACCACGATCCGGGCCGCCGGCGTCACCGCCGGGCCCACCCCCCGCCGCTGCACCCGCACCGGATGCCGCCCCGGAGGCAGCCCCGGCGCAGGGGTACCCGGCGTCACCCGCTCCGGTCTCCGGTGGCGCACCACCCGCCTCGCCCTGGGCACCGCCGCACCTGCAGGTCCCGACGGGCGGTGCCGTCCCGCCGGGAGCACCCGACCGGTCGGCTGCTCCCCCGGCCGCACCGCACCCCGGACCGACGTCCGGGGGGCCGTCCGGTCCCCCGGCCCAGCACGGGCGTCCGGTCCCGATCCCCACCGTGCCCACCGCCGGCCCCGGCCAGCCGAGCGGGCCAGCGGACGGCGCACCCATCCGGCACGGGCAGCCGACCGCCCTTCCGCCCGCGCCGGGTGAGGCCGGTCCGGTCCACCCCCTGCCCACCGCCGCACCGCCCACCGCCGCACCGCCCGCCCCGACCGGCGACCGGGCCGCACCGGGTACTGAACCCGTCGACGCGCCGACTCTCGCACCACCGTCCGCGCCCGGTTCGGCGGTGATTCCCGCTGTCCCGCCCGCGCCGGGCCCGGTTGCGACCCCACCCGCGCCGGGCTGGGACCGGCCGACGGTACAGGTCCAGCAGATCGGCCCCCTGCTGGAGGACCAGCACCCCGACCCCGCCCGAACCCCGGCGGCGACCGCATCCGGCGGCACGGCACCCGCAGCGTCATCCGCCGACCCGGCCGACGCAGTACCCGGGGCGACGTCCGGCGATACCGCCACCGACCCGGCACCCACCGCAGCACCTGGCGGTACGGCCGGCCCGGTTCCCGCCACAGCCTCCGGGGACACCGCCGGTCCCGCGTCCGCCGTCGAATCCGCTCCGCCGTCTGTCCTGGCCGCACCCGACGGTCTCCCGACGGCCTCCGCAGCGTCGCAGCCGCACCCCGCACCACCGGCACCATCGCAGGCGGCACCGGCACCAGCGGCGCCCCCGTCGTCCACCGTCCCGCCGCCGGTGCCTCCGAACGTCCCGTCGGCAGCCCCACCGCCGGCGGCTACGACGATCCCGTCGGCAGCAGCACCGGCGGCAGGGCAGGCAGCCGTCCCACCACCGGTGCCCGCAGCCGGCAGAGATGTCGACCTGCGGACCGGGCTGACCGCTGCACCGCTCGACGCCCCACCTGGCGGGGACGCCGGGGGCACGCCCGTGCCGGCATGGACCGCGGGCCCCACCGGGACGGTCGGCGACGCGGGCGGGGACGACGAGGCTTCCGTCGAAGACCCGACGTGGGACGACGTCGCATCGGGTCGGTCGATCATCATGCCGCTGGTACCGATGACCGATCCGCCGGCAGCTACCGAACAGACCACCGGTCCGCCGCCGTACCCGGGACGGACCGCCGGATCACCGCCGGTGGTGGCGCAGGCCCCCGGATGGCCACCGACCACGGGACAGACCCCGGGATGGCCGTCGGATTCGGGGCAGGTCCCCGGGTCGCCACCGGATGCGGGGCACCCGCCGGCACCGGGAACGGACTTCGGATCACCGGCATCGGACAGTACGCACGAGTTCAGGGCACCCACCGCCACCCACGAGCCCGCGCCGTGGGCGACCACGGAGTCCGCGCCACCGGCAGCAGTGGAGCCCGGACCGGTCACCGGGGCAGCCGGCCCAGGAGGCGGGGAGCACGGCACCGACCGGGGCGTACCGCCGGCGGTGGAGGGAACGGGATATCCGGAGCTTGCGCCGTCGTACCCGGTGCAGGACGGGCGGGCGCGCCGCCGGGGCCGGACGGTGGCCGTGGTGGCGGGGGTGATCCTGGTGCTGGTCGCCGGGGGCACGGTCGGCGCGCTGACTCTGGGCCGGGACGGGGACGGGCCGCAGCGGTCGACCGGCACCGCCCCCCGGCAGACGGCCGGTCCACCCCCGGCCGACCTGAAGTTGCGGGACGACGAGGCCACCATCACGGTCACCTGGTCCGACCCGAGCGGCGGCTCGGTGCCGTTCATGGTCGCGGGTGGACGCACGGGTCGGGCGCTCGGGGTGATGGCGACCGTCGACCCGGGACAGACGAGTTTCACGGTCAACGGGCTGAACGCCGAGGTGGACTACTGCTTCACCGTGTTGGCGGTCTACTCGACGGACTCGTTCGCCACCTCCGGTCAGGTCTGCACCGACCGGGTCCGGCCGTCGCCGAGCAGCTGAGCGCGACGGCCGGCCAGGGGCGGCCGGGCGGGGAGGCTGACCGACGGCTCCGGCCTGCGCCGCGACGGCAGGACACCCCACCGAACCGGCACGCTGGGTGTCCGAAGCGGAACGGTCCGGGTTTCCTCGTCCCGGATCGACCCCTATGATGTGCCACGGTTCAGGCGAGGGCGGCCGGCACCCGGCACGCCGCCTGAGGCCACCGGACGGAGGGCGACCCGCTGTGGCCAGCATCGACGATGCCGCTAGCGCCGGGGACGGCGCGTCCCGCCGACGGTCCCGGTGGCGGGGTGGGCTGGTCACGGTCGGCACGGTGACCGCGCTGGTGGCGGCGTTGGGCCTCACCCTGCTCGGTCGGGGCGCCGCCGAGGAGGCGTTGGCCAGCTTCGACGCCAGCAGTTGGCTGTGGAGCAGCACGCGGGGCGAGTTGGCCCGGGTCAACGGGATCACCGCCAGGGTGGACACCCGCAAGGAGGTTCCCGGGGCCCGGCAGCATCCGGTGCAGGTCACCCAGACCGACCGGCTGCTCGTCCTGCGCGACCTGGAGACCGGCCAGGTGAGCGCGCTGGACCTGGCCACCCTCCAGATCACCGCGACCACCCCCACCACGCCCGGTCTCGGGGTCAACGTGGTGCTGCACGACGACGCCGCCTTCGTGGTGGACGCGGTGCGCGGCGTGGTGCGTCAGCTCGATCCCCGTTCGCTGGTGCCGGTGGGTGACCCGGTGCTGTTCCCGCCGGGCATCACCGCCGGCGCGTTCGACGGTCGGGGCCGGTTGTGGATCGCGGTGCCGTCGGAGGGCACCGTCGCCGCGGTCACCGCCGCCACGCTGCCGTCCGGGCCGGCGTCGGGGGCGGCCGACGTCGGAGGGCCTCGGCGGGTGCAGACGCATCCGGTGGCCGAGCCGAGTCACGAGTTGACGTTGTCCACCCTGGACGACGGGGTGGCGGTGCTGGACCGCACCACGGGCACGCTGGTGACGGTCCGGGACGGACAGACCCGGCGTACGGTGCTGGAGGCCGCCGCGGGCGGCGCGGTGCCGACGCGCACCAGCGGCCCGGTGGTGCCGGTGACGATCGGCGGGCAACGGCGGGTGCTCGCCGTCGGCGACGGCCGGGTGGTCACCCGGTTCGTCGTGCCGGGCAGCGGCGACCGGGTCGGGCCGGCCGTGGCCTGGGCAGGCCGGTTCTACTGCGCCGACGGGGTCACCGGCGCGATCTACGCGTTCGACGGGGTCGGGCATCTGGTGGAGACGATCCGGCCGGGCCGCACGAGAGGCCCGCTGGAGCTGGAGGTGCGGGAGAACCACCTGTTCATCAATGCCCCGGGTTCGGCCACCGCCCGGGTGGTCGACGACGCGCACCGGGTGCGCACCGTCGACAAGTACGCCAACGACGTGCTGGGCGGGGACCCGCCGCCGGACCCGCCCCCGCCGCCTCCGCCGCCGAAGCCCCGGGTGGGCAAGCCCGGCGCGCCGGGTCAGGTCACCGCCACCGCCGGGGACGCGCGGGCCCGGATCGCCTGGCGGCCCGCCGCCGCGAACGGCTCGGCCGTGCTGCGGTACGTGGTGCAGGGCGCCGGGCGTCGGCACGAGGTGGGGGCGAACCAGCGGTCGCTGGAGGTCACCGGGCTGACCAACGGGTCGACGTACACGTTCACGGTGTACGCGGCCAACGGCAGGGGCGACGGCCCGGCCCGGCGCAGCAACCCGGTGACCCCGACCTCGGCGGTGCCGGCCCCACCGGCCGGGGTCAGCGCGCAGGCCCGCCCCGACGGCACCGTGCTGGTGCGGTGGCCGGCCGCCGACGGCCAGGGCAACCGGATCGCCCGGTACGCGGTGACCGCCACCTCGGCCGGCGCGAACGCCCCGGTCGGCGAGTCGCGTCGCACCGAACTGGTGGTGCCGGCCGGTGAGCTGACCTACGGCACCCAGTACGCGTTCACGGTGATCGCGGTCAGCGACCGGGGGGCCGCCTCGGTGGCCTCCCCGCTCAGTGACCCGGTGGTGCCGTTCGCCGCGCCGGGGCAGCCTGAGGGCCTGCGGGCGGCGACGGTGGCCGACCGGGCGGGCACGGTCGCGGTGCAGTGGTCGGCGGCGGCGGCGAACGGCCGCCCGGTGACCCGCTACCAGGTGGACGTGGGCGGACGGACCAGCGAGGTGACCGGCACCGACACGACCGTCACCGGGCTGGGCGACGGGCAGAACGTGCTGGTGCGGGTGCGGGCGGTCAACGAGGCCGGACCGGGGCCGGAGGCGAGCGTCACCGCCCGGACGGTGGCCGCACCCCGGGTGACGGTGACCGGGTCGTCGGCGGACGCGACGTCGGTGACGGTGAGGTTCACCGTGGACGCCGGGGGTGGGGAGTCGACCTGCACCGCCGCCACCGGCGGGAAGAACGCCACGGGCAGCTGCACCAGCCTGCGGGTGACCGGCCTGACCCCGGGCACCGCCTACACGGTGACGGTGACGGCCACCAACGCCGCCGGTCGGGGCACCGCCACCCGGGCGCAGGACACCGACCCGCTGTACGGGGTGGCGACCTGCGTCAACGGGCCGGACGGCGACCAGCGCACCTACTGTGACGCCGATGTGGACGGTCGCAACGGCAACGAGGTCTTCTCGGTGCCCCGGCAGGACAACGACAAACAGGTCGGTTGGGCGAAGCCGGGCACCCGGCTGCGGGCGTACTGTCGGCGGCAGGGCGAGAACGTCGACTCCTGGATCTACAACGACCAGAAGCAGTCCACCTGGTGGGTCCGGGTCGACTACAAGGGGCGCAACTACATCCCCTGGGCCTGGCTCAACCTGGCCGGCGGTGACGACATCGCCGTGCTGCCCACCTGCTGACCAGCGCCGCCGTAGCCGAGGAGCATCCCGCCGTCGTGAACGACACCCCCGCACCGCTGAGCCAGCCGGAGGTCCAGGGTTTCGCCGCGCTGGCCGCCCGGCTGGCCGAGAACGTCAACGCGGTCGTGCTGGGCAAGCCGGAGGTGGTGCGGTTGGCGTTGACCGCCCTGTTCGCCCAGGGGCACGTGCTGCTGGAGGACGTGCCGGGGGTGGGCAAGACCACCCTGGCGCGGGCGGTGGCGGCGACCGTGCAGGGCCAGTGGCGGCGCATCCAGTTCACCCCGGACCTGCTCCCCTCCGACGTCTCCGGGGTGACGATCTTCAACCAGGCCAGCCGGGGCTTCGAGTTCCATCCGGGGCCGGTGTTCGCCAACATCGTCATCGCCGACGAGATCAACCGGGCCTCGCCGAAGACCCAGTCGGCGCTGCTGGAGGTGATGGAGGAGCGGACGGTCACGGTGGACGGGGTCCGGCATCCGGTGCCGCAGCCGTTCCTGGTGGTCGCCACCCAGAACCCGGTGGAGATGGACGGCACGTACCGGCTGCCCGAGGCGCAGCTGGACCGGTTCCTGGTGAAACTGTCGGTGGGGTACCCGGACGAGGCCGTCGAGGTGGAGGTGCTACGCGGGGCGACGGTCCGCTCCCCCGACTCGCTGCAACCGGTCACCGACACGGCCACCGTCGGGGAGATGGTCCGGATGGCCCGCCGGGTGCACATCGCCGAACCCCTCTACGGGTACGCCGTCCGGCTGGCCACGGCCACCCGGCAGCATCCGCAGGTCCGGGTGGGGGTCAGCCCCCGTGGGGTGATCGCGTTGACCCGGGCGGCGTGCGCGTACGCGCTGATCGACGGCCGGGGCTGGATCATGCCCGAGGACCTCAAGGCGCTCGTCGAACCGGTCTTCGCCCACCGGCTGCTGCTCACCGCCGACGCGCAGGTGCGCGGGGTGACCGCCGCCGACGTGCTGCGTCAGGCGGTGGCGTCGGTGCCGGTGCCGCTGCCCTCGGGCAGTTCGACCCCGACGCACGGCTGAGCGGGCCGGGCGTGGGGCTCACCGCCCGGGGTACCGGGCTACTCGTCGCCGCGACCGCGTTGCTCGGCGCCGGGTTACGGTTCGCCTACCCGGAGCTGGCCGTGCTGGGGGCGGCGGGCACGGTGGCGGTCGGGCAGACGGTGCTGGCGGCGGCCCGCACCCCCCGGCTGGTGGTGTCCCGCACCGCCGACCCGGACCGGGTGGCGGTGGGCGAGCCGGCCCGGATGGCGTTGACCGTCCGCAACGCCGGACGGCTGCGGGTGGGCAGCCTGCTGGCCGAGGACCGGTGCGCGGGCCGGCCGGTGCCGGTACCGGTGCTGCGGCTGCGCCCCGGCCGGGACACCGGCCTCTCCTACGACGTGCCGACCCGTCGACGCGGGGTGCTGCCGGTGGGGCCGCTGCGGGTGACCCGCCGCGACCCGCTGGGCCTGTACGCCGCGACCCGCGCGTACGGGCCGACGGCGGTGGTCCGGGTGCATCCCCGGGTGCACCCGTTGACGGCGGTGCCGACCGGGGCGGGACGCAGCCTCGACGGGCGGACCGACGGGGTGCCGCACGGGTCGATCACCTTCGACTCGCTACGGGAGTACGTGGTCGGTGACGAGCTGCGTCGGGTGCACTGGCGCACCAGCGCCCGGGTGGGTGAGCTGATGGTGCGGGAGAACGTGGACACCAGCCTGCCCCGGATCGTGGTGCTGCTGGACAACCGGGCCGCCGCCCACCCGGACCGGTCCGCCGGGGTGGCCGCGTCGTTCGAGGCGGCCTGCGAGGCGGCGGCGTCGCTGGTGGTGGCCGCGTTCCGGCAGGACCTGCCGGTGGTGCTGCTGCTGGTCTGCCCGGCCGACGACGCGACGGCCGACCCGCCGCTGGACCGGCTCGCCGCGGTGACCCTGACCGACCCCCCGGGCCGGCGGCCCGACGACGCGACGACCGGTGACCGCGACGGTGCGGCGCTGGACGCCACCCTGACCCGGCTGCGCGCCGACCGGCCCGGCGACACGCTGGTCTTCCTCACCGGCCCCGGTGGCCGCGACGACGTCGGACGGGTGGGCGCGCTACGCGGGGCGTACCCGTCGGTGCTGGTGGGGGTGCTGGGGGCGGCCGGGCCGACGCCGACGGCGGCCGGGCCGGTGGTGCTCGACGCGGTCGACGGCGCGGCGTTCGCCGCCGCGTGGGACGCGACCGGCCGATGGTGACGGTGACCGACCGGCCCGACGCCGCCGCACCGCACCGGGCACGGACGGACGGTCCGGCCGGCGGTGGGCCGGGCCGGGCCGCCGCCCGGATGCTGCGGGCGGCCGTGGTGCCGGCGACGCTCGTCGCCGCCATCGCCCTGGCCGGCGTGGCGCTCGACCGGGTGTACGCAGGTGACCTGCTGACCCGGCTGGTGACCGGCGCGGCCCTGGCGGCGGTGCTGGTCAGCGTGGCCGCCCGCCGGTTGCCCTCCTGGCAGGTGGCGCCGCTGTCGGTGGCCGCCATGCTCGGCGCGACGGCCTGGTCGGTGCGGCTCGCCGCCGCACACGCCGACCTGCCGGGCGGATTCCTCGACGTGACCGCCGACGCCGCCGCCAACGCGGTGCCCCGACTGCTCACCGCGATGATCCCGGTCGAACCGGCCCCGGACACCGTGCTGGTGCCGGTGGTCGCCGCCTGGTTGGCCGGGCTGGCCGGTGCCGAGGTCGCACTCCGGGCCGGCCGGGTGCTGCTCGGTTTCCTCCCGGCCACCGCGCTGTACGCCGGGGCCGTCTACGTCGTCGGCCCGAACGCCCAACCGGCGGTCGGGTCGTCGGTGGTCTTCGCCGGGCTGGTCGCGCTCGCCCTGGCCGCCGGCCGCACGGCGGGCGGCGACCCGGCCGCCGGGCTGCCGCCTGCCGTACGCGGCCCGGTTCGGGTCCGGGCGACGGTGGTCTCCGCCGCCGGGGTGGCGGTGGTGGTCGGGTCAGCGGCGCTGCTCGGGCCGGCCCTCGCCGGCCGGATCGACGACCGGCCGGTGGACCCGCGCCGCTACGTGCCGCCGCCCCGGGTGGAGTCGCTGGACGAGAACCCGCTGATCCGGATCTCCGGCTGGGCGTTGGAACCGCAGCAGAAGCTGCTGGACGTGTCGACCCGGGCCCCGGGCGACGGGCCGACCACGATCCGGCTGGCGGTGCTCAGCGACTACGACGGGGTGACCTGGCGGGTCGGGGCGACCTACCGCACCGCCGGTCGGGTCCTGCCCGGCGGCGACCCGCAGGCGTCGGACACCGTCCGGCAGGAGATCACCGTGGCCGGGTTGACCGGTCGGCTGCTGCCCGCGGTGGCCACCCCCCGCACCGTCGACGGGACCCGGGTGGCGTACGACCCGCAGAGCGGCACGTTGATCCGGCCGGAGGGCCTGACCCCCGGGCTGACGTACACGGTCACCTCGGCGCGGGAACGGCTGGACGCGAACCTGCTCGCCACCGCCGACGTACCGGCCGGGGCGCAGGTGGCCCGGGTGCTGCGGGTACCCGACGGGACACCGGAACGGCTACGCCGGCTCGCCACCCACCTGGCCGAGGAGAACGGCGCCCCGTACGCGCGGGCGGCGGCGGTGGAGCAGTTCCTCGCCGAGCACTACCGGCTGGTGGCGGACGCGCCGAGCGGGCACGCGTACCCGAACCTGGAGTTCTTCCTGTTCGGACCGCGCGGTGGCGGCGGCCAGCGGGGCACCTCGGAGCAGTTCGCCGCCGCCTTCGCGGTGCTGGGCCGGTTGACCGGCCTGCCGACCCGGGTGGTGGTCGGGTTCACCGCCCGGGGCGACGGGCCGGTACGGGCCGCCGACGCGTACGCCTGGCCGGAGGTGCTCTTCGCCGGGGTGGGGTGGGTGCCGTTCGACCCCCGGCCCCGCCCGGACACCGCGCCCCGGCCGGTGGAGGACGACTTCCGGCCGGCCCCGCCGAGCCCGCCGCCGTCGGAGGTGCCCGAGCCGACCGGAACCCCGTCGGCCACCCCGCCGGCGCTGGCCGCACCGGGCCGGACCACCACCGGGGAGCGCGGCGGGCGGACGCCGCTACTGCTGGGTGCCGGTGCCGGCGGGTTGCTGCTGCCCGGGGTGGCCCTCGGGGTGCTGGCCTGGCGTCGTCGGGCGCAGACCCGCGCCCGGTTGGGCCGGGGTGACCCGGGAACCCGGGTCGGCGGCGCGTGGCGGCACACCACCGACGCGCTGCGGCTGTCCGGACGGCCGGTCGGCGGGGACCTGTCCGCCACCGAGGTCGCCGACCGGGCCGGGCACGCCCTCGCCGAGGACACCGCCCGCGCCGGGGGTTCCCCTCCCGTCCCGGACACCGCCCGCGCCGGGGACCTGGGGCTGACCGAGTTGGCCGGGCTGCTCAACCAGGCGGCCTTCGCCCCCGGCACGCTGACCGACGCCCAGGCCGACCGGGCCCGGGACATCGCCGAGGGGTACGCGGCGGCGCTGCGGGCGGCCCGCCCCGGCTGGCGGCGGCTGCTCTGGTCGGTCCACCCCGGCCCGCTGCGCTGGCCCCGCTGACCGGCCCCCGGCGCGGAACCGGAGCACTGTGAAGTGCCGGGACGGGGCGGTTACGCGGGGGGTGGACCGGCGGCGCGCAGCCGGCGGACCAGCTTGCGCAGGCCGGCCTGCCAACCGTCCGGGTCCTGCGCGCGGCGCAGCGCGTACCCGGCGACCTCCGGGTGGGGCAGGATGAGGAAACGTTCCTCGGCCAGCCCGGCGACCGCCGCGTCGGCGACCTGGTCGGGGGTGAGCACCGGGCCCGAGGCGGCGATCACCCGCGCGGCCAGGTGACCGGTGGCCAGCCCGTCGGCGAGCATCGGGGTGTCCACCCCCTGCGGGCACAGCGCGCTGACCCGGATGCCCTGGTCCCGGTAGGTGACCGCCAGCCACTCGGCCAACCCGACCGCCGCGTGCTTGGTGGCGGTGTACGGGGCGTCGCCGACCGCGGTCAGCACCCCGGCCGCCGAGCAGGTGTGCATCAGGTGACCGCCGCCCCGGGCCAGCATGCCGGGCAGCACGGCACGGGCGGCGTACACGTGGGCCAGCACGTTGACCCGCCAGGCGCGGTCCCAGTCGGCGTCGGGGGCGTCGATGCCGACGCCGGTGGCCACGCCCGCGTTGGCGCAGAACAGGTCGATCCGGCCGTACCGTCGCTCGGTGTCGGCGACCAGGTCACGGACCTGGCCCTCGTCGGCGGCGTCGACAGCGACCCCCCGGGCGACCGGGCCGACCGCCTCGGCGACGGCGGCGGTCGCGCGGGCGTCGAGATCAGCCAGGACGACGGCGGCGGCCCCCTCGGCGGCGAACCGACGGGCCAGCGCCGCGCCGATACCCCCCGCTCCCCCGGTGATCACCACCACCCGGTCGGTCAGGTTCATCTCAGCCCCGCCTCCGCCGGCCGCCCGGCGTCCACCGCCGACGGCGGACCCAGCCGGCTGATCAGCCCACCCAGGGCGGCGGCCCCACCGGCGGTCACCTCCGGGGTGGGCAGCAGGGCCAGCACCGGCACGTCCACCCCCGCGTCGGCGTAACGGCGGACCTGGTCACGGCAGTGCTCGGGCGAACCGTGCAGGATCAGCGCGTCGACCACCTCGTCGGGCACGGCCGCGGCGGCGGCCCGCCGGTCACCTGCCGCCCAGGCCGCCCAGACCGGACCGAGCACGTCCTCGCGCCCCAGCCAGCGGTGGAACTCCGCGTACGCGGGAACGGTGAGGTAACTGGTGATCAACCGCCGGCCGAGGGTGCGGGCGTAGCCGGCGTCCTCGGTGGGGCAGACGAAGATCCGGGCGACCACCTCGAAGCCGGGACCGCGCCCGGTCAGCTCGGCCAGGGCCTGCGCGACGTCGCCGGCGGCCAGCCAGTTGAGGATCACCCCGTCGGCCTCGGCGGCGGCCAGCCGCAGCATCCCCGGCCGCAGGGCGGCCAGCAGCACCGGCGGTGGACTGGCCGGCGGGCGTTCCAGGGTGAACCGGCGCACCCGGAACGTGTCGAACGCCCCGTCGACCGTCTCGCCCCGCAGCGCCGGCCGCAGGAACCGCAGCAGGTCACGGGTACGCCGGAACGGCTCGGTGTACGGAACCCCGTTCCAGTCCCCCACCACCACCGGGGAGGACGCGCCGATACCGAGGGCGAACCGGCCCGGGGCGGCCTCGGCCAGCGCCGCCGCGCTCATCGCCAGCAGACCCGGCCCCCGGGTGAAGGCGGGGGTGATCGCGGTGCCCAGCCGCAGCCCGGGTTGCCAGGCGGCGGCCAGCGCCAGCGGGGTGAACGCGTCGGTGCCGTTGACCTCCGACGACCACAGGTCGGTGAAACCGGCCTGCGCCAGGGCCGCGTAACCGGCCGCGTGCTCGGCGAGCGGGACACCGGTCAGCGGCACGGTGAAGCCCCATCGGTTCGTCATCCGGTCGATCGTGCCCGCTCGCCCCGGCCGGAACAAGGCCGGCACCGGAGTGGATTCGGCGATGCCCGCCGCAGCAGCCGTCCGGGATGCTACGAACCCCTGGTGGGCCGGGCCGACGGCGACTGCCGACGATCATGACGGGCGGCGAGGGGGCCGCCCCGCTGCGGCGTACCGGCCCGGCCCAGCGGGCCACGTTCCTGGAACTCTTCTTCGACCTGGTGTACGTCTTCGCGCTCACCCGGATCTCGTTCCGCGCCTTCGAGGACCTGGCCCTGGAGCCCGGCGGCACCACCGGCTGGTCCCCGGTCACCGGGGGCGTCAAGACGCTGCTGCTACTGCTCGCGCTCTGGGCGGTCTGGCAGGGCACCGCGTGGACGACCAGCCGGTACGACCCGCACCACGGCTGGCTCCAGTTCGTGGTGATCACCGCCCTGGTCGGCAGCATGGTGATGGGGGTGGCGATCCCCCGCGCGTTCACCTCCACCGGCCTGGCGTTCGCGGTGGCGTACGTGGTGACGCAGGTGTCCCGCCCGGGTCTGCTGCTGCTGGCCCTCGGCAGCCACGAGTACCGGCGGCTCAAGCTGCGCATGCTGATCACCTTCGGTGCGACCGGGGTGCTCTGGCTGACCGGCGCGTTCCTGTCGCCCACCCCGCGGGGACTGCTCTGGGCGCTGGCGCTGGTCGTGGAGTACCTGGCCGCCCGGTTCGGCTGGCCGGTGCCGGGGCTGGGCCGGTCGAGGGCGAGCCGCTGGGACGTCGCCGGGGAGCACCTGGCCGAGCGGTACCAGCAGTTCTTCCTGGTCGCGTTGGGCGAGACGATCCTGGTGGGCGGGCTGGCGTACAGCACGGGACCGTTCGATCCGGCCCGGACCGGCGCGTTCGCGGTCGCGCTGGTGACCTCGGTGCTGCTGTGGCGGATCTACGTGCAGCGGGCCGGGCAGGTGCTCGCCGAGGCGGTGGTGCGGTCCCGGCACCCGTCGGACACCGGCCGCTCGGCGGCGGACACCCACCTGGCGATGGTGGTGGGGCTGGTCGGTACGGCGATCGGGTACGAGCTGACCATCGAGCACCCGCTCACCTCCCCCGAGGCGGCGTGGGTGGTGCTGGTGGTGGGCGGCCCGGTGCTGTTCCTGCTCGCCCGCGCCCGCTTCGAGTACGAGGTCTTCGGCCGGGTGTCGCCGTCGCGGTGGCTCGCGGCGGTGCTGCTGGTCGTGCTCTTCCCGCTGCTGCTGCACGTGGTGCCGCTGCTCTCCGCCACGGTGGCCGCGCTGGTGCTCGGCGGGGTCGCGGCGGCCGACGCCCGCCGGGCCCGGGGCCACCCCCCGGAACCCCCCGCCCCACCCCTGTAACCCCCACCCACCCCACCCCTCGCCCACCCGCCCCACCGGTCTGGCCCCGGTGATCAAGAGGTTTGCGTCACGTTGATGATCAGAATTGACGCGAACCTCTTGATCACCGGGGCACGGCAACGCGGAGGCGCAGCAACGCGGGGTGGGTCAGGTGGGGGCGGTGAGGGACAGGTGGGGCCAGGGGTGCGCCGCGGTGATCCGCCGCTCGGCGGCGGTGAGCGGGGCCCGGCCGGTGGTCTTGCGGACCAGGGTGAGGAGGTCCCAGCCGAGCCCGTCCGGGACCGGTCGTCCCCCGGTGACCAGGTCGGCGATCACCCGCGCGGCGGCGGGGGTGAGCCACGGCTCGCGGTGCAGCGCCACCGCCAGGTCCAGCCCGTGCACGCCGACCTCCACCACCCGGGTCACCAGGAACTCGTGCACCGTCATCGGGTCACCGTGGCGGGTGCGGACGACCCGGTCGGCGGACTGCGCCCGCACCGCCGCGTCGGTGGCCCGCCAGGCGGCGGTGAAGGCCGCCGCGGCAGCCACCGCTTCCGTGGACCCGGTCGGGGCGGCGGGACCGCGGGCCGCCCGCCGGGCGCTGGCGATCCGGTCGGCGTCGACCTGCGGGGTGAACTTCGCCGGGCCGAAGTAGCCGGCGGCGTCCACCTCGGCGCGCGGCGGCGCGGGCGCGGCGAGCATGTCGACCAGGCGTCCGGCACCCGTGCGGACGTGGGCGACGAGATCCCGGACCGCCCAGGGCGGGCACGGGGTGGGCCGGTCCAGGTCCGCGTCGGTCAGCGTGGACAGGACCACCCCCAGCCGGGCGCACTCGGCCCGGAACGCCGTGGCGGCCACGGGCACCAGGTGCCGGCCCCGGCCTCCGGTCAGCCCTTCCAACGGGGCACCAGGCGGTGCACGGACAGCAGCACCAGCGCCGCCACCACGCCCATCGTGCCGGCGATCCCGGCGGCGCTGCCGGCGTACCCGATGAACAGGGTGCGGCGGGTCAGCTCGTCCACCGGCACCTGCTGCTGGTCGAGCAGGCCGGACAGGGCCAGTCCGCAGCCGAGGACGGCGAGCAGGCCACCGATGCCGAGCACGCTGGCGGCCACCTTGTGCGCGTCGTCGGGGGCGACCTGCGCCTGCTCGTGCTGGAACACCAGCAGCAGCAGGCCGGCCAGCGCCGCCCAGACCCCGACGACCAGGAAGGCGGCGACCGCGTCGCTGGGCCGGTGCCAGCCGGCGGAGAGGGTGGCCACCCCGGCGACGGCGGCGTACGCGGTGCCGAGGAACGCCCCGAGGACGCGCACCTTGGCCGGCAGCACCAGGATCAGCGCCAGCGCCACCGAGGCGGCGATGGTGGTGTGTCCACTGGGCAGGCTGTTGCCGACCGCGTCGCGTTGCGGGTCGATGCCGAGCGCGGGCCGGTCGATGACGTACTTGAGCACCTGGGTGGTGACGTTCGCCCCGGCGATCAGCAGGGTGGCCGAGATGGCGAGCGCCTTGCGGCCCCGGATCAGGGCGATGAAGAAGATCACCACCATGGCCGCCAGCAGGGACACCACCGACATGGCGTTGAGGATCCGGTTGACCAGACCGTCGATGCGGTCCTGGCCGATCCGGTTGCCGGTCAACGCGACGGTGTCGAGCCACTGCCCGGTCCCGGTGTGCACGGCGAACCGCCACACCAGCAGGAAGGCCGCCGTCTGGGCCAACGCCAGCACGACCAACCAGACCGCGGTCCAACCCCTTGCCGTCGCACGCACCCGCACACCGTAGCGGCACGCGCGGCACGTCGCGCGTGGGCCCACCGGGACGGTCCGGATACCTTGACACGGGACCACGGGAGGTGACGGTGACCGGCACACCAGGACACGGACGACCGCCGGCGGGGAACCCGCCGACGCCCCACGGGCCGGCCCCGCAGCCACCGGCCGACGCCCCGCCACCGGCCCCTGCCCTGCCGCCGGCAGACGCGCAGCCGGCCGACGCCGTGCCGCCGGCCGGGCAACCGGCCGACGCGCCGCCCGCGGGGCCGGGGCCGACGGCAGGGCAGGGGCCGGCGGGGACGCCGGAGCAGGTGGAGTCGTTGGCCGGTCTGCTCGGCGGGCGCGGTGGCGCGATCGACGCGACCCTGCCGCCGGTGGCGTTCACCGTCGGCTGGCTGGCGACCGGACGGTCGGTCGTCGGCGGGGTGGCGGTGGCGGTGCTGGCCGGCACGGCGGTGGCGCTGTGGCGGTGGCGGCGCGGGGACCGCCCCCGGGCGGTGCTGATCGGGCTGCTGGCCGTGTGCCTGGCCGCCGTGGTGGCGCTGCGGACCGGCCGGGCGGCCGACTTCTTCGCGGTGCAGGTCTTCTCGAACCTCGCCAGCGCGCTGGTCTGGGTGGTGAGCATCGTGGTCCGCCGGCCGCTGCTCGGTGTGGTCGTCGGGGCGGCACTGCGCCAGCGGGGGCGGTGGCGGCGCGACCCGGCGCTGCTGCGGGCGTACGGGCGGGGCAGTTGGGTGTGGGCGGCCACCTACGTGCTGCGGGTGGCGGTGTTCCTGCCGCTGTGGCTGGGCGGGCAGGTGCTCGCGTTGACCGTGGCCCGGGTGGCGTTGACCTGGCCGCTGGTGGCGGCGGCGCTGACGGTGAGCTGGGTGGTGATCCGCCGGTCGCTGCCGGCCGGCCATCCGGGGTTGCGGCACCCGGTGGAACCCGGGTGAGCCGGGACCGCCCGCCGCCGACGTGGGGCGCGGGGTGCCGGGGGCACAGACGTTAAGGGAGAGGCCGCCACGGGGGGAGCGGCCTCTCCGATCAACACGGTACTCCGTCACAGGGCGTCGCGTTATCCCGCGCGCGCTCCTTTTTTCGCCGCTTCACCGCCGGGGCGGGAAAGCGGATGGTGGGGTGGGCCGGCCGCTCCGCTGCGTCGGCCGGACGGTCGACCCACCCCCGGCCTGACCGTGGGAATCAGGCCGCCCGCCGACCGGGCTGTCCGCTCCCCCGGGCCCGGTCGGCCTCCGGGTGGGTGGCGCCGCGCCACCCACCCGGTGGGGTCAACTCACCCGTTCGGGAAGAGCATCCCGTAGTCCGCGTACGCCATGGCGATGTCGGACTGGGCCCAGAACCGGTGGTAGTTGAAGGTCGGCTCGGGGCCGCCCTTGAGGTACGCGTCGACCTTCGGCCAGTCCGGGTCGTTCTTGTAGAACGACCGGATGTCCAGGAAGCTCTTGCCGGCGGCGATGGTGTCACCGTTGGGCATCTTCCCGGTCCAGCCCGGCGGCACGTAGAGACCCTGGCCGTCGGCGGCGTTGTAGACGTCGTCGAAGCGCTTGTAGTCGCCACGCGTCTCCGTCGTCGACACACCCTTGCTGTCGCTGGCCGCCGAGAGCGCGTCCAGCAGACCCTTGGCGGTGGTCTTCGCCTGCGTGTTGCCGGACTTGGCCGCGTAGGCGATCAGGGTCCGGGCGAGGGAGCCGGTGACACCGACGTCCTGGCCCGTGGAGCTGACCTCCACGTGCAGGCCGGTGTTGGACGCCGGGCTGCTCGGGTTCCAGTTGGCGGGCTGGCCCGTCCACTTCAGCTCGGACGGGACCGACCAGTTGGTGCCCAGCGTGGTGTTGGCGATCGCCCACGGCACCCACTTGTCGAGCAGCGCCTTGGCCTTGGTGTTGCCGGTCTCCAGGTACAGCTCGGCGATGCGCTGCATCGACCAGACCTGCATGCCGAACCACTGGTTCGACGGCGGGTCGTTGTAGACCGGGTCGACGTCGTAGTACATGCCGTAGAAGGTGGCGGTGCCCGCCGGCGGCTGGGCGTAGCTACCGTCCCAGCTGTTGGTGGCGCCACCGGCGATGCCGCCCTCGGCCGACTGGAGCCAGGTGTAGAACTCCAGCTGCCGGTCGAGGCTCTTCTGCCAGTCGCCGACCGCGGTCGGGGACTTCGGCTTCAGCTCGTTGACGTTGGTCATCGCCCAGGCCGCGAACGGGTTCTGGTAGCCGAAGTGGCTGTGGCTGGAACCGATCCGCCAGGACCAGCCCGCGCTGGCGTCGTACGCGCCACCCCAGGCGTAGTACCAGGACAGCAGGTAGTGCGCCGAGTCCTTGCCGGTGCCGGCGGGGCAGGTGCTGGCCCCGATGCAGTTGCCGATCTTCTTGAAGTACTTGTCGTACATCGCGTACCGCAGGTAGTCGCCCATCTTGGCGGCCTTGGCCACGGTGGCGGCGACGTCGGCCTGCTTGCCCTGCGCCTTGGCCCAGGTCAGCGCCCAGTACGCGGCCTGCACGGCGCGGGCGTCGGCGTCCGGGGCGTTGGTGTACTTCCACTGCTTGGCCGGGGCGCCCGAGTCCTTGACGAACAGGTCGAGGTAGCCGTACTGGCCGCCGTGCTTGAAGGTGTCGCAGGACGGCTGCGGGATGGTCTCCCACACCGACTCCTGGGTGCCGCGCTGGAAGGTGTTGATGTACGCCGGCTTGGTGGTGCCGTCACCGCAGCGGCCGAAGCCGTAGGTGTTGTCGACGTCCATCAGCCAGTGCATGCCGTAGATGTCGCCGGTGCCGTAGGTGGACTGCAGCTCCGAGCGCAGCGGGTCCTGGCCGACCGGGACGCTGGCGTTCAGCGCCGACGGGTACTGGCTGGGCAGGTTGTACTCGGCGGCGTACTGCGGGGTGCCGGCGACGCCCGCGGTGGGCTGGTCGGCGTGCGACGGGATGATGTACTTCTCCATCACCGTCCAGGCGTTGTTGAACGGCGCCCAGTTCTGGGTCACCCGGCCGTAGTAGGCCTCCAGCCACAGCCAGTAGCTGAACGCCTCGGAGGTGGTCTCGTGGCCGTGGTCGGGGGCCTCGACGATCAGCGTCTCGATCGAGTGGTACGGCACGCCCTCGGGGCTGAAGTAGCCCGAGTTCTTGATCTTGCCGTACTGGTCGAGGAACTTCGCGACGTAGGCGTTGTCCCCACCGGGGGTGTCGTTGTCGATCTCGGTGGCGGTGACCACCACCGAGGAGACTCCGGTGCCGGCCGCGGTGATGGTGGCGGTGCCACCGGCGGTGTCGGTGTCCTCCGCCGCGGCGACCGTGACGGTGACCCCGGTGTTCCAGTTGCTCGGGGTCAGCGTGACGGTGGACGGCGAGACCGTGATGTCGGTGTCACCGGTGCGGGTGAGGGTGACCGGCACGTTGCCCGAGGGCGCGGCGCTGAGCTTGAGGTTGAAGGTGGTGCTGCCACCCTCGTTGACGCTCACCGTGGACGGCGTGGCGACCAGCGCCGGGCCGGTGGCCGGGTTGACGGTGAACGACTTCTCCGCCACGCCGATGCCGTTGGCGTTGTCGTACGCCTTGGCCTGGACCGTGTAGCTGCCGGCCGGCAGCGAGGTCAGCGTGTACGCGTACGGCGCGGAGGTGTCGGTGTTGACCAGCAGGCCGTTGCGGTAGAACTCGACCTTGCTGATCGTCCCGTCCGGGTCGCTGGCGGTGGCGGTCAGCGGCACGTCGGCCGGGGCGGTGAACGGGCCGGTGGGCACGCCGAGGCTGACCGTCGGCGGCTGGTTGGCCGGGGTGCCGTTGCACGGGGTGCCGTTCAGCGTGAACGACGTCGGCTTCGGGTTGCTGCCCGAGTAGGAGCCGTTGAAGCCGATGGTGGTGGACGCCCCGGTGCCGAGGCTGCCGTTGTAGGACTCGTTGGTCGCGGTGACCTCGCTGCCGCTCTGGCTCCACTTCGCCGACCAGCCCTGGGTGACCCGCTGGCTGCTGTTCGGGAAGGTCCACTTGAGCGACCAGCTGCTGAGCGCGTCGCCCATGTTCTTGATGGTGACGTTCGCGGTGAAGCCGCTGCCCCAGTCGTTGGTGGCGTAGACCACGTCGCAGGCCGGCGCGGCCTGGGCCGCGCTGGCCGGCAGGCCCACCCCGCCGATGGCGAGTGCGGTGGCGGCGAGCATCGCCGTGCGGCGACGTCTTGCCATGAGTCTCATGTGCGCGGTGTCTCCTCGGACCGGGCCGGGGCTGCGGGCCCCGGCGGAGGCACCTCCACGCGCTGCTACAGGGGTGCGCGGGGGGACGGAGGTGCCGGAATGGTGGTCGGTCCGGCCGGTGGGCCGGGGCAGGGACGGGATCCGGCCACTGAGGCCGACGTTCCGTTCCTTCGGGTGCCGTCCGGGAGACCCGGATGCCCTCGGCGACCCATCACTCGCGCGTGTCTGGCTCCGCTGCGTTGATTCGACAGTGTGCCATGGAAGCGCTCCCACAACAACTACCTCTGTCGAAACGCAGGTCGATGTTTCGATCTCGTTTAGGGGCTTTCACAAAGCCGTGACGGGCGTTACAGTCGCAGCATCGCCGATGGGAGCGCTTCCATCGACGGAGATGCAACAAGTGAAGGTCACAACCGTGGTCGCCCGACCACGGGGTTCAGCCCGAACGGCTGACGACGGGCCAGCCCGGACACCGTCGCCAGCCACACCCCACCATCACGGAGGGAGGTGGAACCAGAGCCACTCGCGTGGCCCGGCTCCCGCGCGACACGCACGGCCGGACGCCAATTCGAGCGTGCGTGTGTGCAACACAGGTGGGGACGGGGGTTGCCCTCCCCCGTCCCCACACTAAACCCCCGTACTCGACGGGAAAAGAGGCCGACGGGTCAGGCGTGCGCGCCGCCCGGCCGGCCTCGATCGCTATCTGCCCCTCGGCAGGTCGGCCGACCGTCCTCGACGGCGCCCGTCACACTCGCCATTCCCCATCCCGGCCGCCCACGCGCGGCCCTCTAGGCTGGCGGTCCGCCCCCGAGGCGGCCGGGCCGTCGCACGCCCGCGCTGGGAGCGCTCCCGGCCGTCGGGGTGGCCCGCACCCTGAGGAGAAACATCCATGTCGATACTCACCCGGCGACGCCTGCTGCGCCGCGCCGCGCTCTCCGCCACCGCCACCGCCGGCGCCGGGCTCTCCGCCGCCGCCGCTGGCGCCGGCCTGACCGCGGCCACCGGCGTCCTCGCCGCCGGCTGCGACGCGCCGAAGGGTGGCGACCCCACCGCCGACCCCACCGCGGAACGGGTGCGTTTCCCGCACGACTTCGGCTGGGGCGCCGCCACCTCGGCATACCAGATCGAGGGCGCCGCCAAGGAGGACGGCCGGGGCGAATCGGTCTGGGACACCTTCAGCCACACCCCCGGCCGCACCCGCAACGGCGACACCGGGGACGTGGCCGCCGACCACTACCACCGCTGGGCCGACGACCTCGACCTGATGCGCGACCTCGGTCTGCGCAGCTACCGGTTCTCCATCTCCTGGCCCCGCATCCAGGCCGACGGCACCGGCAAGCCCAACCAGCGCGGGCTCGACTTCTACAAGCGGATCATCGGCGGCCTGCACGAACGCGGCATCGCCCCGATGGTCACCCTGTTCCACTGGGACCTGCCGCAGGCCCTGCAGGACGACGGCGGCTGGGAGAACCGGGACACCGCCCACCGGTTCGCCGACTACGCCGACACGGTC
Organism: Micromonospora wenchangensis; assembly: GCF_002210435.1. GTDB lineage: Bacteria > Actinomycetota > Actinomycetes > Mycobacteriales > Micromonosporaceae > Micromonospora > Micromonospora wenchangensis. The sequence continues at coordinate 75,035 of NZ_MZMV01000030.1, forward strand.
TTCCGGGGCATCGGCGACCAGGTCCCGGTGTGGTTGACCATCAACGAGCCGAAGACCGTGGTGCAGAACGGCTACCTCTGGGGCCACCACGCCCCCGGCCGACAGGACGCCGACGCCGCCTACCTGGTCGCCCACCACCTCCAGCTCGCCCACGGCCTCGCCGTGCGCGCGCTGCGGGCCACCGGCTTCGACACCCGGATCGGCCCCGCGCTGAACCTGCACCCGTGCTACCCGGCCGACGACAGCCCGGCCGCCGCCGCAGCCGCCACACTGCACGACGGGTACGAGAACCGGCTGTACCTGGACTCCATCCTCACCGGCGCCTACCCGGCCGACGTGCTGGCCGACCTCGGCCCGGACAGCCGGATGGCCAAGGGCATCCGCGACGGCGACCTGGAGACCATCGCCAGCCCGGTCGACCTGCTCGCCGTGCAGTACTACACGCCGCTGTACCTGACCGGCAACGGCAACACCGTCACCCGCTGGCCCACCAGCGAGGCGGACTGGCAGCAGATCTACCCGCAGGGCATGTACGACATCCTGACCCGGGTCACCCGCGACTACGGGCCCGTCCCGATCACCGTCACCGAGAACGGCCTGCCCTGCCCGGACACCCTCGGCCCGGACGGCACCGTCGACGACGCCGGCCGGATCGCGTTCCTGCGCGACCACCTCACCGCCGTCCACCGGGCCATCGCCGACGGCGTGCCGCTGGAGAGCTACCACGTCTGGTCGCTGCTCGACAACTTCGAATGGGCCGAAGGCTACGACCAACGCTGGGGACTGGTCTACGTGGACTACCCGACCCAGCGGCGCATCCCGAAGCGCAGCGCCCACTGGTACCGCCAGGTCATCCGGGACAACGGCCTGTAGGCCGACACAGGAACCGAAACACCACCGGCACGGCCGGACCGCGTGGGGGCGGTCCGGCCCGGCAGCCCACCGGCCGTCAGCGGGGCAACGCCTGCTGGAGTTCCGCGCGCAACGCCGGGGTCAGCATCTCGCCGGCCTGCTTGGCCAGCCGGGCCATCTCGTAGCCCACCACACCGATGTCCGCGTCCGCGCCGGCCAGGGTGGCCAGGATCGAGCCGTCCCGGATCTGCATCACCAGGAAGTAGCCCCGGCCCATCTCGACCACGGTCTGCTTGACCACGTCCCCGTCGAACATCTGCGCCGCGCCCGCGGTGATGCTCATCAGCCCCGAGGTCACGGCGGCCAGCTTGTCCGCGTGGTCGCGGGGCAACTGCGCCGAGATCGCCACCAGCAGACCGTCCGAGGAGACCACCACCGCGTGCGCCACCCCGGGCACCCGCTCGGCGAACGCGTTGACCAACCAGTTCAGGTCACGCGCCTCCTGGCTCAGTGTCATCACTGTCGTCCTCCCTCACTGCGCACACCCGGCGGCAAGATTAACTCGGTGGTCTCCTCGGCCTCGGCACGGCGCACGCCGCTGTAGAGCCGGGACAGCATCCCGCCCACCGCCTCCGGGTCCGGGTCCTCACGGACCCGGGCCGACGGCGGCCGGGCCGGCTCGGTCACCGAGGTCAGCTGGGCCATCGGCACCCGCACCGGCAGCCCCCGGTCGTTGGTGCCGCCGGTGACCGGGACCAGCGGCGGCGCCGGGGTGCTCCCGCCCAGGGTGGCCGGCGACGACGCGGCCGGGCCCTGCCGGGACCACCAGCCGCCGTCGGACGGCGGAGCCGGTGTCCGCACGTCCACGACCCGGGCCGGGACCTGGTCCGGCGGCGACGGGACCGGACGACGGCCGGCCACCGGCAGCTCCGCCGGGCCCGCCCCACCGGGACCGGGCCACGCGGCCGGACCCGGGGGCGGCCCGAGAGGACCGGACGGCGGTGCCACGGCGGGACGGGCCGGCAGGCCGGCGGGAGCGACCGGGGCCAGCGCCCTCGACCCGGGCGACGCGTTCGGCGGTGCACCGTCCAGCTCCGGCGCCGGGGCGAGCAGGGTCGCCGGCAGGGTCAGCCGGGCCACCAGCCCCTGCCCCTGCGCGGCCAGCCGCACGCCGACGCCGTGCCGGGCGGCCAGGTGGCTGACCACGAAGTGACCCATCCGCTCGACCGCCGCCACGTCGGCCACCGGCGGCTCCGCCAACACCGCGTTGGCCTGCGCCAACGCGGTCGGGCTCATGCCGAGACCGGCGTCGGCGATGTCCACCACCGCACCACCGCCCTCGGCCCGCGCGGTCACCCGGACCACGGTGTCCGGCCGGGAGAAGGCGGTCGCGTTCTCCAGCAGCTCCGCCACCAGGTGCACCAGCTCCCCGACGGCGTGCCCCACCACGTACAGGTCGGCCACCGACTCGTGACGGACCCGCTGGTACTGCTCGATCTCGGCGCTGGCCGCGAGCAGCACCGCACCCAACCGCACCGGCCGGTTCCACCGGCGGGTCGACTCGGTGCCGGCGAGCACCAGCAGGCTCTCGTCGTTACGGCGCATCCGGGCGGCCAGGTGGTCCAACTTGAACAGGTTCTCCAACTGGTCCGGGTCGGCCTCCTCCCGTTCCAGGTCGTCCAGCAGCTCCAGTTGCCGCTCCACCAGCACCTGGCTGCGCCGGGCCAGGTTGACGAACATCGCGTTGACCGTCCGGCGGGTCTCCGCCTGCTCCACCGCGACGCTGACCGCGCTGCGGTGCACCGCCACGAACGCCTCGGCCAGCTCGCCGATCTCGTCCAGCGAACGGACCACGGCCGGCGGCACGTCGATCGCCGGCACCCCGCCGTCGACGGTCCGCAGCCGCTTCAGGGCATGCGGCAGCTCCACCTGGGCGATCCGCAACGCCTGGTCCCGCAGCCGCTGCATCGAGTTCGCGATCGACCGGCCGACCAGGACGGCCAGCAGCACCGCCAGGGCCAGCACCACCACGATGCCACCCAGCACCAGCAGGGTGGTACGCAACTGGTCGCCGCTGACCTGCTCGGCCCTTGCCACCGCGTCGTCGAGCACCCGGTCCTCCAGCTGCCGCAGCAGCTCCTGCCGCTGCTCGCTGGCCGTCCACCACTGGTTGGCGGGCAGCACCGCGGGCAGGGCGGTGCCGCCGGTGCTGAGGCTCTTCTCCTCCAGCCGGGTGGCGTCCACGAACGCCCCGGTCCGCGAGGTCCGGTCGTACGCCTGGATCTGGGCGGTCGTCGCGGCCACCCGGAACGCGCCCAGCGCGGCGAGCTGCTGCGCCCGCAGGTCGGCGAGGTTGACCTGGTCCTCCAGGCCGTACCGGCCGGCGCGGGCGGCGGCGTACAACTGGCCCCTGATCCGCGAGGACAACTCCTTGACCCGGGCCAGCTGCACGTAGCGCAGCACCGCGTCGGTCAACTCCGGACGCTCCGGCCCCGGGTTCGGCTCGGCGAGCAGGCCGAGCAGCGCCTCCACCGCCCGGTGGTAGTTGCCCAGGATGGTGTCGCTGCTCAGCACCGCCGGCGGCACCGCCGAGCGGATGTAGACCACCTGGTCGTACGCCTCCACCGCCTCGGCGTAGGCGACCTGCCAGGCGGCGTCGGCGTCGGCCAGCGGCCCGGCCGCCTCACGCAACGCCCCGAACGCCGTGTCGGTGGCCGCATGCAGCGGCCGGAGCGCGACCAGCGCCGCGTCCCGGTCGGCGGCGCTGCCCGCCCGACGCAGCGCCGCCAGCTCACCGGCGGTGCGGTCGCGTTCCTGCTGGAGCCGGTCCACCGCCGCGGTGATCTGCCGCCCGATGCCGACCTGCCGGGCGAAGTCGTTGAGCGCCGTCGTGCGCCCCACCAGACCGGCGGTCTGCACCCCGGCCAGCACCAGGAACGCCACCGACGGGATGACCAGGACGGTGGCGAGTTTGGTACGCATCCGCCAGTCCCGCAGCCGCAACGGCGAACGCCGCCGGTGCGGCACGACCCGCTCGTCGAACCGGTTCCGACCCGGCGACTCCGCGCTCGGTGTCGGGTCGGGACCTGCGTCCACGTCTCGCCTCCTCGGCTCCCGTCCCCACGACGGGGGGCCGGGTCCATCCAACCAGGCCAGACAGCCGTGTCAACGGGTCGACGGCGCATCCGACCGGGCGGAGACGCCTGCTCCGGCGGCCGAGGTCGGTAAGGGGTCCTCCTCCGTACGGCCGGTTCCGGCGAGCCGGTCCGCGGCGGGCACCCGACCCAACGCGACCAGCGCGGCCCCGGTCGCCCCGATCTCCCGCTCGGCGCGGTGCCGGACCGGACGCGGCGCGAGCGCGGCGGCGAACGCCGTACGCCACCACGCGGAGGCGGTCACCGCTCCCCCGCCGAGGACCACCTCGACGGGTGCGTCGACACCGGACTCCAGCACGGCCAGGTCGTCGGCGACCATCCGGCACAGCCCGGTCATCAGCCCGGCGAGGATGTCCACCCCGGTGCTGGAGAAGCTGAGCCCGCGCAGTTCACCCGAGCCGGCCGGGGCCAGGCCGGGGGGTCGGTCCCCGCCGAGGCGGGGGTTGGCCGGGAGCACCCCGTCCGGCGCGATCCGGGCCAGCGCGGCGTCCAGGTCGGGCCCCTGCGGCAGCCGCAGCTCCCGGTCGGCCCAGGCGAACAGGTTCCCGCCGCTGGAGTAGGCCGCCCCGGTCACCACGTGCTCGTGGTCCACCCGGTACCGCCACAGCGACGCCGGCAGGGGTGGCAGCGGTGACCCGGCCGGAACCCGCTGGACCAGGCGTACCGCGGCCGAGGTGCCGACGGTGACCGCCGCCCGGCGGGGGTCGACGCAGCCCGAGCCGACGTTGGAGGCGGCGCCGTCACCGACCGGGGCGGCCCAGCGCGCCCCGGCGAGCTGCGGCCACCGGCGGGCGTGCTCGGCCCGCAGCCGGCCCTGCCAGTCCATCGGGGCCAGCTCCGGCAGCTCACCCGGCCGGACCCCGGCCACCGCGACGGCCTCGTCGTCCCAGGCCAGCCGGCTCAGGTCGAGCAGGCCGGTGCCGGAGGCCATGGACACCGACATGGGCGCGTCGTCGAGCAGTCGACCGAGGACGTACTCGACCAGGCCGGCGAACCGGGTCACCCCGGCGGTGGATTCCCGCAGCCAGGGCAGCCGCACCGACCAGTAGCAGCGGTGCCACCACGCCCCGGTCCGCGCGTGGAAGTCCTGCGGGTCGGCCGGGCCGGACGCCCCCGGCGGCGGCGCGGCCCGGGTGTCCAACCAGGTCAGCACCGGGCCGAGCGGGTCACCGGACCGGTCCAGCGGCAGCACCGAGTGCCACTGCGCGCAGACCGCGACCAGCCCGACGTCGCGCAGGTGACCGGCGGCGGCCAACTCGTCGAGGCACTCGGTGAGGCCGGCGAGGTAGCCGGCGGCGTCCAGGGTGCCGGTGCCGTCCCCGGCCACGGTCAGCTGCACCCGGCGACGGGCCAACGCTCCCGGCAGCGGATCGGCGTCGGCGTCGAGCACCAGGCCACGGACCGAGGAGGTGCCCAGGTCGAGAGCGAGAATGTTCATCGCGGGTCACGGTACCCGCCGGCGCGGGTGGGAACGCCCTTCCCCGGCGTGGGCGTACCGCCTAGGGTGTCGGTATGCCCGCGCACCTGACCTGCTGGTGGCCCGCCGACCCGGCGGCCATCCCCCGCGCGTAGCTATCCACGCGGCCGCCCGACGAGGCGGCCGACGGTCCTCCCCCGGCACCGGGGCCGCCCGACGAGGCGACCCGACCCGGAGGAGAAACCGATGACCCACCTCTACGACCTGCTCGCGGCCGTCGCCGACGGCGTCGACCCGGGCCCGTTCGCGCTGCTGCGCCGCGACGGCGTCGACCACGTCGACCTGTTCACCGGCCCGGTCGACGTCGCCGAACGGCTGGCCGACCTGCCGCTGCCCGAGGGCGGTCCGGGCCCCCGCACGCTGGCGCTGGTGCCGTACCGGCAGATCGCCGAACGGGGCTTCGACTGCGTCGACGACGGCGTCCCGCTGGAGTACCTGACCGTCACCGGGCACGCCACGCTACCCCTGGCCGACCTGCTCGCCGCCCTGCCGACCGCGCCGGTGGTCTGCGCCGACGCCGCCTTCGACGTCGACGACGACGAGTACGCGCGGGTCGTCGACCGGGTGCTGGCCGAGGAGATCGGTCGGGGTGCCGGGGCGAACTTCGTCATCCACCGCACCCTGCACGGCACCGTGCAGGGTGCCCCGTTGAGCGCCGCGCTGGCGGCGCTGGGTCGGCTGCTGCGCGACGAGCGGGGCGCGTACTGGACGTTCCTGGTGCACACCGGCACCCGGACGCTGGTCGGCGCGAGCCCCGAACGGCACGTCAGCGTCGATGACGGGCTGGTCATGATGAACCCGATCAGCGGCACCTTCCGGCACACCGGGGCCACCGCCGGACGGGACGCGCTGCTGCGGTTCCTGCACGACCCGAAGGAGGTCGAGGAGCTGTACATGGTCCTCGACGAGGAGCTGAAGATGATGGCCGGCGTCGCCGAGCACGGCGGGCAGGTCGTCGGCCCGTACCTCAAGGAGATGGCGCACCTGGCGCACACCGAGTACCTGCTGGCCGGCCGGGGCACCCGCGACGTCCGGGAGGTGCTGCGGGAGACCATGTTCGCCCCGACGGTGACCGGCAGCCCGATGCAGAACGCCTGCCGGGTGATCGCCCGGCACGAACGCACCGGCCGGCGCTACTACTCGGGGGTGCTGGCGCTGCTGGGCCGCGACGCCGAGGGCCGGCAGACGTTGGACGCGCCCATCCTGATCCGGACCGCCGAGATCTCCCCCACCGGGCGGCTGCGGGTGCCCGTCGGGGCGACCCTGGTGCGGCACTCCACCGCCGCCGGTGAGGTCGCCGAGACGCACGCCAAGGCCGCCGGGGTGCTCGCCGCGCTGGGGCTGGGCCCGCAGGCGTCGACCGACGGGCCGTACCCGCCGGTGCGGTGGGCCGACGACCCCGAGGTACGGGCGGTGCTCGCCGCCCGCAACGCCCCGCTGGCCCGGTTCTGGCTCGACCAGCGCGGCCCCGGTGCGACGGTGCTGCCCGGGGCGGCCGGCCGGCGGGCGCTGGTGGTCGACGGCGAGGACACCTTCACCGGAATGCTCGCCCACCAGCTGCGCGCCCTGGGCCTGACGGTGGACGTGCGCCCCTGGCACGCCCCCGGCTCCGCCGCCGGCTACGACCTGCTGGTGGTCGGCCCCGGGCCGGGCGACCCGGGCGCGGTCGACGATCCGAAGATGGCCGCCCTGCGCACGCTGCTGACCGCCCGGTTGGACGCGGGGCTGCCGACCCTGGCGGTGTGCCTGGGGCACCAACTGCTCAGCGGGTTGCTGGGGTTGCCGCTGCACCGCCGCGCCGCGCCCTACCAGGGCCTGCAACGGGAGGTGTCGCTGTTCGGGGTGCCGCGCCGGGTGGGTTTCTACTCGACGTTCACCGCCCGGGCGGGCACCGACCGGATCGGGTCGCCGTACGGGCCGGTGGAGCTGGCCCGGGACCCGGCCGACGGGTCGGTGCACGCGCTGCGCGGGGCGAGCTTCGCCGGGGTGCAGTTCCACCCGGAGTCGGTGCTCAGCCGGGACGGCCTGGCCGTGCTGGCCGAGTTGCTGGGGCAGTTGCTGGCCCGGCCGGCGCTCACGGCGGGTGGCGGGCCGGTGGGCGGGTAGCGGCGGGCCGGGCGGGACTCTCGACCCGTCCGGCCCACCGGTGGCCCCCGCCCGGCCCGCCCGGTGACTCAGCCGGCGAGGCCGCGCTTGACGGCGGCACCGATGCGGACCGCCCGCTTGGCGGTCAGCGCGGTGGCCGCGAGCGCCACGTGGTCCGGGGCGATCTCGCCGTTGTTGCTGGTGTGCGACGCGCCGTACGGGTTGCCGGCGACGAACTGGCTCGGGTCGGTGTAGCCGGGGGTCACCACCACGCCACCCCAGTGGTAGAAGATCGTGAACAGCGACAGCAGGGTCGACTCCTGACCGCCGTGCGAGGTGGCGGTGGAGGTGAAACCGCTGTAGACCTTGTCGGCCAGCGCGCCGTTGGCCCACAGCGGGCCGGTGGTGTCGATGAACTGCTTGAGCTGGGCGGCGATCATGCCGTACCGGGTGGGGGAACCGAAGATGACCACGTCGGCCCAGGCCAGGTCGTCGATCTCGGCCTCCATCACGTCCTGGGTCTCCAGCCGGTGCGCCTGCCAGCCCGCGTTGGAGCGGATCGCCTCGTCGGGCGCCAGCTCCCGTACCTTGCGCAGGCGCACCTCGGCCCCCGCCTCGCCGGCGGCCTCGACCGCCGCCTGCGCCATCTGGTAGGTGATCCCGGTCGCGCTGTAGTAGATGACCGCTACCTTGACCTGGCCGTCCATCGTCTGTGTCCTCCTCGGTTCGGGTCAGCTCCGGCGACTACCCGGTGCTTGCTGGATCAAACGTCCGCCCGGGGCATGATCCGGACATGCAGCTACGTGCGCCACCCCGGGCGGACTGGCCGGCGATCTGGCCGTTCCAGCGCGAGATCGTCCGGCGGCGGCGCGGCTCAAGATTTGCGCAAGTTCCAGCCGGGAACGCTCCCACGGGTGGGGCGGAAGGCGATCCTGATGGACACGGATGCCGGGGCCAGGGGGCCACCACCGGTGACCCGGGGGGACCTGCACGGGGGATCGCGCTCCGCCGGTTCGACGACCGGCGTAGCGCGGTCAGGGGGCCGCCCGGTGTCGTTACCTGCTCCTATGCTGACCGGCGTGGTGGAGCTGACCGGCGACGAGGCGTTGACGTTACGGATGACCGCGCTGGCCCTGCGGGAGCATCCGGCCGGCCGCCCGTCGGGTGTCGCCGGCGTGGTGGAGTGGTTCGGGGCGATGCAGGCCCAGGACGCGGCGAGCGGCCTGTGGTCGCTGGGCTTGCGGCTGCCCGGCCACACCGAGGCCGACGTGCGGGCCGCCCTGGAACGCCGCGAGGCGCTGCGCACCTGGCCGATGCGCGGCACCGTGCACCTGGTGCCCGGCCGCGACGCCCGCTGGATGCTCGACCTCACCGGCGTCCGGGCGCTGGCCGGCGCGCCGGCCCGGCGGGCCGTGCTCGGGCTGACCGAGGCCGAGGCCGACCGGGCCGCCGACGTGCTCGGCGCGGCGCTGACCGGCGGCGGCCGGCTGACCCGCGCGCAGTGCCTGGAAACCCTCACCGCCGCCGGGGTCGACGTCTCCGGTCAACGCGGCTACCACCTGCTCTGGTATGCCAGCCAGCGGGGCGTCACCTGCATCGCCCCGCACGTGGGAACCGAGCAGACCTTCGCGCTGCTCGACGAGTGGATCCCCGACCCGCACCGGCCCGAGCGGGACGAGGCCCTGGGCATCCTGGCCGGGCGTTACTTCCGCAGCCACGGGCCGACGACCCGGCGCGACTTCACCGGGTGGACGGGCCTGACCGCCGCCGACACGAAACGGGCCGTGGCGGTCGCCACCGACGCCGGAACGCTGACCGCCGTCCGGGTCGACGGGGTGGAGTCGTACCTCGACCCGGCGCTGCTGGACGCGCCCCGGCTGCCGGTGGACGACGTGCACGTGCTGCCCGGCTTCGACGAGTACCTGCTCGGCTTCAAGGATCGCGCCCTGATGGTCGATCCGGCGCACCTGAAGGCGGTGATCCCCGGCGGTAACGGCGTCTTCCAGTCCACGGTGGTGCGCGGCGGCCGGGTGGTGGGCACCTGGAAGCGCCGCCTCGCCCGGACCAGGGTCACCGTGACGGTGCAGCCGCTGGTCCCGCTGGACGCCTCGACCCGGCAGCGGGTCGAGGCGGCGCTGGAGAGTTACGCCCGCTTCCTCGGCCTGCCGCTGCACCTCACCTGGTAGGTCCGCACCGCCCGCTCCCCGGGCCACCGGCGCTGCCGGCCCGGCGGCTCTGCCGGCCCGTCGCGTCGCTGGTCCCCCGGTTCCGACATCCTGAACGGCCTGCCGCAGGACGGCGGTGCCCGCGTCCGGCTGCACGCCACCCCCGGGACGGGTGACGGTGGGTCACAGGCGGACACCATACGCCATCAGCGGCTCTATGACCGAGAGTGACCGTCGGTCATCCGCCGCCGTCCGGCCCAGCACCCCACGGAACACGCGAACTAACCCTTGAGCTGGGATTTTGTCGCAACACCTCGCCGACCGCCACCAACCCCTCGCGGAGACTTTGCTCTGCTGCCCTCGACGCGACACTCACGACAAGTAGCTGTCGCGTCGAGGGCAGCAGAGCAAAGCGTCTGGAGGTGATGTGGTGCGCCCGGGCGTCACGTCACTGTCCGTGTCGATGGGCACGGGTGGGTAACGGGCTGACGGGCGGGCGACGAGACATGAGGGTGGGCCGGGTCCCGTGGCACGGGCGGGAGGCCGGAGAGCTGAGAGGCACCGGGGCAGTGGGCGGCGCGGGGCGGCGGAGCAGCAGGGCAGCGCGGGGCAGCGGAGCAGCGGGGCCACCTGGGCGGCAGAGCAGTAGGTCCGCAGAGCAGGGGCCGGGGGGATCGGTGGGCGCACGCCGCCGGGGGCCGGG
>NZ_MZMV01000031.1 GCF_002210435.1 Micromonospora wenchangensis
CCGGCCGGTGCGGTCACCCGCACGCTTGCCCGGTTCCCTGCCGGCGTCACACACTACCCGGTCGGTTTCGCCTCACCAAATCGACCCCCCGGGTCGATCCGGGCACCGCCCGGTCCGTACTCCGCGAAGGACAACCCCGCGAAGCCGGTGCCTCACACCGCGCTCCGGCCTTCGGGGTGTTCGCCCCGGTTCGTCCGTTCCGCGCTGGCAGAGAGAAAGTTACGCGTCCGCCGAGATGATCGTCAAATCCGGCGGACGCGTCGCACGTCACACTGCGGCACACCGGTCCGCCCGACGTGCGGGACCACCCGTCGAGCGGGGCCATCCGTCGGAGGCCGTCCTCGCCGGGCCACCCACCGGGGGACGGACGGGACCGGCCGAGAACGGCGAGGACGGGGTCGTGCTGCCGGTCGGCACAGCGGTCCGACGCCCTCCGTCCCCGGGCGAGGGCCGTCCGCCCAGGGATGGTCCTCGGCGGACGGCCCCGCCCGGGACGGTCGGCAACAGCGCCCCGACCGGCGTGAACAGCCCTCCACACGCCGGGGCCGACCGGGTCAGGGACGCAGCTCGACCCCGGCGAAGGAGCGCTTGCCCCGGCGCAGCACCAGGTAGCGCCCGTGCAGCAGGTCGGCCCGGTCGACGGTGGCGTCGACGTCGGTGACCCGGGTGTTGTTCACGTACGCGCCGCCCTCGGTGATCACCCGACGGGCCTCCTTGAGCCCGCCGACCAGCCCCGAGTCGCGCAGCAGCCCGGCCACGTCGGGGAGTTCGCCGGTGAGCTGCACCAGGCCGGCCTCGGTCAGCGCGGCCCGCAGCGTCTCCGGGGCCAACTCGTCGAGCGAGCCCCGGCCGAAGAGCGCCTGGCTGGCGGCGACGGCCTGCCGGGTCTCCTCCGCGCCGTGGACCAGGGTGGTGAGTTCCTCGGCGAGGGCCCGTTGGGCGACCCGGGCCGCCGGCCGTTCCGCCGTCTCCTTCTCCAGCGCCTCCAGCTCCTCGCGGGAGCGGAAGCTGAAGTAGCGCAGGTAGCGGGTGACGTCCCGGTCGTCGGCGTTGACCCAGAACTGGTAGAAGGCGTACGGGCTGGTCATCTCCGGGTCGAGCCAGACCGCGCCGCCCTCGGTCTTGCCGAACTTGGTGCCGTCGGAGCGGGTGACCAGAGGCGTGGTAAAGGCCTGCACGGGGCCGGCCCCCCGGCGGCGGACGTAGTCGACGCCGGCGGTGATGTTGCCCCACTGGTCGGAGCCGCCGTACTGGAGCTGGCAGCCGTGCCGCCGGTGCAGCTCGAAGAAGTCGTTGGCCTGCAGGAGCTGGTAGCTGAACTCGGTGAAGCTGATGCCGGTCTCCAGCCGGGCCCGCACCACCTCGCGGGCCAGCATCTTGTTGACCGGGAAGTGCTTGCCGACGTCCCGCAGGAACTCGACCACCGACATCTCGCCGGTCCACTCCAGGTTGTTGACCAGTTGCGCCGCGTTCTGCCCGGTGTACGACACGAAGGGCGCGAGCTGGTCACGGATGCGCTGCACCCAGCCGGCCACCACCTCGGGCGGGTTGAGGGTGCGCTCGGCGCTCTCCTTCGGGTCGCCGATCTGGCCGGTGGCACCGCCCACCAGCAGCAGCGGCCGGTGCCCGGCGAGTTGGAGCCGGCGGGCGGTGGTGACCTGCATGAGGTGGCCGACGTGCAGGCTGGGCGCGGTCGGATCGAAGCCCACGTAGAAGGTGGCCGCCCCGCCGTCGAGCAGGTCGCGCAGCTCGTCGGGGCCGGTGGAGTCCTGGATCAGGCCGCGCCACCGCAGGTCTTCGGTCAGGGAGTCCCGCCCGTGCGGGAGGTTGCTGTCGGTCACGGTCACCGATTCTCCCCCATCGCCGACCTGGGGCCGTACCGGGTTTGCCGCCGGGGCGGCGCGGCTAGGCTGGCCGGGCCGGTGCGACGAGGAGGAACAGCCGTGGAGATCCCGGAGATGACGGACGGCCTGGTCGGTCTGCTGGGGCTGACGTTCGACGAGGCCAGCGGGGACCGGGTGGTCATCCGGTGGAAGGTGCGGCCCGAGCTGCACCAGCCGGCCGGCATCCTGCACGGCGGGGTCTACTGCGCGGTGGTGGAGACGGTCGGCAGTGTGGGCGGCACGCTCTGGCTGGGTGACCGGGGCAGCGTGGTCGGGGTCTCCAACCAGACGGACTTCCTGCGCGCGGTCCGCGAGGGCGAGCTGGTGGCCGTGGGCACCCCGGTGCACCGGGGGCGCAGCCAGCAGCTCTGGCAGGTGGAGATCACCGACGCGGGGGGGCGGTTGGTGTCGCGGGGTCAGGTGCGGTTGCAGAACCTCAGCCGGAACTGACCCGCCGGGCGGGAGCGGCAGCCTGCCCGGTTCGCCCGGTATGAGGGTCACCGCGCCGATATCGTCGCCTCGATGACCGCCGCCGATCCCGTCCGCACGTGAGGAAGCTCCTCGCCGCCACCCTCGGGGTGCTGTCGGCCATCGGCGGTTTCGTCGACATCGGCGACCTGGTGGCGGCGAGCCAGGCGGGGGCACGCTTCGGCATGGCGCACGCCTGGGTGCTGCTGCTCGGCGTGGTCGGCATCTGCGCGTACGCGGAAATGGCCGGCCGGATCGCGGCGGTCAGCGGCCGGGCGGTGTTCGACCTGGTCCGGGAGCGGTTGGGTCCCCGGGTGGCGCTGCTCAACCTGGCGGCGTCCTACCTGGTCACGGTACTGACCCTGGCCGCCGAACTGGGCGGGGTGGCGCTGGCCCTGCAACTGGCCTCCCGGGTGAGTTACCTGCTGTGGGTGCCGGTCGCGGCGTTCGCGGTCTGGCTGGTGCTGTGGCGGATGCGGTTCCAGCTCATGGAGCGGGTGTTCGGGCTGGCCGGGCTGACCCTGCTGGTCTTCACCGTGGCGCTGTTCTGGCTGCCGACGGACTGGGCGGCGCTCGGCCACGACGCCCTGCACCCCGACACGGCCGGGCAGGGCTCGGGGGCGTACTGGTTCGTGGCGGTGGCGCTGTTCGCCTCCACGGTCAGCCCGTACGAGGTGTTCTTCTTCTCCTCCGGCGGGGTGGAGGAGAACTGGAGCGCCGCCGACCTGGCCGACGCCCGGTCGAGCGTGCTGATCGGTTTCCCGGTCGGCGGTCTGCTGGCGTTGTCGCTGATCGCCACGGCCACCGTGGTGTTCCACCCGGCCGGGGTGTCGCTGTCGACCCTCGACCAGGTCGCCGAGCCGGTGGTGCTGGCGTTCGGCGGGGTGGGGCTGGCGGTGGCCGCGCTGGCGTTCTTCGCGGTGACGTTCGGGGCCGCGTTGGAGACGGGGCTGTCGGCGGCGTACGCGGCGGCGCAGTACTTCGGCTGGCAGTGGGGCAAGCGGGTCAGCCCCCGGGAGGCCGCCCGGTTCCACAGCGTGCTGCTGGTCAGCGTGCTGGCCGCGACGCTGCTGCTGTCCACCACCGTCGACCCGGTGCGGCTGACCGAGTACATGCTGGTCGCCAGCGCGGTGGTGCTGCCGTTGACGTACCTGCCGATCCTGGTCGTCGCCAACGACCGGACGTACCTGGGTGACGACGTGAACGGGCCGTGGCTGAACCTGCTCGGTGCGGTGTTCCTGCTGGTGATCGTGGCGGCGTCGGTGGCGGCGGTCCCGCTGGCGGTGGGGACGGGGATGGGGCGGTGAGGGTCCAGCTCGGCCGGCAACTGCTCGACCGGCAGATCGTCGACGCCGACGGGCTGCTGCTGGGCAAGGTCGACGACGTCGAGTTCGCCGTCGACGAGGGGGGCCTGCCGTACGTGGCGTACCTGCTGACCGGGCAGGGCGCGCTGGGGCGGCGGATCGGTGGCCGGGTCGGGCGGCTGCTGGTGGCGCTCGCCGACCGGTTCACCGAGGAGGCGTCGGCTCCGCTGCGCATCCCGTTCGGCCAGGTGGCCCGGATCGACAGCGCGGTCCGGCTGCGGGCCCGCGCCGACGAGCTGCCCCGCCCACCGGTGGAGACGTGGCTGCGGCGGCACCTGATCGACCGGATTCCGGGGGCCGACCGTGCGAGTGGGTGAGCTGCTCGGGCGCACCGCGTACGACCTGCACGGCCGGCGGCTGGGGCGGGTGGTGGACGTGGTGGTGCGGGGGGACTTCCCGGACGGCCGGCTGCGGCTGACCGACGTGCTGGTGACCGGGCACTGGTGGAGCCGGGTGTGGGGCCGGTTGATCGGGGCGCAGCGGCACCCGTCGGGGCCGTGGGTGATCCGGGTGACCGCGCGGGCGTTGAGCCGGGACACCAGGCAGGTCCCCGCCGACCAGGTGCAGTTGCGTCCGCCGGTGCCGGGTTTCCCGTTCGGCGACCCGACGCCCCCGGACTGACCCCGGTCGGGTCAGGCGTGGGCTTCGTCGGGCACGGGTTCCGGTTCCTCGGCGGGGGTCGCGGTCGGGGCGTGGTGCAGCCGGATCTGGGTGATGGCGCGCTGGTCGACGCCGGTGACGGTGATCTCCCAGTCGTCGATGGTGACCTGCTCCCCGGCGACGGTGGGGATGTGCCCGAGGCAGGACAGCACCATGCCGGCGACGGTGGTGTAGTCACCGGCGGGCCGGTTGGGCACCTCGACGCCGATGTCGGTCAGGTCGTGCACGGGGAAGGTGCCGGGCAGCACCAGCGACCCGTCGTCCTCGGTGCGTACCGCGCGGACGTCCCGGTCGGTCTCGTCGTAGATCTCCCCGACGATCTCCTCCAGGATGTCCTCCAGGGTGACGATGCCGTCGACCGCGCCCCGCTCGTCGACCACCAGGGCGATGTGCTGCCGTTCGGCCTTGAACTGGCGCAGTGCGTCGACCACCGGCAGCGAGTCGGGCAGCAGCATCGGCGGGCGGGCGCAGTCGTCGACCGGCCGGTCGTCCGGCACCCCCACCAGGTCGCGCAGGTGGATCACGCCGACCGCGTCGTCGAGGCCGCCGTGGCGGACCACCGGGGCCCGGGAGTGGCCGGTGGCGGCCAGCAGCAGCCGGGCGGCCTCCGCGGTGGTGCCGCTGTCGAGCGTGAAGACCTGCAACCGGGGTACGAGCACCGCGCGCAACTGCCGGTCGGCGATCTCCACCGCGCCGGCGATGATCGTGCGTTGCTCCTTGGTGAAGCCGTGGTTGCCGGCGACGATGTCGCGCAGCTCGTCCGGGCCGATCTCGTCGGGCTGGTGCTTCGGGTCGACCCCGGCGAGGCGGACCACCAGGTCGCTGGTGGCGCCGAGCAGCCACACCGCCGGGCGGGTGAAACTGGACAGGATGTCCAGGGGGCGGGCCACCA
The DNA here is from genome assembly GCF_002210435.1 of Micromonospora wenchangensis. GTDB lineage: Bacteria > Actinomycetota > Actinomycetes > Mycobacteriales > Micromonosporaceae > Micromonospora > Micromonospora wenchangensis. Next base: position 5,268 of record NZ_MZMV01000031.1, read on the forward strand.
GCAGCGCCCACCGTTCGGCGCGCTGCATCGCGATCCGCTTGGGGGCCAGCTCACCGAAGACCAGGGTGACGAAGGTCAGGACCAGGGTGACCAGCACGATGGCCACCGTCTCGGCGGCCCCGCCGAGGAACCCGAGCAGCGGCACCAGCGGCCTGGCCAGGGAGACCGCGGCGGCGGCCGAGGCGAGGAACCCGGCCAGGGTGATGCCGATCTGGATGGTGGCGAGGAAGCGGTTCGGGTCCTTGGCGAGCCGGGCGAGCACCCGGCCGGCGCGGCTGGAGCGTTCCAGCCGCTGCACTTGGCTGTCCCGCAGCGACACCAGCGCCATCTCGCTGCCCGCGAAGATCGCGTTGAGCACCACCAGGACTCCGACCAGGGCCAACTGGCTCCAGTAGCTCTGCACGCCCGGCACTCTCCCTCAGGCGGTGGGCGTCGGCGACACCGCCGACGCCGCCGGACGGAGGACCCGCCCGGCGTAGCCCAGTCTGTGCCCAACCGCGCGGTCCGCGAATCCTCCCGGTGGCCGCGACCGGTGACCGGCGGCGGTCCGACCGGTGCGCCGGCCCGTGCGGTCAGCCGCGTCCGGCGGTGGCGGGCGTCAGGTCGAGGACGTACGCGTCGCCCTCGGGGCGGAAGCCGAGCCGGTGGTAGTAGGGGGCGACCATGCCGGGTGGGCTGACCACCCGGCGGAACCCCCGGTCGGTGAACAGGCTGCTGCGGCGGTAGACGAACTCGCCGGGGGTGAAGTCGCGGAAGCGGCGGGTGACGTAGTCCAGGTCGATCTGGGCGATGCCGTCCGCCTCGGCGTGCGCCAGCACCACCCCGACCACCTCGTCGTCGCGTACCACCAGGAAGGCCGACCGGTCCGCGTCGGCCGGGGGTGGCCGGAAGTCGGGGTTGAACCTGGCGATGTCGGCGGCGTGCACCCGCAGCGTGTGGGCCAGGAACTGGTCGCCGACGCCCACCTCGACCACCTGGTAGGCGCGGTCGTCGTGCCGGGTGGCCAGCATCCTCCGCAGGTACCACACGTTGATCACGGCGAGCACCACGTTGAGGCCGACCATCGGCCAGACCTGCACGGCGGCGTTGTAGCCGATCAGGATCAGGCAGCCGACCAGGTTGAGGGCGCGCAGCCGCAGGATGCGCGTCTGTAGCAGCGACCAGACCAGCAGCGCGGAGCCGGCCCAGCCGACGAGTTCGAGCCAGTTCACCAGGCGAGACTAGTGCCCGCCCTGGTCAGCGGGGACGGCGGGCAGCTCCAGCAGCCATTCCTCGACCTCGACGCCCCGGCCGGCGGCGAACCCCGAATCCTCGCCGACGACGACGAAGCCGCACTTGCGCAGCACCGCCAGGGAGGCCCGGTTGTCCTTCGCGGCGCGGGCGCGCAACGGCCGGTGCGGCAGCTCCCGCAGCAGGGCGGTCAGCGCGGCGGTGGCGTGGCCGCGCCCCCACCGGCGCGGGTCGATCCAGTAGCTGACCTCGGTGTGTTCGCCCACCGGGAAGGCCGCCACGTGCCCGACCACCGCGCCGTCGACGACCACGGTGCGGTTGACCACGGTCGGGTCGGCGCGGATGCGGGCCCAGTGCGCGTCGAACACCGCCCGGTCGGTCGGATCGGCCGGGCCGAACGCCGCCATCCAGGCCGCCTCCGGGTCCTGCTCGTGGGCGAAGAAGTGCGGCAGGTCGTCGTCGCGCACCGGGCGCAGGGACACATCGGCGGTCACCGCCGGAGGATACGCACCGGCACCGACACGTCGGGACCTGTGGCCCGGTCGGCGTACCGTCCGGCCCTGCCGGTGGGCTCCCCGGGGTTGCTACCAACGAGGGGACAGGTCCGACCGGCGAGTGGAGTGGAGGCCGGGGCCATGACCAGGTACGTCTACGACTTCATCGAGGGGGACCGCAGCAGGGCCGACCTGCTCGGCGGCAAGGGCGCCAACCTCGCCGAGATGACCCGGCTGGGGTTGCCGGTGCCACCGGGCTTCACCGTCGGCACCGACGCCTGCCGGGCGTACCTGGCCACCGGGTCGCCGCCCGCCGGGCTGTTCGCGGAGGTCGACACCCACCTGCGGCGGGTCGAGGAGCAGGTGGGGCGGCGGCTCGGTGACCCGCACGACCCGCTGCTGCTGGCGGTGCGTTCCGGCGGCCGGTACTCGATGCCCGGGATGATGGAGACGATCCTGGACATCGGGCTGACCGACGTCACCGTGGCGGGGCTGGCCGCCCGCACCGGGGACGCCCGGTTCGCCTGGGACTCGTACCGGCGGTTGATCCAGATGTTCGGCCGGACCGTGCACGGGGTGCCGGCGGAGGAGTTCGACCACGAGTGGGCCGCCCTGCGGGCCACCGCCGGCCCGGACGGGCCGGACGCGGCGCAGCTACGCGACCTGGTGTCGACGTACCAGAAGATCTTCCTGCGGGTGGTGGGGCACGAGTTCCCGCAGTCCCCGCAGGAGCAGTTGCGGCAGGCCGTGTGCTCGGTGTTCGCGTCGTGGAACTCGGCGCGGGCCCGGATCTACCGGCGGCGGGAGCACATCCCCGACGACCTGGGCACCGCCGTCAACGTGATGGCGATGGTCTTCGGCAACCTCGGCCCGGACTCCGGCACCGGGGTGGCGTTCACCCGCGACCCGGCCACCGGCCTGCCCGGCGTGTACGGCGACTACCTGCCCGACGCCCAGGGCGAGGACGTGGTGGCCGGCATCCGCAACACCGTCGCCCTGCCCGAGCTGGCCCGGCTCGACCCGGCGAGCTTCCGGCAGCTCACCGGCATCATGGCGACGCTGGAGCGGCACTACCGGGACCTGTGCGACGTGGAGTTCACCATCGAACGCGGCAGGCTGTGGATGTTGCAGACCCGGGTCGGCAAGCGGACCGCCGCCGCCGCGTTCGTGATCGCCGCCCAGCTCGTCGACGAGGGTCTGATCACCCTGGACGAGGCGTTGTGCCGGGTCAGCGGCGCGCAGTTGGACCAGTTGATGTTCCCCGCGTTCGACCTGGCCGGCGCGCCGACGCCGCTCACCGTCGGGGTGGGGGCGTCGCCGGGGGCGGCGGCGGGTCGGGTGGTGTTCGACTCGGCCGCCGCGACCGCCGCCGACGGGCCGGTGATCCTGGTGCGTCGGGAGACCAACCCGGACGACCTGCCCGGCATGATCGCCGCCGCCGGGGTGCTCACCGCGCGGGGCGGGAAGACCTCGCACGCCGCCGTGGTGGCCCGGGGCATGGGCCGCACCTGCGTCTGCGGCGCGGACGCCCTGGTCATCGACCCGCAGCGGGGCGAGTTCACCGTCGGCGACCGGGTCGTCCGGGCCGGCGAGGTGATCTCGATCGACGGGACCACCGGCCGGGTCTACCCGGGTGCGGTGCCGGTGCAGCCCTCCCCCGTCGCCCGGTACCTCGCCGGTGAGCTGGCCCCGCAGGCCGACCCGCTGGTGGCGGCGGTGCACCGGCTGCTCGGGCACGCCGACGCGGTCCGTCGGCTCGGGGTGCGGGCCAACGCGGACACCGCCGCCGACGCCCGCCGGGCCCGCGCGCTCGGTGCCGCCGGCATCGGGCTGTGCCGCACCGAGCACATGTTCCTCGGCGGACGGCGGGAACTGGTGGAACGGCTGATCCTGGCCGACGGCCCGGACGCGGTGGCCGGGGCGCTGGCGGCGCTGCTGCCGTTGCAGCGGGCCGACTTCACCGAACTGCTCGCCGCTATGGACGGCCTGCCGGTGACGATCCGGCTGATCGACCCGCCGCTGCACGAGTTCCTGCCGCCGCTGCACGAGCTGACCGCGCGGGTCGCCCGCACCGAGGCGTCGGGCCGGGACCCGGGACGCGACGGGGAGCTGCTGGCGGCGGTCCGCCGGATGCACGAGGCCAACCCGATGCTGGGGCTGCGCGGGGTGCGCCTCGGGCTGGTGGTGCCCGGGTTGTTCGCCATGCAGGTGCGGGCGGTGGCCGAGGCGGCGGCGCAGCGGGTCCGCGACGGCGGCGACCCCCGACCGGAGATCATGGTGCCGCTGGTGGGTGACGTGCGGGAGCTGGCCGTCGTCCGGGCGGAGGCCGAACGGGTACTCGCCACGGTGCCGGACGCGCCGGCCGTCCCGATCGGCACGATGATCGAGGTGCCCCGGGCGGCGCTGACCGCCGGACAGATCGCCACCCAGGCGCACTTCTTCTCCTTCGGCACCAACGACCTGACCCAGCTCACCTGGGCGTTCTCCCGCGACGACGTGGAGGGGTCGTTCTTCGGGGCGTACCTGGAGCGGGGGATCTTCGAGGTGTCGCCGTTCGAGAGCCTCGACACCGCCGGGGTGGGTCAGCTCGTGCGGCTGGCCGTGGCACAGGGGCGGGCCACCCGCCCGGAGTTGACCGTCGGGGTCTGCGGCGAGCACGGCGGCGACCCCGACTCGGTGGCGTTCTTCGCCGACGCCGGCCTGGACTACGTCTCGTGCTCGCCGTACCGGGTGCCGGTCGCCCGGCTCGCGGCGGGCCGGGCCGCCGTCGCCGCCGGCACCGGCACGTCCGACAGCCGATAGGAGGCAGCACCATGACCGCGATCTTCAACCCGACCGGTCCCGCCACGCTGGGCCCGCCGCCGGTGCCGCGTACCCCGGTGGAGGCGACCGGGACGACGACGGCCGGGCCGGTGGGTCCGGTGCTGGCGCTGCCCGGTTCACCGGCCGCCGCGCTGGTGCCGGTGACCCGCGACGGGCGGGCCGTCGGGGCGTTCGTGTCCGTTGACGGGCGGGTCCGCTACCGGGCGCTGCCCGACCCGGACCGGGTGCTCGCCGCCGCGGCCGGTGCCGCCGCCGTCGCCGTGCTCACCGCGGGCGTGGCGGTGGTGGCGCGGCGTCGGCCACCGGCGATCGGCACGGTCACCATGGGGCCCGGCGGCTGGGTCAGCCTGCGCGGCGCGCGGGTGCCCGCGCTGCGCCCGGCGACGCCCCGGCCGTGGTGGGCGCGGCTGCTGCGCGCCCAGCGGCTCGTCGTGCGGCGCTGACCGGCCGCCGGGGGTCTTTGGTCCCGGGCCGGGGTGGTCCTGCGCCTCTGCCCGGGACGGATCGACCCGACGAGGCTGATGGTGCAGGCGCAACACCCCGGCGGCCCAGGCCGCCGGACCCGACCAGCGCGGAAGGACCGATCATGACCGGCACCGCACATCTCGACCCGTGGCGCGGCTTCACCGGCGACGCCTGGCGCGACACCGTCGACGTGGCCGCCTTCGTCCGGGACAACCACGAGCCCTACACCGGGGACGCGTCGTTCCTCACCGGGCCCACCTGCCGCACCCTGGAGGTCTGGGGCACGCTGAAGTCGATGTTCGTCGAGGAGCGCCGCCGCGGCGTGTACGACATCGACGCCGCCACCCCGTCCACCATCACCGCGCACGCCCCCGGGTACATCGACCGGGAGCGGGAGCTGATCGTCGGGTTGCAGACCGACGCGCCGCTGCGCCGGGCCATCATGCCCAACGGTGGGCTGCGGATGGTGGAGACCGCGCTGAAGGCGTACGGCTACCCCGCCGACCCGCAGGTGCACCGGATCTTCACCACGTACCGCAGGACGCACAACGACGCGGTGTTCGACGCGTACCCGGCCGACGTGCTCGCCGCGCGCCGCTCGCACGTCATCACCGGGCTGCCCGACGCGTACGGGCGGGGGCGGATCATCGGCGACTACCGGCGGGTGGCGCTGTACGGGGTGGACCGGCTGGTCGCCGAGCGTAAGGCGCTCAAGGCGGCGCTTGACGACCGGCCGTCGACCGACGAGGTGATCCGGGACCGGGAGGAGCTGGCCGAGCAGATCCGGGCCCTCGGCGAGCTGGCGCAGATGGCGGCAAGCTACGGCTACGACATCGCCGGCCCGGCCACCACCGGCCGGGAGGCGATCCAGTGGTTGTACTTCGCCTACCTGGCCGCCACCAAGGAGCAGAACGGCGCGGCGATGTCGCTGGGACGTACCGCCGGGTTCGTCGACGTCTACCTGCGGCGGGACCTCGCCGAGGGGCGGCTGACCGAGATGGACGCCCAGGAGCTGGTCGACGACGTCGTGATCAAGCTGCGGATCGTCAGGTTCCTGCGCACCCCCGAGTACGACCAGCTCTTCTCCGGCGACCCGACCTGGGTCACCGAGGCCCTCGGCGGGATGGGTGCCGACGGCCGGCCGCTGGTCACCCGGACCAGCTTCCGCTACCTGCAGACCCTCTACAACCTCGGTCCCGCGCCGGAGCCGAACCTGACGGTGCTCTGGTCGCCCCGGCTGCCCGTCGGGTTCAAGCGGTTCTGCGCCCAGGTGTCGCTGGACACCAGCGCCATCCAGTACGAGAACGACGACCTGATCCGGCCGGCGTACGACGACGACACCGCGATCGCCTGCTGCGTGTCGGCGATGCGGGTGGGCCGGGACATGCAGTTCTTCGGCGCCCGCGCCAACCTCGCCAAGGCCCTGCTGTACGCGATCAACGGCGGGCGCGACGAGATCACCGGTGAGCAGGTCGCCCCGGCCACCGCCCCGGTCGGCGGGGAGACCCTCGACTACGCCGAGGTGCTGGCCGCGTACGAACGCACCCTGGACTGGCTGGCCGAGACGTACGTGGACGCGTTGAACGTGATCCACCACCAGCACGACAGGTACGCCTACGAGCGGCTGGAGATGGCCCTGCACGACCACCCGGTGCGCCGGTTCATGGCCACCGGCATCGCCGGGCTGTCGGTGGCGGTGGACAGCCTCGCGGCGATCCGGTACGGCCGGGTGAAGGTGCTGCGCGACGACACCGGGCTGGCCATCGACTACGTGGTCGAGGGTGAACCGCCGACGTACGGCAACAACGACGAGCGGGCCGACGCGATCGCGGTGTGGCTGACCGAGACGTTCGCGGCGAAGCTGCGCCGGCAGCGCACCTACCGCGACGCCGAGCTGACCATGTCGGTGCTGACCATCACCTCGAACGTGGTGTACGGCAAGCACACCGGCAACACCCCGGACGGCAGGCGGGCCGGTGAGCCGTTCGCCCCGGGCGCGAACCCGATGAACGGCCGGGACACCCACGGGCTGGTGGCCGCCGCGCTGTCGGTGGCGAAGCTGCCGTACGACGCGGCCCGCGATGGCATCTCGCTGACCTCGACGGTGACCCCGGACGGGTTGGGCCACACCCGCGACGAGCGGATCGACAACCTGGCCGGGGTGCTGGACGGCTACACCGACGCCGGCGGGTTCCACCTCAACGTCAACGTGCTGGACCGGGCCACCCTGGTCGACGCGATGGCGCACCCGGAGCGCTACCCGCAGTTGACCGTGCGGGTGTCCGGGTACGCGGTGAACTTCGTCCGGCTCACCCGGGAACAGCAGGAGGACGTGGTGTCGCGGACCTTCCACGGGTCGCTGTGAACGTCCGGCCGCGCGACGCCGTCGCCACCGCCACCCGGCGGGGCGACGGCGTGCCGACCGGGGCGGTGCACTCGTGGGACGTGTCGGTGGGGGTGGACGGGCCGGGCACCCGGTTCGTGGCGTTCCTCGCCGGCTGCCCGCTGCGCTGCCGGTACTGCCACAGCCCGGACACCTGGTACCGGCGCAGCGGCCGGCACCGCACGGTGGACGAGCTGATGGCGGAGATCGAGCCGTACCGGCGGTTCATCGCGGTGGCCGGCGGCGGGGTGACGATCAGCGGCGGCGAGCCGCTGATGCAGCCCCGGTTCACCGGCGAGGTGCTGCGCCGCTGCCACGACCTGGGCCTGCACACCGCGCTGGACACCTCCGGCTTCCTCGGGGTCCGCGCCGACGACGCCCTGCTCGACGCCACCGACCTGGTGCTGCTGGACGTCAAGTCGTGGGACCCGGCGACCTACCGCCGGGTCACCCGCACCGGGTCGGTCACCCCGACGTTGCGCTTCGGCCGCCGGCTCGCCGACCGGGGCACCCCGATCTGGGTACGGTTCGTGCTGGTGCCCGGCCTCACCGACGCCGAGGAGAACGTCGCGGGCGTCGCCGACTTCGTCGCCGGGCTTTCCACCGTGCAGCGGGTCGAGGTGCTGCCGTTCCACCGCCTCGGCGCGCACAAGTACGCCGAGCTGGGGCTGACGTTTCCGCTCGCGCAGACCGCCCCGCCCACCCCGGAGCTGGTGGCCCGGGTCCGGGGCCAGTTCGCCGAACGCGGCCTGACCGTCACCTGACCCGGCGGGGACTGGTCAGCCCTGGGTGTCCTCGTCCGCCGGGCGGGGCTGCCGGTGGTCCCGGATGTATGCCTCGACGTCGGACCGCAGCCACACCGAGCCGCCCTGCAACGTCTGGAACGGGCGCGGGAACTTGGGGTGGACGACGATCTGGCGCAGTCGGGAGCGGCCCACGCCCAGCATCGCCATCATCTCTGCCGGTCCGACAAGCGGCCCTGGCACCTCCGGCTCACCCATGCACAACAAGGTAGACATGGGCTTGCCTACCCAATTTGCCCCGCGTAATCCGGCCTGATCAACCATGTGCGCGTGATCTGGCTGCGCCAAACTACGTCTGACAGAATTGACAGGGGCGCTATCGGCGGTGTGGAATCGGTGACGCGGTGCCTCCGCCCTGGTGGAGCTGGGCTCGGCGGGGCGGGGTGCCGCGACGACCCCACCCCCGGGAGGCGCAATGTGTCGACACCGCGCGGTGCCGTACCTGATCGAGTTGGCCTGGCGCTGCCTGGACCAGCACCGCGACCGGCGGTGCGAGCGGTGCACCGGCACCGGGTTCTGCCCGGCGGTGGAGGCCGCACGCACCCGGATCAGGGCATGGCGTCGGTACCGCAGCGTGTTCGGCCGGCGATGACCACGCCCCCGCCGAGGGCGGGCGACCTGCTCTTGCTGACCCGCGCGGCCAGCGTCCAGTTCGTCAGGCCGGTCCGGTTCCGGGTGATCCGCGTGCTCGACTGGCCCACGTACGACGGCTGGATCTGGCTCGACGGCTACCGGCTCGACGCCCGGGACGAGGCGGTGGCCCGCCGGACGGTCTTCGTCCGGCCGGCCGGACTGGTCACCGCTGCACGCACCGCCCCGACACCGGCGCAGCGGTCCGGGCCGACGCCGCCGGGGGTGTCGCCACGGGCGCGGGTCAGCTCGCGGCCGAGGTCGGATAGCCGTACAGGTCGAGCAGCCGGCCCCGGGACGCCTGGAGCCGGTCCACCACCACGCTCATGAACCGGGTGGTGAGCTGCCGACCCAGGGCGTCGTCGGACTCCATCAGCCGGCGTACCCCCTCGGCGGTGAACTCCACGGTCGGGGTCCGCCGGACGGCGACCGCCCCGAACTGCCAGCGGTACGGCGGGAACAGCCACGACCAGCCCAGCACCCCACCCGCCCCGATCGACTCGATACCGACGTCGCCGCGCGCGGGGACCGGGAAGTCCAGCGCCACCTCGCCGCCCCGGACCAGCCAGAACCGTTCCGCCGGCTGACCGGCGCGGAACAGGCGGTGACCGGGGTGCCAGACCACCGGTCGGGCGTACCCGGTCAGCCGGGGCAGCCACTGCGGCGGCAGCCCGGCGAGGAAGGGGTGCTCGGTGAGCATCTCCAGAGGGGTCATCGGGGTGCCCTTCGCCGGTGGTCGTCGCCTCCATGGCACACCCGTCGGCGGCCGAGCGGCAGGGCCGTTGGTCCCGTGACCTGCGGCGGATCGCCTCTGCCCGCCCGGCCGGCAGGGCGCGACCCTGGACCGGGACGGCGTGCCCGGGACGCGCCGCGACGAGACGGGGAGGCCACCGGTGGCGACATCCGGTGCAGGGTCGGTGCTGACGGACGACACCCGCGACGCGGAGCCGGTGACCACCGGCCTGTCCACCGCCGAGGCGACGGCGCGGCTGCGCGCGGACGGCCCGAACACCGTCGCCGCGCCGGCCCGACGGTGGCTCGTCGGCCGGGTGCTGCGCCAGCTCACCGATCCGCTCGTCGCGCTGCTGCTCGCCGCCGCGGTGATCACCACCCTGCTCGGCGACTGGCCGGACACGGCGGTGATCGTGCTGGTGGTGGCGGTGAACACCGTCATCGGGGTGGTGCAGGAGGTGCGCGCCGACCGGGCCATCGCCGCCCTCGACCAGCTCTCCGCCCCCACCGCCCGGGTGGTACGCGACGGCCGGGACGTGGTGCTGCCGGCCGCCGACCTGGTCCGCGACGACCTGGTCCGGGTGGAGGCCGGTGACGTCGTCCCGGCGGACCTGCGGCTGGTCGAGGCCAACCGGTTCCAGGTCGACGAGTCGGCGCTGACCGGCGAGTCGGTGCCGGTGCAACGCCACGACGGCGAGGAGGCACGGGCCGGCACGGTGGTGACCACCGGCCGGGCCGCCGGCACCGTGATCCGCATCGGCGCGGCTTCCGCGCTGGGCAGGATCAGCGCGCTGGTCGCCGGCACCCGGCCGGCCCCGACCCCGTTGCAGCGCCGGCTGGCGGTGCTCGGCCGGGTCCTCGGGCTGGTCGTGGTGGCCCTGTCCGGGCTGGTCTTCGCGATCGGCGTCGCCGGCGGCCGGCCGGTGGTGGAGATGGCGGTGACGGCGGTGAGCCTGGTGGTGGCGGCCGTACCGGAATCGCTGCCGGCGGTGGTGACCCTGGCGTTGGCGCTGGGCGCACGCCGGATGGCCGGGGCCCGGGCCATCCCGCGCCGGCTGCACGCGGTGGCGACCCTCGGCTCGGTGACGGTGATCGCCTCCGACAAGACCGGCACCCTCACCGAGGGCCGGATGGCGGTACGGACCGCGGTCACCCCCGACGGCACCCGGTACGACGTCGACGGCGTCGGCTACGCCCCGCACGGGCGGGTGGGCCGCGACGGCGTACCGGTGGCCGTGCCGGAGGACCTGCGCCGGCTGGCCCGCGCCGGGCTGCTCTGCAACGACGCGACGCTGTCGCCGCCGCAGGACGACCGGCCCGACTGGGGCGCGGTCGGTGACCCGCTGGAGGCGGCCCTGGTCGCCTTCGCCGGCCGGTGCGGGCTGGAACCGACGGCCACCCGCAACGCCTGGCCCCGGGTGGCCGAGCACCCGTTCGCGCAGGCCACCCGCCGGATGCTCACCGTGCACCGGGCCTGCGACGGCCAGCGCCTCGTGGTCTGCAAGGGGGCACCGGAGAACGTGCTGACCACGCCCCTGCTGGACGCCACCGCCGAGGAGATCGACACGCTGACCACCGCCGCCCGCGAGTTGGCCGCCGAGGGGCTGCGGGTGCTCGCGGTGGCGTCCGCGCTGGTCGACACGGCACCCGACCTGGCCGCACCGGTCGGGTTGCGCCCGGTGGGGCTGGTCGCCGTCGGTGACCCGCTGCGGGCCGGTGCCGCCGGGATCGCCGGCGGTCTCGACACCGCCGGGGTACGGCTGCTGCTGGTCACCGGCGACCATCCGGCGACCGCCGCCGCGATCGGTGGCCGGCTCGGCCTCTGGCAGCCCGGCGACCCGGTGGTGCGGGGCGACACCGACGACGCCACACAGGCCGGGCCGCACGCCCGGGTGTTCGCCCGCACCCAGCCGGAACAGAAGCTGGACATCATCGCCGACCTCCAGACCCGGGGGCACGTGGTGGCGATGACCGGGGACGGGGTCAACGACGCCCCGGCGCTGCGCCGCGCCGACATCGGGGTGGCGATGGGCGGCGGCACCGAGGTCGCCCGGCAGGCCGCCGACCTGGTGCTGGTCGACGACGACCTGGCCACCGTCACCGTCGCGATCGGCGAGGGCCGGCGGATCTACGACAACATCCGCCGGTTCCTGCGCTACGCCCTCTCCGGTGGCGTGGCCGAGATCGTGGTGATGCTGCTGGGCCCGCTGTTCGGGCTGCCCGTACCGCTGCTGCCGGCGCAGATCCTCTGGATCAACCTGCTCACCCACGGGCTGCCGGGGGTGGCGCTCGGCGCGGAACCCGCCGAGCCGGGCACCCTGCGCCGGGCACCCCGCTCGCCCCGCGAGTCGGTGCTCGGGGCCGGGCTGGGCCGCGACGTGCTGGTCACCGGGGCGCTGATCGCGGCGGTGGTGCTGGCCGCCGGGACGACCGCCGCCCACGCCGGGCTGCCCTGGCAGTCGGTGGTGTTCGTGGTGCTGGGCCTGGCCCAACTCGGGGTGGCGCTCGCCGTCCGGGCACCCCGGACGGCCGGGGCGGGGCGGGCCAACCCGGGGCTGCTCGTCGCCGTGGCCGGATCGGCGCTGCTCCAGGTCGGCGGGGTGCTACTGCCACCGCTGCGGATGCTGCTCGGCACCGAACCCCTCGCCCCCACCGTCCTGCTGGCCTGCCTGGCGGTCAGCGCCCTGCCCGGCCTGGTGCTGCGGCTGGCCCGCCGCCACCCCGCCGCCGGCACCCCGGCCGGGGCTGTCACCGACGCCGGCACCGACGCGGTGACCGACGTCCCGACGGCCGCCGTCACCGATCCCACCCGGGTCGCGGTCACCGACCCCGCGGTCGACGGGCCGGGTCGGGAACGTCCGGTGCGGGACCAAGGGCCCACCGGCGGGGCCGGACGCCCCTGACCGGACGGGCCGGACCCGACCAGGCTGGAGAGGGACGAAGGAGGACGTGATGACCAACAGAGCCGGTGCCCCCGTCGTGGTGGGTGTGGACGGTTCCCGATCGGCGTTGGACGCGGTCGGGGTGGCCGCCCGGGAGGCCGTCGCCCGCAACCGCCCGCTGCGGGTGGTGCACGCGTTCATCTGGCCGCTCTTCGGCGTCCCGCTCGGCCCCGCGCCCGTCGGACCGCCCGACGGCGGGCTGCGCAACGAGGCCGAACGGATCGTCACCGAGGCGGTCGCCGAAGCCGGCAAGATCGCCCCGGAGCTGACCGTCACCGGGTACCTGTCCGACGGCGCGCCGACCCCGGTGCTGCTGCGCGAGGCCCGCGACGCGGCGCTGGTGGTGCTCGGCACCCGGGGACTGGGCGGCTTCGCCGGGCTGCTGATCGGTTCGGTGGCGGTGCAGGTCTCGGCCCGCGCCGACTGCCCGGTGCTGGTGGTCCGGGGTGAACCACGGGCCGACGGCCCGGTGCTGGTCGGGGTGGACGGGTCGGCGCTGTCCACCGAGGCGCTCGGGTTCGCCTTCGCCGCGGCGGCGCAGCGCGACACCGGACTGCTGGCCGTGCACGCCTGGCTGACCCCGGCACCGATCGGCCCGGGTGACGTGCTGCCGCTGGTCTACGACGTGGAGGCGCTCGCCGCCGAGGAGGAACGGGTGCTCGCCGAGGCGCTGGCCGGCTGGTCGCAACGCTATCCGGACGTGCCGGTGACCCGGCGGCTGGTGCCCGGCGCGGCGGCCCGGGTGCTGGTCGAGGAGTCGGCGTCGGCCCAGCTCACCGTCGTCGGCGCGCACGGCCGCGGTGCCCTGGGCGGGATGCTGCTCGGTTCGGTCAGCCACGCGGTGCTGCACCACGGGCACGGCCCACTGGTGATCGTCCGACGCCCGGCGGCCTGACCGTCGTGGTGGCGGCACGCCCGGCCGGGTCACCTGCCGGCGCGGGCGGGCCGGCACGTCGACAATGGGTCGGACCGGCAACGAGGGCTGAACCGATCCTGGGAGGGCTGATGAATCGACCGGTGGTGGTGGGGGTGGACGGATCGCCGGCCAGCCTGGCCGCCGCGGAGCAGGCCGCCCACGCGGCGGTGCTGCGCGGCGTACCCCTGCACCTGGTGCACGGCTACCTGCACCCGCTCGGGTACGGCGTCCCGCTGAACCCGTACGACCTGGGGGTGCCCGCGCCGTCGCAGGAGGCGCAGCGGATGTTGGAGCGGACCGCCGCCGAGCTGGCCGACAGGTGGTCGGGGCTGACCGTGCAGGCGCGGCAGGTCGCCGGTGGGGCCGGCGCGACCCTGGTCGAGGAGTCCCGCCGGGCCGGCCTGGTGGTGGTGGGCAGCCGGGGCCTGGGCGGGTTCGCCGGGTTGCTGCTCGGCTCGGTCGGCGCGCAGGTCGCCGCGCACGCGCACTGCCCGGTGCTGGTGGTGCGCCCGGAGACCCCCGCGGGTAGCCCGGACGGGCCGGTGCTGGTGGGCGTGGACGGCTCGCCGGCCGCCGGAATGGCCGCCGACCAGGCCGCCGCCGAGGCCGTCCGGCGGGGGGTCCCGCTGGTGCTGGTGCACGTCGGCCCCACCCCGCCGGATCGGGACGGGGCCGACGCGGAGCAGGCCGAGGCCGGGTACCGGGCGCACGCGGTGCGGCTGCTCGCCGAGGCGTCCGCCGCGGTGCGCGCCGACCACCCGGACGTGGTGCTGCGGGAGCATCCGGTCCGGGCGGTCGGGGTGGCGCAGGGCCTGGTCGAGGCGAGCGCGACGGCGTCGGTGCTGGCCGTCGGCACCCGGGGGCGGGGTGGTTTCACCGGCCTGCTGCTGGGTTCGGTCAGCCAGGCGGTGGTGCAGCACGCCCACTGCCCGGTGCTGGTGGCCCACCCGTACCGGTGAGGCTCAGTCCTCCCGACCGCCGAGGAGCTGCGCGAAGTCGGTGGTGAGGGCGAACGGGTCGGCCGGGCCGGCAGCCGGCGGACGCCTGTCGACCTGGTCGGCCAGTTCCCGGCCGGCCCGCTGGATGCGGGCCCTCAGCGCCCCCTCGGCGGTGCCACCGGACCAGTCCTCCGGCGCGGCGAACACCGACGTCGGCAGCACCACCGCCCGCAGGTAGCCGAACATCGGCCGGACGGCGTGTTCCAGGGCCAGCGAGTGCCGGGCGGTGCCGCCGGTCGCGCCGATCAGCACCGGCCGGTCGACAAGCGCCTGGGCGTCCACCACGTCGAAGAAGGACTTGAACAGCCCGTTGTACGACGCGTTGAAGATCGGCGTGACGGCGACGACGCCGTCGGCTCCGGTGACTGCGTCAAGGGCGGCCCGCAGCTCGGTCGACGGGAAGCCGGTGAGCAGGTTGTTCACCACGTCGTGGGCGTGGTCGCGCAGCTCCACCACCCGCAGCTCCACCTCGTCGCCGCGCCGGACCAGCTCGTCGCGGGCGGCCGCGGCGAGCTGGTCGGCGAGCAGCCGGGTGGACGACGGTTGGCTCAGTCCCGCCGACACCACGGCCAGGGTGCGGCGGGTCATCGCCGACCCTCCGCCCCGGCCCCGGCCAGGTCACCCGCGTCGGCCGCCCCGGTGGCCGCCCGGTCGGCGGCGTCGCGGGCGGCGACCAGCGACGCGTGGGTGGGCGCGACCGGCACGTGCGCCGGGCGCAGCGCGTCGAACTCCTTGCGCAGCACGGGTACGACCTCCTCGCCGAGCAGGTCGAGCTGCTCCAGCACCGTCTTCAGGGGCAGCCCCGCGTGGTCGAGCAGGAACAACTGCCGCTGGTAGTCGCCGACGTACTCGCGGAAGCCGAGGGTACGGTCGATGACCTGCTGCGGGCTGCCCACGGTCAGCGGGGTCTCCCGGGTGAACTCCTCAAGCGACGGCCCGTGCCCGTAGACCGGCGCGTTGTCGAAGTACGGCCGGAACTCGCGTACCGCGTCCTGCGAGTTGCGCCGCATGAACACCTGGCCGCCGAGCCCGACGATGGCCTGCTCGGGCGAGCCGTGGCCGTAGTGGGCGAAGCGCTGCCGGTAGAGGCCGACCATCCGCTGGGTGTGCTCCTTGGGCCAGAAGATGTGGTTGGCGAAGAAGCCGTCACCGTAGTAGGCGGCCTGCTCGGCGATCTCGGGGCTGCGGATCGAGCCGTGCCAGACGAACGGCGGCACGCCCTCGAGCGGGCGCGGGGTCGACGTGAACGACTGCAACGGGGTGCGGAACTTGCCCTGCCAGTCGACGACGTCCTCACGCCACAGCCGGTGCAGCAGCTCGTAGTTCTCCACGGCCAGCCGGATGCCGTTGCGGATGTCCTGCCCGAACCACGGGTAGACCGGCCCGGTGTTGCCGCGCCCCATCATCAGGTCCACCCGGCCGTCGGCCAGGTGCTGGAGCATGGCGTAGTCCTCCGCGATCTTCACCGGGTCGTTGGTGGTGATCAGCGTGGTCGAGGTGGACAGCAGCAGCCGCTCGGTGCGGGCCGCGATGTGCCCCAGCATGGTGGTGGGCGAGGAGGGGACGAACGGGCGGTTGTGGTGCTCACCCGTGGCGAAGACGTCGAGACCGACCTCCTCGGCCTTGAGGGCGATCGCCACCATCGCCTTGATCCGCTCGTGCTCGGTCGGCTCCCGTCCGGTGGTCGGGTCGACCGTGACATCGCCGACGGTGAAGACTCCGAACTGCATGACCAGCTCCTCGCGTCTGAGATGCCGGGACCGTTCGTGGTACCCGGACGTCGCGCACAACATAGTTGCAGCGTCAACTATTCCGGCGGCGACCATCCGCGGGGTGGCCCCGGTCACCCCGCGGGCGGCCGCTCCCCCTGCGGGTGCGTACCCGGGTCGGGCTGGTCCGATGCGCCCGACCACGGACCGGCGGGGGCCGGCGGAGTGTCGCCGGCGGAACCGGTGGCCGGCGGCGCGGCATCGGGCGGGCCGCCGGTCGGCGACGGGTCGCCGGGTGGCGTGGGGTGCGACGGCGCGGCGGGCGGGCCGTACCCGGCCGGGCCGCTCGTTCCATACCCGGCCGGGCCGGACGGGGGCCGGGCCGGGACCGGAGGCGGCCCGGGTGGGGTCGGCCGGCGCCGGGCCATCTGCACCGCCACCACGACCACCGCGGCCAGCACCAGCATCGCCAGCAGCGGAATGACCACGCAGGCCAGCCGACCGACCAGCACTCCGGCGTCGTGTGAGTCCATCCGGGCCACCTCCAGGGTCAAGATTGCCGCGAATGCTAACCAATTTCGCCAGGACCGGGCGTCCCCCTTTCTGCGACGACGGAAGAACTGCGGCACGCCGTCAGCGGGTCGGCGACGCACGGCGATGTCCGCCGGGCTCGTAGGATGAGCACGGTCCGGCGTTCTGGGAGGGTGGAAATGGTGAGAACGTTCACGGCCGCTGTCCATCAGGAAGACGACTGGTATGTCGCCCGCTGCCTGGAACTGGACGTGGCGAGCCAGGGCGAGTCGGTCGACGAGGCACTGGTCAATCTACGGGAGGCCGTCGAGGCGTACCTTGAGGAGGTCGCGCAGCCCACCATCGAGGCGACCCCTCTGGTCACCTCCTTCCAGGTCGGCAAAGCCGCGTGAGTCCGGCGCTGGCCGATCTGCCGCTCCGCAAGGTCATCGCCGGACTCGCAAAGGCCGGGTTCGATCACGTCCGAACTCGGGGCAGCCACGCCGTGTACCGCGACTCCGCAGGAAACGTGGTGGTGGTTCCGAACCACAGCACGATCAAGCGGGGCACCCTCGCGTCCATCCTCCGTCAGGCGGGATTGACGGCAGCGGAGTTCGAGCAGGTGATCAACTAGCCCTCCGCCCGGACTCGGGCGAGGTTCGCCAGGACCGGCATCCCCCTCCCCTCGCTGGGATTTCCCGCCCGGATCTGCCGGTCAGGTGCGGCGTCGGGGCACGTGCCGGCGGTAGGGGCTGACCGTCGGGTCGCCGGTGACCCAGAACCGCCAGGGCACGTCGTGGGCGGCGGCCACCCCGACCCGGGGGCCAGCGGAGACCTCCGTGCCGGCGACCGCGCGGGTCGGCGGGCTCAGCAGCAGGGGGCCGCTCCCGTCGAGCACGCAGGTGCCGTTCGCCGCCGCGGTGACGCCGAGCGCGACGGCCAGCCGGGCCGGCCCCCGGGCCAGGTCGCGGTCGGCGACGTCGCCCCGGCGGGCGCGGGCGGCCGGCAGCCCGTCGACCACCTCACCGGCGCGCAGCAGGACGGCCGCCGCCTCACCGTCGCGGCCGCAGACGATGTTGAGACACCAGTGCATGCCGAACACGAAGTACGTGTAAGCATGCCCGGCCGGGCCGAACATCACCCTGGTCCGGGGGGTGGGCCCCCGGTGGGCGTGCGACGCCGGGTCCTCGCCGGTGCCCGCGTACGCCTCTACCTCGGTCAGCCTGATCCGGACGCCGCCGGCGGCCAGTTCCCAGCCGAGCAGGGTGCGTGCCGTCTCGGCGACCTCGGCGGCGGGGGCGTGCAGCCACGGGTAGTCCACCGGTCCAGGTAACGCCACCCGGCGAAGATGGGCAAACCGACGGGAGCGCTTGAACATCTCGTTGACAACGTTTCGTTCATGGGTTGGGATGGGGTGATGAGTGACGCCTTCACCGCACCCGATGCGAGCCGCGCCCGGGCCGAACGGACCTACGCCGCACTGCACCGGCTCAGCGAGCGGCACGCCGACACCGACGCCCGACGCCGCCGGCACACCAACCCGCACCTCGCCGACCCGTGGGAAGCGGTGTGCGTGGTCACCGCGCTCGCCGCCGGCGGGATCGTGCCGGACACCGACGAGGAATCCGTCGACGGGGCCGACCTGATGGCCGCGCTGACCCTGCTGCCGCACCTGCGGGCCGAACTCGACGTGCTGGAGGCGGGCCTGCTGGCGACGGCACGGGCCCGGGGACTGACCTGGCAGGCGATCGGCCACGGCCTCGGCCTGGGCAGCGCGCAGGCCGCCCGGCAGCGCTACGAACGCCTGGCCACCCGCACCGCCTGACACCCGCCACGACGACGCCCACCGACCCACTACTCAACGTGGTTCGCCGGCTGCCGCCAGTTCTCCCCCTGCGACGCTTTGCTCTGCTGACCTCGACGCGACAGACACTCGGAGTCACGGCTACTGTTCCGAGCTGCCGCCTCAGCTCGAGCGACATCCGCAGGTCAAGCGGGTGGCGTGGAAAGGGCAGCAGAGCAAAGGACACGAAGGGATGTGGGTGTCCGAGGAGAAGAGGTCACTCACCGTGGCTACGGAGCCCTGATCACCTACCGTGATCGCCTTCCCTCCGCCACCGGCGACGCGGCGACAACGGCCAGGTCGGTCGACCGGCCGGAGGGGGCCGGTTCGGGGAGACTGGGCCGACCACCACCGCACCGGGAGGACACCATGACCCGCGAGGAGATGTTGGCGTACTGCCTCGGCAAGCCGGGGGCCTGGCTGGATCGGCCCTGGGAGGGCGACGAGGTGGTGAAGGTGGGCAGCCGGATCTTCGCGTTCCTCGGCGCACCCGACGGCACCGCCCGGGTCGGGGTGAAGTGCGGCCCGAGCCGCGAGGTCGCCGACGAGTGGCTGCACCGGTTCCCCGACGACGCCCGACCGATGCCGTACGTCGGCCGCTCCGGCTGGAACGCGCTCGACCTGGGTGGCGCCATCCCCGACGACGAACTGGTCGAGGCGGTCGACGGCTCGTACGAGGCGGTGGTGGCGAAGCTGCCCCGCCGCGAACGCCCCGCGTGACTGCGGCGCGGCGGCCCACCCGCCCCGCCTGACCGGCGACCAGCCGCGCGGCCGGTCGCGACGCGGACCGGCCGGACCGCGCCCGGTCGCCCGCGCCCCGGACCACGGGACGACGGACGACCGGCACGGGTCGGCTCAGCGGGGGACGACCACCTCTGCGGCCCACTCCCGCCAGCCGGTGAGCTGGTCGGACGCGGCGGCGAGCTGGTCGGCGACCGGGCCGGGGCCGGTGGAGCCGGGGGTGATCCGGGCGGCCAACGCCGACCGGACCGACAGCACGTCACGCACCGACGGGTCGAGGTGTTCGCTGACCGCCGCCAGGTCGGCGTCGGAGACCTCGTCGAGGGCGCAGTCCCGGGCGACGCAGAGCGCCACCAGCTTGCCGGTGATCTCGTGCGCGTCACGGAACGGCACGTTGCGCCGCACCAGCCAGTCGGCGACCTCGGTGGCCAGCGAGAAGCCCACCGGCGCGGCGGCGACCAGGCGGTCCACCCGGACGGTCATCGTGGAGATCATCCCGGCCAGCGCCGGCAGCAGCAGCTCCAGGGTGTCGACCGCGTCGAACGCGGGCTCCTTGTCCTCCTGCATGTCCCGGTCGTAGGTCATCGGCAGGCCCTTGAGCATCGTCAGCACGCTCATCAGCCCGCCGACCAGCCGGCCGGACTTGCCCCGGGCCAGCTCGGCGATGTCCGCGTTCTTCTTCTGCGGCATGATCGACGACCCGGTGGCGAACGCGTCGTCCAGCTCCACCCAGCCGAACTCGTGCGACGTCCAGAGCACCACCTCCTCGCCGAGGCGGGACAGGTGCACCCCGACCAGCGCGGTGACGAAGAGGAACTCGGCGACGAAGTCCCGGTCGGCGACCGCGTCCATCGAGTTGGCGAACGACGTCCGGAAGCCCAGCTCCTTGGAGACCGCCACCGGGTCCAACGGCAGGCCCGAGCCGGCCAGCGCGCCCGCCCCGAGCGGGCTGACCGCCGTCCGGTGGTCCCAGTCGCGCAGCCGCTCCAGGTCGCGCAGCAGCGGCTGGACGTGGGCCAGCAGCCAGTGCCCGAAGGTGACCGGCTGGGCGTGCTGGAGGTGGGTCATCCCCGGCGCCGCCGTGTCGACGTGCCGTTCCGCCTGCTCCACCAGGGCCTCGGCCAGCTCGACCAGCCGGGCGGCCACCCCCCGGGCGTGGTCGCGCAGGTAGAGCCGCAGGTCGGTGGCGACCTGGTCGTTGCGGGACCGGCCGGCGCGCAGCTTGCCACCGAGGCTGCCCAGCCGCTCCAGCAGACCCCGCTCCAACGCGGTGTGCACGTCCTCGTCGTCGATCGTCGGGCGGAACTGCCCGGACGCGCAGGCCGCCTCCAGGTCGTCCAGCGCGGCCAGGATCCTCCCCAGCTCGTCGGGGTCGAGCAGTCCCGCGCCGGCCAGCACCCGGGCGTGCGCCCGGGAACCCGCGATGTCGTACGGGGCGAGACGCCAGTCGAACTGGACGCTCACCGACAGCCGCGCCAGGGCCTCGGCGGGGCCACCGGCGAACCGGCCACCCCACAGGCTCGTCCGGTTCGTCGCGGCGCTGTTCTCGGTCAGGCTCTTGTCGTCCACGCCGCTCATTCTGGCAGTGCTCACCTTTCGCTCCCCGACGGTGGGGTACGCCCCCGCTGCCGGTCCGTCCGTCGTCCGTGAACCCGCGACCCGGTCGGTCACGGGGTGTTCGTCTCGCCGCCGTCGTCGCGGCGGGCCCACCCGGCGAGCTTCTCACCGAGCGCGGCCCCGCCGTCGGCCTCGCGGGCCACCACCAGGATGGTGTCGTCACCGGCGATGGTGCCGACCACCTCGGTCAGGCCCGCCCGGTCCACCGCGCTGGCCAGGTAGTGGGCCGCGCCCGGCGGGGTACGCAGCACCGCGATGTTGCCGCTGGAGTCGACCCCGTTGAGCAGTTCCCGCAGCAACCGGATCAGCCGGGCGGGGGCCGCCTCGGCGTCGCGCAGCGGCCGGTGGCCGTCCTCGGGGATCAGGTAACCGGCCCGCCCGTCGCCGCCCCGGGCCTTCACCGCACCCAACTCCTCCAGGTCCCGGGAGAGGGTGGCCTGGGTGACCTGCACCCCGTCGGCGGCCAGCAGGTCGGCCAGCTCGGTCTGGGAACGGATCGCCCTGGCCCGGATCAACTCGACGATGCGGGCGTGCCGGGCGGCGCGGGTCGGGGCGGTCATGATGAGGAGGCCTCCAGGAGAAAGGTCAGCAGCGCCTTCTGGGCGTGCAGCCGATTCTCCGCCTGGTCGAAGACCACGCTGTGCGGGCCGTCGAGCACCTCGCTGGTGATCTCCTCGTCCCGGTGCGCGGGCAGGCAGTGCAGCACCTTCACGTCCGACCGGGCATGCCCGAGCAACGCCGTGTTCACCTGGTACGGCAGGAACGGGGTGATCCGGTCCAGCCCGTCGTCCTCCTGCCCCATCGAGGTCCAGGTGTCGGTGGCGACCACGTCGGCGTCCCGGACCGCCTCTACCGGGTCGACCAGCGCCCGCACCGACCCGCCGGTGCCGGCGGCGATCTTCTCGGCCCGGCCCAGCACCCCCGGATCGGGCTGGAACCCGGCCGGCCCAGCGACCCGCACGTGCATCCCGGCCGTCGCCCCGGCCAGCAGGTACGAGTGGGCCAGGTTGTTCGCCGCGTCCCCCACGTACGCCAGGGTCCGCCCGGCGGTGCCGCCGCAGTGCTCGCGGACGGTGAGCAGGTCGGCGAGGAGCTGACACGGGTGGTAGCCGTCGGTCAGCGCGTTGACCACCGGCACGGTGGCGTGCGCGGCCACCTCGGCGATCCGGTCGTCGCCGTGGGTACGCAGCACGATGGCGGCGACGTAGCGGGACAGCACCCGGCCGGCGTCGGCCAGCGTCTCGCCCCGGCCGAAGTGGGTGACCTGGGTGTCCACCACCAGCGGATGACCGCCGAGCTCGGCGATGCCGGCGTCGAAGGAGATCCGGGTCCGCAGGCTCTGCTTGTCGAACAGCACCGCCACCGAACGTGGCCCGGCCAGCGGGGTGAACCCGAACCGGTCGGCCTTCATCCGGGCGGCCAGGTCGAGCACGGCCGACTGTTCGGCCGGGGTGAGGTCGTCGTCGGCCAGCAGGTGCCGGATCATGTGCGGGTCTCCGTCGGGGTCGGGGTGGAGTCGGGGGTGGCGGCGTCGAGGGCGGCGGGGAGGGCGGCCAGGAACGCGTCGACCTGCTCGGCGGTGAGGACCAGCGGCGGGGCGAGCCGGATCACCCCCGGCTGGACCGGGTTGACCAGGAACCCCGCCGTGCGCAGCGCCTCGGCCACCGGGCCGGCGACCGGCGCGGCGAGCACGATGCCGAGCAGCAGCCCGGCCCCGCGTACCTCGGCCACGAGCGGGTGGCCCAGCGCCTCGATGCCCCGGCGCAGCCGCTCACCGGTGCGCTTGACGTGGTCGAGCAGCCCCTCGCTGGCAATCGTGGAGACCACCGCGAGGGCGGCGGCGCAGCTCACCGGGTTGCCGCCGAAGGTGGTGCCGTGCGAACCGGCGCGCAGCAGCTCGGCGGCCCGGCCGAACGCCAGGCAGGCGCCGATCGGCAACCCGCCGCCGAGCCCCTTGGCCAGGGTGACGACGTCCGGTTCGACCCCCTCGGCCTGGTGGGCGAACCAGTACCCGGTACGCCCGATCCCGGTCTGCACCTCGTCGAGGACCAGCAGGGCCCCGTGCCGGGTGGTGATCCGCCGTGCCTCGGCCAGGTAGCCGGGCGGCGGGACGACCACCCCGTTCTCGCCCTGCACCGGCTCCAGGATCACCATCGCCGTCGCGTCGGTGACGGCCGCCGCCAGCGCCGCCACGTCGCCGTACGGGACGTGGTCGACGTCGCCGGGCAGGGGGCGGAACGGGTCGGCCTTCGCCGGCTGGCCGGTCAACGCGAGCGCCCCCATGGTGCGGCCGTGGAAACCGCCGACGGTGGCGACGACGTGCGACCGGCCGGTGAGCCGGGACAGTTTGAACGCGGCCTCGTTGACCTCCGCGCCGGAGTTGGCGAAGAACACCCGGCCCGGCCGGCCGGCCAGCGCCAGCAGCAGTTCCGCCAGCGCCACCGGGGGTTCGGCGACGAACAGGTTGGAGACGTGGCCGAGGGTGGCGACCTGTTTGGAGACGGCGGCCACCACGGCGGGATGGGCGTGCCCGAGGGAGTTGACCGCGATGCCGCCGAGCAGGTCGACGTACTCCCGGCCGGCCTCGTCGACGACGACCGCGCCCGAACCGGAGGCCAGCGCCAGCGGCGGGGTGCCGTAGTTGTCCATCATGGACTGCCGCCAGCGTTCCACCAGCGTGCTCATGAGCCGACCGTGCCTTCCTGGTTGGTGGTGGACCCGGTCGGGGTGTCGACGACCATCGTGCCGAACCCCTCCGAGGTGAAGACCTCCAGCAGCGTGGAGTGGGCGACCCGGCCGTCGACGACGTGCGCGGCGGGCACTCCCCCGCGCACCGCCCGCAGGCAGGCCTCCATCTTGGGCACCATCCCCGCCTCCAGGGACGGCAACAGCTTCGCCAACGCCTCCGTGCCGATCTCGCTGACCAGGCTGGCGGTGTCCGGCCAGTCCGCGTACAGGCCCGCGACGTCGGTGAGGACGACCAGCTTGCGGGCCTCCAGGGCGATCGCGAGCGCGGCGGCTGCGGTGTCGGCGTTGAGGTTGTGCAGCACCCCGTCGGCGTCCGGCGCGACAGTCGAGATGACCGGGATCCGGCCGGCGGCGATCAGGTCGGTCACCGCCGACACGTCCACCGACTCCACGTCGCCGACCTGCCCCACGTCGACCGCCTCGCCGTCGACCCAGGCGGGCCGGCGCACGGCGGTGAACAGGCCCGCGTCCTCGCCGGACAGGCCCACGGCGAACGGACCGTGCGCGTTGATCAGGCCGACCAGTTCCCGGCCCACCTGACCCACCAGCACCATCCGGACGACGTCCATCGCCTCCGGGGTGGTGACCCGCAGGCCACCCTTGAACTCGCTGGCGATGCCGAGCCGACCCAGCATCGCCGAGATCTGCGGCCCGCCGCCGTGCACCACGACCGGCTTGAGCCCGGCGTAGCGCAGGAAGACCATGTCGGCGGCGAAGGCCCGTTGCAGGGTCGGGTCGACCATCGCGTTGCCGCCGTACTTGACCACGACGGTGGCACCGGAGAACCGGGCCAGCCAGGGCAGCGCCTCGATCAGCGTCTCGGCCTTCGCCTGGGCCCGGGTGAGATCCGCGGACAGGCTCATGTCGAGTACGCCGAGTTCTCGTGCACGTACGCGTGCGACAGGTCGTTGGTCCAGATCGTCGCCGCCGCCGCGCCGGCGTGCAGGTCGATCCGGATGGTGACGTCCCGCCCGGTCAGGTCGACCTTGGCCCGGTCCTCGGCGGCGGCACCGCCCCGGCACACCCAGATCCCGTTGACCGCCACGTCCACCGCGTCCGGGTCGAACGCGGCGGCCGTGGTGCCGACCGCGGCCAGGATCCGCCCCCAGTTCGGGTCGTTGCCGAACAACGCCGTCTTGACCAGGTTGTTGCGGGCCACCGAACGGCCCACCTCGACCGCGTCGTCCTCGTCGGCGGCACCGACCACCTCGATGGCGACCTGCTTGGTCGCCCCCTCGGCGTCGGCCACCAACTGCTGGGCCAGGTCGTGACAGGCCGCGGTGACCGCGGCGGTCAACTCCGCCTCGTCGGGTTCCACCCCGGACGCCCCGCTGGACAGCAGCAGCACCGTGTCGTTGGTGGACATGCACCCGTCGGAGTCGACCCGGTCGAAGGTGACCCGGGTGGCCGCCCGCAACGCGGCGTCCAGTAGCTCCGGCCCGGCCACCGCGTCGGTGGTCAGCACGCACAGCATGGTGGCCATGCCGGGGGCGAGCATGCCCGCGCCCTTCGCCATCCCGCCCACGCTCCACCCGGAGCCCCGGGCGACGGTGGTCTTCGGCCGGGTGTCCGTCGTCATGATCGCCTCGGCGGCGGCCGGGCCACCGTCGCGGGCCAACGCCCGGATCGCGGTACGCACCCCCGGCAGCAGCTTGTCCATCGGCAACCGCTCGCCGATCAGCCCGGTCGAGCAGACCGCCACGTCACCGGCACCGAGCCGCAGCCGGGGGCTGGACGCGGTGAGCGCCGCGGCGGTGTGCTCGGCGGTGGCGTGGGTGTCCTGGAAACCGGCCGGGCCGGTGCAGGCGTTCGCGCCACCGGAGTTCAGCACCACCGCGCGGACCACCCCGCCCCGGACGACCTGCTGCGTCCAGCGCACCGGCGCGGCCTTGACCCGGTTGGTGGTGAACACGCCGGCGACCCCGGCGTCCGGACCGTCGTTGACGACCAGGGCGACGTCGGTGGCCCCGCCGCTCTTCAATCCGGCCGCGACGCCGGCCGCACGGAAGCCCCGAGGGGCGGTGACACTCACTGGACTGGCCTTTCGTTCGCGACTGCGGGGCTCCGCTGCGCTGCGCTCCTCGCGCTCACCAATGCTGACTGTCTGTTCGCGACTGCGGGGCTCCGCTGCGCTGCGCTCCTCGCGCTCACGGGGCAACTCCAAAAGTGGGCAGGCCGGTGGTTTCGGGGAGGCCGAGCATCAGGTTGGCGTTCTGCACCGCCTGGCCGGCGGCACCCTTGCCGAGGTTGTCGATGGCGCTGACCACGATCACCCGGCCGGAGTCGACGTCGACGGTGGCCTGGAGGTGGCAGGAGTTCGCCCCGGCGGTCGCGGCGGTGTGCGGCCACGCCCCCTCGGGCAGCAGGTGCACGAACGGCGCGTCGGCGTACGCGTCGGCAAGCACCGCGCGCGGGTCGGCGTCGCCGGTGGGCACGGCGGTGACGGTGGCGAGGATGCCGCGCGGCATCGGGGCCAGCACCGGGGTCAGCGACAGCCCGGTCGCGCCGGTGGCCTGCTTGATCTCCGGAACGTGCTGGTGGGCACCCACCTTGTAGGGCGACAGGTCCCCCATCACCTCGCTGCCGAGCAGGTGCGCCTTGGCGGCCCGACCGGCCCCGGAGGTGCCGGAGGCGGCCACCACGACCACGTCGGCCGGCGCGACCGCACCGGCGGCGATCAGCGGCGCGAGGGCCAGGGTGACGGCCACGGCGTAACAGCCGGTGTTGGCGACCCGGGTCGCCCCGGCGATCGCCGCCCGCTGGCCGGGCAGCTCCGGCAGGCCGTACGTCCACGCCCCGGCGTGCGGGCCACCGTAGTAGCGGGACCAGGCGTCGGCGTCGCGCAGCCGGTGGTCGGCACCGAGGTCGACCACCCGCACCGACTCGGGCAGTTCGGCGGCGAGCGCCGCCGACTCGCCGTGCGGCAGGGCCAGGAAGACCAGGTCCGCGTCGGCCAGCGTCGCCGGGTCGGTCGCCGCGAACGTCAGGTCCAACCCCACGAGCTGCGGGTGCACGGCGGTGACCGGCGCACCGGCCTGGCGGTGCGCGGTGGCCGCGACCAGGTCGAACTCGGGATGACCGGCGATCAGGCGCAGCAGCTCGCCCCCGGCGTAGCCGCTCGCTCCGGCGACCGCAACTCGGATACCCATTCCAACCTCCGCATGACTATGCAGAGAAGGCTAGCGACCCACCGACCTTCTGTGCAAGTTAATACAGCCTACTGCATGGACATGAAGAAGTGACCGGGACCACTCCCTTGCATTGACAGTCGTGAGGGTATTCGCCATCCTGAGAGAGCGCTCTCTAGCCGCCCATCAGCCACAAACCACCCGCCTGCCGCTTGCGGCCCGGCCGAAGGAGCCGTCCTTGCGTACCCCGAGAAGCTGGGCCACCGCCCTCGCCGCGATCGCGATCGCCGGCGCCACCACCCTCGGCCTGACCACCGCGCCCACCCGCGCCGTCGGACCGTCCCCGCTCCCGCTGACGGTCACCAACAGCACCGGCCGGGCGGAAGCCGTCCACCTCTACCTCCTCGGCGTCGACCTCGCCTCCGGCCGGCTCGGCTACGTGACCGCCGGGGGCGTCTTCACCCCCTGGCCGGCCGGCGGCCAGCCGCCCACCCCCGCCCCCGACGTCGCGATCGCCGGACCCGCCAACGGCGGCTCCGTCACGCTACGGGTTCCCCGTGGCCTCTCCGGCCGGGTCTACTTCTCCTTCGGCCAGAAGCTGCGCTTCTCACTGACCCCGGACGGCCTGGTCCAGCCGGCCCCCTGGGCCGCCGGCGACCCCAACCGCGATATCCTGTTCGACTGGTCCGAGTTCACCTACAACGACGCCGGGCTCTGGCTCAACAGCACCCAGGTCGACATGTTCGCCGTCCCGCACGCGGTCAGCGTCACCGGCGCGAGCGGCACCACCCGGCGGGCCGGCCAACTCGTCAACGGCGGCCGGCAGGCCGTCATCGACGCCGTCCGCGCACAGCCCGGCTGGGCGGACACCGTGCAGACCCGGTCCGACGGCACGGTGCTGCGGGTGCTCTCCCCCGGCAAGGCCGTCGACGCCGGCCGGTTCGCCTCCGGCTACCTCGACCCGTACATCGACGCGGCCTGGCGCTCTTACACCACCCGGACGCTGACCGTCACCCCGTTCACCGACCGGCCCGACGTGCGCTACCTCGGGCGTACCGCCGGCACCACGATGACGTTCACCGACCCGGCCGGCCGACAGGTCGCCACCTTCACCAGGCCCACCAGCTCCGACGTGTGGGACTGCGACGGGGCCCTCGCCGCCCCCAACGACCAGGTGGTCGGGCCGATCGCCCGGACGCTCTGCGCCGCCCTGCACCGCACCACTCTCGACACCATCACCACGCAGCCCGGCGGCAGCCCGGCCGACTTCTACCGGGGCACGCTGACCAACCACTACTCCCGGATCATCCACCAGCACATGGTCGACGGCCGGGCGTACGGCTTCGCCTTCGACGACGTGCTCGCCCAGGAGTCCCTGGTGCACGACGGCGACCCGCGCGCCGCCGGTCTCACCCTCACCCCGTTCACCGGCACGACCACCCCGACGCCCACCGCCGGCCCGACCCCGACCGCCAGCCCGACCCCGTCCCCCGGCCAGCCCTGGAACGCGACCCGCCACCTCCAGGCCGACGGCACCCTGGCCGGCACCACCGGACCCGCCGGCACGGTCACCCTGGCGGCGGCGAACGGCAACCACGACGGCACCCCCACCAACGCCCGGGTCTTCACCGCCCGTGGGCTCACCGGCACCTGGACCGGCGCAGCCACCACCTTCGACCTGGCCGTCGACGCCGGCACCGCCGTCGGCGACGGCGTCCAGGCCCGGGTGTCGTACGACCTCACCGGCGACGGCACCGCCGACCGGGTCGAGACGTACGCCTACTTCGCCACCGACCCGGTGCCCGGCGTCGAGCGCTACCGGCAGACCCAGGGGCTGCGCTCGGCCACCGGCACCCTCGGCAACCTGCGCGGCGGGACGGTGACCGTGCAGGTCTGGAACGCCATCGGCGGCACCCCGACCACCCTCGGCGTCGGCGACGCCTCCCGCGTCGTGCTGCCCTTCACCGGCTGACCGTGCGGCGTCTTCCGGAGGCCGGGCCACCTCCGGAAGACGCCCGCGCTCAGCCGGTCCGCTGAACGAGCCCGTGTTCGCGCTCGTACGTCCGCAACGCGACGTCCCATGCCTCGGTGTACTCCGACGGGCCCAGGTTGAGGTCGTGGTGGCCCCGGACCGCCTCCCGGAGCAGGGTCACCAGTTCCGGCACCGTCGCCCGGCGCTCGTCGACGTAACGGCGGAACACCTCGGCGAACTGCTCGCCGGTCAGCCGTGCCGCGTGCATCGTCACCGGATCGGCCTCCAACGCCTGGAGCACCGCGCACCACCGGCGGGTCAGGTCATCGACGTGCCGGGCTCGGATCTTCTGCAACTCGTGCTCGCACTCCAGCCTGATCCGTTCCTCCCAGTACGGCCGCAGCCGGTCGCGTACCCGATCGTCGGGGCTGACCCGGACGTGGGCGGTGAACTGCGGCAACGACTCGTTCGCCGGCCACCGCTGCCCGGCGAGCCGGTCGTTGAGCACCCGCTCCAGGTCGTGTGAGCGATGCGGCTCGAACTCTCGCGACACGTCGATGATCCGCTCCCGGACGATCCCGCCGGCCCAGTCGAGGTACCGCTCGGCGCGGTACTTCAGCTCCTCGAACGTCATCCGCCGGCCGGTCCAGACGTACACGGGGTGGACCCGGAAGTCGAAAGCGTCCCCCTTCGCCGGCACCAGCAACGGGTGCGGGGCGTCCTGCCGGAACGACACCGTGACCGGTGCCGGCGCCGGCAGTGGCGGCGGCGTCGGCACGGGAGGCGCCGGCGTGCCGAACAGACTCTGCCACCAGTGGCGTCGCTGCGGCACCGGCACCTGGGTGCCGGCGGTGGTGCTGGAATACACGTTCATCCGTGGTCCTCGTCGGTGAGTCGGCGTACGTCGTCGAGCAGGGAGTTGCGGGGCATCAGGGGTCTCCAGACGTGGCGCAGCTGGTGGTCCAGTCGGTGCCGCAGGGGTGCCCGGCCTGCCACCACCAGAGCGAGCAACTCCAGGCAGTGGGCGGCGACCTCGGGGTGACCGTCGGCCCGGTTCAGCCAGAAGCCGAGCGTGCGCCACGAGCGGTAGGCGGTCGCGGGCAGGCTGAGCGCGTTGGCCCAGCAGTCGGCCAGGTCGGTCATCGACACGGTCCCGACCCGGGCCAGATCGAGCAGCTCCGGCCAGTGCTCCCGGGGTGCGGGTGCCCACCGGTCGGCGAGCTGGCGCAACGCCCGCCCGGCGTGCAGCCACACCTCCGGGTCCTCCGCCCGGGTCCACTCCGCGAGGGCCGGCAGCACGGTCGCCTGGTGACCTGCGGTGTGCACCTCCACCAGACCGCGTACCACGGAGTGGTGCCACCGTTGCATCCGCGCCTGGGCGATCTGACGCAGATGCAGCAGGGCGGTGTCCGGCCAGAGCCGGGCGAGCCCCAACGCGTAGGCACGGGCCACCGTGTCCCGCAGGTGGGCCGGTCCGCTCGACGCCCACCGGTCCAGCTCCGTGCGTACGCGTTGCCGCAGCTCCGGTTGCATCGCCATGGCGACCAACGCGATGGCGGCGGCCTGCCGGACGCCGGCCCGGCGCTCCCGGGCCAGCTGGTCGACCGTCTCCAGCGCGACCCGCACCCCGTGCCGGGCCGACCAGCCGACCGCTCCGGCGGCAGCCTCCCGGACACCCGGATTGCCCGTCCGTACCAGGGTGGCGAGCCACCCGAGCAGATGCTCCGGCAGCCACCAGTCCGACCATGCGACCTCCAGCAGGCTGGTCCGTAGCTGGTCGTTGCCGGGCGAGAACTCGATCCGCCGCCCGCCGTGGAGCCGGTCGTCGTCGACCAGGACGACGGCCTGTCGCAGCACCGGGCCCAGCAGCAGGTCCACCACCCCGCCCAGGAACCCCACGGGTGCCGGGACCGCCGCACCGTCGTCGCCCGGCACCGGTCCGACGAGCAGCCGTCCGGCCGCTGCCTGGACCTCGACCACGGACTGCCCGGCCAGCACCGCGCACGACAACCGGAACGCCCGCCGCTGGTCGACGTCCCACCGGGACGCCCCCTCGACGCCGTCGCCCTCGACGGCGAGCACCCGTGTGGCGCGTTCCCGCAACTGCCGGGGAAGCAGCCGTTCCAGCCGCTCGGTCAGGTCGCCGCCGCGCGGCGGCGCCTGGGCGATCAGTTCCGCCAGCCGGACGACCTCAGCGGCTCGTGGACCACCGGACAGGTGGGCCGCGAGCAGCGGATGCGGGACGCACTCCTCCTCGACGTACACGTCGACGCAGTCGCCGGTGCAGCCGTCGACGCACCAGCCGACGCACTGCCCGCGCAACAGCCGGCGGAGTTGGGCCCGAAACACGTCCACCGGGGCCGCCGGGCGGTGGGGCACCAGATGCCCGGCGAACTCCTGCTCCCGGCGCCCGAAGTCACCGACCAGCACCAGGCTGCTCCCGGTGGTCTCCAGCCTGGCCGCCAGGCCCACCAGGGTCATGCCGTCCAGTTCCCGGACCGCCTCGTCGCCGAGTGCCAGCGTGTAGCCGTGGCCGGGCCGTACCGGCGCGTCGGCACCCAACAGGTCCGACAGGTGCTCCGCGTCGAGCACCCCTACCCGGTCGTAGCCGTACCGGCGGGCCGAGGCCAGGCAGGCTGCGGTGTGCCGGCCCGTACCGTCGGCACCGGTCAGGCACACCAGGTGACGGAGCTTGAGCTGCCGGTCGAGCCGCTGGTCGCTCGGCGCGGGGGCGTAGCCGTCGGCCAACTGGCGGACCCAGGTGCCGCTGAGCGTCTCCGACCAGGTCCTGCCGCCCGTCCCCACGGTCGCCGTGGTGATGTTCACGGTGCCGATCGCCGTCGCCCCCGGGCCTGTCGCGTTCTGGCCCCGGACCCGTACGTCACCGACCCCGATGCCCGCCGGGACACCGAGCAGCGCGGTGAGGCGGGCCAGGACGGCCGCCGGGTCCGGTGCCTCCTCCGGCTCGTCCACCGGCTCGTCCTCGGGGTGCGGCCCCGCCGGGGACGCGTCCGTCGCCGCGGACCACTCGGCCACGTTCTCGTCCGACCACCGTTCCTCGTCGCGGGGAAGGCCCGTCGCGGTGTCGAGTGGGCGCGGCTGGCCGAGGCCGTCCGGGTCCGGCGGTTCCCACGAATCCGACGCCCCGGTCACCGGCCACCGCCCTCGCCGCCGAACACGACGTCGCGTCCGACCGACCCGATGGCCGTGGCGTTGGGGCCCATGGCGTTCTGACCCCGGACCCGGATGTCGCCGGTGCGGATGCCGGGCCCGGCCGCGCCGGCTCCGGTGTCCGACCGGGCCGCGCCCGCCCCGTTGTCCGGCCCGACCGGCGGTCCCCCGCTGGGCGACGGCGGCTCCTGCGGCGACGGCCACGACGACATGTCCTCGTCGACCACGTAGAGCCAGGCCGGCTCCCGGAACTCCTTCTCCGGGTGCTCGACCTCGATCCGGCGGAACCGTTCCGGCCGCATCTCCTCCGGGTACTCGCAGACCACGTCGCGGTACATCTCCGTCGAGACCACCAGCGCCACGCCCGCGTCGGGGAACGCGGCCAGCGCCTGGCGCACCGGCCGGGCGTCGCAGAGCCGGCAGACGTGCACGACGGCGTGGCCGGGGAAGCCGTTCGCGCCGTCCAGGTGCACCAGGCCCTGGTGTACGGCCACCCGCAGCCGGATCTGCGCGGCGGGCGTCCGGCTGCTGTTGAACGCGCGCAGCCGCCGGTTCAGTTCCGGGACGAACCGGCCGATGACCCGGGACTCCGGCACGTCGCGGGGCAGGATCGCCAGCTCGCCGTCGCCGGCCTGCTGGGTGGTCCAGGTGACCCGGTCCAGGCCGACGTCGGTCGCCGCCGCGTGCAGGAGCGTGTGGAAGTTCTGCTGTGCCTCGTACTGCTGAAGATTGCTGCGCCGGCTGTACCGTTCCATGTCCACAGAGATCAGCAGACGCCGTTCGGGATGTCGCATGGGCACACCCTTCGTCGTCAGCCCGCTCGGCGAGCGGGCACCACCGTGCCCATGGAAACCGCCCCGCCGGGCGAAGAAACCCCAGAAGTACGGCATCCCCGGGACTGTCGGCATCCGGTCATCCCATCGTGGACAGATGTCGTGCTAGGCCCCGTCGGTTGTGCTGGGAGCATGTGGACGAACCTGACCGAACTGCTCCTGGCGCTCGGGCTCTCCCCGCCCGTGATCCTGGCCCTGGTGGTCGTCGAGGCCGTCGCGGTCCGAAGCGGGGCGGTGCGAGCCGCGTCGACCCGGATACGCTTCGGCACCTCTCGTCTGCTGAGGAGGATGCCGGTGCTGATGCGGCAACCCCATGCCCGGCCCGACGGCGACTGGCCGTACGGGACCTTCCTGCAACGGCTCGACCGCCCGGTCCGGGACGCGTTGCTGTCCACCGGCGTGCGCCGGCAAGTGCCCGCCGGGCAGATCCTCATCCACGAGGGCCACCACGAGGCGCACCTGGTGCTGCTGGAGGACGGCCTGACGAAGGTCACCGCGTCCCTGCCCGACGGGCGGACCGCCCTGCTGGCGTTGCGGGTCGGCGGCGACCTGGTGGGTGAGATGTCGGCGCTCAACGACCGCCCCCGGTCGGCGACGGTGACCACCTGCGGCCCCACCCGGTACAGCGTCATCCAGCCGGCACAGTTCAAGACCTTCCTGCGCGACCATCCGGACGCCGCCCTCGAACTGGCCGCCATGGTCTCCGACCGGCTGCGGTGGTCCAACCGTCGCCGGATCGACTTCTCGTCGTACCCGGTGAAGATCCGGGTGGCCCGGGTGGTGGCCGAGCTGTGCCGCTCGCACGGCCGGCAGGACCGCGACGCGGTGGTCATCGACGTCCGGTTGACCCAACCGGAACTCGCCACCATCTGCGGCGCGGCCGAGACCTCCATCCAGAAGGCGCTGCGGGAACTGCGCGCCGACGGGCTGGTGGAGACCGACTACCGGCGGATCACCGTCCGCGACCTGGCCGCCCTGCGCGACTGCGGGGAGATCACCGACGACGCGTGAACCCGCGACGGCCCCGACCCGGTGACCGGGTCGGGGCCGTCGTCGGCTGGCACCCCTCAGGCGCCGCGCAGGGTCGCCCCGAACCGCTGGGCGGCGACGGCCACGGCGGCGTCCCGCGCGGCCACCGCCTCCTCCACGGTCAGCGTCCGGTCCGGCGCGCGGAAGGTGAGCTTGTACGCCAGCGACCGGCGACCCGCGCCGAGCGACTCCGACGCGTACACGTCGAAGAGCCGGACGTGCTCCAGCAGTTCACCCGCCCCCTCGACCAGCGCGGCCCGGACGTCGGCGGCCGGCACCGTGTCGTCCAGCACCAGTGCCACGTCGATCAGCGCAGGGGGGAACCCGGACACGGTCGGCGCGGACACCACCGGGGCCGCCGGCAGGGCGTCCAGGTCCAGTTCCATGGCGCTGGTCCGGCGGGGCAGTTCCAACCCGGCCAGCACCGCCGGGTGCAGCTCACCGGCGTGACCGACCACCTCCCCGTCGACCAGCAGCGCGGCACAGCGACCGGGGTGCCAGGGGGCCTGCTCGGCGGCCCGCACCTCGATCCGCTCCGCCGGCAGGTCGGCGGCGGCCAGCACGGCCCGGCCGGCCTCCACCGCGTCCGCCCAGCCGGCGGCGCGGCCGGCACCCCACCAGCCGGCCGGCTCCACGTCACCGGTGAGCACCACCGCGACGTGCCGGGGCTGGGCGGGCACCACCGCGTCGGCGGCGGCGAACTCGGCGTCGGTGGGACGACGGTCCACCCCCATCGCCGGCGGCGCACCCACCCCGGGACGCGGGTGGAACACCGCCCCGATCTCGTAGAGCGCCAGGTCACGGTGACCCCGGCCCAGGTTGCGCTTGAGGATGCCCAGCAGCGGGCCGAGCAGGGTCGTGCGCAGCAGCGGCTCCTCCTCGGACAGCGGGTTGGCCAGCCGTACCGCCGGCCGGCGCGGGTCGTCGGCGGGCAGCCCGAGCTGGTCGGCCAGCTCCGGGGCGACGAACGGCAGCGCCAGCACCTCGACGTAGCCGCGTTCGGCGAGCGAGCGGGCCACCGCCCGACGGCGACGCTGCTGCCAGGTCAGCCCCCGGCCGGGTGGCGCGGTGGGCAGCACCGACGGCACCCGGTCGTACCCGTCGAGGCGGACCACCTCCTCGACCAGGTCGGCCGGGTCGGTGAGGTCGGGCCGCCAGGTCGGCGGGGTGACGGTGAGCACGTCGCCGCCGCCGGCGGTCGTCGCGACCGTGCCCGCGTCCTCGGCCAGCCGGTCGGTGCCCCGGATCACCGTGCAGCCCACCTGCTCCAGCAGGTCGACCACCCGCTGCGGGGAGTAGTCCACCCCGACCCGGCGCGTCGGCAGGTCGACCGGGAGGACGACCTGCCGCATCGGCCGGACGTGGTCGAGGTCGAGGATCTCCGCGCCGGCCTCGCCCCCACCGTGGGCGGTGAGCAGCTCGACGGCGCGTTGCAGGGCCACCAGCGGCAGGGCCGGGTCGACGCCCCGCTCCCACCGCTTGGCCGCCTCGCTGAACAGCCTGTGCCGGCGGGCCGTGCGGCCGACCATCACCGGGTCCCAGTGGGCGGCCTCCAGCAGCACGTTCGTGGTGCCGCCGACCACCTCGCTGGTCTCGCCGCCCATCACCGCAGCCAGCGAGACCGGGCCGGTGTCGTCGCAGATCACCATGTCCTCGGCGGTGAGCGAGCGGACCACACCGTCCAGGGTGGTCACCTTCTCGCCCGCCTCGGCCCGGCGCACCACCAGCGGGCCGGTGAGCCGGTCGGCGTCGAAGGCGTGCATCGGCTGGCCCAGTTCGAGCATCACGTAGTTGGTGACGTCCACCGCCAGGGAGATGCTGCGGACCCCGGCAACGGTGAGCCGCTGCCGCATCCAGCCGGGCGTGGCCGCCGTCGGGTCCACCCCCCGGACCATCCGGGCGGTGAACCGGTCGCACCCGACGGTGTCGCGCACCTGCACCGGGTACGCCGGCTGCGCCGTACCGGCCGGCACGGGCACCCGGCCCGGGTCACGGAAGGCCACCCCGAGGGCGTACGCCAGCTCGCGGGCGATGCCGCGCACGCTCAGCGCGTACCCCCGGTCGGGGGTGATTTCCAGCTCGACCACGACGTCGTCGAGGCCCACCACGGGGCGGGCGTCGTCGCCGGGCCGGGCCGGGGTGTCCGGCGGCAGCACGATGATGCCGGAGTGGTCGTCGCCGAGACCCAGCTCCATCGCCGAGCAGATCATGCCGGCCGACATCCGACCGTACGTCTTGCGCGCGCCGATGGTGAAGTCGCCGGGCAGCACCCCGCCGGGCAGGATCACCACGACCCGGTCGCCGGGGGCGAAGTTCCGCGCCCCGCAGACGATCTGCTGAAGTTCGCCGGTGCCGTTGGCGGTGCCCACGTCGACCAGGCAGTGCCGGATCGGCTTCTTGAACCCGGTCAGCTCCTCGATCTCGCGGACCTCACCGACGACCAGCGGACCGGTGACCGTACGGCGCAGGTCCACCACGGACTCGACCTCGATACCGAGGTCCACCAGGGCCTGTTCCAGGTCCTCGGTGGGCAGGTCGACGGGGAGGTCGACGTACTCCCGCAGCCAACTGACAGAAACTCGCATGACTCAGACCACCGTCTCCGTGACTCGTACCCGCATCGCCCTACGCCCCGGCCCCGAACGCGCGGGTGAACCGCACGTCGCCCTCGGCCATGTCCCGCATGTCGCTGACCCCGTGCCGGAACATCACCGTTCGGTCGATGCCCATGCCGAACGCGAACCCGGAGTAGACCTCGGGGTCGATGCCGCAGGCCCGCAGCACCCTCGGGTTGACCATGCCGCAGCCGCCCCACTCGACCCAGCGCGGGCCGTCGCGGTGCTCGGGGAACCAGACGTCGAACTCCCCCGACGGCTCGGTGAACGGGAAGTAGTGCGGACGCCAGCGGGTCTTCGCCCCCTCGCCGAACATGGCGCGGGCGAAGTGGTCGAGGGTGCCACGCAGGTGCGCCATCGTGATGCCGCGGTCGACCACCAGGCCCTCGACCTGGTGGAAGACCGGCGCGTGGGTGGCGTCCAGCTCGTCGGTGCGGTAGACCCGGCCGGGCACCACCACGTAGATGGGGGGCTTGCGGGTCAGCATGGTGCGCGCCTGCACCGGCGAGGTGTGGGTGCGCAGCACCAGGCCGGAGGCGTCCGCGCCGGGCGGCGGTGCGATGTGGAAGGTGTCCATCAGCCCGCGCGCCGGGTGGTCGGCGGGGATGTTCAACGCGTCGAAGTTGGTCCACTCCAGCTCGACCTCGGGACCCTCGGCCACCTCGTAGCCCATCCCGACGAACAGGTCGCTGATCTGCTCCATCAGGGTCGACAGCGGGTGCCGCGCCCCCCGGGGCCGCCGGTCGTACGGCAGGGTCACGTCGACCCGCTCCTCGACCAGCACCCGGGCGGCCTGCTCCCGGTCGAGCACCTCGGCACGGGCCGCGTACGCGGACTCGATCGCCCGGCGGGCCTCGTTGACCCGCTTGCCGGCGTCGGCCTTCGCCGCCGGCGGCAGCGCGCCGATCTCCCGACGGGCCAGCGACACCGGGGACCGGTCGCCGAGGTGCGCGGGGCGCAGCGCGGTCAGCGCGTCCGGGTCGGCGGCGGCGGCGAACGCCTGCTCGGCGTCGGCCACGGCCCCGGCCAGGGCGGCCGGGTCGAGCAGGGCGACCTGCTTCGGGTCGTACGGATCGTTGCGGTAACTCATGGCGTACGGGCACTCCCTCACGGCGGCGCCGGCCCTTCTCAGGCGGCTAGGCGAGTCTACGGACGCGCGGCGGTGCCGCAGCCCGCCGGTGGGAGTTACGCGCGGAGGTAGGTCAGGACCACCGCCCGCCGACACCGGCGGGCTGGCTAAACGAACGCCGTGGCGCGTTCCTCACGTGACCGGCTCCCCTGCTGGGTGTGCGCCCGACCGGGGTCGGCGCAGTGCTCGGGCTGAAGCGTACAGGCAGACGGCGGCGGCCGCAGCCAGGTTCAGGCTCTCGGCCCGCCCGTGCAACGGCACCCGGACCCGGGCGTCGGCGGCGGCGGTCAGCTCCCCGGGCAGGCCGTGCGCCTCGGCACCGAACAGCCAGCCGGTGGGGGCGGCGAGCCGGCCCCGGTCGGCGAGGTCGTCGAGGTCGCTGTCGCCGTACCCGGTGGTGGCGAGGACGGTGAGCCCGGCGGCCCGCAGCGCGTCGACCACGGCCTGCGGGTCGGCGGCGCGGACCACGTCGACGTGGAACAGGCTGCCGGCGGAGGCGCGCACGCACTTGCCGTTGTACGGGTCGACGGTGTCGCCGGCGAAGACCACCGCGCCCGCGCCGGCCGCGTCGGCGGTGCGCAGCACGGTGCCGGCGTTGCCCGGGTCACGGATGCCCGCGAGCACGGCGACCAGGCGGGGGCCGCGCGCCAGGGCGGCGTCCAGCGGCACGTCGAGGTGCCGGCAGACGGCGACCACGCCCTGCGGGGTGACGGTCTCGGTGAGCGCGGCCAGGGCCTCGTCGGTGACCTCGGAGACGGGCAGGTCGGCGCGGGCGGCACCGGCCGCCAGGTCGGCGTACCGGTCGAGCGCGGCCGGGGTGCCGAACAGCTCCACCACCGTGCCGGTGCGGTCGAGGGCCTCACGGACGGCCTGCGGCCCCTCGGCCAGGAACCGGCCGGTGGCGTCACGGTCGCGCCGGCGGTGCAGCCGGCGGGCGGCGACCACCCGGGGCGTACGCGGGGTGAACGGGCCGGTGACGGCGTCGAGGCGTCTCCCGCGCGGTGGTGACTGCATGGGAGACGCCTCGATCTGCTGCCGGGGTGGGTCAGGCGGCCTGGGCCGCGGCGCCACCGGTGCCCTCGGCCGCCACGGCGGCGCGGGCCAGCTCGACGATCGCGGCGAACGCCGCGGCGTCGTGGACGGCCAGGTCGGCCAGGATCTTGCGGTCGACCTCGATGCCGGCCAGGCGCAGGCCCTGGATCAGCCGGTTGTAGGTCATGCCGTTGGCCCGGGCGCCAGCGTTGATGCGCTGGATCCAGAGCTGCCGGAAGTCGCCCTTGCGGTCACGACGGTCCCGGTAGGCGTACTGCATCGAGTGCAGCACCTGCTCCTTGGCCTTGCGGTACAGCCGGGAGCGCTGACCGCGGTAACCGCTCGCGGTCTCCAGCAGGGTACGACGCTTCTTCTGGGCGTTCACAGCCCGCTTGACGCGTGCCATCTCAACTCCTTGTTAGGTAAAGGTGGCGCGCGTCAGCGGCCGAGCAGCTTCTTGATGCGCTTGACGTCGGACTTGGCCAGCTCGACCGTGCCGGTCAGCCGCCGGGTCTGGGTGGACGGCTTCTTCTCCAGGTTGTGGCGAAGGCCGGCCTGCTGGGCGACGATCTTGCCCTTGCCGGTCACCTTGACCCGCTTGCCCATACCCGTGTGGCTCTTCATCTTCGGCATGTGGAACGTCTCTCCCTGTTACTGGCCGCTGGAGTCAGCGGTCGGGCCGGACTCGCCGGCTGCTGCGGTCTCGCCGGCCGCCGGGGTCGCGCCACCTGCCGGGGCGGCCGATTCCTCCGCGGCCCGGTCCCGGGGGCCACCACGGGACGCCGTGGCGGCGACCGCGGATGCCTTGACGGCCCGGTGCGGAGCGAGAACCATGATCATGTTACGGCCGTCCTGCTTCGGAGCGGCCTCGACGTATCCCAGGTCCGTGATCTCGGACTCGAGCCGACGCAGGAGCCGGTAACCCAGCTCCGGGCGGCTCTGCTCGCGACCGCGGAACATGATCGTCACCTTGACCTTGTCGCCGGCCTTGAGGAACCGCACCACGTGACCCTTCTTGGTCTCGTAGTCGTGCGGGTCGATCTTCGGCCGGAGCTTCATCTCCTTGATGACGGTCTGCTGCTGGTTACGCCGCGCTTCGCGCGCCTTGAGTGCGCTCTCGTACTTGAACTTGCCGAAGTCCATGAGCTTGCACACCGGCGGGCGCGCCATCGGCGCAACCTCGACCAGGTCCAGGTCGACGTCCGCGGCCAGCTGCAGGGCGCGCTCCAGCGGGACGATGCCCACCTGCTCACCCTCAGGGCCGACCAGTCGGACCTCACGTGCCCGGATCTGCTCGTTCACGCGTGGTTCGACGCTGATGTGGCCTCCTCGAGTCGAGTCTGCTGCGTGGCCGACCCCGCGTGGCCCCCGGGTGGGGGCGACCCGGAAAGCAGAAGGCCCCGGCGCATGCCAGGGCCCGCTCGACCGGTCGGCACGATCACATGATCGCGCATCCGGAACCGGGACGGACCCGGAACCGGTGACCGGACCCGGCCACCTCGGGGGCGACTCGGGTGGGAGCAGGCGCTCCGCTTCGGGACCACCCACACGCCACAGGCGGGGGCAGTCTGGTCGACGTGGCAACACTACACCCCGGCACAGCCATCCCCCAAACCGGGCCCGCAGGTCAGCCCGGTCGACAAAGCCGGCAGCGGCCGGCGGAGGCGGTGCCCCGGACGGGGCGGTCAGCGGGCCGGAGTGCCGCCGAGGCCGGTCAGGTGGGCCTGGTGCAGCCGGCGCAGCGCGCGGACCCCGTCGACCGCGGTCTCCTTGTCGGCGGCCTGGAGCGCCACCATCGGCAGCAGGTCGTCGTCGTGCAGTTCCAGGCTGGCCCACGGCGCGCCCCGGTCGAAGCGCACCCCCCGGACGACCTCCCAGGGCAGCTCGTAGGAGCCGAGGATGTTGCGTACCCGCACCCCCCGGGCGTCCGCCTCGACCCGGGGCCTGGTGAACAGCAGGATGCCGAGCGCGCCGAGCACCCCGAGGCCGACCATGGCGACCTGGTCGCCGCGCTGGAAGGTGCCGTAGCCCTCCCCGGTCGCCCCGGTCAACGAGGTGGCCACCAGGCTGAAGACCACCAGCAGGGCGATCGCCGAGGCCCAGCAGACGACCCGGATACGGCGCGGCTTCAGGCGGATCAACTCGGTGTCGCTCACCCGGCCAGTCTGCCACCCGCCGCCGGCGGGCGTCGCGCCGCCACCCGGCCGAGCTGGGCGAGGCCGCGTCGAGGGCGCCGCCACTGGGCCGACGTGGGCGAGGCCGCGCCGAAGGCACCGCCACTGGGCCGACGTGGCGGTATCAGGGTGGTGTCGATACCGCCACGTCGGCCCAGTTGAGGGGATCATGGCGCGGCGGCCGGCGACCGGCGACCGGCGACCGGGAGGCTGGGGGCCCCGGGCAGCGGCGGGACTCAGAGGCGGCAGGCGTGGATGTTGGTGACCAGGATGGCGCGGGCACCCAGCTCGTACAGCTCGTCCATGATCCGGTGGACGTCGTCGCGGAGCACCATCGCCTGCACGGCGACCCAGCCCTCCCGGTGCAGCGGGGAGACCGTCGGCGACTCGATGCCCGGGGTGAGGCCGCTGGCCCGGTCGAGCAGGCCGGCCGGCACGTCGTAGGCGAGCATCACGTACCGGCGGGCCACCAGCACCCCGTGCAGGCGACGCAGCAACTGCTCTGCCTGCGGGTGGGCCGGCGCGCCGGCCCGGCGGACCAGCACCGCCGAGGACCGCAGCAGCGGCTCCCCGAACACGACCAGCCCGGCCTGACGCAGCGTCGCCCCGGTCTCCACCACGTCGGCGACGACGTCGGCGACCCCGAGCCGGATGGCGTTCTCCACCGCGCCGTCGAGCCGGATCACGTCGGCCTTGACGCCCAGCTCGGCGAGGTACCGCTCGACCAGCCCCGGGTACGCGGTGGCGATCCGGTGCCCGCCCAGCTCCTGCACGTCGCCGACGTCCTCGGGACGGGCCGCGAAGCGGAAGGTGGCCCGGCCGAACGCCAGGTCGACCACCTCCTCGGCGGGCGCGCCGGAGTCGATCAGCAGGTCCCGGCCGGTGATCCCGACGTCGAGGTCGCCCGAGCCGACGTAGGTGGCGATGTCCTTCGGGCGCAGGTAGAAGAACTCGATGTCGTTGGCCTCGTCCGGGCAGACCAGGTCCTTGGGGTCGGTGCGCTGGCGGTAGCCCGCCTCGCGCAGCATCTGGGCGGCCTTCTCGGCCAGGGCCCCCTTGTTGGGTACGGCGACACGCAGCATGACGGAGTGCTCCTTCGATCGGATCAGATCAACGACGCGGGCGCACTCACAGATGTCGGTAGACGTCCTTCAGCTCCAGACCGCTGGCCAGCATCAGCACCTGCACCTGGTACAGCAGTTGGGAGATCTCCTCGGCGGTACGCTCCGGGCCCTCGTGCTCGGCGGCCATCCACGACTCGGCCGCCTCCTCGACGACCTTCTTGCCGACGAAGTGCACCCCCTTGGCCAGGGCGTCGACCGTGCCGGAACCCGGCGTGCCGGCGGCGGCCTTGGCCTGGAGCTCGGCGAACAACTCCTCGAACGTCTTCACGGAACCGGATTCTTCCAGCCACCCACCGACGCCTCACGCGCCGGGTCGCCCGGCCCGCACCCTGTTCCCGCAGGCTGGGACGCATCCGGGGAGGTCGGGCGCTCCGGCCGGCCGGGGCGCGGGTCACCGGCCACCGGCAACGGGCCGGACACGTTTGCACATCGATCTCCCATCTACCTGATGGGACACCCTTCGGGGGATCGGTGGTCTTCTCTATCCTGGCGGCCATGGTCAGCAGCAGCTCACGTACCCGCGCCGCCGCCACCGCCGCGCTCCTCGTCGCCGTGGCCGGATGCGCACCGCAGGACCCCACACCCACCACCCCCGACACCGTCCCCACCGCGGCGTCCTGCGCCAAGGACAGCCTGAAGACCCGCACGCCCGGCAAGCTCACCATCGCCACCGACGAACCCGCGTACGAGCCGTGGTTCAAGGGCGACAAGCCGGACAGCGGCGAGGGTTTCGAGGCCGCCGTCGCGTACGCGGTGGCCGAGAGGCTCGGGTATGCGCGGGGGGACGTCACCTGGACCCGGGTGAAGTTCGACACCGCCATCGCCCCCGGCCCGAAGACCTTCGACTTCGACATCAACCAGTTCTCCATCACCGAGGAACGCAAGCAGGCGGTCGACTTCTCCGCCCCGTACTACCTGGTGCGGCAGACGGTCATCGCGCTCAAGTCGTCGAAGATCGCCGGGAAGAAGTCGGTGGCGGACCTGAAGAACGCCAAGCTCGGCGCGCAGGTCGGCACGACCAGCTACCAGGCGATCACCGCCCTCATCAAGCCCTCGGTCAAGCCGCAGGTCTACAACAGCAACGACGACGCCAAGAAGGCCCTGCAGAACGGCCAGATCGACGGGCTGGTGGTCGACCTGCCGACCGCGTTCTACATCACCGGTGCGGAGGTCACCGACGCCACCATCGTCGGCCAACTGCCGCAGGTGGGTGCGCCGGAGGCGTTCGGGCTGCTGCTGGACAAGGACTCCCCGCTCACGCTGTGCGTCAGCAAGACGGTGGGTGAACTCGCCGAGGCCGGCACGCTCAAGCAACTGGAGCAGAAGTGGCTCGCCCAGGTGGCGGGGGCGACCGAACTCCAGTGAG
Source organism: Micromonospora wenchangensis (assembly GCF_002210435.1). Lineage (GTDB taxonomy): Bacteria > Actinomycetota > Actinomycetes > Mycobacteriales > Micromonosporaceae > Micromonospora > Micromonospora wenchangensis. The sequence goes on from NZ_MZMV01000031.1 coordinate 48,425, forward strand.
CCGGGTGTCACCAGCCGACGACGGCGTGCCGGTGGGCCGTCGGCACCTCCCGTCGGCGGCCCAACGGCGGCGGGCCGCGTACCGACGCCGGCAGACGACCCGCAGCGTGCTGGTCGCCGCCACCTCCACGGCGGTGCTCGGCACGCTGCTGGTCGTCGCGGTCACCGGCGCGCCCGGCTGGGACCGGGTCCGCCGGTCGTTCCTCGACCCGACGATCGCCCTCGACGCCCTGCCGGAGGTGCTCGTCGGGCTGTGGCTGAACGTCCGGCTGCTGGTCTGCTGCGCCGTCGGGGCGCTGCTGCTCGGCCTGCTGATCGCGTTGCTGCGGACCCTGCGCGGGCCGGTCTTCTTCCCGGTCCGCGCGCTCGCCGCCGGCTACACGTACACCTTCCGGGGCCTGCCGCTGATCATCGTGCTGTACGTGCTCACCCTCGGCGTGCCCGGCCTGCGGTTGCAGGGGATGCCCCCGGTGCTGGTGCTCGGCGGGCTGGCGCTGGTGCTCACCTACGGCGGCTACCTGGCGGAGGTGTTCCGGGCCGGCATCGAGTCGGTCCACCCCAGCCAGCTCGCGGCGGCCCGCTCGCTGGGGCTGACCTACCGGCAGACCATGCGGCACGTGGTGCTGCCGCAGGCCGTCAGGCGGGTCGCGCCGCCGCTGCTCAACGACGTGGTGGCGTTGCAGAAGGACGTCGGGCTGGTCTCCCTGGCCGGCCCGATCGACGCCGTCCGGGCGGCCCAGATCGCCACCGCGCAGAGCTTCAACTACACCCCGTACATCGTGGCCGGGGTGCTGTTCGTGCTGCTCGCCATCCCGCTGATCGCGGTCACCGACTGGGTGACGCTGCGCGCGGCCCGACGCCAGTCCGGAGGCTGACCATGGCCGTGCTGACCTGCCAGGGGGTACGCAAGGAGTTCGGCGGGCGGGTGGTGCTCGACGGGCTCGACCTGACCGTCGACGAACACCAGGTGGTCGCCCTGATCGGGGCGTCCGGGTCGGGCAAGTCGACGCTGCTGCGCTGCGTCAACCTGCTGGAGGAACTCGACGACGGGACCATCACGCTCGACGGCGAGGAGATCTCCGACCCCCGGGTCGACCCCGACCGGGTCCGTCGGCGCATCGGCATGGTGTTCCAGTCGTACAACCTGTTTCCGCACCTGAGCGTGCTGGAGAACGTCACCCTGGCGCCGCGCCGGGTGCACCGGCGGGCGCGGGCCGACGCCGAGGCACAGGCCCGGGAGCTGCTCGCCCGGGTCGGACTGGCCGACCGGGCGGACGCCTACCCGGACCGGCTCTCCGGCGGCCAGCAGCAGCGGGTGGCGATCGTCCGGGCGCTGGCCAACTCGCCCCGGCTGATGCTGCTGGACGAGGTCACCTCGGCGCTCGACCCGGAGCTGGTCGGCGAGGTGCTGGCGATGATCCGGGACCTCAAGGCCGACGGGATGACGATGGTGCTGGCCACCCACGAGATGGGGTTCGCCCGGGAGGTCGCCGACCAGGTCTGCTTCCTCGACGCCGGCCGGGTGGTCGAGGCCGGGCCGCCCGCCCGGGTGTTCGGCGAACCGACCCAGCCGCGAACCCGGCAGTTCCTCAGGCGGATCATCGAGGCCGGCCGGCTGTAGCGGGACCGCGCCCTCCGGAACGACCCGTATGGGCCGATGTTGCGGGGTCTACGTCCGCCGGACCCCACAACATCGGCCCAAGAGGCCACAGCCCGCCGGCCCGGCGGGCCCGGGCGGGCGGTCAGCCGGCGAAGCCGACGCGGTGGCCGTTGGCCGTGGACACGGCCCGGACCGCCAGCGCGGCGTCCAGGGCGGCCACCGTCGCCGACCAGCCCTTGTCCTCGGCGGAGCCGGGCAGCCCGGCCCGGTCCCGGGCCTGGTCGAGGTTCTCCACGGTCAGCACCCCGTGCGCCACCGGCTTGCCCTCGTCCAGGGCGACCCGGGTCAGGCCGTCGGTCACCGACCGGCAGACGTAGTCGAAGTGGGCGGTCGCGCCGCGCACCACCACGCCCAGCGCCACCACCACGTCGCAGCGCCGGGCCAGGGCCTGCGCCACCACCGGCAACTCCACCGAGCCGGCCACCCGGGCCGTCACGACCCGCGCCCCGCACGCCTGCGCGGCGGCCACCGCCCGGTCGAGCATGTGGTCGGTCAGCTCGCCGTGCCAGCGCGCCGCCACCACCCCGACGGTCAGCCCGGCGGCGTCCACCGGGGTCACTCCGGGTTCACCGAAACCCGCCATCGTCATGCTCCGATCTCGTCGCCGGGGACCGGCCGGCCCATCGGGGCCTCGGTCACCTCGTCCAGCTCGTCCAACAGGTGGCCCATCCGGTCCCGCTTGGTCCGCAGGTAGCGGACGTTCTCCGGGTGCGGCCGGACCGGCAGCCCCTCCCGGCCGGTGACGGTCAGGCCGTACCCCTCCAGCCCGGCCCGCTTGGCCGGGTTGTTGGTGAGCAGCCGCATCGACCGCACCCCCAGGTCGTAGAGGATCTGCGCGCCGGTGCCGTAGTCCCGGGCGTCGGCCGGCAGGCCCAGGTCGAGGTTCGCGTCCACGGTGTCGCGGCCCTGGTCCTGGAGCTGGTACGCCTGGAGCTTGTGCAGCAGGCCGATACCGCGCCCCTCGTGCCCGCGCACGTAGAGCACCACGCCCCGCCCCTCCCGGGCGACCCGGGCCAGCGACGCCTGCAACTGCGGCCCGCAGTCGCAGCGCAGCGACCCGAAGACGTCCCCGGTCAGGCACTCGGAGTGCACCCGGACCAGCACGTCCTCGCCGTCGCCCAGCTCACCGAAGACCAGCGCGACGTGCTCGGCCGGGTCGTGCTCGGCCCGGTAGCCCAGCGCCCGGAACACGCCGTACGGGGTGGGCATCCGCGCCTGCGCGACCTGCTCCACCTGCTTCTCGTGCCGCCGCCGGTAGGCCACCAGGTCGGCGATGGTGACCAGGGTGAGCGAGTGCTCGGCGCAGAACTTCTCCAGGTCCGGCAGGCGCATCATGGTGCCGTCGTCGTTGACCAGCTCGCAGAGCACCCCGGCGGGACGCAGCCCGGCCAGCCGGGTCAGGTCGACCGCCGCCTCGGTGTGCCCGGGACGACGCAGCACCCCGCCGGCGCGGGCCCGCAGCGGCACCACGTGGCCGGGGCGGGCCAGGTCCGTCGGGTCGGTGCCGGGATCGGCGAGCAGCCGGATGGTGTGCGCCCGGTCGGCGGCCGAGATGCCGGTGCTGACCCCCTCCCGGGCGTCCACGGTCACCGTGTAGGCGGTGCCGCGCCGGTCCTGGTTGGTGTGGTGCATCGGCGGCAGGTCCAGCCGGTCGCACTCCGCCTCGGTCAGTGGGACGCAGACGTACCCGGAGGTCCAGCGGACCATGAAGGCGAGTAGCTCCGGGGTGGCCAGCTCCGCGGCGAAGATGAGGTCGCCCTCGTTCTCCCGGTCCTCGTCGTCGACCACCACCACGGGCCGGCCGGCGGCGATGTCCGCCACCGCCTCCTCGATCCGGGCGAAGGTGACCGCCTGGCTGCTCATGCCACGACCTCCGAGTAGGTGGACGGGATCGGTGTCGACGCCGTGCGGCTGGCCCGCGAGGTGCGCCACCAGGCGGCGAAGCCCCAGCCGCAGAGCGCGCCGTAGACCAGGTACATCGCCGCCGAGGGGTAGAAGCCGCCGCGCAGCAGCAGCGGTACGCCGACCGCGTCCACCGCGATCCAGACCAGCCAGAACTCCACCCAGCCCCGGGCCATCCCGTAGGTGGCCAGCAGGCTGCCGGTGAGGATCCAGGCGTCCGGCAGCGGCCCCCACGAGCCGAGCGCGGCGAGCAGCGGGTAGCCCAGCGCGGTGCCGACGGCGGCGGCCAGCAGCAGACCGAGCCGTTCCCGGTCGGTGGCCCAGCGGGGGGTGACCGCCGGGGCGTCCCCGCCCTGACGGCGGTTGCGTGACCACCGCCACCAGCCGTAGACGCTGACCGCGAAGAAGAAGACCTGCCGGCCGGCCTGGCCGTAGAGGTCGTGCGCCTGCGGGGTGGCGAACACCCCGCCGAGGAAGACGGTGAACAGCAGCCCGTTGCCGATCATGCCGACCGGCCAGGCCCAGACCAGCCGGCGCAGCCCGAGCAGCGCCGAGACCAGCCCGAAGGCGTTGCCGACGATCTCCCGGACCAGCACCGGGGAACCGACGACGTGCACCTGCGCGTCGAGCAGCCAGCCGACCGGGCCGCTCACCGCGTCCCTCCGGCGACGTCCCCGGGCAGCGGGGCGGTGCCGTCGGGCCCGGCGGGCAGGCGGGCGTCGAGGAGGCGTTCGACGTACTTGGCCAGCACGTCCACCTCCAGGTTGACCGGCGCGCCGACCCCCCGGCCGCCGAGCGTGGTGAGCTTGAGGGTGGTGGGGATCAGCCCGACGGTGAACCAGTCGTCGCCGACCGCCGCCACCGTCAGCGACACCCCGTCGACGGTGATCGAGCCCTTCTCCACCACGTACCGGGCCAGCGTGGTGGGGAGCCGGAACCGCAGCGTCTCCCACTGCGCGGCCGGCTCCCGGGAGAGCACCTCGCCGACGCCGTCGACGTGGCCCTGCACCAGGTGCCCGCCGAGCCGGCTGTTCAGCGCGGCGGCCCGCTCCAGGTTGACGGGGTCGCCGGGGCGCAGCCCGCCCAGCGCCGAGCGGCGCAGCGTCTCGCCCATCACGTCGGCGGTGAACACCCCGCCGTCGACGTCGACCACGGTCAGGCAGACCCCGTTGACCGCGATGGAGTCGCCGTGCCGGGCGTCGGAGGTGACCAGCGGGCCGCGGATCGCGACCAGCGCCGAGTCACCCCCGGTGTCGGCGATCCGGACGACCTCGCCCAACTCCTCGACGATGCCGGTGAACATCTCAGGCCTCCCTCTTCCGGGGCAGCGCGGTGATCCGCAGGTCGGACCCGACCCGGGTAACGTCGGTGATTTCCAGATCGATGGCGTCGGCGATGGTCGTCACACCCGCGTCGACAAGCGCGGTCGGGCCGGCCCCGAGCAGCTTCGGCGCGACGTACCCGACGACCCGGTCGACCAGGCCGGCGGCGAGGAACGCCCCGGCCAGCCGGGGACCGCCCTCCAGCAGCGCGGCGCGTACCCCCCGGTGGTGCAGTTCGGCCAGCAGGGCCGGCAGGTCGACCCGGCCGTCCGGGCCGGCGCCGACCTCCGCGACGGTGGCGATCCAGGTCCGGGCGGCGCCGTCGCGGACCCGGGCGTCGGCGGGGGTACGTCCCGCGCTGTCCACCACCACCCGCAGCGGCTGCCGGATGGCCAGGGTGCCGTCGCGCAGGTTACGGGCGGTCAGCCGGGGGTCGTCGGCGAGCACGGTGCCGACCCCGGCGATGACCGCGTCGACAGTGCCGCGCAACGCGTGCACGTCCATCCGGGCCGCCTCGGAGGTGATCCACATGCTGCTGCCGTCGGCCGCCGCGGACCGGCCGTCGAGGGTGGCGGCGTACTTCCAGATCAGGTACGGCCAACCGCGCCGCATCGAGGTCAGCCAGGCGACGTTGCCGGCCTCGGCCTCGTCGGCGCGTACCCCGGACTCGACCCGCACCCCGGCGGCGCGCAGGGTGGCGGCGCCGCCCGAGGCGACCGGGTTGGGGTCCGGTACGGCGATGACCACCCGGGCGATGCCGGCGCGGATCAGCGCGTGACTGCACGGGCCGGTGCGACCGGTGTGGTCGCAGGGTTCCAGGGTGACCACGGCGGTGCCGCCCCGGGCGCGCTCGCCGGCCTGGGCGAGCGCGACGATCTCGGCGTGCGGGCCGCCGGTGTAGGCGTGGAAGCCCTCCCCGACGACGACACCGTCCGCGTCGAGCAGCACGCAACCGACGACCGGGTTGGGACTGGTGGTGCCGAGACCCCGCGCGCCCAGTTCGATGGCACGACGCATCGCCTCGTCCACGGAGACGCCGCCCATGCCCTGCCCTCTCGCTCGCCGGTCCCCGCGCGGGCGGTACGGGAGCAGGCGGGCAGGCGGCGGCGGAACCGGGAACGGCAGGGCCGCCCCAGGGGAGCCCACGCGGTCGGAAGAGACGCCACGCAGGCCCGCCCCGCCCGCGCGCTGTCTCCCATCCGGACTGTCGGGGGTGCGGACGGACCGCTCCCCCACCGTCGGCCCCGGATTCTCACCAGGTCCACCGGGCGGCACAGCCGTCCGGGTCGCGGGCTTGCCACGTCGAGCGTGGATCACCGCCGGTTCGGAATTTCACCGAGCCCCGCCAGCGCGTGGTGGGTACATGCGAAGTCTTACACGTAACCCCGGGGAGTCCGCCACCTCCAGCGTGCTACTTCACACCCCGTCGGCCCGTCGCCTGTCGACCGCGACGTATGACCCCGGTTGGCTCTTGGCGACCGTTTTCATCTCGCTGGCCACGGCGATCGCGGCCAGCGGGTCGGTGAAGCGCTTGCGGGCGTCGGAGAGCGACACACCAATCGACAGGGTGACCAGGGCCGCCCGCCGGATGTTGCCCCGCCGGTCCTTCAGCTCGACGAAGCCGCGTTCCCGGTCGGTCGGGTCGTAGAGGGTGTCGGCGGTCTTCTCGAAGTCGACCACGGCCCGGGAGGTCAGCGGGCGGATCTGGTCGGGGGCGCAGACGATCACGAAGTCGTCGCCGCCGACGTGACCGAGGAAGGCCGGCGGCAGCCCGATCGCGACCACCGCCCGGTACAGGCTGCGGGCCAGCGCGGAGATGAACTCGTCGCCCCGCACGAAGCCGTACCGGTCGTTGACGCTCTTGAACCGGTCGATGTCGATGTAGCCGACGGCGTAGTCGACGCCGCTGCGGACCCGGTCGCTGATCTCCCGGCGGATCCGGCTGTTGCCGGGCAGGCCGGTCAGCGGGGAGACCTCGCGGAACTCCTTGTTGCGGCGCAGCGTGGAGCTGACCCGGGCCACCAGCTCGGCGGTGTCGAACGGCTTGACCAGGTAGTCGTCGGCACCGGCGCTGAGCCCGTGCACCTTGTCCACGGTCATGCCCTTGGCGGTCAGCATGATCACCGGCAGTGCCGAGGTGATCGGGTTGGCGCGCAGCCGGCGGGTCAGCTCCAGGCCGTCGATGCGCGGCATCATCAGGTCGACCACGGCCAGGTCCGGCTTGTGCTGCTCGATCATGTCGAGCGCCTCCTGGCCGTCCCCGGCGTGCAGCACCTCGAAGCCGTGCAGCCGCAGGTTGAACTCGACGAAGCGGGCGATGTCCTCGTCGTCGTCGACGACCAGGATCACGTCGGGGCGGTCGCCGGTGGGTTCCACCTCAGGCCCCGGCGTTGGCGCGCTCCGCCAGCCCGCGCAGGCGGCGGACCGCCTCGGCCGGGTCGTCCGCCCCGTACACGGCGGTGCCGGCGACGAAGGCGTCCGCGCCGGCCGCCGCGGCCTGCTCGATGGTGTCGGCGGCGATCCCGCCGTCGACCTCGATGCGCAGTTCCAGGTGGCCGCTGTCGACGTGCCGGCGGGCCGCCCGCACCTTGTCCAGCAGTTGCGGAAGGAACCGCTGCCCGCCGAAGCCGGCCTTGATCGTCATGATCAGCAGGGTGTCGAAGCTGGGCAGCAGGTCGAGGTACGGCTCGATCGGGGTGTCCCGGTCGATGGCCAGCCCGGCCCTGGCCCCGGCCGAGCGCAGGTCCTTGGCGAGGGCGACCGGGTCGTCGCACGCCTCGGCGTGGAAGGTGACGTTGTACGCGCCGGCGTCGGCGTAGCCGGGGGCCCACCGCCGCGGGTCGGTGATCATGAGGTGCACGTCGAACGGGAGCCGGGTCACCGCCCGCAGGCTCTGCACCACCGGCAGGCCGATGGTCAGGTTGGGCACGAAGTGGTTGTCCATCACGTCGACGTGCAGCCAGTCCGCGGCGTCCTCGACGGCACGGACTTCATCGGCGAGGCGGGCGAAATCGGCGGCGAGGATGCTGGGCGCGATGATCGACGGCGGTACGGTCACAGGGCAAGTGTACGAACGCGGCCATCCGCCGCGGACAGCACGCCACCATGAGCGACGCCCTGTGACCCAGGCGTGACCCGTGGTGCACCATCGGCTCCTTTCCCCGGGAGTCGGGGACGAATGGCCGGTGCCGACTGGCCGAACGGCCCGCAAGAGGCAACACTCCATCAGGGACGGTCACGTATGATGCTCGCCCGGCGGCGGGCACGCCGGGCGGGGCGGGGCGCGGCGACGGGCCGTCGACCCCCGGAAAGGGCGGACGATGCGACGGTGGCTCGTGGCGCTGGCGCTGGCCGGCACCGTGACGGTGGCGCTCAGCGGCTGCGTGCCGCAGCACGGCGCTGACGGCGACCTGCTCGACGACTGGCCGGTGCTGCCGGTGGCCCAGTCGTTCGTGCCCGCCACGGACGCCTGCCTGCCCCGGATCACCCCGGTCGTGCAGGCCGGCACCTACGAGACGGTGGACTGTGCGCGCAGCCACCTCGCCGAGACCATCCACGTCGGTACGTTCACCGGCGCGGTGACCCGGGGCGAGCGGCCCGAGCCGGGCTCCGCCGCGCTGCGTCCCGCCCGTACCGAGTGCGACCAGCGGGCCCGCGACGTCCTCGGGGGCGACTGGCACTCGGCCCGGCTGACGATGAACATCGCGCTGCCGGCCAACTCGGCCTGGAACAGCGGCGCCCGCTGGTTCCGGTGCGACCTCAGCGAGACCGACAGCATCGACAACACCCGGCCGGTGAACCGGGTCGGCAGCCTGCGCGGGGCGATGATCGGCGACAATCCGCTCAGCCACCGCTGCTTCGATCCCAAACTGATCGGCAACAATCTCAACTACATGGCCCCGGTGCTCTGCTCCGAGCCGCACCGCGCCGAGTTCGTCGGCGTCTACCTGGAACGCAGTGACCTGAGCTGGGCCGATTTCAGTCGCGCCAACCAGCGGGTGCACCGGCGGTGCATGGCGCTGATCGCCGGCTTCGCCGAGGTGCCCAACAACAGCGAGTTGCCGTACCGGGCCGGGTCGATCTTCTATCCGCCGTCGCAGCGGGAGTGGGAGGAGGGCGACCGGGGCATCCGCTGCTTCCTGTGGAGCGACGACCGGAAGCTGACCCGCTCGATGCGCGGCGCCGGCCCCAAGGGCCTCCCCGCCATCTGACCCCGACCCCGCCCGTCCCCACCCCGTCGCCGTCACCCGACCTCGATGATCAAGAGGTTTGCGTCATCCGACGACGGATCGTTGACGCCATTCTCTTGATCACCGGGGACGGGCGGGGACGGACGAGGCGGGGCGGGTGGGGGTCAGCCCCGGCGGAGCAGGGCCAGGAACATGGCGTCGGTACCGTGGCGGTGCGGCCAGAGTTGGACGGTGGGGCCGTCGCCCAGGCCGGGCATGCCCGGCGGCAGGACCGTCCGGGCGTCCACGAAGTCCGCCGGCACCCCGGCGCGCCGGGCCGCCTCGGTGACCGTCACGTGCGTCTCCACGGTGTGCGGGGAACAGGTGACGTAGCCGACCAGACCACCAGGCCGGGCCGCCCGCAGCGCGGCGGAGAGCAGTTCCCGCTGCAACCGGGTCAGCGGCGGCAGGTCCGACGGCTGCCGCCGCCACCGCGACTCGGGCCGGCGGCGCAGCGACCCCAGCCCGGTGCACGGGGCGTCGACCAGCACCCGGTCGAAGTGCCCCTCCGGCAGCTTCGGATCGGCCCCGACCGTACGCCCGTCGGTGTGCAGCACGGCCACCGGCAACCCCCGGGTGGCCTGCTCGACCAGCCGGGCCCGGTGCTCCGACACCTCCACCGCGGTCAGCCGGGCACCCCGCTGCGCGGCGAGCGCGCCGAGCAGGCCGGCCTTGCCACCGGGGCCCGCGCACAGGTCCAGCCAGCGGCCGTCGTGACCGTCCAGCGGGGCCGTGGCCAGCGCGTTCGCCACCAGCTGGGAACCCTCGTCCTGCACGTGCGCCCGGCCGTTGGCCAGCGCCGGCAGGTCACCCGGCGCGCCACCGGGCAGGTAGACCGCGTACGGCGAGAACGCACCCGGCGCGCCGCCGACCTCGTCGGCCAACTCGGCCGGGTCGAGGAGGCCCGGACGGGCACACAGGTGCACCGGCGGGCGCTCGTTGTCCTCGATCAGCAGCCGGGTCACCTCGCCCAGGTCACCGCCGAGGGCATCGGCGAAGGCCCGCACGATCCACTGCGGGTGGCTGTAGGTCACGGCCAGGTGGCCGATCGGGTCGGCGGCCATGGTCGGGGCGAGCTTCGCCGTCCACGCGTCGACGTCCTGGCCGGCCACCTCGCGCAGCACCGCGTTGGCGAAGCCGGTGGCCCCCTCCCCCACGGTGCGGACCAGGTCGACGGTGGAGGACACGGCGGCGTGCGCCGGGACCCGGGTGTGCAGAAGCTGGTAGGCACCGAGCCGCAACGCGTCGCGGACCGGCGGGTCGATCCGCGCGACGTCCCGCCCGGCCGCGGCGGTGAGGATCGTGTCGAGGGTGCCGAGCTGCCGCAGGGTGCCGTAGGTCAACTCGGTGGCGAAGGCGGCGTCCCGCCCGGTCAGCCCCTGCTCGCGCAGGATCGCCGGCAACACCAGATTGGCGTACGCGTCGTCGCGGTGCACCGCCGCGACCGCCTGGTAGGCGGCGTACCGGGGCAGGTCGACGGCCGGACGGACCGGTCGGCCGGGTCGCCCGCCGCGCCGGTCGGACCCGGCCCGGTCGCCCCACCCGCCGGTGCGGGCGGGACGGTCGCCCCGGGTGCCGCCGGAGGGCCGCCGGTCGTCGCCGCGCCGGTCGGTGTCCGCCGGACGGTCGGGTCGTGCGGTCGGCCCGGTCACGCGAGTTCCTCCCCGACGGCGACCCGGACGCCACGCGCCCAGTCGGTCGCCGGCATGGCCTTCTTGCCCGCCGCGCGCACCTCACCGAGCTGCACCGGCACGGTGGCCGTGCCGGCCAGCACGCGGGACTTCTCCACCAGCAGTTCTCCAGGTTTCAGGGTGGGGCCGTTGCCGACCGGGATGACCGGGCCGAGCTTGACCCGGTCGCCGCGGAACGTCGTCCACGGGCCGGGCGCGGGGGTGCAGGCGCGCACCCGCCGGTCGACCGCGAACGCGGGGTCGCCCCACCGCACCCGGGCGTCGTCCACCGTCAGTTTCGGGGCCAGCGAGACCCCGTCGGCGGGCTGCGGCTCGGCCCGCGCGGTGCCCGCCGCGATCGCGTCCAGGACGGCGACCAGCAGCCCGGCACCGGAGTGGGCGAGCCGCTCCAGCAGGTCGCCGGAGGTGTCGGTGGGGCGGATCTCGTCGGTGAGCGTGCCGTAGACCGGGCCGGTGTCCAGCCCTTGCTCCAACTGGAAGACGCTGGCCCCGGTCAGCTCGTCGCCGTGCAGCACCGCGTGCTGCACGGGTGCCGCGCCCCGCCAGGCGGGCAGCAGTGAGAAGTGCAGGTTGACCCAGCCGAAGCGGGGGATCTCCAGCGCCGCCGGGGGCACCAGCGCGCCGTAGGCGACCACCGGCACGCAGTCGGGGGCCAGCGTACGGAGCCGGTCGAGGAACTCGGGCTCCCGGGGGCGGGCCGGGGTGAGCACCTCGACGCCGTGCTCGTCGGCCCAGACGCCGACCGGGGACCGCGACACGCCCCGGCCCCGACCGGCGGGCGCGTCGGGGCGGGTCACCACGGCCACCACCTCGTGCCCGGAGGCGTGCACGGCGGCCAGGGCGGGGACGGCGACCGCCGGCGTACCGGCGAAGACCAGACGCATGCCGGCGGTCACCGGCCCAGGCCGAACGGGTTGCCGGCGGCGTGCGGGCTGACCTTGACCGTCGGCGGGGCGGCCTCGTCGTACCAGTCGGCCTGGCGGATCGCCTTCATCGCCTCCTTGCGCCCGGCCGGGTCCAGCCGGTCGAGGAAGAGCACCCCGTCGAGGTGGTCGGTCTCGTGCTGGACGCAGCGGGCCATCAGCCCGGTGCCGACGATCTGCAACGGGTCGCCGTAGCCGTTGAAGCCCTTGGCGATCACGTTCTGCCGGCGCTTGGTGTCGAAGTAGAGCCCGGGGATCGACAGACAGCCCTCCGGGCCGTCCTGTTCCTCGGTGTCGGGGAACTCCAGCACCGGGTTGACCAGGTGGCCGAGCACGTCGTCCACCTCGAAGGTGAAGACCCGCAGGCCCACGCCGAGTTGGGGGGCGGCCAGCCCGGCACCGCTGCGGTCACGCATCGTGTCGGTGAGGTCGGCGATGAGCCTACGCAGCTCGACGTCGAAGTCGACGACCGGATCGGCCGGCGTGCGCAGCACCGGGTCCCCGAACAGACGGATGGGCTGGACGGTCACGCGGGGTGGCTCCTTCGTTGGACGGCGTGGTGCCGTACCAGTCTACGGAGTCCGGCGGGGGCACCGGCCGGCGTACCGCGACCGGTGGTGATCGGGGTGGGCGGCCGGGTCAGCCGCCGGCGCCCGGTTCGCCGGCCAGCACGGCGTCCCCGCCGAGCAGGACGTGCGCGGGCAGCGGGAGCCGGGTGCCGTGGGCGGCCTCCCAGTCGTGCACGAGGCTGGGGCGCACGTGGGCGGCGAAGTAGTCGACGGCGCTCGTCTGGCCGACGACCGGCTCGTCCACCTCGGCGACGAGCTGCGCGGGCACCAGCGGGAAACCGTTGCGCAGGGCGGCGCTGAGCCGGCGGTGCCCGTCGACGACGAAGAAGTACTCGCCGGTGAAGCCGATCCGCAGCGGGGCGAGGGCCTCGTCGCCGGCCGCCGCCAGCTCCCCGACGAGCCCGGACCCGTCGAGCCCGCGCAGGGTGGCGACGTCCTCGGTCGGGTAGACCCGGGCCGGGTCGAGCAGCAGCAGCGGGGGGGCGTCGCGCAGCACGTCGGCGGCGAGCCGGCCCTCGTACGCGTCGACGATGTGCGTGATGACCTCCTCGGCGGAGGCCCGGGTGGTGTCGCAGACCAGGTCGTAGTTGCGCAGCCGGGCCTTGTCGACGCCGTAGCGGAGGATGAACCGGTTGCGCTCGCTGTCGCTGCGTTCACGCAGCCTGGCCTCGGCCTCGGCCAGCGAGGTGTAGCTCTCGGCCGGCCCGGAGGGGCGCAGCAGCACCCGGCGGGCCGCCTCGGCCGGCTCGGTGATCATGTGCACCTTGAGCGCGTCGGTGAAGAAGTGCCAGGCCAGCCGGGAGTCCATCACCAGCGACTCGCCGGAGGCGGCGATGTCGCGCTGGAGCTGGTCGACGTAGCCGTCGACGGCCTGGTCCAGCTCGGCGTGCAGGTTGAGCTGGAGCGCGGTCATCTGGCGCTCCTGGGCCATCTGCCGGTAGAGGTCACCGACGCTGACCCGGCGCAGGCCCAGCCGCTTGGCGATCTCGACGGAGACGGTGCTCTTGCCGCTGCCGAGGTCACCGTTGAAGACGATCGACTGACGAACGGTCACGACTGGTCCACCCCTGCTCACCGGCTGATTGAGATCATCGATTTGGCGTCGACCCGACGCGTTCCGCCTTCGTCGCGCCATTCGTGCGCCCGGGCATGAGGGGCGATGCTATCACGCGTACGCGCGCCGTCCGGCGGACCCGGGGTGCGACGGCGGGCTGGCCGGGCACCCGACGGAACTGACCGACGACTCAGAACAGGGCGAGCGGGTCGACCTGCAGGCGGACCGGTTCGGCGGCCCGCCTGGCGCTGCGGACCCCGGCGGCGGTGTGCAGCGCGCCGGCCAGCGCGGCGGCCCGGGACCGGGGCACCCGGACCAGCATCCGTTCCCGGTCCTCGTCGGCGGGGACCGGGCCGAGCACCTCCGCCCCGTCCGGCAGCCGGGCCTGCGCCAGCAGGTCGGCCACCGCCTCCGCGCCCCCGGTGACGCTTGCCATCTTCACCGCCGGTGGGAAGCCCAACTCCCGCCGTTCGGCCAGCTCCCGCGCGGCGAACCAGCCCGGGTCCCAGCGCAGCAGCGCCTGCACCGGGGCCAGCGCCCCGTCGGCGACCACCACCACCTTCCCGCCGGCCGGGGCGGGACGGGCCAGCGCCGCAGCGGACAGCCACCGCCGCAGCGCCTCCTCGCCGGCCCGCAGGTCGGCCCGGGTGAGCAGCGCCCAGGAGTCCAGCAGCAGGACCGCGCCGTACCCCCCGTCGGCCACCGGCTCGGCGCCCGGGGTGGCGATGACCAGCGCGGCACCGGCCGGCACGGCGGCGAGCACCTCGTCGCGGCCCGAGGTGCGCACCGGCACCCCGGGAAACGCCCGGCCCAGCTCCTCGGCGGTCCGGCGGGCCCCGGTGACGGCCGCCCGCAGCCGCCGCCCGCCGCACTGCGGGCAGGCGTACGCGGCGGTGACCCGGCCACACCAGCGGCAGGCCGGCGGGGCGTCGGCGGCACGCAGCGCCAGCGGACCGGCGCAGTGCGGGCAGCGGGCCGGGGTCCGGCAGTCCGCGCAGGAGACCGAGGGCAGGTAGCCCCGGCGGGGCACCTGGACCAGCACCGGCGCGTCCGCGCGCAGGGTGTCCCGGGCGGTGGTCCAGGCCAGGCTGGGCAGCCGGGCCGTCGCCGCGCCCGGGTCGCGGGCCAGTTGCGGGTCGTCCCCGGTCGGGGCGATGGCCGGGGTACGCGCCCGCAGGGTCGCCCGGTCCGCCACCACCTCGCGGGCCCACCCGGTCTCCACCAGCAACTGCCCCTCGGCGGTCCGGGTCCAGCCGCCGACCAGCGCGGCGGCGTCGGCGAGCCGGGCCCGGGTGAGCAGCACCTCGCGCGCGTGCGGGTAGGGGGCCCGGGGCTCGGCGTGCAGGTCGTCCCCGTCGTCCCAGATCGCCACCAGACCGAGCCGGTCGACCGGGGCGAACATGGCGGCCCGGGTGCCGATCACCACCGGCACGTCCCCCCGCCGGGCGGCCAGGAAGGCCCGGTACCGGCGGGCCGGGCCGAGCGCGGCGGAGAGGGTCACGTGCCGCCCGGGGCCGAGCAGGGCGGTCAGCGCCGCGTCGAGCCGGTCGAGGTCCCGGGCGTCGGCGACCACCACGACCGCGCCCCGCCCCCCGGCGAGGGTGGCGGCGACCGCGTCGGCGTACCGGGCCGCCCAGTCCTCCCCGGCCAGCGCCGACCAGACCGCCCGGGGGGCCCGCCCGTCGGCGAGCGCCGTCAGCAACGCCGGACCGGCCGGGTAGTCCCGCCAGCCACGCGGGTCCAGGCCGTCCACGGCGGGCGTCGTCGACCCGGCGTCGGACGGGTCGACGACGACCGGCACGGGGTCGGCGCGGGGTTCCTTCTCGACCCGGGCGTGCCGGGGCGGGACGGCCAGCCGGAGCACGTCGGCGAGGTTGCCGGCGTACCGGTCGGCGACCGCGCGGGCCAGCCGGGCCACCTCGGGGGCCAGCACCGGCTCCGGCGAGACCACCTTCTCCAGGTAGGCCAGCCTGCCGTCGTGCGCGGAGCTGTCGACCCGCTCCAGCAGCCACCCGTCGACCAGTTGACCGGCGAAGCGGACCTTGACCCGCACCCCGGGGACCGCGTCGTCGGCCAGGGCGGCGGGGACCAGGTAGTCGAAGGGGCGGTCGAGGTGCGCCAGCGCGACGTCGACGCAAACCCGAGCGACCGGCGACCCGTCAGCGGGTCGCCGGTCGCTGGGCGTGGTGCCGGTCAGGCGCCCGCTACCGACTTCAGGTCGGCGGCCCGGTCGGTGCTCTCCCAGGTCAGCGCCGGCAGCTCCCGGCCGAAGTGGCCGTAGGCCGCGGTCTGCTGGTAGATCGGACGCAGCAGGTTGAGGTCCCGGATGATCGCGGCCGGACGCAGGTCGAAGACCTCACCGACGGCCCGCTCGATCCGCTCGACCGGCACGTTCTCGGTGCCGAAGGTCTCGATGAAGAGACTGACCGGGTGGGCCTTGCCGATCGCGTACGCGACCTGCGCCTCGCAACGCTCGGCGAGGCCGGCGGCGACCACGTTCTTGGCCACCCACCGCATCGCGTACGCCGCCGAGCGGTCCACCTTGGACGGGTCCTTGCCGGAGAACGCGCCGCCACCGTGCCGGGCGTACCCGCCGTAGGTGTCGACGATGATCTTCCGGCCGGTCAGGCCGGCGTCGCCCATCGGGCCACCGATCTCGAACCGGCCGGTCGGGTTGACCAGCAGCCGGTAGCCCTCGGTGTCCAGGCCCAGGCTCTCCAGCTCCGGAGCGATGACGTGGTCCCGCACGTCCGGGGTGAGCAGCGAGTCCAGCGAGATGTCCGCGGCGTGCTGGCTGGACACCACGACGGTGTTCAGCCGGACCGGGCGCAGCCCCTCGTACTCGATGGTGACCTGGGTCTTGCCGTCCGGCCGCAGGTACGGGATGGTGCCGTCCTTGCGCACCGCGGACAGCCGCTGGGCCAGCCGGTGGGCCAACGCGATCGGCAGCGGCATCAGCTCGGGCGTCTCGGAGCAGGCGAAGCCGAACATCATGCCCTGGTCGCCGGCGCCCTGGGCGTCCAGCGCGCTCTCCGACGCGCCCGTCCGCAACTCGAAGGCGTTGTCGACGCCCTGGGCGATGTCCGGCGACTGCGCGCCGATGGAGACGCTGACGCCACAGGAAGCGCCGTCGAAGCCCTTCTTCGACGAGTCGTAGCCGATGCCGAGGATCGTCTCGCGGACGATGGTCGGGATGTCGGCGTACGCCTTGGTGGTCACCTCGCCGGCGACGTGGACCTGACCGGTGGTGATCAGGGTCTCGACCGCCACCCGGCTGTGCGGGTCCTGGGTGAGCAGGGCGTCGAGGATCCCGTCGCTGATCTGGTCGGCGATCTTGTCCGGGTGGCCTTCCGTGACCGATTCGGACGTGAAGAGGCGGCGTGTCACGGCACTCCTAAGCTCTTTAGATAATCGTTCCGCAGCAGTCTAGTCACCCTCGCGTACCGCTCACGACCGGGCGAGCCGCCATCCACCGTTCAGGAACGGGCGGGCCAGCGGTCGCGCACGAGGTCCCAGACCCGGTCGGCCAGCTCCTCCTTGGCCTGCTCGGGCAGGTGGTGCACGCTGCCGTCGGCACCGATGACGGTGGCCGCGTTGGTCTCGGCCCCGAAGACCTTGTCGACGCCGACCTCGTTGACGACGACGAGGTCGGCGCGTTTGCGGGCGAGTTTGGCCCGGCCGTTGGCCTCGGCGTCGCCGGTCTCGGCGGCGAACACCACCAGCACCTGTTCCGGTCGACGGCGACGGCCCAGCTCGGCGGCGATGTCCGGGTTGGTGACCAGCGCGATCGTCGGCGCGCTGCCGTCGTCCGACTTCTTGATCTTGCCGGTCGCGTAGGTCGCGGGTCGGAAGTCCGACGGTGCCGCCGCCATCACCACCGCGTCGGCACCGACGGCGGCAGCCAGGGTCGCGGTGCGCAACTCCTCGGTGGTGCCCACCCGGACCAGGTCGACCCCGGCCGGATCGGGCAGCGAGACGTTGGCGGCGATCAGGGTGACCCGGGCGCCCCGGGCGACGGCGGCGCGGGCGAACGCGTAGCCCTGCTTGCCGGAGGACCGGTTGCCGAGGAAACGGACCGGATCGAGGGGTTCCCGGGTGCCGCCGGCGGTGACCACCAGGTGCCGGCCGGCCAGATCGGCGGGGGCGTCGACGCCCCGGGCGAGGGCCCGGCGGGCGACGGCGAAGATCTCGGCCGGGTCGGGTAGCCGACCCTTGCCGCTGTCGGCGCCGGTGAGCCGGCCGACGGCGGGCTCGATCACCCGTACCCCCCGGGACCGCAGGGTGGCCACGTTGGCGACGGTGGCCGGGTGCTCCCACATCTCGGTGTGCATCGCCGGGGCGAGCACCACCGGACAGCGGGCGGTGAGCAGGGTGTTGGTGAGCAGGTCGTCGGCGAGGCCGTGGGCGGCCCGGGCGAGCAGGTCGGCCGTGGCCGGCGCGACCACCACCAGGTCGGCCTGCTGGCCGAGCCGCACGTGGGGCACCTCGTGCACGGCGGACCAGACGTCGTCGGCGACCGGCTGGCCGGACAGCGCCGCCCAGGTCGGCGCCCCGACGAAGCGGAGCGCCGACGCGGTCGGCACGACCCGGACCCGGTGGCCCGACTCCGTGAACAGCCGCAGCAGCTCGCACGCCTTGTAGGCGGCGATGCCACCGCCGACTCCGAGCACGATCTCGGCGGACATCGGGGGTACGAGGGTTACGGCTGGTCGGTCGGCTCGGCGGTGAGCAGGCCCGCGTTGATCTCGCGCATGGCGATGGAGAGCGGCTTCTCCTGCGGGGTGGTCTCCACGAGCGGGCCGACGTACTCGAGCAGGCCCTCGCCGAGCTGGCTGTAGTAGGCGTTGACCTGACGCGCCCGCTTGGCGGCGAAGATCACCAGCGCGTACTTCGAGGTGGTCTTCTCGAGCAGCTCGTCGATCGGCGGGTTGGTGATGCCCTCGGGGTTGGCGATGGATCCCACGAAATACCTCTGCCTCTGAAGTGGCTGGTCGCCCGGCCGCGCGGGGCGGCCGGTCGCTCGACCACGGATCTGCGGTCGGGACGGATCTGCGGTCGGGCGGGAGCCAGATTAGGACGAACCGAGCAAGCCTACCAGCTCAGCGGCGGCGCGCTCGGTGTGGTCGTGGTGGACGGCGCGCGCGGCGAGGCCCGCCAGGGCCGGGTCCGGGTGGTGTCCCGGCGGCAGCAGCAGCACCAGCCGGCTCTGCGGCAGGGCCGCGTGGACGACCAGCGCCCCCGGCGGGTCCAGCGGCAGCAGCACCGGCCGGCCCCGCGTCAGGCGCTCGATCAGCGGGGCGCGCGGCGTGCCCCGGCGGTACGGTCCGGCCCGGGACCACTCCAGCAGCTCGCCCGCGGCGATCATCCGGTCGAACTCGGCCGGCTCCCGGAAGAGCCGGTCGACGCCGTCGGACTCGCCGGTGCGAGGCGCCCGGGTGGTCACCGGGACCGGCACCCACACGGCGGGAGAACGTGCCCGGACCGCCTCGACCACACCGCCCCGGCCGGCACCCGAAGGTCCGGTCAGGACGGTGAGCCGTGCCGCCGGGCACGCCTCCTCATCCGTGCTCACCGCTTGTTTGTACCTGCTGCGGCGGTCAGTTGGCGGCGAACTCTCCAAGCAGCGCCTTGCGCTGCTGCTCGCCCAGGCCACGCAGGCGGCGGCTGTCGGCGATCTTGAGCTTCTCCATGATCTGGGTGGCCCGGATCTTGCCGATACCCGGCATCGCCTGCAGCACGGCCGACACCTTGAGCTTGCCGACGACGTCGTCGGACTCGGCTCGCGCAAGGACGGCGGCCAGGGTGGTCTTGCCCTGCTTGAGCTGCTCCTTCAGCTCAGCACGGGCCTTGCGGATCTCCGCGGCCTTTTCCAGCGCGGCAGCGCGCTGCTCGGGGGTCAGTGACGGGAGCGGCACCAGTTCTCCTCAGGTCCCTATCGCGACGGGCGGAACGCACCGCCGCTCTGTGAAACGTGGTGTCGCTGGCAACCAAAGGGGTCCGTGGTTCCCAGCGCGGGGAAAACTAGCGTTCGACGGAGTTTTCGGCAACGTGGACGCGCGATGATCAACATAAAGTGACCGAGCCGTCAGTCAGTGTCCGGCAGCCAGAATGTGCCGGAAGTCGGCCGCCACCCGGGCCGCGGCGGCCCGCAACGCGTCGGCATCCGGACCCGCGTTGAGCACCTCCCGGGAGTACGACGGCAACACTGCGGACAGGCTCGGACCGAACACGGTGGGTAGATCGGCCGCCGTCGCACCCTGCGCGCCGAGGCCCGGGGCGAGCAGTGGGCCATTGACCCGGGACAGGTCGTGACCGGTGTCGCCGATGGTCGCGCCGACCACCAATCCGAAGCTGCCCAGCGGCTCAGCACCCCTGTTGAGCTGGGAAATCTCATCGATAACAAGTTGTGCGACGGTACGCCCACCGGAGGTGACGGCACGCTGCACCTCCGCCCCCTCAGGGTTCGAGGTGAGCGCTAACACGAAGACTCCGCCACCGTGCGCAGCGGCCGTCTCGAACATCGGGGCCAGCGAACCTACTCCCAGGTAGGGGCTCGCCGTGAGCGCGTCGACATACATCGGGCTGGATGGATCAAGGTACGCGGAAGCGTACGCGGCGACGGTCGAGCCGATGTCGCCGCGCTTGGCGTCGAGAAGAACGAGCGCGCCAACATCACGTAACTGTCGGATAGTTGACTCAAGAATCGCCACTCCGCGGCTCCCGAATCGCTCGAAGAAGGCCGACTGAGGCTTGAACACCGCAACCCGGTCACCGAGCGCTTCCGCGACGGTCCGGACGAACCGTTCCAGACCGTCGACGTCGTCCTCAAGGCCCCAGCGGGCCAGCAGGCCCGGATGCGGGTCGATGCCCACACACAGCGGCCCACGCTCCGCCACCGCCCGGTGCAGACGGGTTCCGAAGGTCTCCATCCGTTGCTCCCTCTCGTCTCGTGCTCCGCTGCTGCGGGGCGACGGTCGCCGCCCCGGTTCCGGCCCCCGTGCTCAGCCGGCCGCGACGGCGGCGGCGATCCCGGCCGCGATCCGGGCCACGTCGTCGTCCCCCGTCACGTACGGCGGCATCGCGTACACCAGGTCCCGGAAGGGGCGCAGCCACACGCCCCGCTCCACCGCGGCGGCCGTCGCCGCCGCCAGGTCCACCTCGTGGTCGAGCTGCACCACGCCGATCGCGCCCAGCACCCGCACGTCCGCCACCCCCGGCGCACCCCGCAACGGCTCCAGACCGGCCCGCAGCCCCGCACCCACCCGCGCCACCTCGGCCGCCCAGTCGCCGGCCCGCAGCAGCCCCAGGGAGGCGTTGGCGACGGCACAGGCCAACGGGTTGCCCATGAACGTCGGCCCGTGGGCCAGCACCCCGTCGGCGGAGATGCCCCGGGCCACCTCCGGTGTGCACAACGCCGCCGCCAGGGTGAGGTAGCCGCCGGTGAGCGCCTTGCCCACGCAGAGCACGTCCGGGGTCACCCCGGCGTGCCCGGCGGCGAACATCGACCCGGTCCGGCCGAACCCGGTGGCGATCTCGTCGAAGATCAGCAGCACCCCGTGCGCCCGGGTCACCTCGCGCAGCACCCGCAGGTACCCGGGATGGTGGAACCGCATCCCACCGGCCCCCTGCACCACCGGCTCGACGATCACCGCCGCCAACTCGTCGGCGTGCCGGGCGACCGCGTCGGTCAACGCCGTCACGTACGCCGGGTCGGGCGGGTCGGTGAAGCCACCTGGCGGCACCGGCGCGAAGACCTGCCGGGGCAGCACGTCACCCCAGAGGTGGTGCATGCCGCCCTCCGGGTCGCAGACGCTCATCGGGTGGAACGTGTCGCCGTGGTAGCCGCCCCGCCAGGTGCCCAGCCGGCGACGCCGTGGCCGGCCGGTGGCCCGCTGGTACTGCAGGCACATCTTGATCGCCACCTCGACCGAGACCGAACCCGAGTCGGCCAGGAAGACGTGTTCCAGGCCGTCCGGGGTCAACTCGACGAGGGTCTCGGCCAACCGGACCGCCGGCTCGTGGGTGAGCCCGCCGAACATCACGTGACTCATCCGGCCGAGCTGGTCGGTGACGGCCGCGTCCAGCACCGGATGCCGGTACCCGTGGATCGCCGCCCACCACGACGACATTCCGTCGACCAGTTCCCGGCCGTCGGCCAACCGCAGCCGGACGCCCTCGGCGCTGTGCACCACGTACGGCGGGTGGGCCGGCGGCAGCGCCGCGTACGGGTGCCAGACGCGGGCCCGGTCGACGGTCAGGATCTCCTCGGGCGTCACGCGTGCTCCTCCGTACCCTCGTCGGTGGCGGCGTCGGGGCGGACGGGCGCTCCGGGCGGGCACGACCGGAACCCCGGACGTGCCCGCCGGCTCACCGGCCGCTCACCGCCCGGTCACCCGCCGGGACCCCGGACCCGGACGGGACCCGGGCGGCGGCCCGCACCAGGGCCGGCCCCCGGTAGATGAACCCGGTGTAGAGCTGGACCAGGCTGGCCCCCGCGTCGAACATCCGGGCCGCGTCGTCCGGGTCGAGGATGCCGCCGACCCCGATCACCGGGAGCCGGCCCCCGGTCTCCCGGTGCACGAACGCGACCATCTCCCGGGCCCGCCCGGTCAGCGGACGGCCGGACAGGCCGCCGGCCTGCGCGCCACGCTCCCGGTCGGCGGGGGCGAGCCCGTCGCGGGCCAGCGTGGTGTTGGTGGCGATCACGCCGGCCGCGCCCCGGGCCAGGCACACCTCCAGCAGCTCCGCCACGGCCGGCTCGGTGAGATCCGGGGCGATCTTCACCAGCACCGGCTTCTCCCCCACCAAGGCGGCCAGCAGTGCGTCCAGGTGCGCCCTGTCCTGCAACGAGCGCAGCCCCGGGGTGTTCGGGGAGGAGACGTTGACCGCGAAGTAGTCGCCGTAGCCGCGCAACGCCCGGTACGAGGTGAGGTAGTCCTCGACCGCGTCCTCCAGCGGGGTCACCTTGGACTTGCCCAGCGAGATGCCCAGCGGCACCCCCAGCGGGCGGGGCGCGGCGGCCAGCCGGTCGGCCAGGGCCTGCGCCCCGGCGTTGTTGAAGCCCATCCGGTTGATCACGGCCGCGCTGTCGGGCAGCCGGAACAGCCGGGGCCGGGGGTTGCCCGGCTGGGCGTGCGCGGTGACCGTGCCCACCTCGACGAAGCCGAACCCCAGCGCCGGCCAGGCCGGCAGGGCCACCCCGTTCTTGTCCATCCCCGCCGCCAGGCCCACCGGGTTGGGGAACTGCACCCCGAACACCGTCCGGGGCGCCCGGTGCAGGTTGCGGGCCCGCAGCAACGCCAGCGCCGCCGGCCGCCGGGACAGGGTCGCCAACCGGCGCAGCGTCCACTCGTGCGCCGCCTCCGCGTCGCCGCCGCCGATCCGGAACAGAGCGCGCCGGACCCCCTTCTCGAACATCACCACACCCGCACCTGCGCCCCCTCCCGGCCGACGTTCCCCCGGCCGACGCTCTCGTCGGTGATCAAGAGGTTTGCGTCACCGCGCCCGCCGTTCCGTGACCGAAACCTCTTGATCACCGAAACGAGCGGGGGGCGCGGACCGCGCGGGGAACGGGGGTCGGGGGTCACTGGGCGGCCCGGAGAGCGGCGTGGAGCTCCTGGAGGGGACGCACCCGCATGTCGCCCCGGATGCGGGCCTCGATGCCCATTACCGCCGCCGCCACCCCCGGCACGGTGGTGATGCACGGGATGTCGGCCGTGACGGCGGCGCTGCGGATCTCGTAGCCGTCCGAGCGGGCGCTCGCGCCCGACCCCTGCGGGGTGTTCACCACCAGGGCCACGTCACCGGCGAGGATCATCGACACCGCGTCCGCGCCCTCGCCCGCCTGGTAGTGCTTGCGGATCTGCTCGCAGGCGATACCGTGCCGGCTCAGCAGTTCGGCGGTACCGGCGGTGGCGACGATCTCGAAGCCCAGGTCGGCCAGCCGCTTGATCGGGAAGATCATCGCCCGCTTGTCCCGGTTGGCCACCGAGACGAAGATCCTCCCGGTGGTCGGCAGCGAACCGTACGCGGCGGACTGGCTCTTGGCGAACGCGTGCCCGAAGCTGGTGTCGATGCCCATCACCTCGCCGGTGGACTTCATCTCCGGGCCGAGCAGCGAGTCGACGCCCTTGCCGGCCGGGGTGCGGAACCGCTTGAACGGCAGCACCGCCTCCTTCACCGCGATCGGGGCGTCCGGCGGCAGCACCCCGCCGTCGCCGGTCGCCGGGAGCAGCCCCTCGGCGCGCAGCTCGGCGATGGTCGCGCCGAGCGCGATCCGGGCCGCCGCCTTGGCCAGCGGCACGGCGGTGGCCTTCGAGACGAACGGGACCGTCCGGGACGCCCGCGGGTTCGCCTCCAGCACGTAGAGCATGTCGTCCTTGAGGGCGTACTGGACGTTGAGCAGCCCGCGTACCCCCACGCCCCGGGCGATCGCCTCGGTGTAGCGGCGCACCTCGCTCAGGTGCGAGCCGGCCAGCGTGATCGGCGGCAGCGCGCACGACGAGTCGCCGGAGTGGATGCCCGCCTCCTCGATGTGCTCCATCACCCCACCGAGGTAGACCTCGCCGTCGGCGTCGCAGAGCGCGTCCACGTCGATCTCGATGGCGTCGTCGAGGAACCGGTCGACCAGCACCGGGTGGTCCGGGGAGATGTCGGTGGCCCGCCCGATGTAGTCGCGCAGCGTGGCGTCGTCGTAGACGATCTCCATGCCCCGCCCGCCGAGCACGTACGACGGACGGACCAGCACCGGGTAGCCGATCTCGTCGGCGATCGCCTTCGCCTCGTCGTACGAGGTGGCCGTGCCGTGCGCCGGGGCGCGCAGGTCGGCGCGGGCCAGCAGCGCCCCGAACGCGCCGCGCTCCTCGGCCAGGTGGATCGACTCCGGGGAGGTGCCCACCACCGGCACGCCGGCGTCCTTGAGCCGCTGCGCCAGCCCCAGCGGGGTCTGCCCGCCGAGCTGCACGATCACCCCGACCACGCCGGGGCCGCCGGCCGCCCGGCCGGACGAGTCCTCGGCGTGCCAGACCTCCAGCACGTCCTCGAAGGTCAGCGGCTCGAAGTAGAGCCGGTCGGCGGTGTCGTAGTCGGTGGAGACGGTCTCCGGGTTGCAGTTGACCATCACGGTCTCGTAGCCGACGGCACCGGCCGCATCCGCCGCGACGGCACCCGCCGTGCCGCGCGGGGCGGCCCGCAGCGCCTGGACGGCGTGCACGCAGGAGTAGTCGAACTCGATGCCCTGGCCGATCCGGTTCGGCCCGGACCCCAGGATCAGCACCTTGGGCCGGTCCGACGCGGCGACCTCGGTCTCCTCGTCGTACGTCGAGTAGTGGTACGGGGTGGCCGCCGCGAACTCGGCGGCGCAGGTGTCCACCGTCTTGTAGACCGGCCGCACGTCGAGCCGGTGCCGCAGGGTGCGCACCCCGTCCTCGGCGGCCAGTTCCGGGCGCAGCGCGGCGAGCTGCCGGTCGGACAGCCCGGCCCGCTTGGCCCGGCGCAGCAGCCCGGCGTCGAGCACCGGGGCGGCGACGATCTCGGCCCGCAGCTCGACCAGGCCGGCGATCTGGTCCAGGAACCACGGGTCGATCCCGCCGGAGGCCGCCGAGACCTCGACGACCGACGCGCCCAGCCGCAGCGCCCGCTCGACGGTGTAGAGCCGGCCGTCGTGCGGCATCCCCAGCGCGGCGAGGGTGTTCTCCTTCGTCGCGTCCTGCGGGTCCGGCCGGGTCCAGAACCCCGCCGCCGACGTCTCCATCGACCGCATCGCCTTGTTGAGCGCCTCGGTGAAGTTCCGGCCCAGGCTCATCGCCTCGCCCACCGACTTCATCGTGGTGGTCAGCTCCGGGTCCGCGCCGGGGAACTTCTCGAACGCGAACCGGGGGATCTTCACCACCACGTAGTCAAGCGTCGGCTCGAACGCGGCAGGCGTCTTGAGCGTGATGTCGTTGGGGATCTCGTCGAGGGTGTAGCCGATGGCCAGCTTCGCGGCGATCTTCGCGATCGGGAAGCCGGTGGCCTTCGAGGCCAGCGCCGACGACCGGGACACCCGGGGGTTCATCTCGATCACCACGATCCGGCCGTCGGCCGGGTTCACCGCGAACTGGATGTTGCAGCCGCCGGTGTCCACCCCGACCTCGCGCAGCACCGCGATGCCCAGGTCACGCAGGTTCTGGTACTCCCGGTCGGTGAGCGTCATCGCCGGGGCGACCGTGACGCTGTCGCCGGTGTGCACGCCCATCGGGTCGACGTTCTCGATCGAGCAGACCACCACCACGTTGTCGTGCCGGTCGCGCATCAGTTCGAGTTCGTACTCCTTCCAGCCGAGCACGCTCTCCTCGATGAGCACCTCGTGCACCGGGCTGGCGGCCAGGCCGGCCCCGGCGATACGGTCCAGGTCCTCGTCGGTGTGCGCCATGCCGGACCCCAGGCCGCCCATCGTGAACGACGGCCGGATCACCACCGGCAGGCCCAGCTCGGCGACCGTGGCGCGGACCTCGTCCATCGAGTGGCAGACCCGCGACCGGGGCACCAGCGCGTCCGGGTCGGGCAACCCCAGCCGGACGCCGGCCTTGGCGACGATCTCCTTGAACAGCTGGCGGTCCTCACCCCGGTTGATCGCCTCGATGTTCGCGCCGATCAGCTCGACGCCGTACTTGTCGAGCACCCCGGCGGCGTGTAGGGCGACCGCCGTGTTCAACGCGGTCTGCCCGCCCAGGGTGGGCAGCAGCGCGTCGGGCCGCTCCTTGGCGATGACCAGCTCGACGAACTCCGGGGTGATCGGCTCGACGTAGGTGGCGTCGGCGAACTCCGGGTCGGTCATGATGGTCGCCGGGTTGGAGTTGACCAGGCTGACCCGGATCCCCTCGCTGCGCAGCACCCGGCAGGCCTGGGTGCCGGAGTAGTCGAACTCGCAGGCCTGACCGATCACGATCGGCCCGGAGCCGATCACCAGGATGTGCTTGAGATCGTCGCGCTTAGGCATTCGTGCGCCCCTCGCTGTGGTTCCGGCCCGCGCCGGGCTGCCCGTCCGGGCCACGGCCCTCGATCAGCTCGGCGAAACGGTCGAAGAGGTAGTCGGCGTCGTGCGGGCCGGCTGCCGCCTCCGGGTGGTACTGGACGGTGAAGGCGGGCACGTCCACGGCCCGCAGCCCCTCGACGACGTTGTCGTTGAGGCAGACGTGCGAAACCCGCACGCCGCCGAACTCGGTGTCGATGACCTGGTCGGGGACGACCGCGCCGGCCGGCCCGTCGCCGTGGCCCGGCCAGGCCACCGCGAAGCCGTGGTTGTGGCTGGTCACCTCGACCTTGCCGGTGGCCCGGTCGAGCACCGGCTGGTTGATGCCCCGGTGGCCGTAGCCCAGCTTGTAGGTGCCGAAGCCGAGCGCCCGGCCGAGGATCTGACTGCCGAAGCAGATGCCGAACAGCGGAATCCGCCGGCTCAGCACCTCCCGGGCCAGCGCCACCGGTCCGTCGGCGGTGGCCGGGTCACCCGGGCCGGGCGAGAAGAAGACCGCGTCCGCGCCGGTGGCCAGCAGGTCGTCGATGGTGGACCCGGCGGGCAGCACGTGGGTGGTGACCCCCCGGGCGGCCAGCCGGCGCGGCACGTTGCGCTTGATGCCCAGGTCCAGCGCCGCGACGGTGTACCGGTGCTCACCCTCCGCCTCGACCACGTACGGGGCGGCGGTGCTCACCTCGGCGGACAGGTCCGCGCCGACCATCTGCGGGGACTGCCGGACCCGCTCCAGCAGGGCACGCGGGTCGTCCTCGACGCTGGAGATGCCGACCCGCATCGCGCCACGTTCCCGCAGGTGCCGGGTGAGCGCCCGGGTGTCCACCCCGGCGATGCCCACCACGCCCTCCACGCCGAGCCGGTCCTCCAGCCCGCCGGTGGCCCGCCAGTTGGAGCCGATCCGGGCCGGGTCACGGACCACGTACCCGGCGACCCAGATCCGGTCGGACTCGTCGTCCTCGGTGTTCACCCCGGTGTTGCCGATGTGCGGGGCGGTCTGCACCACCACCTGCCGGTGGTAGGACGGGTCGGTCAGGGTCTCCTGGTAACCGGTCATGCCGGTGTTGAAGACCGCCTCGCCGAAGGTCTCCCCGACACTGCCGTACGACTCACCGTGGAAGGTGCGCCCGTCCTCCAGCACGAGGATCGCGGACCTACGCTTCACCATGCTGCGCCTCCCTCGATCCGGACTGCGGGACTCCGCTTCGCTACGTTCCTCGCTCGAATCACGCGCCCACCCCCGATCCGGACTGCGGGACTCCGCTTCGCTACGTTCCTCGCTCGAATCACTTGACAGCCTTTCCGTCCAGGACCGTCGGCTCGCCGCGCAGGAAGGTCGCCACGATGCGACCCGGCAGCGTCATGCGGGCGTACGGGGTGTTGCGACTGCGGCTGGCCAGTTCCGCGGGCTCGACCACCCGGCGGGCGGCCGGGTCGACCAGGGTCAGGTTCGCCGGCACCCCGGGCGCCGGGTCGAGGCCGTGGCCGTCGAGGCCGGCGATCCGGGCCGGGGTCCGCGACATCCGGTCGGCGATCAGGTCCCACCGGGGGCCGAGCACGTCGAGGGCGATGGACAGCGCCGTCTCCAGGCCGAGCATGCCCGGCCGGGCGTACGCCCACTCGCACTCCTTGTCCTCCACGGCGTGCGGGGCGTGGTCGGTGGCGACGACGTCGATGACGCCCTCGGCGAGCGCGGCGCGCAGCGCGGCGACGTCGGTGCCGGTGCGCAGCGGCGGGTTGACCTTGAACACCGGGTCGTAGCTGGCCGTCGGGCTCCAGTCGACGCCGAGCCCGGGGCTGGCCAGCGCGCCGCGCCCGGCCACCACCTCGTCGGTGAGCAGCAGGTGGTGCGGGGTGACCTCGGCGGTGACCCGTACCCCGCGCGCCTTGGCCTGGCGCAGCACCTCGACGCTGCCGGCGGTCGAGACGTGGCAGACGTGCAGCCGGCTGCCGACGTGCTCGGCGAGCAGCACGTCCCGGGCGATGATCGCCTCCTCGGCGACGGCCGGCCAGCCGGTCAGCCCGAGCCGGGTGGAGACCTCACCCTCGTGCATCTGCGCGCCCTCGGTGAGCCGGGGCTCCTCGGCGTGCTGGGCGATGATCCCGTCGAACGCCTTGACGTACTCCAGGGCCCGGCGCATCAGCTTCGGGTCGGCGACGCAGTGCCCGTCGTCGGAGAAGATCCGCACCCGGGCCGGCGAGTCGGCCATCGCGCCCAGTTCGGCGAGCCGCTCGCCGGCCAGGCCGACGGTGACCGCGCCGATCGGCTGCACGTCGACCAGCCCGGCCTGCCGGCCGAGCCGCCACACCTGCTCGACCACGCCGGCGGTGTCGGCGACCGGCGAGGTGTTCGCCATCGCGCAGACCGCGGTGTAGCCGCCGAGCGCCGCCGCCCGGGAGCCGGACTCCACGGTCTCGGCGTCCTCCCGGCCGGGTTCGCGCAGGTGGGTGTGCAGGTCGACCAGGCCGGGCAGGGCGACCAGACCGCTGCCGTCGACGACGGCGGCGTCCGGCGCGTCCAGCCCGCGGCCGGTCTCGGCCACGACGCCGTCGCGGATCAGCAGGTCGGTCGGCGCGCCGCCGACGACGCTCACGTTCTTGATCAGGTACGCGGTCACCGGTTGTTCCCTCCGAGCAGCAGGTAGAGCACGGCCATCCGCACGGAGACCCCGTTGGCGACCTGTTCGACGATGGTGGAGCGGGGCGAGTCGGCGACCTCGGGGGTGATCTCCATCCCCCGGTTCATCGGCCCGGGGTGCATGACGATCGCGTGTTCGGGCAGCCGGCGCAGGCGCGGGCCGTCCAGCCCGTAGCGGCGGGCGTACTCGCGGGCCGAGGGGAAGTAGGAGTCGTTCATCCGTTCCCGCTGCACCCGCAGCATCATCACCACGTCCACCCCGGGCAGCACCGCGTCGAGGTCGTAGCAGACGTCGGTGCCGGGGTCGGCGTCGGTCGCCGCGGAGCCGACGCCCGCGCGGGCGGCCCAGTCGACCGGGATCAGCGTCGGCGGGCCGACCAGGGTGACCTTCGCGCCGAGGGTGCTCAGCAGCAGCACGTTGGAGCGGGCCACCCGGGAGTGCAGCACGTCGCCGACGATCGCCACGTGCAGGCCGGCGAGCCGGCCCAGCCGGGCCCGCATGGTGTACGCGTCGAGCAGCGCCTGGGTCGGGTGCTCGTGGGTGCCGTCACCGGCGTTGACCACCGAGCCGTCCAGCCAGTTGGCCAGCCGGTGCGGTGCCCCGGAGGCGGGGTGCCGGACGACCACCGCGTCGGCCCCCATCGCCTGGAGGGTCAGCGCGGTGTCCTTCAGGCTCTCGCCCTTGGTGACGCTGGAACCCTTGGCGGAAAAGTTGATCACGTCGGCGCTGAGCCGCTTGGCGGCGGCCTCGAACGAGATCCGGGTCCGGGTGGAGTCCTCGTAGAAGAGGTTCACCACCGTCCGGCCGCGCAGCGCCGGCAGCTTCTTGACCTCCCGGCCGGCGACCGTGGCCATCTCGGCGGCGGTGTCGAGGATCTCGGTGGCGGTGCCGGCGTCCAGGTCGCCCCCGGAGAGCAGGTGTCTGATCATGAGCGGGGCCGCCTCTCGTTCGGGCCTGCCGGGTGGCGTCGGGTCGGGTTCACCGGGTCCCCCCGCAGAGCCGTACCTCGTCGGCGCCGTCGGTCTCGACGAGGGTGACCTTGACGCTCTCGGCGAGCGCGGTCGGGATGTTCTTGCCGACGTAGTCGGCGCGGATCGGCAGTTCCCGGTGCCCCCGGTCGACCAGCACGGCGAGCTGCACCGAGGCGGGCCGGCCGACGTCGTTGAGGGCGTCGAGGGCGGCCCGGACGGTCCGGCCGGAGAAGAGCACGTCGTCGACGAGGACGACCCGCTTGCCGTCGATGCCGCCGGGGGGCAGCTGGGTCGGGCCGACCGCGCGGGTGGCGTGCCGGCGCAGGTCGTCGCGGTAGAGGGTGATGTCGAGCACCCCGACGGGGACGTCGACGTCCTCGAAGGTGCTGATCCGGGCGGCGAGCCGCCGGGCCAGCGGGGCGCCGCGGGTGGGGATGCCCAGCAGCACGGTGTCGGCGGCGCCCTGGGTCTTCTCCAGGATCTGGTGGGCGATCCGGTCGACGACGCGCTGGACGTCGGCGCTGGCGAGGATCACCTTCACCGAGGGTTGCCGCTCGGGCGACGGGTGGGCAGCCGGTGGGCAGGCCACGGCGGACCTCCTTCCCCGCCTCACGGGACGGGTCGTTAAAGGATGTCGGGGGTGTCCGGTCGGGTCGTGGGGCCCGACCGGGGCTGGCGGCCACGTTACCAGCGGTCACCTGGCCGTTCGCCGCGACCCACTGATCCCCGGATCAGGACGGTGAAATGCGGACAACTCACCCGCTATCTCCGATGGGAATGTCACGAGCACTTGACCACGTGTCGCAATCCCCGTACCGTCACGCTCCGTAGCGATCGCGGGGAGAACCCCAAAGCACAGCACTGGGAGTGTCCGAATGCCCTCTGAATACGCCAAGTCGCTGGGCGCCCGCCTGCGCTCCATCCGCCAGCAGCAGGGCCTGTCCCTGCAGGGGGTGGAGGAGAAGTCGAACGGACGCTGGAAGGCGGTGGTGGTCGGCTCGTACGAGCGCGGTGACCGCGCCGTCACCGTGTCCCGACTGGCGGAGCTGGCCGACTTCTACCGCGTTCCCGTCTCGGAGCTGTTGCCCGACGGCAGCGGGGTACGGCACGAGCCCACCAGCAAGATCGTCCTCGACCTGGAGCGGCTGTACGACGAGGCCTCCGAGGACCTCGCCTACGTCGCCCGCTACGCCCGTGCCATCCAGCAGCAGCGTGGCGACTACAACGGCCGGGTGCTCTCCATCCGCGCCGACGACCTGCGCGCCCTGGCGATCGTCTACGACGCCTCGCCGTCCGGTCTGATCGAACGGCTCACCGAGCACGGTGTGCTGGTCGCCGACCCGCGGGCGTTCTTCGCCTCCTGATCCGCGGTCACG
This sequence comes from Micromonospora wenchangensis, assembly GCF_002210435.1. Taxonomy (GTDB): domain Bacteria; phylum Actinomycetota; class Actinomycetes; order Mycobacteriales; family Micromonosporaceae; genus Micromonospora; species Micromonospora wenchangensis. The sequence continues at coordinate 79,766 of NZ_MZMV01000031.1, forward strand.
CAACGAGAAGGGCCCGTGCCGTCCGGCACGGGCCCTTCTCGTCACGGCGCAGGTCCCGCCCGCGCCACGGGCGGCCACGCTCAGCGGGTGGCGTACTCGGCGATCCGGCCGAGGATGCCGTTGAGGAAACGCGGCGAGTCGTCGGTGGACATCTGCCGGGCCAGCTCCACCGCCTCGCTGATCGCCACCGCGTCGTCGATCTCGTCGACGTAGAGCAGCTCGTAGACGGCGATCCGGGCCAGGTTGCGGTCGACCGCCGGCATCCGGTCCAGGGTCCAGCCCTCGGCGTAGCTGGCGATCACCTCGTCGATCCGGTCGAGGTGCCCGGCGACCCCCTCGACCAGACCGATCGCGTAGTCCAGGTGCTCCGGACGCGGCTTCTCGATCCGCTCGACGTAGCCGGCGAGCACCTCGGCCGGGGGCCGGTCCCGCAGGTCGGCCTCGAAGAGCACGTCCAGCGCCCGCTTGCGCGCCTTGCGGCGCGCCGGCATCTGCTGCTTGGCGCCCTCGGCCATCAGGCTCGGCCGAGGTAACGGCCGTCGCGGGTGTCGACCTTGATCTTCTCGTCGGTGGTGATGAACAGCGGCACCTGCACGGTCGCGCCGGTCTCGACGGTGGCCGGCTTGTTGCCGCCGGTCGACCGGTCGCCCTGCAGACCCGGCTCGGTGTAGGTGACCTGGAGCACCACGCTGGTGGGCAGTTCGATGTAGAGCGGCACACCCTCGTGGGTGGCGACGGTCGCCTCGGCCTCGGGGAGGAGGTAGTTGGCGGCCTCGCCGACGGTGCCGCCGGGGACGGTGATCTGGTCGAACGTCTCCAGATCCATGAAGACGTAGTCCTCACCGTCGGCGTAGAGGTACTGCATGGTGCGCTTGTCGACGGTGGCGGTCTCGACCTTGGTGCCCGCGTTGAAGGTCTTGTCGACGACCTTGCCGGACAGCACGTTCTTCAGCGTCGTGCGGACGAACGCCCCACCCTTACCGGGCTTGACGTGCTGGAACTCGACGACGGACCACAGCTCCCCGTCGAGGTTGAGTACCAGGCCGTTCTTGAGGTCGTTGGTGGATGCCATTTCCTGCCTTGATCATCAATTGGCGGACAGACCTGACAAGTCTACTAGCTGCGTCTAATCGGCGGCGGGGCCGTCGACCGGGCCCCGGTCCGCCCCCACGGACCACCCCGACCGTCACGCAGAGTAATGAACGGGAGGGTCAGTCGACCCCGGCGGGCCGGGTGGCGAGGTGCCGCAGCGCGAGCCGGTAGCCGTCCACGCCGAGACCGCAGATCACCCCGGTGGCCACCGCCGACACCACCGAGTGGTGCCGGAACTCCTCCCGCGCGTGGATGTTGGAGATGTGCACCTCTACCAGGGGCGCACGCAGCAACGCGCAGGCGTCGCGGACCGCGATCGAGTAGTGCGACCAGGCCGCCGGGTTGAGCACCACCGCCGCGCCCTCGTCCGCCGCCCCGTGCAGCCAGCCGACGAGTTCGTGTTCCGCGTCGGTCTGCCGGACCACCACGTCCAACCCCAGCTCGCGGCCCGTCTCGACGCAGAGCGTCACCAGGTCGGCATAGCTGGTCACGCCGTACACGTCGACCTGGCGGGTGCCCAGCCGGCCCAGGTTCGGCCCGTTGAGCACGTACACCCGGGGGGTGTCGGGACCGGTCACCGGGCGACCTCCCGGTAGGCGGCGTGCAGCAGCTCGTCGTCCGGGCCGTCCAGGATCGCCGGGCGGGCCAGGCCGTCGAGCACCACGAACCGCAGCCGGCTGCCCCGGGCCTTCTTGTCCACCCGCATCGCCGCCAGCAGGTCCGGCCAGGCGTCCGCCGGGTAGCTGGTCGGCAGGTCCAGCGCGGACAGCACGCGGCGGTGCCGCTCGGCGGTCGCCGCGTCGAGCCGACCGGCCAGCCGGGCGAGGGTGCCGGCGTAGACGGTGCCGACGGAGACCGCGTGCCCGTGCCGCCAGCGGTACCCCTCGACCTTCTCGATCGCGTGCGCCAGCGTGTGCCCGTAGTTGAGCACCTCCCGCACCCCCGACTCGCGCAGGTCACCGGAGACCACGTCGGCCTTCACCCGGATCGCCCGCTCGATCAGCTCCCGGGCCACCGGGCCGGTCGGGTCGACGGCGGCCGCCGGGTCCGCCTCGACCAGGTCCAGGATCACCGGGTCGGCGATGAAGCCGCACTTGACCACCTCGGCCAGCCCGGCGGCCAGGTCGGCCGGCGGGAGGCTGTCCAGCGTGCCCAGGTCGGCCAGCACCCCGACCGGCGGGTGGAACGACCCCACCAGGTTCTTGCCGGCCGACGTGTTCACCCCGGTCTTGCCGCCGACGGCGGCGTCGACCATGCCGAGCAGCGAGGTCGCCACCGGCACCCACCGCACCCCGCGCAACCAGCAGGCAGCGACGAAGCCGGCCAGGTCGGTCACCGCACCGCCGCCCACCCCGACCACCGCGTCGGTACGGGTGAAGCCGGCCGCCCCGAGCTGCTCCCAGCAGTCGGCGGCCACCTCGACCCGCTTGCCCGCCTCGGCGTCGGGCACCTCGATCGCCAGCGGGGTGATCCCCGCCCCGGCCAGCCGCTCGCCGATCTCCTCGGCCAACGCCCGCAGGGGCGGCGCGTACAGCACCGCCGTCCGGGTCGCGTCGGGCAGCAACGCGGGCAGCTCGGCCAGCAGGCCCCGCCCGACCAGTACGTCGTACGGCCGTTCGCCGCCGACCGGAATCCGGGTCACCTCGTCCATCGCCGGCAGCCTAGTCCAGCCCCGGCCCCGGCACGGGGAGTGTCCACCTGATGGCGGCCCGGCCTCCCGGCGTGACCCGACGGCCGGGCCGGCGTTTAGCCCCACGGGCCCCGGGCACCGGGGACGGGAGCGACCCGAACGTGCCGACCCGAACGTGGAGGAACCCCATGGGCAGCACCACCGTCGACGGCGCGGACATCCGGCTCCCGGCCACCATCCTCGGCGTCGGTCTCGGCGGCTTCGTCGACGGCATCGTCCTGCACCAGGTGCTCCAGTGGCACCACATGCTCAGCAGCACCGGCAGCGACAACGTAGGCATCAGGGCGTACCCGGTGGACACCGTGCCCGGGTTGCAGATGAACACCCTGTGGGACGGGCTGTTCCACGTGGTGACCTGGGTGGCGGTGCTCACCGGGCTGGCCCTGCTCTACTCCCGGGTCACCCGGTCCCGGGGCCGGCTGTGGCGCTCCGGCGCGCTCTGGGGCTGGGCGCTGGTCGGGTGGGGGCTGTTCAACCTGGTCGAGGGGATCGTCGACCACCACCTGCTCGGCATCCACCACGTGCACGGCGGCCCGCACCAGACCGCCTGGGACGTCGGCTTCCTGCTGCTCGGGGCGGCACTGGTGGCCCTCGGCTGGGCGGTGCAGCGCCGGGCCACGGCCGTGGACACCTGCGCCGACCGGCGATGACCGGGGCACACGGCGGCGGGGTCGGGCTGCTGCTGCTCGTACCCCCGGTGGTGTTCTGGGGTTACCTGGCCGCCGCGCTGCGCCGACGCGACCCGGGACGGCCCGGGTGGAGCCACTGGCGCACGGCCAGCTTCGGCGCGGGCACCGCACTGCTCGCGGTGGCCCTGCTGCTGCCCGCGCACGACCTGGTCGGCCACATGTGGCAGCACCTGCTGGTCGGCATGCTCGCCCCGCTCGGGCTGGTGCTCGGCGCACCCGGCACGCTGGCCCTGCGCAGCGTCCCGCCCCGCACCGGCCGGGCCGTCCTGCGGCTGCTGCGGCGGCCCGCCGTGACGGTCGCCAGCCATCCGGTCACCGGGTTGCTGCTCACCGCCGGGGGCCTCTACCTGCTGCACCTGACGCCGCTGTACCGGGCCACCCTCACCCACCCCGGCCTGCATCCGGTGCTGCTGCTGCACTTCCTGGTCAGCGGGTACGTCTTCACCTGGTCGGTCACCGGCCCCGACCCCGGGCCGCACCGCCCCGGCGTGCCGGTACGCCTGGTGGTGCTGGGCCTGTCCGTCGCCGCCCACGCCACCCTCGCCCAACTGATGTACGCCGGCCTGGTCGACGCCGCCGCGCCGGCCGCCCAGCTCAGGACTGCGGCGACTCTGATGTACTACGTCGGCGACCTGGCCGAGATCCTGCTCGCCCTGGCCCTGCTGGTCACCTGGCGACCCGCGCCCCGCCGGAACCGGGCGGTCCCGGCGCGCCCCGACCGCCGGCCACACGCGGTCAGGGCCTGAGCAGGGCGACGATCTCGGCGGCGATCTCCTCCGGCGCCCGGCCGTCGGTGACCACCGTCGCCGTCGCGACCTCCGCGTAGAGCGGCCGACGCTGGTCCATCAGGTGCTTCAGGGTGGCGCGCGGGTTGACCGACAGCAACGGGCGGCCGGCGCCGAGCCCGACCCGCTTCACCGCGTCGGTCAACTCCACCGACAGGTGCACCACGGTGTGCCCGATCAGCGCGGCCCGGTTCTCCTCGGCGAGGACCGCCCCGCCGCCGAGGGCGAGCACCCCGGGGTGCGAGGTCAGCGCCGCCAGCACCGCGGCCCGTTCCAGGGCCCGGAAGTGCGCCTCACCCTCGTCGATGAAGATCTCCGGGATCGGCTTGCCGGCCATCTGCTCGATGTCGGTGTCGGTGTCCCGGAACCCCACCCCGAGCAGGGTGGCCAGTTCCGCGCCGACGGTGCTCTTGCCGGAACCGGGTGCCCCGACCAGCACGCAGACAGGCTTCGTCACTGGATTGGCCCTTCCTGACGGCCGCTGTTCACCGGATGATCAGGCTGTCGAGGTAGCCGGTCAGGTTGCGGCGGATCTCGGTCACCGAGTCACCACCGAACTTCTCCACCGCGGCCTCGGCCAGGACC
>NZ_MZMV01000032.1 GCF_002210435.1 Micromonospora wenchangensis
CCCGCGCAGCGCGCGGGCGGCCGCGGCCACCAGCACCCGCGCGGTGCTGCCGGCCGTGACGACCCGGTCGCCGGCCAGTCCGGCGCCCCGGGCCGTCGGCCCGGCCGGTGCCGTCCGCACCGGCTCCATCCCGCCTCGTTCGCTCACCACGCGGCCCGGCTTCCCGCCCCTTCGGGGTCTAAACGGGGCATCGCGTCCCGACGGGGGCGATCCCCGCCCGCCCTACCGGTACGCCCCTACCGGTGCGCGCCGGTCGGTGACCGCCCAGCCCGGCCGGGGCGGGCCGGTGCGGGTTTCGCCGGGACCGGGCGGGGCACATCCGGACGATGAGCGCCGAGCCCGAACAGACCGCCGACGCGGCGGCCACCATCACCGCCTACCCGGACGGCCCGCTGCTGGTCCGGGGCGACTTCGCGCTGGTGACCCCCGACGGGCGGGCCATCGAGACCCGCCGGGGCGCGGTGGCGCTATGCCGCTGCGGGCGTTCGGGCCGCAAACCGTTCTGCGACGGCACCCACCGGGCCGTCGGTTTCCGCTCCCAGCCGTAACGAGGACGTGCCGGCGGCCCAGCTGTCCAGCAGATGGGCGGCGAAGAGCCGGTCGGTGGCCAGCGCGGCGGCGGCCCCGAACAGGACGTCGCCGGCGAGGGCCGGCTCGGTGCGGACCAGGCCGCCGCACAGGTCGTGCGCGGCGATCTGCTCGTGCACCGCGTCGGCCTCCACGTGCTCGTCGTAGAAGCGGATGGCCGCCTCGTCCAGACCCAACCGGCGCAGCCCGTTGCCGTACCGGCGGTTGGGCAGCGAGGAGGTCATCTCGTAGGCGGCCAGGTGACCCAGCAGCGCGCCGCGCAGCCGTCGGTGCAGGCCGAACAGCGAGATCAGGTTGTTGACGGCCAGCGTGACCGCCGGCACCCGGTCCAGGTGGGCGGCGTAGTCGGTGTCCAGGCCGAGCCGTCCCATGGTCACCCGGAACAGTTCGGCGTGCATCCGGTCGCACCGGCCGTTGCCGTACTCGTCCATCTGGATCTCGACCAGGGCGGCCTTGGCCGGGCCGCCGAGGCGGGGCAGCGCCCAGCTGTGCGGGTCGGCCTCGCGCAGGTGGTAGAGCGAACGGTGGGTGACGAACTCGCGGAACTGGGCCAGGCTGGCCCGCCGGTGCAGGGTCCGGGCCAGCGGCGGTGCGTCGTCGGCGGCGACCAGTGCGGCGAGCGCGGCGGGCACACCGGCCGGCAGCACCGTCGGCAGCGGGCCGGCCAGGCGGCGCACCGCCGCCTCGAACGGCCGCTCGACCGCGGCGCGCAGCGCCAGCAGGGACGGCTGCCACTCCCAGTCCTCGTCGACCCCGGCCCAGCCCCGGTAGTGCAGTTCATAGCAGAGGAAGAGGGTGAGCTGCCGGTCCTCGTCGGTCAGCGGGTCCGGGTGGCCGGGCCCGTCACCGACGTCGCCGGCCAGCGCCCCGGCGAGCCCGACCGGCAGGTCGTGCGGCGGCCGGCGCAGCGCCGCCACCAGCGCGCCGGAGACCGGCCCGCGTGGTGTCGGCAGCGACGCCGGACCGTAACGGCGGTCGGTGGGTACGGACATCGTGCCTCCCCCGGTGGCTGGTGGGGTCAGGGATGCCCGGGGGCCGGGAGGCTAAACGAGATCCTCCGCCTCGACGATCTGCCGCTCGGCCGCCATCATCCGGTCCCGGATGCGCCGGGTGGCGTCCCCGTCGGCGAAGAGACTCCGCAGGTCGGCCAGGGCCGGCTCCGGCGCCGTCGGGGCCACCGCCGGGTCCACCACCGCCTCCAGCACGCACGGCCGGTCGGCGGCGAGCGCCTCGTCCCAGGCGGCACCGACCAGCTCCGGCCGGTCCACCCGGACGCCGTGCAGGCCGAGCAGCCGGGCCCAGCCGGCGTACGGCACGTCGGCGCGCCGACCGGGCACGCCCGGCATCCAGCGGCCGTCGCCGAGCCCGGAGTGGTCCCGGTTGTTGAGCACCAGCACCACCAGCCGGGGATCGGCCCAGTCCTGCCAGCGGTGGGCCACGGTGATCAGCTCGGCGAGGCCGTTGAGCTGCATCGCGGCGTCGCCGAGCAGGGCGAGCACCGGGACGTCCGGGCGGGCGAGCTTCGCGGCGAGCGCGTACGGCAGGGCGCAGCCGAGCGAGCCGAGGGCACCGCAGAGCTGCGCGTCGACCCCGGGCGGCAGTTGCAGGTGGCGGGCGTACCAGGAGAGCACCGAACCGACGTCGACGGCGACCGACCCGGCGTGCGGCAGCCGGGCGGACAGTTCCCGCAGGACCAGTTGCGGGTTGACCGGTTCGGCCGGCGCGGCGGCGTGCGCGGCGGCCTCCGTACGCCACCTGTCGACGGCGCCCTCGACGGTGGCCCGCCACTGCCGGTCGGGGCGGTCGGCGACCTGGCCCAGCAGGGCGCGTAGCGTCTCGGTGGCGTCGCCGACCAGCGGCACCTCCACCGGGTACCGGGTGCCGATGCGTCGCCCGTCGATGTCGATCTGGATGGTGCGGGCCTGGCCGGGCATCGGGAAGTAGTCGGTCCACGGGTCGTTCGTGCCCACCAGCAGCAGGGTGTCCGCGCCGCCCATGAGCTGCGCGGCGGCCGTGGAGCCGACCTCACCGAGCACCCCGGTGTGGAACGGCAGCCGCTCGTCGAGCACCGGCTTGCCCAGCAGCGAGACGGCCACCCCGGCACCCAGCCGGTCGGCCAGCGCCACGATCTGCTCCGCCGCGCCCCGGCCGCCCTGCCCGACCAGGATCGCCACCCGCTGGCCGACGGTGAGCAGCGCCGCGGCGGCGTCCAGGTCCGCCTGGTGCGGCAGTACCCGGGCCAGCGGCTCGCCCGGCGTCGCGGTGAGCACCCCGGCCGTGTGCGGTTGCAGCTGCGGCACGGTGGCCTCCTGCAACGCCCGGGGCAGCACCACGCAGGTCGGGCTGCGGGTCGCCGCGGCGGTCCGGAACGCCTGGTCGAGCAGGGCCGGCACCTGCTCCGGGGTACGTCCGTAGCGGACGAACTGGTGGCACACGTCGCCGAAGAGCCGGGTCAGCCCGATCTCCTCGTGCACCTCGCCGAGCGGACCGGTGACGTCCTCGCCGACGATCGCCACCACCGGTTTGCTGTCCAGCTTCGCGTCGTACAGGCCGTTGAGCAGGTGCACCGCGCTGGGGCCCTGGGTGGCCAGGCAGACCCCGAGGCCGCCGGTGAACTTGGCGTGCCCGGTCGCCATGAAGGCGGCGCTCTCCTCGTGCCGGGCGGGGACGAACTCCGGGTCCCCGCCCGCGGCGTCCAGCGCCCCGACCACGGGGGCGATCGCCTCCCCCGGGCAGCCGAAGGCGCGGGGCACCCGCCAGGCCCGCAGCCGGTCCACCACCAGGTGCGCGACGGTGCGGTCAGCCATGGTCACGTCCCGGGGTGGCCGGGTCGACGTAGCGCAGCACCGCGCCGACGCCGTCGGCCAGCCCGGGGGCCTCGTCCGGGCCGAGGACGGTCAGGTCGGCGTCGGTGCCGACCAGCGCCCGGACCAGGGCCGCGTCGGCCCGGACCCGTTGCGGGTCGGCCACGGCGGCGAGCTGGTCGGGTGCGGTGGCGATGTCGGTGGCCCGGGGTCCGATCCACAGCTCGCCGACGGCCGACGGGTCGTCGACCAGCAGCATGGTGTCGACCTGGTTGCGTTGCAGGGCGGCCACCACGGCGTCCAGCCCGGCGCCCACGTCCTCCTGGGTGCCGAACCGGTCCAGCGTGGCGGTGACGTGCTGGTCGGCGACCTCGGCGATGGTCTGCACGGTGACGTCGTCCATCGCCGCCGGGTCGGCGCCGCCGGCCCGGGAGCCGGCGTCGGTGCGGACCACCACGTCCTGCCAGCGGGCCGGTAGCTGGGCGGCGATCATCCCGGTGGCCCGGACGTCCCCGGCGACCACGACCACGTCCGCGCCGACCCGGTCGGCCAGTTCGGCGGTGGCCGCGGCGGCGTCCCCGGCGTTGTGGTGCCAGGCCTCCATCGCGGCCCGCTGGTAGCGGGACTGGGACCAGCCGCCGGGTTGCACCCGGCGCAGCGGGTAGCTCTGCCGGCCGGTGACGTGGGCCCGTCGGGGCACCCCGCCGGCGCTGACCGCGACCGCGTCCGCGCCGGTCCGGTCGGCGAGCACCCGGACCCAGGCGACCTGTTCCCCGCGCTGGGCGAGCAACGGCATGACGTGCGGCAGCGGGGCGTACGCGGCCAGGTCGCGCAGGGGTGGCGCGGCGAGGTACTCGGAGAGCGCCACCCGGCCCCGGTTGGCGAACGCGGCGAGGCCGTAGTCGCCCGGCAGCGGGTCGTGGCCGCGGACCACCCGGTCCAGCGCCGCGATGGTCGGCTCGTCCGCGCCGCCGGCGGCGAGTTGCCCGGCCAGGGCCCGCCAGCGCAGGTCCAGCGCCGGGCGCGCGTCCTGGGTGTCCCGGGAGGCGTCCAGGTAGACCGAGCACCACGGCCCGGGACGGTCGTAGAGCTGGTGCAGGAAGGACAGCTGCATGCTCGACCCCTTTCCGGCTCGGCCGCCCGCTTACCCGCGCCGCCCGGGATGTCACCTCGACCGGGCCGGGTGACGTGACCCCGGTTCATTCATGTCATTCGACCCGCAAGACGGATACCATCAGTGAACGGAACCGGACTCTCGGTGGTGAACATGGACAGCGATCTCCGTAATCGGGTGATCCGCCCGACGCAGCGGATATTCACCGGGCGGGTGGTCCGGTTCATGGACGGCTACACCCGCGAGGTCAGGATCGGCCAGCCGGTGCTGGTGGCGGTGCTGACCGCGGCGAGCGTGGCGGGGCTGCTGGTGATACTGGTGCGCACGGCGCTCTCGCAGGCCGGCGGCGGCAGCCGCCGCAAGTGGAAGGACCTGAAGAAGGGGCCGGAGTTCCTGGTCACCCCGGTCCGGCTGCGCGATGACAAGGGCCAGCTCTACGAGGTGGAGCTGCACGGGCACCTGGCGCAGAGCGCGGTGCACCCGTCCGACTGGGTGCAGCTCACGCTGAGCCCGCAGGACGTCGACCTGCCGCCGCGCATCGAGCGGATCGTCAACCTGACCACCGGGCAGTTGCTCACCCCGCGTACCGCAACGGTGTGGAGCCACCTCGGCCCGCCGCTGCTGATCCAGGCGGTGCTGGGTGCGGTGCTGGTGCTGCTGGTCGCCGCCGCCGTGGTCCTCACCTGACACCACCCGACCGGCCCGACGCTCCGGGGCCCGACGCTCCGGGGCCGGGGCGGCGGTCGGTCGTGGGTCGCCCGGGGTGGTCAGCCGACCGGGGTCAGCGGGCGCTGCGGCGCGGTGGTCCTCAGCAGACCGCGGCGGGCGGCCCAGCGTTCGAAGAGCAGGGTGGCGAACGGCGGGACCGCGCAGACCAGCGCCACGAGGGTGACCCCGGGCGACCACCGGTGCAGCCGGGCCACGGCGAGCACCAGCAGGCCGTACGCGACGAAGAGCGCGCCGTGGATCGGCCCGAAGACCTGCACGCCGATCTCGTTGCCCGGCGGGCCGTACTTGACCGCCATGCCGACCAGCAGGGCCAGCCAGGAGCAGGCCTCGGCGATCGCCGCCGCTACGAACAGCCGGGTCGTCTTCTCGCGCATCGCGCCATGCTATCCAGCCGCCCCGGCCGCACGACCCGCGACGGGCGGTGGGCGACGGGGATCACCCGGGTCGCCGGTGGGTACGTAAGGGGTCCTTCGGGTCTTCCCGGTTCGCCCGGGACGTGCGAGGTTTGTCGGGACCAACGGTGACAGGGCGGTGACCATGGGCGAGGAAGTCGGAGCGCGCACGTTCAGTCGGGAGGACCGGGCCCGCTACCGGGAGAAGGTCCGCCGGTGTCTGGACGTCTTCGCCGAGATGCTGCGGGAGTCCCGGTTCGACGTGGAGCGGCCGATGACCGGCCTGGAGATCGAGCTGAACCTGGTCGACGACGACTCCCGGCCGACGATGCGCAACGCCGACGTGCTCGCCGCCGTCGCCGATCCCAGTTTCCAGACCGAGCTGGGCCAGTTCAACGTGGAGATCAACGTCGCGCCCCGGCGGCTCGTCGGCACCGGCACGGCCGAGTTCGAGTCCCACGTGCGGGCCAGCCTGAACGCCGCGGAGGAGAAGGCCCGCACGGTCGACGCCCACATGGTGATGATCGGCATCCTGCCCACCCTGGAGCCGGGGCACCTGACCGCGGGGGCGCTGTCGTCGAATCCGCGCTACGCGCTGCTCAACGAGCAGATCTTCGCCGCCCGGGGCGAGGACCTGCGGATCGCGATCAGCGGGGTGGAGCGGCTGGCGACCACGGCCGACACCATCACCCCGGAGGCGGCCTGCACCAGCACCCAGTTCCACCTCCAGGTCAGCCCGGCCGACTTCGCCGGCTACTGGAACGCCGCCCAGGCCGTCGCCGGGGTCCAGGTGGCGCTGGGCGCGAACTCGCCGCTGTTCTTCGGCCGGGAGCTGTGGCGCGAGACCCGGGTGCCGCTGTTCCAGCAGGCCACCGACACCCGCTCCGAGGAGATCAAGGCCCAGGGGGTACGCCCGCGGGTCTGGTTCGGGGAGCGTTGGATCACCAGCGTGTTCGACCTGTTCGAGGAGAACGTGCGCTACTTCCCGGCGCTGCTGCCGGTGTGCGACCCGGAGGACCCGGCCGAGACGCTGGCCGCCGGTGGCGTGCCGAGGCTGGCCGAGCTGCGGTTGCACAACGGCACCATCTACCGCTGGAACCGCCCGGTGTACGACGTGTGGAAGGGCCGCCCGCACCTGCGGGTGGAGAACCGGGTGCTGCCGGCCGGGCCGACGGTGGTGGACACCATCGCCAACGGCGCGTTCTATTTCGGGCTGGTCCGGGCGCTTGCCGAGTCGGACCGGCCACTGTGGTCGCAGATGTCGTTCAGCGCGGCGGAGGAGAACTTCACCAGCGGCGCCCGGCACGGCATCGACGCGCAGGTGTACTGGCCGGGGCTGGGCTACCTGCCGGCGACGGAGCTGGTGCTGCGCCGGTTGCTGCCGTTGGCCCACCAGGGGTTGGACCGGTGGGGTGTGGACCCGGCCGAACGTGACCGGCTGCTGGGCATCATCGAGCAACGCTGCCTGACCGGGCGCAACGGCGCGAGCTGGCAGGTGGCGACGTTGCACCGGCTGGAGTCGGCCGACCACCTCGACCGGCCGGAGGCGTTGCGCGAGGTGGTCCGCCAGTACGTCGAGCTGATGCACAGCAACCTGCCGGTCCACGAGTGGCCGGTGACCGATTGACTTTCGATAGGTTGCGAGCGATAGTCGATACATGACGACGGCGCGCTGGGCGGTCACCGCCCTCAGAGTCTTTCTCGTGGTCCTGTTCGCGGTGCTGGTGCTGTTCCAGACCATGTCGCTGCCCGGCCAGTTCGCCCACCTGGCCCGGGAGTCGCCCGAGCAGGCGTACCTGCGCTGGCCGGCCACCGCCGTGACGGTGTTCTGGGTGCTCTGCGTCCAGGTGGTGATCGTCGCCACCTGGCGGCTGCTCACCCTGGTCCGCGACGACCGGATCTTCAGCGAACCCGCGCTGGTCTGGGTGGACGCCATCGTCTGGGCGATCGCCGCCGGCTGGCTGACGCTGGTGGGCGTGTTCGGCTATGTCGGGTTCCACGCCGACGACCCCGGCCTGCCGATGCTGCTGTTCCTGCTGTCCGTCGGGGCCACCGTGCTCGGGCTGCTGATGGTGGTGATGCGGGCGCTGCTGCGCCAGGCCACCGCGCTGCGCTCCGACATGGAAGCGGTGATCTGATGCCCATCGTCGTACGCATCGACGTCGAGCTGGCCAAGCGCAAGATGAGCGTCGGTGAGTTCGCCGAGCGGGTCGGCCTGACCCCGGCGAACGTGGCCGTGCTGAAGAACGGCCGGGCCAAGGCGGTGCGGTTCAGCACCCTGGAGGCGATCTGCCGGGTGCTCGACTGCCAGCCGGGCGACCTGCTCGAATTCGTCGACGACGGGGAGCCGACGCCGTGAGGTACCTGCTCGCCTCCGCCGCCGTCGTGCTCCTGGTCGCCGGGCTGGCCGGCGTCGTGCTCGGCGAGTCCGACGACTCCCCCGGGCTCCAACTGCTGGGCGGCCTGCTGGTCATCGGCGGGGTCGCCATCGGCGTACGGGTCTTGCGGGTGCCGCGGTAGCGCCCGGGTTCAGGACGCCGGCCAGTGGCGCAGCAGGGCGTCGAGGGCGTCGAGGACCCGGGGCCAGGTCTGCGCGGTGTCGGGGGCGCTGTGGTCGAAGCTGCCGCCCAGTTCGAGGTTGACGTAGCCGTTGAAGACGCTGCCGAGCAGCCGGACCGCGTGGGTCTGGTCGGGTTCGGGCAGGTCGTAGCCGCGCAGGATGGCCCGGGTCAGCTCGGCGTGCCGCCTGCCGGCGCTGGCGGCGGCCGTGGCCGGGTCGAGCCTGACCTGGGCGGCGGCCCACCGGCCCGGGTGCTCGCGGGCGTAGTCGCGGTAGACGCCGCCGAGGGCGGCCAGCGCGTCCCGGCCGGCCCGGCCGGCGAGCGCGTCGGCGGCCCGGACGGCCAGCTCGTCGAGGGCGAGCAGGGCGATCCGGGTGCGCAGGTCCCCGGAGTTGCGCACGTGCGCGTAGAGGCTCGCGACCTGAACGTCGAAGCGCCGGGCGAGCGCGGAGAGGGTCACCCGGTCGAACCCGACCTCGTCGGCCAGCTCCGCGCCGGCCCGGGTGAGACGCTCGGTGGTCAAGCCCGCACGTGCCATAACTCATTATGCGTTTGCCTAAAGGTTTTAGGCAAATTACCGTTGCCGTCATGGAGCCACTGACCGAGCAGGAGATCCGTTCCGCCTTCGTCAACTGCACCAAGGGCGAGAGCAAGCGGCTGTACGTCCCCCGCGACCTGGCCGACCGCCCCTGGCCCGAGCTGGACTACCTCGGCTGGCGCGACCCCCGCGCCCCCGACCGCGCCTACCTGGTCACCGAGGTGGAAGGCCGGCGGACCGCCCTGGTGCTGCGCTGCCCCACCCCGACCACCCGGCAGCCGCCGCGCGGCCTGTGCGCCATCTGCCTGACCTCCCCCGCCGGCGGCGTCAGCCTGATGGTCGCACCGAGGGCCGGCAAGGCGGGACAGCAGGGCAACTCGGTGGGCACTTACCTCTGCACCGACCTCGCCTGCCCGCTCTACGTCCGCGGACGCAAGGACCCCGGCCCCGGCACCCGGATGCAGGAGTCGCTCACCACGGCGGAGAAGGTCCAGCGGCTGACGGCGAACGTCGCCGCGTTCGTCGCCCGGGTCACCGGCTGACCGTGCCCGGCCGGACGACGCGGCCGGTGGCGGGACCACGCGACACCCGCCCGACGCGCACCGGGCCGCGCGCCGGTGCTCACCCCGGGGGTGACACCGCCTCGTCGAGCACCACCCCGGCATGACCCGCCACCTCGCCGAGGACCTCACGCACACCGCGCCGGCGGTCGAGCCGCGCCCCGGCGAAGCTGACCGGCCCGTGGAACGACGCCCGCCCGTCGCCGCCGCCGAGCCGGAAGGCCGCCCCGGCGAAGACACTCCCCGCGAACCCGGTGTCGCCGTGGAACTGGACGCCGGTGAAATCGGCGTGGCCGATGTGACAACCGCCGAGGTCGAGGTCGACCAGGGTGGCCCCGCAGAGCATCAGGTCCGTCCCCGACCAGTGCGGCGGCCCGCCCGGGGCGTCCGTCGACGGACGCAGCCGCGCCGCCAGCAGCCGCTGCGCGGTGCGCCGCAGCTCCAGCTCGGCGGCCTGCCCGTCGGTGCGGGCGTCGGCCAGGTCGAACGGCAGCGGCATCCGCAGGTAGCCGCAGACCGTGTCCACCACCCGCTGCCGCAGCTCCGGCCGGGCGTCGCCGAGGTCGACGAGGACCGCCAGCCCGGCCCGGCGCACGTCCGGGTCGGCGTCGGCGAGCTGGCCCGCGTACGGCCGGACGGAGTCGTCGGGCACCAGCTGCGCCCCGTCCGGCCCGGCCGGTGCCGGCGTCCAGCCCAGCGGCCAGCACACCGGCCCGTCGTCGGCCGTGTCGGCCCAGGTCGCGCCAGCGAGATCCACGGTGGGCTGGTCGAGGTGGACCGGACCGGCGAACCGCGCCTGCCGGAACGACGCGGCGGAGGCGAACCGCGCCTTGAAGAACCAGGCCGGACCGGCGAACCGGGCCTGCCGGAACGACACCGGCCCGACGAACCGGGCACCGTCGCCACCCTCGCTCCACTCCTGGTAGTCGCCCATCAGCACGGCGACCGGCCAGTGCGGGTCGTCCTCGTTCGGCTCGTCCCAGGGGGCGGGGGAGGTCTCCTCGATGGTCTCCCAGGCCGGGTCGTCCTCCCACAGCTCGTCCTCGCCTCGACCGAACCAGGCGAACGCGGCGAACCGGACCCCGGTGAAGTCGGCGTCGGCGCGGAACCGGGCCCGACCGAACGCGGCATGGTCGAGGAACCCGGCCCGGCTGAACCGGGCCGGACCGTGCCAGACGGTACGGGCGAAGTCGGCGACACCGGTGAACCGGGCGTCGGCGAACGAGGTGGCCCCGAGGAACCTGGCGTCGGCGAACCGGGCCGCACCCAGCACCGCGCCTGCGAGGTCGAGGTCCACCAGGGTGGCCGCCCGCAGGTCGAGGTCGACGGCGGGCGGTGGCTCCGGGTCGGCGTCCGGGTCCACCGACCGGGCCGGGGCCTGCGCCGCCGGGCGCAGCAGCGCGGCCAGCACCCGGCCCGCCTCCCGCCGGGCGTCGGCGTCCCACCCGTCGGCCCCCACCGGTGCCCGCAGCCCGTCGGCGAGCGCCGCGACCGCCCGGGACCGCAGCCCGGGACGCCCGGCCACCAGCTCACCGAGGCCGCGCAGGGCGGCGGTCCGGCCCGCGCCCGTCTCCTGCGTCACCGCGCGGACGGCGGCCTGAAACGCCACCGGGTCCGACTCCCCGACCGTCACCCGACCTCCCACCCGTACCACCCCGCCGGGCACGCCCCGGCGTCGCGCAGGATAGCCGGGCCGACCGACACCGCACTGGGCGGGCGGCGCGGTCGGCCCTCGGGTGCGCGCGGTCAGCCGCCCCGGGCGAACAGCGCCAGGCGTACCCGGTTCGGGCTGTCCGTCTTGGTCATCAGGCTGGTGATGTGGGTCTTGACCGTGGTCACGCCGATGTGCAACCGGTCGGCGATCTCGGTGTTCGACAGCCCCTCGGCCACCAGGGCGAGCACGTCCTGTTCCCGGGCGGTCAGCCCGGCCACCGGCCGGGGCGGCTCGGCGCGGGCGTGCACCGCCCGCCGGACCAGCCGTTGCAGCACCTCCTCGCTGAACGGGCTGCCCCCGGCGGCGGCCCGCCGCACCCCGTCGACCAGGTCGCCGGGCGGGGCGTCCTTGAGCAGGAAACCGCAGGCCCCGGCCGTGAGCGCGGGGTAGAGGTGGTCGTCGTCGCCGAACGTGGTCAGCACCAGCACCCGCGTCGCCGGCCGGTCGGCGAGGATGCGGCCGGTCGCGGTGATCCCGTCGACGCCGGGCATCCGCAGGTCCATCACCACCACGTCGGGGACGAGCTGGGCGGCCAGGGTGACGGCGTCGCGGCCGTTGTCGGCCTCCCCGACCACCTCGATGTCCGGCTGCGCGTCGCAGAGCATGCGCAGGCCCGCGCGGATGAGATGCTGGTCGTCGACCAGCAGCACCCGGATCACGACCGCCGCGCCCGGTACGGGCCACCCGAACCGGGCGGCGGGGTCGGCGTACCGTCCGGGGGTGGGCCGGCGGCCGGGTACGGGCCGGCGGCGGCGGACACCACGGCGGGCAGCACCGTGCGGACCCGCCACCCGGTGCCGAAGGGGCCGGCGTCCAGCCGCCCGCCGAGCACCTCGACCCGTTCCCGCATGCCGGTGAGGCCGTGTCCCCCACCGGGCGGCACCGCCGTCGGCGTCCAGCCGCGCCCGTCGTCGGCCACCTCCCAGTGCACGGCGTCGTCGACCACCGCCACGGTCAGCCGCGCCCGCGCGGACGGTCCGGCGTGTTTCACCACGTTGGTCAGCGCCTCCTGGGTCAACCGCAGCACCGCCAGCCCGCGTACCGCGTCGAGGGTGCCCACCGCCGGGGCGACGTCCGCCTCGACCGTGACCCCGGCCTGCCGGGCCCGGTCGACCGCCGCCCCGAGCGCGGCCGGCAGCGCCGACGGCTCGATCGCGGTCAACGTCGCGTCGCCGTGCGCCACGTCGGGATCGCGCAGCACCGCGACCAGGCCGCGCAGGTCCGCCAGCGCCGCCGTCCCGGTGGCGTGCACGTCGTCGAAGACGGCGCCCACCCGGGGGTCGAGGTCGGTGAGGACGTGCCGGGCGACCCCGACGCGCAGCACCATCGAGGCCACGTGGTGAGCCACCACGTCGTGCAGCTCGCGGGCGATGGCGCTGCGTTCGTCGGCGCGCGCCGCGCGCTGCTCCGACTCGCGGTGCAGGTGCTCGGCCCGGGCCCGTTCCTCGGCCTGCCGGCCGAGTTCCCGGTTGGTCCGCACCACGGTGCCGATCAGCAGCGGCAGCCCGACGTCCACCAGCAGCCCGAACACCGTGCCGACGACGCCCCGGCCGGTGTGCCCGGACGGGTCGAACGCCGCGACCACGGTCAACCCCGCGGCCGCCCACCAGCCGGTGCGGGGACGCCGGGAGCGCATGGTCACCTCGAGCAGCAGCCAACTCGCCCCGACCTGGTTGATCGTGGTGTCGTCGAGCACGACGATCGCCGCCGCCAGCAGCGCGGTCTGCGCCGTCAGGTTGAGCAGGGGCCGGCGGTGAGCCAGCAGCGCGACGGCGAAGGCGGCCACCGCGAGCGCCCACTGCCGGCCCGTCGGCGGCTGACCGGTCTTGGTGCCGAAGAGGAGGTAGCACAGGCCGCTGGCGTCGAGCAGGACCATCCGCACCAGCGTGTCCCGCGTGTCGAACAGCCGTCCCAGCCAGCCCACGCCGATCAGCCTACGGACCGCGGGGCCGGCGCAGGACCCGCCGGGTGGGTGGAGGTCACGCGGCCAGCGCCAGTTCCGGGCGACGCCGCCGGGACGCCACCACCGCCGTCACGGCGAGCACGGTCGCGGCCACCAGGGCGGCAAGCGCGGCGAGCGTGGTCAGGTCCGGCCGCAGCAGCGGCTGCCCGCGCAGCGCCTGCCAGGTCAACAGCAGCGTGAGTACGCCGTACCCGGTGCCCGCGACGGCCAGCAGCCGGACCAGGTCCCGCTCGTCGAGCCAGCCGCCCAGGTAGCGGCGCAGCAGGAAGGCCAGGACCGGCAGCGCCTGCAGGGCGTGCAGCCCGACGAAGTGCCCGATCCGCAGGTCGCCCCCGGTGGTGCTCCAGCCGAGGATCGGCAGCCCCGGGCCGCCGTCGGGCACCCCGACGCTGTGCGCCCCGGTGATCCCCTCGGCGTCGGCCGGCGTCTGGCCGGGCTGGGTCATCGGCACCGCCACCAGCATGCCCAGGGCGGACAGGCCGAGCCCGAACCCCATCGCCCACCGGGTGGCCCGGTCCCCGGCCCGTCGCACCAGCAGGGTGACGGCGACGACGACGTGTGCGACGAACAGCAGCATGACGGCCGCGCCCATCACCTGCCAGAGCGCGGCGTTGAGCGGGCTGGTCTCGTTGTAGTGGCTGGTCGTGCCGCGCAGCACCTGCCCGACGATCACCACCATCTCGATCAGGGACGTCGCCACCACCACGCTTGCCGCCCACTCCCCGATCCGGCTGCGGCGGGGCAACTGGGCCAGCATCCAGGTGAGGGTGGCCGCGTAGAGCGCGAAGGACACCGAGAACTTGAACGGCTTGAGCCAGATCGGCACGCCGGTGAGCACCCTCGGGTCGGCGGCCACGCCGACGGCCGCCACCACGGCGAGCACCGCCATCGCGGCGGTGAGCAGAACGAGGGGGCGGTGCCGTCCGGCCGCCCGGGACATCAGGTCAGTCATGCCTGTAGACGTTCGTCGGCCGGCGGCCCCGACCGCGTCCGACCGGGAGCCCCGGTCGCGGCCCCCGGTCGGAGATCGCCTCCTCCCCTGGGTGGAGGTGGGCCGTCGCCCGATTGACGGCATCGAGAACGGTCAGTACCGTGGGGAAGAAAGCGCTTACCTGCTCGAACTGACTGGTCAGCGCGTCGGGAACGGCCCCGGTCGTCAACGGCCCCGGTCGTCCCGCCGGCAACACCTCGCGTCTGGCGATCCGGGCTGATCCGGCGCGAGCGATTCCTCCCGTGACGGGCCGCCAGGGCGGGCCCGCCCGCCCCGCCCCCGCCGGGCACCGGTGTCGCCGACCCCGCGCGCGGGCTCCCTCACCACATCCACAGGAGAGAACCATGATCCTTCGCCAGCGCCGTACGGCGTGGTGGATCTCCGCGGTCGCCGCGACGGCGCTCACCACCGCCGGCGCGGTGGTCACCGCGAACGCGGCCCAGGCCGCCGCCGGCTGCCGGGTCGACTACACGGTGGCCAGCCAGTGGTCCGGCGGCTTCACCGCGAACGTCACGCTCACCAACCTCGGTGACCCGATCAGCTCCTGGGCGGCCACCTGGTCGTTCACCGCCGGGCAGCGCGTCGACCAGGGCTGGAACGCCACGTTCAGCCAGAGCGGCAGCACCGTCAACGCGGCGAACGCCGACTACAACGGCGCCGTCGGCACCAACGGCACGGTCACGTTCGGCTTCAACGGCACCTGGACCGGCAGCAACCCGACCCCGACGGGCTTCGCGGTCAACGGGGTGGCCTGCGGCGGCACCACCCCCACCACCGCTCCCCCGACCACGGCACCGCCCACCACTCCGCCCCCGACCACCGCACCACCGACCACCCCGCCACCCACCACGCCCCCGCCGACCACCCCGCCACCCACGACCCCGCCGCCGAGCGGCAGCACCCTGTACGTGGCGACCAACGGCAGCGCCGGTGCGGCCGGCACCCAGGCGAACCCGACCACCCTCGCCTCTGCCGTCACCCGCATCCCCGCCGGCGGGACGATCTACGTGCGGGCCGGGACCTACCAGCTCGCCCAGACCGTCAGCATCGAGCCGGGCAACAACGGCACCGCGAGCGCCCGCAAGAAGCTGTTCGCCTACCCGGGCGAGAAACCGGTGCTGAACTTCTCGGCGATGAGCGAGGACCCGGCCAACCGGGGGCTCGCCCTCAACGGGTCGTACTGGCACGTCCAGGGCCTGATCGTGGAGCGGGCCGGCGACAACGGAATCTTCGTCGGCGGCAGCAACAACATCATCGAGCGGACGGTGACCCGGTTCAACCGGGACAGCGGGCTCCAGCTCTCCCGGATCGCCTCCAGCACCCCCCGCGACCAGTGGCCGTCGAACAACCTGGTGCTCAGCGCCGAGTCGCACGACAACGCCGACTCCGACGGTGAGGACGCCGACGGCTTCGCCGCGAAACTCACCGTCGGCACCGGCAACGTCTTCCGGTACGCGGTGTCCCACAACAACATCGACGACGGCTGGGACCTCTACACCAAGACCGACACCGGCCCGATCGGCCCGGTGACCATCGAGGACTCCCTGGCCTACAACAACGGGACGCTCAGCAACGGCACCCAGAACGGCAACGGCGACCGCAACGGCTACAAGCTCGGCGGCGAGGACATCGGGGTCAACCACATCGTGCGGCGCAACATCGCCTTCCGCAACGGCAAGCACGGCTTCACCTACAACCGCAACCTCGGCTCGATGACCGTCTCGAACAACCTCGGCATCGACAACACCGAGCGCAACTTCTCGTTCGACGGCGGCACCTCGGTGTTCCGGAACAACACCTCGTGCCGCAGCGGCAGCGGCTCGAACGACAAGATCGTCGGCAACAGCGACAGCTCCAACCAGTTCTGGACCGGCAGCAACGGCTCGCGCTGCGCGTCGTACACCGGGGCCATCGGGTGGTCCTTCGCCAGCGACGGGCGGCTCGTGGTGACCCTCGGCGGCCGGCAGGTCACCCTGTAACCGCCGGTATCCGTCGGGTGGCCCGGCCGGTCGGACCGGCCGGGCCACCACCCCGGGCAGCCCCGGTCGACGCGACAGGCTCGGGCGGCGGCCCACCGGCTACGGGAGGCGCGGGCCGGGGCCGGGCACCCGGAGGGCGGCCCGGTCACCGGGTGAGGCCGACCAGCGTGGCCAGTCGCGCGACACCGGCCACGGTGGGCCGGCCCCGGGCGATCTCGGCGATCACCGCACGCGCCGCCGGTCGGCACCGCACCTCGGCCGGCGCGATGCCGTCCGCGTCGACCAGCACCCGACCGGCCCCGAACAGGTCACCGACCTGGAGGTACGCCCGCGCGGCGTCGACCAGGTAGGCGGCCCGGTACTCGGCCGGCAGCAGCCGCCACCCCTCCCGACGGATCACCTGCTCGTGCCGGTAGACAGCCTCCCCACCGTCGCCCACCTCGACAGCCGCCACCACCCGGGCCAGCTCGACCACGACCGGCCCGAAGCAGATCCGGTGGGGATCGTCACCACCCCCGACCCGGGTGGCGATCTCCGCAGTCAGGTCGATCAGCTCGTCGGCCCGATGGGTGTCGCCGTGCTCGGCGGCGGCAAGGGCGGCCTGGAGCAGCAGCGTCCCGCAGAGCGCCTGCCGCGCCACCGTGGCGTCGCGTACCGGCCTCGGGGCGACGCGACGCGCGGCGGCCACGGTCGCCGCGAGCGCCAACTGACCACGGCTCAGGGCGCGCAGCGCCTGCCCCACCGCCACGGCCGCCGTCCCCGCCAGTACCGGATCATCGCCCGCCACGGCCATCGCCCGGTCGGCGGCCAGCCAGCCGAGGTCTGCCTCGCCGAGCTTCACCAGCACCGCCGAGGCGACCCGGTACGTCTGCACCAACAGCTCCGCCGCACCCTCGGGTGCTGTCGCGTACCGGCTCCGCACGGCGTCGAGCAACCCCGGCAGCGTCCGCACCACCTGCGCGTAATGCGCGTGCTGGTAGGTCAGCCAGGCGTGCTCGACGTGCCGTCGCAGTTCCGCCGATGACACCACCCCGGCAGCGACGTGGTAGCGGGCGAGGGCGGCCCGCAACCCGTCCACCCCGTCCCCTTCACCGACCCGCGCCGACGACGGCAGCCGGGTCCCGAGCAGTACCGCGGGGTCGACCCGCAACACCTCGGCGATCTCCTGGATCACCGAGTACCGGTCCAGCGCCCGGACCCCGCGTTCGACCTTGTCCACCCAGCTCTTCGACTTGCCGAGCCGGTCCGCGAGCATCTGTTGGGTCATCCTCCGCCGCACCCGCCAGCGCGCCACCCGCCGCCCGACCGGCAGGTCGTCAGCGCCCACGCCGCCACCGCCGATCCGGCACGGCGCGCGTCGTGTCCTCGACGGGTATCCGCTCCGCCTCGGCCAGCGCGAGAATGCGACGCTTGGCGGCCTCGTGCTCGGCGGCCTCGGCCTGCTCTCCCCGACTCGCGATCCGCTCATTCCCCTGCTCACGCATATCCGCCTCCGTCGACACTCCGGGGGCCTTCGCCGGCTCCCCTGATGGGCTCAGCGAAGTCGACCGCTGGTCGACCGACCAGATGACGAGCTGTGTGCGCGATTGCGCCGCCCCTACCCCGGGTTGCGCGGGCTTGCGTGGGTCCCTGTCACGCCAGTTCTCCCTCTACGCTCGTCGCTGGTAGTAGCCAGTCGACTCCCGGGGGTAGATGAATGGCGCGGTCGGTAACGAACAAGGCTCTTGATGCCCTGCTGTTCGCCGCTGGCTACGGCAATGCGCATGCCGCATTCGCCCGCCAGGTCAACCATGCGGGCCGGGCTCAGGGCATCTGGCGTTACGACGCGGCCAGCGTCTACTGGTGGCTTCGTGGACGTCGGCCAGCTGAGCACGTGCAGATCGCGATGGCGGAGACGATCGCCCGGAAGCTCAGCCGTCCCGTGGAGATTTCGGAACTCGGATTCGTCGGCACCGATCTCGCGGATGCCGCCTATCCCTCGACTGCCGGCGGTGCCATCGATGCTGCCGGACGGCTCTGGACGCTCCTCGCCCATCGGGTCAACTCACCGATCGGAGGGGTGTTCCACAGCGGAGCGGCGCTACAGGCCGCGTTCGCTTGGCGGTACGACCTTCCCGACCCACAGGTGACCCGCGATGGGCGACCGTCGTTGACGGCGGCCGACATTCAACCGCTGCACCTCCTCGCCGGACACTTCGCCGACCTCGATCGACGCCACGGCGGCGGCTCCCCGCACACCCGCGCACTCATGGCCGATCTCCTCGCCCGGCAGGTAATTCCCATGTTGCATGGCGCCTATGCAGATGCTGTCGGGCGTGATCTCATGCGCGCCACCGCGGCGCTCTGCGGCCAGCTCGCCTTCATGTCCTACGACGCAGGTGAACACGGCATCGCCCAGCATCACGTCACCATCGCGCTACGACTCGCCAAGGCCGCAGATGACCGCCTCTACGGTGCACATCTCCTGGCAAACCTCGCCACTCAGGCGACTTATCTCGGGAGTACCCGGGACGCCGCCCGACTCGCGGAGGCAGCCGTCGAGGGGGCAGGCCGCGCCCCCGCTGCGGTCCGAGCCCGGCTCTACACCACGGCAGCCAGCGCATACGGCCGTTCCGGGGAGAGACGCGCCTGTCGAGCAGCGCTCGCCAAGGCAGAGCGGGCTGTCGATCGGATGCGGAAGGACGAAAGCCCACAATGGGTGAGCTACTTCAGCCCGGCCCACCTCGCGGGTGCCACCCTGAAGTGCCTCAGCGACCTACGCCTGCACCGGCAAGCACTACGGCACGCGTCCGACGCGGTCACCCTCGCCAGCCCGAATGCCCGGACGCGCGCATTACACAGCGCCCTGATCGCGCTGACCCATGCTCAGGCCGGAGACATCGAAGCAGCCTGTACCTGGGGCCGGGAGGCTGCACGACACGCGTCGCAGGTTAGCTCTGCCCGGGTGACGCAGCGCGTCCAGGAACTCACCGCCGTGTTGAACCCCCACCGAGCGATGGCCGACGTCCACGACCTCCTCAGCACGCTCGCACCCGTACCGTCATCGCGCCCGCACCCGGGGCCGTTGAAGTAACGCAAGCTCGCATCGACACCTCCGGCTAACGTCACACACGTGACGTGGACGGAGCCCAGCACCTGGTATGCGAACCTGCCCGCCTTCCATGCCGCCACGGCCGCCTTCATCACCGACGCGGTGGGCGATGTGCTCCTCGTCAAGCCCACCTACCGCGATCACTGGGCCTTCCCGGGCGGGTACGTGGAACAGGACGAGTACCCGCACCAGGCATGTGCCCGCGAAGCCCGGGAAGAACTCGGCATCGCCGTGGCGGTGGGTGAGCTACTTGTCGTGGACTGGGCACCCCCGGCCGGGCAACGGCCGCGTGCCCTCGTCCACTTCACCTTCGACTGTGGGACCGTCACCCGACACGACGGTTTCACCCTGCCGAGGCAGGAGATCGAAGACGCTGGTTTCTTCGCACCTGACGAAGCCCAACAACGCCTTCCCGGCAACGTCGCCCCACGGGTGGGTGCCGCGATTCGCGCACGAACCCGTCGTACCCCGATCTACCTCGCCGACGGCGGAACCGCTGCACGGCAATGCCGGCAGGATTGATCTACCCGAGACCTTCCCGACCTTTTCCTGCCTGCTGTGGGCCGGCGTGAGCGGCCGGGTCTGGAGCCTCATCGTGGCTTCCGCCGCGCTCAGAGCGCCACGATCGCCGCCGTCTCCGCCGGCAGCTCGACCCGGTCGCGCATCACCGTGACGCCCTCCCCGGTGGTGAGCAGCACCCGGCGGGCCACCCCGGGCAGGGTGACCCGCTGCGGCCGGCCGGCAAGGTTCGCCACCACCAGGCACTCGCCCCGGCGAACCACCAGGAACTGGTCGCCGTGGCGTACCTGCATGCGGTGCAGCCGGGGGTCGGACAGGTCGGCCCGGTTCTTGCGCAGCGCGATCAGCCGCCGGTAGAACTCGTACATCTCGCGGTGTTCGGGTTTGTCCAGCTCGGCCCAGTCGAGCCGGGAGCGGAGGAAGGTCTGCGGGTCCTGCGGGTCGGGCACGTCACCCGGCGGCCAGCCGTGCGCGGCGAACTCCCGCCGCCGGCCGGTGGCCACCGCCGCCGCCAGCTCCGGCTCCGGGTGACTGGTGAAGAACTGCCACGGGGTGCTGGCCGCCCACTCCTCCCCCATGAACAGCATCGGGGTGAAGGGCGCGGTCAGCAGCAGCATCGCCCCGACCCGCAGCAGCGCGGGCGACAGCCCGGCGGAGATCCGGTCGCCGGTGGCCCGGTTGCCGACCTGGTCGTGGTTCTGCAGGTACGCAACGAACCGGTGCCCGGGGACGGTGTGCCGGTCCACCGGGCGGCCGTGGGTGCGGTTGCGGAAGCTGGACCAGGTGCCGGCGTGGAAGAACGCCCCGGTCAGCACGTCGGTCAGGCACTCCAGCGAGCCGAAGTCGCCGTAGTAGCCCTGCCGTTCCCCGGTGAGCAGGGTGTGCAGGGCGTGGTGGGCGTCGTCGTTCCACTGCGCGTGCAGGCCGTAGCCGCCGGCCTCCCGGGCGGTGATCAGCCGGGGGTCGTTGAGGTCGGACTCGGCGATCAGCGACAGCGGGCGGCCCAGGTGGGTGGCGAGCGAATCCACCTCGACCGCCAGCTGCTCCAGCAGGTGGGTGGCCCGGGTGTCGGGCATCGCGTGCACGGCGTCGAGCCGCAGGCCGTCGACGTGGTAGTCGCGCAGCCACATCAGCACCGAGTCGATGATGTAGCGGCGCACCCCGTCGGAGTGCGGGCCGTCCAGGTTGACCGTGCGGCCCCACGGGTTGCTCTGCTCGCTCAGGTACGGCGCGAAGTTCGGCGCGTAGGCCCCGGAGGGCCCGAAATGGTTGTAGACGACGTCGAGGATCACCCCCAGACCCTTGGCGTGGGCGGCGTCGACAAGCCGTTTCAGCCCGTCCGGCCCGCCGTAGGGTTCGTGCGGGGCGAACCAGCAGACCCCGTCGTAGCCCCAGTTGTGCTCGCCGTTGAAGGCGTTGACCGGGAGCAACTCGATCAGGTCGACGCCGAGGTCGACCAGGTGGTCGAGGCGGTCGATCGCCGCGTCGAAGGTGCCCTGCGGGGTGAACGTGCCGATGTGCAGCTCGTAGAGGATGCTGCCGGACAGTTGCCGGCCGGTCCAGCCCTGGTCGGTCCAATCGAAGGCGGCGTGGTCGTAGCGCCGGCTAGGCCCGTGCACCCCGGCCGGCTGCCACGCCGAACGCGGGTCGGGCAGCGGGGTGTCCTCGTCATCGAGCAGGAACGCGTAGTCGGTGCCGGGGCCGGCGTCGGGCACCTCGACCCGCCACCACCCGTCCGGCCCGGCCCGCATGTCATGGTCGGCGACGCCGGGCAGACGCAGCCGGAGCCGGGCGACGTCGGGCGCCCAGACGGTGAACTCGGTCATGCGGCAGCCTCCGCGGGGTCGGTGGGAGCCAGCAGGGCGGTGGGCGCGAGCACGGCGGTGGGCGCGAGCAGGGCCACCGGATAGGTGTCCAGCAGATCATGAAGGAGCAGCTCAGACCCACTGTAGACCTGGCCGGTGAACACGTCGGTAACACTGTTGCCGGGCATCGACAGGCGGGTGTCGCGCCAGCCGCCGTCGCGGGCCAGCCCCACCGGCAGCCGGGTGGCCACCGCGACCGCCCCACCCCGGTCGAAGGCGACCACGTGCGCGGCGGCCGGCCCGTGCGCGGCGACCGGCCGGTAACCGTCGAACAGCTCCGGGTGGTCGCGGCGCAGCCGCAGCGTGCGGGAGACCACCAGCAGCTTGGCCGCGCCGTCGGCGGCCACCGCCGGCTGCCAGCCGGCATCGAGCCGGGCCAGCAGCTCCCGGCGTACGGCGAAGTCGACCGGGCGGCGGTTGTCCGGGTCGACCAGGGAGTTCTCCCACAGCTCGGTGCCCTGGTAGGTGTCGGGCACCCCGGGCATGGCGAGCTGCACCAGCTTCTGCCCGAGCGCGTTGGACCAGCCGGCCGGGGTGACCGCGTCGACGAACCCGGTGATCTCCGCGTGCAGTTGCGGGTCGTCGTACATCCGGTCGACCAGGTCGTGCAGGTCGCGTTCGAAGGTCGGGTCGGGGTCGGCCCAGCTCGTCGACACCGACGCCTCCCGGGCCGCCTTCTCCACGTACGCGTGCAGCCGCTCCCGGTCGATCGGCCAGGCGCCCACTGCGGTCTGCCACACCAGGTGGGCGAACGCCGGATCGGCCAGCGGCACGCGGGCCGTCCAGTCGCCGACCTGCTCCGCCCAGCGGGCCGGCAGCTCGGCGAGCACGGCGAGCCGGGCCCGGACGTCCTCACCGCGCTTGGTGTCGTGGGTCGACAGCGTGGTCATGCCCGTCGGCCAGCGGACCTGCCTGGCGGCGGCGAACCGGTGGAACTCCGCCGGGGGCACCCCGAAGTGGGCGGGTGAGCCGCCGACCTCGTTCAGCGCCACGAACCGGCTCCACCGGTAGTAGGCGGTGTCCTCCACCCCCTTGGCCATCACCGCGCCGGTGAGCTGCGGGAACCGGGCGGCCAGCTCGTGCCCGGGACGCCGCAGCAGGGCGGTCACCGCGTCGAGGGTGGCGGTGAGGTCGGGTCGGCGGCGGCCCGCCTCGGCACGGGCGGCGGCCAGGTGCCGGGCCCCGTGCGGCGGGTAGCCGCGGTAGACCGGGAAGCAGGCGGCCAGCTCCGCCAGGGCTGCCCGGGTGGCGTCGGGGTCGAGGTCGGGGGCGAGGGCGGCGAGCCGGCCCAGTTCGGCGGCGAGCAGCCGGGTGGCGGCCGCCAGCTTGGTGGCGTGGGTGAGATCCTGCCAGGACGTGTGGTGACCGGTGAGCCGGGCGTCGAGGGCGGTGAAGTCGCCCTCGGCCCGCCCGTCGACGAACAGCCCGCAGACCGCGGCCAGCGCGTCGTAGCCGGTGGTGCCGTCGACCGGCCAGTCGGGCAGCTCCTCGCCGTACTCCAGGATCTTCTCCACCACCAGCCAGGCGTGCGGGGCGGCGGCGCGCAACCGGGCCAGGTAGCCGGCCGGGTCGCGCAGGCCGTCGGGGTGGTCGACGCGGATGCCGTCGACCTCACCGGCGGCCACCCAGCGCAGCACCTCGGCGTGGGTGGCGTCGAAGACCGCCGGGTCCTCCACCCGCAGCCCGGCCAGGTCGGACACGGCGAAGAACCGGCGGTACGTCAGCTCGGTGTCGCCGCGCCGCCAAGAGACCAGCTCGTAGTGCTGCCGGTCGTGCACCTCGCGGGGGCTGCCGTCGCCGGTGCCGTCGGCGACCGGGAACCGGTGCTCGTGGTAGCGCAGCTCCCCGTCGACCAGCTTGAGGTCGTCGACGGCGTCGGGGCTGTCGGCGAGCACCGGCAGCAGCAGCCGGCCCCGCTCCCAGTCGATGTCGAACCAGTCGGCGTACGCCGACGCCCGGCCCCGGCGCAGCACGTCCCACCAGGCCGGGTTCGCCGCCGGCTGGGCGACCCCGGCATGGTTGGGCACGATGTCGACGACCAGGCCGAGCCCGGCCGCCCGCGACGCCCGGACCAGCCGCTGCCGGCCGGCCTCCCCGCCCAGCTCCGGGTTGGTGGCGCGGTGGTCGACCACGTCGTAGCCGTGCGCGGAGCCGGGGGTGGCGGTGAGCAGGGGCGCGGTGTAGAGGTGGGTGACGCCCAGGTCGGCGAGCCAGTCGGCCAGCGCGGCGGTGGTGTCGAGGTCGAACCCGGGTCGGACCTGGACGCGGTAGGTCGACCCGACCGTCGCCGTCGAGTCGGGTCGGGGCTGTGCGGGCATGTCAGACCGTCCTCTCCAGGACCACCAGGGAGCGGTCCGGCACGCAGACCGTGCCGCCCGCCTCGACCACCGTCGGCTTCTCCGGTTCCGGTTCCGCGGTGCTGATCACCAGCTCCCAGCGCTGGCCGAACTCCGCGCCGGGCAGGGTGAAGTCCAGCGGCGCGTCGTGGGCGTTGAAGCAGAGCACGAACGAGGAGTCGCGGTGCCGCTGACCGTACTGGCCGCGTTCGGGGATGCCGTCGCCGTTGACGAACAGGGCCACCGAACGGCCGAAGTCGTTGCCCCAGTCCTCGCCGGTCATCTCCCGGCCGTCGGGGGTGTACCAGGCCAGGTCCGGCAGCCCCGCCTCGGCGTTGCGCCCGCCGACGGGCAGGCCGGTGAAGAACCGGCGGCGGCGGAACACCTGGTGCCGGTTGCGGAAGTCGGTGAGCCGCCTGACGAAGTCGAGCAGTTCGTCGTCGGCGTGCTCCCAGTCCACCCAGGCCAGCTCGCTGTCCTGGCAGTAGGCGTTGTTGTTGCCGCGTTGGGTGCGGCCCAGCTCGTCGCCGTGGCCGATCATCGGCACGCCCTGGGAGAGCATCAGGGTGGCCAGGAAGTTGCGCCGCTGCCGGGCCCGTAGCGCGGTGACGCCCGGGTCGTCGGTCTCCCCCTCGACGCCGCAGTTCCACGACCGGTTGTGGCCCTCGCCGTCCCGGTTCTCCTCGCCGTTGGCCTCGTTGTGCTTGTCGTTGTACGACACCAGGTCGTTGAGGGTGAACCCGTCGTGGCAGGTGACGAAGTTGATGCTGTGGAAGGGGCGGCGGCCGTCGTCCTGGTAGAGGTCGGCCGAGCCGGAGATGCGGGACGCGAACTCGGCCAGGGTGGCCGGCTCGCCGCGCCAGAAGTCGCGCACCGTGTCGCGGTACTTGCCGTTCCACTCCGTCCACAGGGGCGGGAAGTTGCCGACCTGGTAGCCGCCGGGGCCGACGTCCCACGGCTCGGCGATCAGCTTCACCTGGCTGACCACCGGGTCCTGCTGCACCACCTCGAAGAAGGTGGACAGCCGGTCGACCTCGTAGAACTCGCGGGCCAGGGTGGCGGCGAGGTCGAAGCGGAACCCGTCGACGTGCATCTCGGTCACCCAGTACCGCAGCGAATCCATGATCAGTTGGAGGGAGTGCGGGCTGCGCACGTTGAGGCTGTTGCCGGTGCCGGTGTAGTCGACGAAGTAGCGGCGGTCCTCTTCGGACAGCCGGTAGTAGCTGGGGGCGTCGACGCCCTTGAAGCTCAGCGTGGGGCCCAGGTGGTTGCCCTCGGCGGTGTGGTTGTAGACCACGTCGAGGATGACCTCGATGCCGGCGGCGTGCAGCGCCTTGACCATGCCCCGGAACTCCTGCACCTGCTGGCCGAGGCGGCCCAGCGCCGAGTAGCCGTGGTGCGGGGCGAAGAAGCCGATGCTGTTGTAGCCCCAGTAGTTGCGCAGGCCCAGGTCGGCCAGCCGGTGGTCATGCACGAACTCGTGCACCGGCATCAGCTCGATCGCGGTCACCCCGAGCTGCCGGAAGTAGTCGATCATCACCGGGGAGGCGATCGCCGCGTAGGTGCCGCGCAGCTCCTCCGGGATGCCGGGGTGGCGCATGGTCAGCCCGCGCACGTGCGCCTCGTAGATCACCGAGTGGTGGTACGGGGTGCGCGGCGGCCGGTCGTTGCCCCAGTCGAAGTACGGGTTCACCACCACCGACTTGGGCATGAACGGGGCCGAGTCGGTCTGCGACATCCGGTCCGGGTCGCCGCCCAGCTCGTAGTCGTAGACCGCCGCGTCCCAGGTGACCTCCCCGTCGACCGCCTTGGCGTACGGGTCGAGCAGCAGCTTGTGCGGGTTGCACCGGACCCCGTTGGCCGGGTCGTACGGGCCGTGGACCCGGTAGCCGTACCGCTGGCCCGGCTCGATCCCGGGGATGTACGCGTGCCAGACGTACGCGTCGACCTCACGCAGCTCCACCCGACGCTCGGCGCCGGTGTCCCACTCGTCGAAGAGGCACAACTCGATCTTCTCGGCGACCTCCGAGAAGATCGCGAAGTTGGTGCCCATCCCGTCATAGGTGGCGCCCAAGGGGTAACGCTCACCCGGCCAGACCTGCATGTCGCTCCTTAGGCCCATGATCATGAGCACACCGGCCGGGTCGGAGACCGCCGGTGCGCACGCCACTGATGCCCCGCGGCCGGTCCGGCCAACCCACCCGTTCGGACGACGCCCGACATCCGCCCGTCCGAGGGGTCACGCACCGTCGGGTGTCGTCCGTCACGATAGGCCCTTTCGAGATGCGCCGGGCCGCGTGATGCCCTTTGCTTGACGCGGACGCGCCCGCGTGGGTGGGTCCGCCCTCGGCCCCGGCCATCCCACCACCATCCCTTCCGCCGTCATCGTTGCCGGCGCGACCCTGTGTGCACGGACGGAGATCGATGTGACCACCCTGCGGGTCGACGACCAGTTCGCGACCGCTGTGGACCGGACCTGCCGGCCCACCCCCACCTCCCGGCCCCAGGTCCCCCAGCAGGGCGGCGGCTCCGGCGTGCCCCCGCGCACCCGGCGCATCCTGATGCTGTCCTGGGAGTACCCGCCGGTGCTGGTGGGCGGGCTCGGCCGGCACGTGCACGCCCTGTCGGTGGCGCTGGCCGCCGCCGGGCACGAGGTCACCGTGGTCACCCGGCACACCGACGGCGCCCCGCTGGAGGAGTACGCCGACGGCGTGCGGATCGTCCGGGCGGCCGAGGACCCGGTGACCTTCCCGCTGGCCACCGACTCGTTGCTGGCCTGGACGATGGCGTTCAACCACACCCTGACCCGGGCCGCGCTGCGGGCCGCCGAGTCCGGCGCGTACGACGTGATCCACGCCCACGACTGGCTGGTCGCGCACACCGCCATGACGCTGCGCGCGCACCTGGACGTGCCGCTGGTCAGCACCATCCACGCCACCGAGGCCGGCCGGCACCAGGGCTGGCTGCCGGGCGAGATGAACCGCACCATCCACGGGGTGGAGCAGTGGCTGGCCGCCGAGTCCGGCCGGGTGATCGTCTGCTCCGGGTACATGCGCGACGAGGTCAACGCGCTGTTCGACGTGCCGATCGGCCGGGTCGACGTGGTGCCCAACGGGGTCGAGCCGCACCGGTGGAAGGTGCCGGCCTCGGCGGTCACCTCGGCCCGCGCCCGGTTCGCCGGGGACGGCCCGCTGGTCACCTTCGCCGGCCGGCTGGTCTACGAGAAGGGCGTCCAGCACCTGCTCGCCGGCCTGCCCCGGCTGCGTGAGCGGCACCCCGGCCTGCGCGCGGTGATCGTCGGTGACGGGCCGTACAAGGCCCAACTGGAGGCCGAGGTGCACCGGCTCGGGCTGGGCGGCACGGTCGCCATGCCGGGCTTCCTCGGCGGCACCGACCTGCCGGCCGTGATGGCCGCCTCGGACTGCTTCGCGGTGCCCAGCATCTACGAGCCGTTCGGGATGGTCGCCCTGGAGGGGGCGGCGGCCGGCGCGCCGCTCGCGGTCGCCGAGACCGGCGGGCTGGCCGAGATCGTCGAGCCGGGGGTGACCGGGGTGACCTTCGCCCCGGAGGACCCGGCCGACCTCACCGAGGCCGTGCACGCGCTGCTGTCGGACCGGGAGCGTGCCCGGGTGCTCGCCCGCCGGGCCCGCGCCATGGTCCACGAGCAGTACGGCTGGTCGGCGATCGCCCAGCGCACCGCGACGGCGTACGCCTCGGCGATCGCCGGGGACGCCGCGTTCACCGCGCAGCGTGCCGAGCAGCGGATGGCCACCGGCCGGGTCACCGCCCCGATCCCGGCGGGCAACCTGCTCGTCGCCGCCGGCCTGCGCTGACACCGCAGCGTCCACGACGAAGGCCGCCGACCCCGCTGCGGGGTCGGCGGCCTTCGTCGTGACCGGGGTCAGCGCTGCGCGATCGCGGTGAACTCCCGCTCGGGCGCACCGGTGTAGATCTGCCGGGGCCGGCCGATCTTCGTCTCCGGGTCGCTGATCATCTCGCGCCACTGGGCGATCCAGCCGGGCAGCCGGCCGAGCGCGAACAGCACCGTGAACATCTTCGTCGGGAAGCCCATGGCCTTGTAGATCAGGCCGGTGTAGAAGTCCACGTTCGGGTAGAGCCGGCGGGACACGAAGAAGTCGTCGGCGAGCGCGATCTCCTCCAGCTGCATGGCCAGGTCCAGCAGCGGGTCCGGCTTGGCCATCCGGTTGAGCACGTCCTGGGCGGCCTTCTTGACGATGGCGGCCCGCGGGTCGTAGTTCTTGTAGACCCGGTGGCCGAAGCCCATCAGCTTCACGCCGTCCTGCTTGTCCTTGACCTTGCGGACGAAGGACGCGACGTCGCCGCCGTCGGCCTCGATCTTCTCCAGCATCTCCAGCACCGCCTGGTTCGCCCCGCCGTGCAGCGGGCCGAACAGGGCGTTCACCCCGGCCGAGACCGAGGCGAAGAGGTTGGCGTTGCTGGAGCCGACCAGCCGGACGGTGGAGGTGGAGCAGTTCTGCTCGTGGTCGGCGTGCAGGACGAACAGCATGTCCAGCACCCGGGCCACCACCGGGTCGACCTCGTACGGCTCGGCCGGTACGCCGAAGGTCATCCGCAGGAAGTTGTCCACGTAGCCCAGCGAGTTGTCCGGGTACAGCAGCGGCTGACCGATGGACTTCTTGTAGGCGTACGAGGCGATGGTGGGGACCTTCGCCATCAGCCGGACCGTGGACATCTCCACGTGTTCGGAGTCGAACGGGTCCAGGCTGTCCTGGTAGAAGGTGGAGATGGCGCTGACCGCCGAGGACAGCACGGCCATCGGGTGGGCGTCCCGGGGGAAGCCGTCGAAGAACCGGCGCATCTCCTCGTGCAGCAGGGAGTGCCGCCGGATCCGCTCGCTGAACTCGCCCAACTGCTGCTGGGTCGGCAGCTCGCCGTAGATGAGCAGGTACGAGACCTCCAGGAAGGAGGACTTCTCGGCCAGCTGGTCGATCGGGTAGCCGCGGTACCTCAGGATGCCCGCGTCACCGTCGATGTAGGTGATCGCGGAAGAACAGGACGCGGTGTTCACGAAACCGGGGTCGTATGTTGTCATCCCGGTTTCCTTGAGCAACTTACTGACCCCGATGCCCGCAGGGCCCTCGACCGCGCCCTGCACCGGCATCGAAAGCTGCCCACCGGGGTGGTCGAGCTTCACTTCCGTCATGTGGTTCCTCGCTTCGCCGGCGAATCTTCGTTGAATTGCCTTCGCTTTTACCGTAATCGCGGTCGCGGGGATACCGCCCGCCGTGGTTCTGCGGTGAGGTATGCGTCACCCGTTTCCCGACCCGGCGGCGCGGAAACCCGCCCCGGCGCGGGCGGGTCACCCGCGACCGGACACCCGGAACGACACGGCGGAAAGCGGCGAAAGCCGACGAAAGCTCAGGAAAGGTTCAACCGGCGCAGCGTGTCGCCGGCACCCACCCGGTAGATGTCCAACCGGTTCGCGCCGGCCCGGAACAGATGGTCGTCGGGGAGGAACGCGGCGAACCGGCGGCCCCCCTTGTCCTGGGGCACCACCGGGACGACCGCACCGATCCGGCCGTTGACCGCGACCGCGAGCAGCGTGCCGTCCGGCACCTCCCGGGGCACGGTGCCCCACACCAGGGCCGGCAGCTCCCCCGCCGCCGGATCGACGTGGTCGAACGCGCCCAGGTGCGCCACCGAGGCGGTGCCACCCGACGGCGTCTCCCCCACCGTCGTGCCGACCAGCGGGTGGGGGGCGGGCGGCACGGGGCGGGCGGGCACCCCGCCGGGAAGGACCACCCGCTCACCGGGCCGGTCGTAGAAGAACTTCTCGGTCCGCTCCCGGGGCGGCTGCTGCGCCGAACGCCCGTCGAGCGGCCACGGGACCCGCACGTGCACCTCGTCGGCGATGGTGGGCAGCAGGTCCACGTGCTCCCAGTTGCGGTCGTCGACCCGACCGGCGCGCTGGCCGGGCTCCTTGACGAACATCGGCACCCAGGCCACCTCGCCGGGGGCGTGCTCGATGGCACCCATCCCCCGTCCCTGCCAGTCCCGGGTGAAACTCACCCCGTGGTCGGCGGTGAGCACGACCAGCGACCTGTCGTACAGGCCGCTGGCGCGCAGCGTCCGCAGCGTCTCGCCGACCAGCCGGTCGGTGTACCCCAGCTGGGCCAGGTGCCGGGACCGGGCCAGGTCCGTCCAGCCCGCGCCGTCGTTGGGCAGGTCGTCAGGCGCGTCGTAACGCGCCCCGGACGGCAGGTACGCCCACGGCGCGTGCGGCATCAGCAGGTGCAGGAAGTGCAGGGTCGGCCGGTCGGACGGGCGCAGCCCGGCCAGGAAACTGGTGAACCGGGCCGGCTGGTTGTCGTTCAGGCTGTCCCAGCGGAACTTCGGGTCGGCGGGGACCGGCTCGGCGGCGTCCAGGCCCACCTCGGCGGCGGTCTGCTCCCGGTAGGACTCCTCCGGGTCGATGCGGCTGTCCACCGGGGCGGCGATCCGGCCCAGCAGCGCGCCGCTCTCCCGCACCAGCACGCCGAGCCCCTGCTCGGGGGCGACCGGCTGGTCACAGCGGCTGGGTGGGCAGAGCCGGGTGATGCTCTCCTGCGCGCGGATGTCGTACAGGCCGCCGAGGGCGGTGAAGAGGTTGTCCGGGTACTGCGAGTAGTGCGGGGCCGACGGGGTCGACGGGTACCGCCCGGTCAGCATCGCCGGCAGCGCGTACGGCGTCCACCCGCTGACCCCGGTGGCGTTGCGGTACCAGGTCGACCCGCCGGCCAGCTCGGCGAAGTTCGGGTAGCGGGTCGCGTCGATCCGCCCGTCCGGGCCGAGCAGCGACACCAGCGGCAACTCGTCGAGGACGATCATGACGACCGGCGGGTGGGAGCCCGGCCCGGCCACCCCGTCGACGCCCGCGTGCGCGCGGGGCAGCACCACCGCCGAGGCCGGCGAGGCGAACAGGAACAACCCGACGAAGACGAGCGGCCCGAGGGCCGCCACCCGCAACACCCGGCCGAGCACCGACCAGCGCCGGTACGCCACCGCCCCACCGGCCCCGACCAGCACCGCCAGCACCAGCAGCGGTACGCCCCGCAGCGGCGTCGCGTGCCGGCCCACCTGCACCGCCAGCGCGGCGAGCAGCAGCCCGACGACCGCCGTGTGGGCAACCGCCCGGACCCGGACGCCGGCCAACCGGGTCGCCGCCCCGAGCAGCACCACCGCCGCTGCGGGCGCCAGCGCGACCACCGCCACCAGCGCGAGGACGTCCCCGCTGGTGGCCCGGTGGAACAGGAAGAAGTCGGGGCTGCGCCCGAGCACGTCGAGCAGGGGCTGGGTGACCACCAGGCCGACCAGGGCCACCACCTCGAATGCCCGGCGCAACTCCACCCGCCACCCGGCCGGGGCGGGCGCGCCGTCCGGCACCTGCGGCGCGGCGGGTGCCGGCCGCCGGACCGACGTACCGGTGAGGGCCGGCTCAGCCACCCACCACCGCCTGGTAGAGCGTCCGGGTGCCGCAGGGCAGTTCCTGCCGGCGTTCGATGCGACAGTGGGCGGCGAGCAGCCGGGCGAACTCGTCGCGGTGGTAGTCGGGGAAGAGACCTGCGGGTTTGTTCGCCAACAGCCGCCGCGCCATCGGGTCCTGCGGGTGGACGAACTCCACCACCAGTCGTCCGCCGGGCCGGACGTAGCCGACCAGTTGCCCGACCACCTCGGCCAGCGGCACGTTACGGCCGATCGCCAGATGGTGCACCACGGCGAGGGCGAGCACCACGTCGGCGTGGGCCCGGTCGGCGAACCCGGCCCGTTCGACGCCCCGCCAGCCGCCGCCGGGCGACGGGTCGGCGAGGTCCATCACCAGCGGCAGGATGCGCCGGTCGCCCTCGGCCCGCAGCGCCCGGTAGAGGGCGTCCACCACGGCCGGGTCCTGCTCGACGGCGACCACCCGGGCGGCGTGCCGGGCGGCGATCCGCGCATACCGGCCGTCGTTGGCGCCGAGGTCGAGCACCAGCCCGGCGGCCACGCCCGCCACCGCCGCCTCGACGAAGCTCTCCTTGGCCGCCCGGTCCGCCGTGGTATAGCCGCAGGTGCGCTGGTAGTCGACCCAGTGGCCGCCGTCGACCCGGCGGTCCAGCCGGCGCACCAACCGCGCCAACCGGCGCACGGTGGCCAGCGCCAGGTCCCGGGAGTAGCCGGCGTCGCGCAGTTGGGCGGCGACGGCGCTGCTGCTGGCCCCGGCGTGCCGGGCCTGCATCGCGCCGTGCAGGTGCACATGCGTCGGCACCCCGGGCAGCAGCCGACGGACGCCCCGGAACAGCGGGCGCAACTGGTCGGCCTCGATGCCGTCGACCCGGGCCCGCAGCCAGGGCTGGAAGTCCACGCCGAGGTGGGCCTGGAGCAGGAGCGGGTAGAGCAGGGTCTGGCAGAACTGCCGGTAGCCGGCCCACGGTTCGCCCTCGGTCAGCGGCGCGAACGACCCGACGTCGATGAAGACCGGGGTGGCACCGCGCCACTGCAGGTTGTAGGCCGACCCGTCCTTGGTGGTGAACCCCGCATCGAGGGCCCGGTGCAGGATCTCCAGGTGCAGCAGGGCGGCGTCCCGCAACATGCCGAACGACCACTCGTAGGGGTGCGAGACGAACGGGATGCGCTCGTGCCGCAGCACCGTCGTCCACCCGGTGTGCGGCAGCGTCGCCGGGTCGACCGGGGCGGTGCCGCAGACCTTGCCCTCGGCGAGCAGCGCCGCGAAGAACTCGCTGCCGGCGAGCGCCTGCCAGTCGGCGGCGCTCTGCGGGCCGAGGCCACGCAGCACCTGGTCGCCCAGGTGGAAGACCCGGTTGGCGGGGTCGCGGAAGGAACCGGGTTCCGGCCGGATGCGCAGGTCGGTGGCGGTCATCGGTACGCCCACCGGTCAGTTGCCGGCGGGCTGGCGCGGCTGCCGGTCGGCCCGGGGGTCCTCGGCAGGTGCCGTGGCGGGCCGGTCGGTCGCGGTGGCAGGTCGGTCGGGCGCGGTGGTCCCGGCCGGGCCGCCGGGCCGCTCGGACGGGGAAGCCTCGGCGGGCTCGCGCCGGAACCGGGCCGTCACCCGCCGCCAGTAGAGCTTCGCGGCGACCGCTGCGCCCGCCGCTCCGCCGACCACCGCCTGCACGATCAGGCTGCCGGACCCTGCGTCCAGGTAGGCCAGGTGCATCATCGGCCCGTTCCCTTCCCTCGCCGTC
The DNA here is from genome assembly GCF_002210435.1 of Micromonospora wenchangensis. GTDB lineage: Bacteria > Actinomycetota > Actinomycetes > Mycobacteriales > Micromonosporaceae > Micromonospora > Micromonospora wenchangensis. The sequence continues at coordinate 32,942 of NZ_MZMV01000032.1, forward strand.
ATGGACCGCCCACAGGTACGCCCGATGGGGCTTTTGCACCTGAAAGACGGATTGCTCCCCTGACACCGTACGTCGTCCGGTCCGGCCACGAGGGGCACATGGTTTCCTCGGCCCGGTCCGTTCCGTTCAAGACCCCGGGGCGACGCCCGTCCTACCCTGGCCACATGACGCCCCGCTTCGATCTCATCGGCACCGCGGTCAACGACATGGCCCGTACCCTGGACTTCTACCGCCGGCTCGGGCTGGACATCCCCGCCCGGGCCGACCACGAGGACCACGTCGAGGTCACCCTGCCCGGTGGGCTGCGGCTGGCCTGGGACACCGTGACGATGCTGCGCGGCTTCCACCCCGAGTGGACGCCGCCCAGCGGCAGCCCGCGCGCCAGCCTCGCCTTCCTGTGCGCCGACCCGGCCGAGGTGGACCGGTACTGGACCGCGCTCACCGAGGCGGGTTTCCACGGCGAGGTCGCCCCGTGGGACGCGTTCTGGGGCCAGCGGTACGCCATCCTGCACGACCCGGACGGCAACGGCGTGGACCTCTTCGCCCCCATCGACGCCGCGTCCGCCGCCGGCACGCCCGACACCGCGTCCCCCGAACCGAGCTGACCCGCCGGCCACCCCTTCCCGGGCAGAGACCTGGCCGACCCACCCGGGCGTGGCGTCGGCTCTCCGCCCCCTGGAGGCGGACCCGTCCGGTGGTGCCCGCCGCCGCCTGGCGGCACGGGGGCCGTTCGGCGGGTGTGCCGTGCAGTGACCGCGCCACGCGGCGGACGGGTGACGGCTGACCAGGCCCGGGAGGGGCGGCGTCAGGATCAGGAGCCGGTGGTGGGTGCGGGCCCTTCCGAGCTGATGACGCCAGCGATTCACCGCGACAGAGGACCGGGCCGGTCCGGGGCCGCCCCGGCGAGGGGCACCGGGGAGCGGATGACGGCCGCCCCCGGGCCAGGTGGGTGATGCGTTGACGTCATCAGCTCGAAAGGGCCCGCACCGCACGACCACGCCGCCCTCGCCACGCCCAGCGTGACCGGCGACGGGTGGGGTGTACCGAGGTGGCCGGGGTCGGACCGATCGTCACGTCGTCGCACGGCGGGCGGCGGACCTCAGGACCACCGCGCACCTCAAAACCACCGCGCACCTCGGGACCACCGCGAACCTCGGAACCACAGGGGAACCCGACCGCTGCGGGGTGGCGCGGGTGGTCAGTTGGCGAGCAGGGTGGTCGGTGGGACGCCGGCCAGGTCCCGGACGTCGCGGGTGAGGTGGGCCTGGTCGGCGTAGCCGGTACGGGCGGCCACCTCGGCCAGTCCGACACCCCGGCGGGCCAGCGCCAGGGCGCGGTGCAGCCGCAGGATGCGGGCGAGGGTCTTGGGGCCGTACCCGAAGAGGGTCCGGCTGCGCCGGTGCAGGACGCGCGGGCCGAGGCCGACCTCGGCGGCGGTCGCGGTGACCGTGGCCCCGGCGGCGAGCAGTGCGGCCACCCGGGGGCCGAGCGGTTCGACGCCACCTCCCCGGGCGAGCCGGTCCGCGGCGACCGCGGCCAGGGCGGCGGCGGTGGGCGACGCGCCGAGCTGCTCGGCGAGCCGGACGGCGTCACGGCCCCAGAGGGCGTCGAGGGGCACCCGGCTGTCCCGTAGCTCGTCGGCGGGGACGCCGAAGACCGCCGGGCCAACCCCGGGCGGCAACCGGACGCCACGCCACCGTTCCCCGGGTGCCGACACGCTGAGCTGCGCGGTGCGGTCCGGGCCGGCGACCAGCAGCCCCGACCGGCTGGACCAGAGCAGGTCGAGACAGCCGTCGGGCAGCACCCGGGTCGGCGGGGCGTCCGGGCGGCTCTCGCTCGCCCAGAGCACCGCGCCGTCGATCACCCCGGCGGGCCGTTCCCGGTACACGGTCCCAGCCTGCCACGCCGCCGGCCGGCCCACGCGACGCGACACCGCGGCGGCCCGGGAACCGGACGACGACGGACACCGCAACAGGCGCGACATCCGTGCGTCATCGGCCGGGCAACCAATCCATAACTTCCACGGGTTCACGTTCTCGCAGCTCTTGTGCAGGGCGAACGTTTGTGCAACTGTCATCACCTCGATTGAGCAATCGTTTGCGCAAAGGGGGTGTGGCCGGTGCGGATCGCGGTTCTGGCAACCGGTGGGACGATCGCGTCGCGGTGGGACCCCGACGAGGGCCTGGCCGTGACCGACTCCGTCACGGACCTGCTGAAGAACGTCCCCGGCACGACCGACGCGGAGATCCACGGCTTCGACCTGTCCTGCCGGCCGAGCTTCACGCTCTCCCTGGACGACATGCTGGCCACCGTCCGGGCGGTGCGGGCCAAACTCGCCGACGGGTTCGCCGGCGTGGTCGTCACCCACGGCACCGACACGCTGGAGGAGGCCGCCTACCTGACCGGGCAGTTCACCGGGCCCGACGCCCGGGTCGTGCTGACCGGGGCGCAGCGCGGCGCCGACGAGCCCGACTCCGACGCCGGGCGCAACCTCGCCGACGCGATCCGGGTGGTCACCGCACCCCGGCCGCTCGGCGCGGCGACGGTCATGGGCGGCGTCGCGTACGCCGCGGTGGAGAGCCGCAAGGTGCACACCTCGGCGGTCTCCGCGTTCTCCGGCGGCACGGCCGGCGTGCTGGCCCTCGTCGACCCGGACGGCGTGCTGCGGGTCTCCACCGCCGCCCGGGGCGGCCACTACGCGCACCTGCCGATCCCCGCCCGGCTGCCCCGGGTGGACCTGGTCAAGCTCGTCGCGGGCGCGGACGGCACCCACCTGCGCGCGTCGCTGCACGCCGGTGCCGCCGGCATCGTGGTCGAGGCGTTCGGCGCCGGCAACGCCCCACCCGCGGTCGCCGAGGCCATCGCGGAGGCCGGCCGACGCGGCGTACCCGTGGTCATCACCAGCCGGACCGGGGCGGGCCGGGTCCGCCCGGTCTACGCCGGCGGCGGGGCGACCCTCGCCCGCGCCGGCGCGCTCTTCGCCGGTGACCTCACCGGCACCCAGGCCCGGGTCGCGTTGGCCCTCGCCCTGGCCGTCGAAGAACCCGGCGCCGTGCCGGAAGCCCTGCGCACCATGGTGGAAGGACGTCGCGCGTGAAGACCGAAGCAGTGACCATGAACGGGTACGGCGGCACCGAGACGCTCACCCTCACCGAGGTCGACCTGCCCGAACCCGGCCCCGACGAGGTCCTGCTGCGGGTGCTCGCGGTCGCCGTCAACCACCTCGACGCCGACCTGCGCAGCGGGGTGTCCCGGATGCCGCTGCGGCTGCCGCACGTGCTCGGCCGCGAGGTCGTCGGCGTGGTGGAACGGCTCGGCTCCCGGGTCACCGGCCGGGCCCCGGGCGACCGCGTGCTGGTGCTGCCCAACACGCCCTGCGAGAGCTGCCCCCGCTGCCTGACCGGGCGGGCCAACCTCTGCCCGAACGCCGACATGCCCGGCATCACCAGGTGGGGCGGGTACGCCCGGCACGCGGTGGCCCCGGCGCGCGGCCTGCTGGACATCGGCGACCTCGACCCGGTGGTCGCCGCCGCCACCCCGATCTCCTTCGGCACCGCCTGGCGCACCCTGTACTCCATCGGCCGGCTCGCCCCCGGCGAGTGGGTGCTCGCCCCGGGTGCCGCCGGTGGGCTCGGGCACGCGGTGGTGCAGCTCGCCAAGCTCGGCGGCGCCCGGGTGGTCGGCCTGATCGGCGACCCGGCGAAGGCCGACTTCGTCTCCTCGCTCGGCGCGGACGCGGTGCTGAGCACCCGCGACCCGGACTGGGCCGCCGAGGCCCGGAAGGTCACCGGGGGCGCGGGTTTCGACGTGATCGTCGAACACATCGGCGGCGACGTCTTCGAGGCCGCGCTGGGCGCCCTCGCCCCCACCGGCCGGCTGATCGTCGGCGGCGGCCACGCCGGGGAGCATCCGCACCTCGACCTCATCGAGACCTTCCGCAACGAGTACGAGCTGCGCGGCTCACGCAGCCAGCGTCCCGACGAGATCGCCCGGGTGCTGGGCCTGGTCGCGGCGGGACAGCTCACCCCCCGGGTCGACGCGGTCCTGTCGTTGGCCGACGCCGGCCGGGCCCACCAGGCGCTCGCCGACCGGCGGGTGCTCGGCAAGCAGGTGATCACGCCGTGACCGGGCACCGGCGGTCCGACGCCCGCGACGACGTGCTGGCCACGCTCGTCGCCGGTGCCGTCGAGGCCGCCGACACGCTGCTGGCCACCGGCACCGGACAGGTGCTGGTGCGGCAGGTGGCGGCCCGGCTGACCGCCAACGCCGTCGCGGCCCGCGGGCACCTGCCCGCCGGGCTGGACACCGCCGGCGACCCGGACGGCCCGTGCAGCCTGCTGGCCGCGCCGGGCGGGACAAACCAGCCGGCACGGGCCGCCGCGGTGACGGCCGCGGCGATCACCGTCAGCCAGTGCGACGAGGGTCTGCGCGAATCCCGGGGGCACCCGGGGCTGCACGCGTACGCCGCCGCCCTGGCCGCCGCCGAGGTCGACGACCGCAACCTGCGGGTGTTCCTGCGGGCGCTGGCGGTCGGCTGGGAGGTGGGCGCCCGACTCGGGCTGCTGCTGGGCGCGCCCCGCCCCGGGGTGCACCCGCACGGTGGGTGGGGCGTCGGCGCGGCGGCGGCCGCCGCCGGGACCGTCGCCGGGCAGGACGCCGCCGGACTGGCCGCGACGGTGAACCTGGCGCTGACCGTGGCGCTGGCCGGGCCGGAGGCCGACACCCGGCGGGGGCACGCCGCCCACTACCTGCTGCCCGCCCTCGGCACCGCCAACGGGCTGACCGTCGCCCGGCTCGCCGACGCCGGGTTCCCGGCCACCGGCCCGGCGCTGCCCCACCTCGGCCGGACCGTCCACCAGGGCGACACCGACCGGCCGGTGGACGCCGCGCTGCTGCCCCGGCCGCTGCTGCCCGACGTCTACTTCAAGCCGGTCGGGGTGTGCGCGCACACCCTGACCGCCTGGACGGTGGCCCGCGCGATGGCCCGGGACCTGCCCGCCGACGAGGTGGCGGCGGTGACCGTGCACACCTACGCGGGGGCGGCCCTGCTCGCCGGGCGTCGTCCAGCCAACCGGCTGGCCCGCCAGTTCAGCATCCCGTGGGTGGTGGCCTGCGCGTTGCTCGGCACCGACCCGGGCGCCCCGGACGGGCCGGCGGACGACCGGCGGGCCCGCGCTGCCCGGCTCGCCGAGCGGGTGACCGTACGCCACGACCCCGGGCTGGACCAGGGGTATCCGGCGGGCCGGCCGGCGGTGGTGGAGGTGACGACCCACGGCGGAGCCCGGCTGACCGGGCGGGCCCGGTTCCACCACGGCGACCGGGAGGACCCGATGACGGCCGACGACCTGGCCGCCGTCGACGCCGCGCTGCTGCGTACCCCGGGGGTGCCGGCGGGGGCGGCCGGGCTGCTGCACGGGCTGGCCCGCGCGCCCGGGGCGACCCGACTGCGAGACCTCACCGCGCTGGTGCGCGGCGGGGCACCGAATCCGAACGGCGGTCCCCCGCCGGTTCCCGCTGGGCCCGGCCCATCAGGCAGGAAGGACACGACGACATGGTGATCAGAGTCGAACCCGGCACCGAGCGGGACTTCATCGGCTACGGCGGGGACCTGCCCCGCGTCGAGTGGCCCGGTGGCGCCCGGGTGGCGGTGAGCCTGTGCCTCAACTACGAGGAGGGCGCCGAACACAGCCTCCTCGACGGCGACAGCGTCAACGAGTGGGTCGGCGAGATCTCGTACACGCCGACCAGCGCCGAGCACCGGGACCTGTCCCAGGAGTCGGTCTACGAGTACGGCAGCCGGGCCGGGGCGTGGCGGCTGCTGCGGCTGTTCGACCGGACGCAGACCCCGGTGACCGTGTACGGCTGCGCCGAGGCGCTGGCCCGTAACCGGCCGCTGACCAGGGCATTCGTCGACGCCGGGCACGAGATCTGCTCGCACGGCCTGCGCTGGCGGGAGCCGTCGGGGATGACCGAGGACGAGGAACGCGCCGAGATCCGGCAGGCGGTGGCGACGATCACCGAGCTGTGCGGGGAACGCCCGGTCGGCTGGTACTCCCGGTACGCCCCGTCGGACCGGACCCGGCGGCTGCTGGTCGAGGAGGGCGGCTTCCGGTACGACTCCAACGCCTACAACGACGACCTGCCGTACTGGGTGCAGGTGGCGGGGCAGCGGCACCTCGTGGTGCCGTACACGCACACCTACAACGACGGCCGGTTCGCCTTCAGCCCCGGCTACGGCAACCCGACCGACTTCTTCGAGAACTGCCGGCGGGGCATCGAGTACCTGTGGGAGGAGGGCGAGACCTCCCCCAAGATGATCTCGATCGGGCTGCACGCCCGGCTGATCGGCCAGGCCGGGCGGGCCTCCGCGCTGCGTGACCTCATCGCCTGGGCGCAGGACCTGCCAGGCGTCTGGTTCGCCCGGCGGCGCGACATCGCCGACTGGTGGCACCACAACTACTCCGACCTGCCGGCCCACGGAGGACAGTGACCATGCGCATCGAGATCGACAACGTGGCCAAGGGGTATCCCCGGGCCGACGGGAGCCGGCTGTCGGTGGTCGGCAGCCTCAGCACCACGATCGAGGCGCAGGAGTTCATCTGCGTGATCGGTCCGAGCGGATGCGGCAAGTCGACGCTGCTCGGCCTGCTCGGCGGGCTGCGCCGGCCGGACGACGGGGAGATCCGGTTCGTCGGGGAGCGCACCGCCGCCGGCCCGCTCACCTCGATCGTCTGGCAGGACTACGCGCTGATCCCGTGGCGCTCCATCGCCGACAACGTGGCGTTCGGCCTGGAACTGCGCGGGGTGCCCGCCGCCCGGCGGCGGGAGGTGGCCCGGGAGCACCTGACGATGATGGGCATCGAGGCGTTCGCCGACAACAAGCCGCACGAGCTGTCCGGCGGGATGCGCCAGCGGGCCGGGATCGCCCGCGCGCTGGCCAGCGACCCCGAGGTCCTGCTGATGGACGAGCCGTTCGCGGCGGTGGACGCCCAGACCCGCACCCTGTTGCAGGACGAGCTGCTCCAGGTCTGGTCGAGGCACCGCAAGACGGTCCTGTTCATCACGCACAGCATCGAGGAGGCGCTGCTGCTGGCGGACCGGATCATCGTGCTCGGCCCCCGGCCGACCCGGGTGGTCGAGGAGATCCGGGTGCCGTTCCCCCGGCCGCGTACCCGCGACGTCGAGTTGGACCCGCGGTTCACCGAGTTGAAGCGCCACCTGTGGGCGCAGTTGCGGGACGCCACCCTGGCGGCCGAGTGGGCGGAAGCGAAGGGGGACCGATGAGCGAGCAGAGCGCGCCGACCCGGGAGCGGGCGACCGACGAACCCGTGGTCCGCTACGCGGTGGACCCCCGCGCGGAACGCCCACCGGGTCGCGGGTTCAAGCTGCTCAGCAGCGGGCTGGGCAGCATGGTGCCGGTGGTCGTGGTGCTGGCGCTGTGGCAGGTCGGCAGCATGGCCGGGCTGATCGACAAGACCTTCTTCCCGGCCCCGTCGGAGTGCGTGCAGGCCCTCGTCGACCTGTTCTCCTCCGGGGAGCTGCTGCCGAACATCGGGATCACCGCCCAGCGCATCCTGCTCGGTTTCCTGCTCGGGGTGATCCCGGCGACGCTGCTGGGCATCGCGATGGGACGGTCGCGGTGGGTGCGGGTGCTGATCGACCCGCTGATCGCCATCACGTACCCGATCCCGGTGGTGGCGATCCTGCCGCTGCTGCTGGTCATCTTCGGCACCGGCGGGCGGCCGATCGTGGTGCTCGCCGGCATCATCTCGTTCTTCCCGGCGGTGGTGAACGCGATGTCCGGGGTGCTCCAGGTCGACGAGCGGCTGATCCTGATGGCCCGCAACCTGGGTGCCGGCCGGCAGCAGATCCTGTGGAAGATCGTCCTGCCGGGCGCGTTGCCGTCCATCTTCGCCGGCATCCGGCTCGCCGCGGGGCTCGCCCTGCTGGGCACGATCGCCGGTGAGTTCCTCGCCGCCAGTGACGGCGTCGGGTCGATGACCTGGCGGTACTGGCAGATCTATCAGATCGACAACATGTACGCCACGCTCGCGGTGATCGCGGCGATGGGCTTTTTCCTCACCACGGTGACGCTGCGCGTGCAGCGGCGCTTCTTCAGCTGGACGGAGGGCCAATCATGACAATCAAGCGGATCACGACGATCAAGCACAGGGGTGTCATCGCCGCGCTGTTGGGGGCGAGCCTGCTGCTCGGCACCGCGGCCTGCGGTGACGACGCGGAGTCGACGGGCTCCGGCGGCACCGACAAGGTGACTGTCAACTCGCTGGAGATCCTCTCGCTGGCCCCGATGATGGTGGCCGACGCGAAGGGCTTCTTCGGCAAGCACCAGGTCGAGGTGGAGTTCAGCAACGCCGACATCTACTCCCGGCTCGCGGTGCAGGGTCAGGGCAAGCTGGACGTGAACATCCCGGGCACCGGTGGCGCGTTGTTCAACGCGGTCAACCAGGGGCTGCGGGTGCGGGCGGTGGCCGACCGGCAGCAGTACCGGTGCGCGTCGGACAACCTCCTGCTGGCCCGGACCCAGGCCTTCGACGGCGGCCTGAAGAGCGTGGCCGACCTGAAGGGCAAGAAGGTCGCCATCCTGGCCAAGGGTTCGACCACCGAGTACTGGCTGGACCGGGCGCTGGGTGAGGTCGGGCTCAAGCAGTCCGACCTGGGGCAGATCGTCACGCTGAGCTACCCGGACACCGCCAACGCGCTCAAGAGCGGTGCGGTGGACGCCGGCTTCCTGGTGCAGCCGCTGGCGTACCAGCTCATCACCGACGGGCAGGCCAAGCGGGTGCTGGCGATGAACGAGGTCGCGCCCAACCAGGAGCAGGGCCTGATCACCATGTCGCAGGACTTCATCAGCAAGCGGCCCGAGGTCGCGGCCCGGTGGATGGCCGGCTGGCTGGAGGGTGTGCGCTACTACCAGGACCCGGCCAACAAGGACGACGTCATCAAGATCGTGGCCGAGCGGACCAAGGTGCCGGCGGAGACGATCACCAAGCTGTACGGCACCGACCAGTGGCCGTACATGGACCCGAACGGTCGGGTGGACACCGCCACGGTGGTCGCCGAGGACGGCAAGTGGCTGCTCGACAACAAGATCATCGAGAAGCTGCCGGAGGTCGGTGAGTGGCACGACGGTTCCGTCGTCGACGCCGCCCTGAAGATCGTCGGCGAGGTGCCGGTCAACCGCGACTGCGGCAGCGTCCAGAAGCTGGAGTCCTGATGTTTCCCCGTCCGAGCCGGCTGGCCGAGGTGCTGCGCGACGGTGGCGTCGCCCTCGGCAGCCTGACCCTGCTCCAGGAACCGGCGATCGGCGAGATCCTCGGCGTCCTCGGCTACGACTTCCTGGTCGTCGACACCGAGCACGCCGCGGCCGACGAGCAGAGCGTGCTGGCGATGGTCCGGGCGGCCGGCTCGGCGGGGACCACCCCGCTGGTCCGGCTGCGCCGGATCGAGGAGAAGGACCTGCTCTGGTCCCTGGACAGCGGTGCCGGCGGGGTGGTGCTGCCGCTGGTGGAGACCGGCGAGCAGGCCGTCGAGGCGGCCCGGCTGACCCACTACCCGCCGGTCGGTGACCGGACGCTGTGCTCGGCGGCGCGGGCCGCCGGGCACGGCACCGCCCGGGGCGACTTCGACCGCTACCTGACCTGGGCCGGGCGGAACACCACCGTGGTCGCCCTGGTCGAGACCCCCACCGGGCTGGCCAACCTGGACGACATCCTCGCCGCCGACCTCGACGTGCTGATGCTCGGCCGGGCCGACCTGTCGGTCAAGCTGGGCCTGGGCTACCAGCCCACCCATCCGGAGGTGGAGAAGCACGCGGTCGACTTCGTCGAGCGGGTGGTCGCCGCCGGCCGGGTCGCCGGCATGCTTGCCTACTCCGCCGAGGAGGCCCGCCGCTGGATCGACCGGGGCGTCCGCTTCGTCGTCTACTCCCAGCCGGAGATGCTGCTCTCCGACGCCTACCGGCGGGCCCGCGACGAGATCCTCGGCGGTACGTCGTGAGCCTGCTGGTGACCGGCGGGGCCAGCGGCATCGGCGCGGCGGTGGTCGCCACCGCCCGCGCCCGGGGCGAGACGGTGCACGTGCTGGACGTCTCCACCGGCGTGGACGCCGCCGACCCGGTCGCGGTGGGCGAGTTCGTCGACGCGATCGGCACCCCGCGCCGGGTCGCCCACCTGGCCGGGGTGGTCAGCGCCGGTGGCATCGAACAGACCAGCCTCACCGAGTGGGAACGCACCCTGCGCAACAACCTCACCGCCGCGTTCGTCGTCTCCCAGGCCGTGGTGCCCCGGATGGCGGCGGCCGGCGGCGGGTCGCTGGTGCTGATGAGCAGCCTCAACGCCCGCGACGGCGGCACCCGGCTGTCGGGCACGGCGTACGCGGCGGCGAAGGCGGGGGTGCTGGGCCTGATGCGGCACCTGGCCGTCGACTTCGGACCGCGGGCGGTACGGGTCAACGCCGTCGCGCCCGGCCCGGTGGCGACCCCGATGCACGACCGGCTCACCGCCGAACAGAAGGCGGCGCTGCGGTCCCGGATGCCACTGGGCCGGGTCTCCTCGGCGCAGGAGATCGCCGACATCGTGCTGTTCCTGCTCTCCGATTCCTGCGCCACGGTCACCGGCATGACCTTCGATGTGAACGGGGGCAGTCATCTCAGCTAGGTTGCCGGGTACGGGTACCGGTCCGGCACGGGAGGCACAGTGAACAAGCGGGTGACCCTGCGCGACGTCGCCAGCCACACCGGTGTGCACGTCTCCACGGTGTCCCGGGTGCTGCGCGGCGACGACGTGCGGGTCGCCCCGGCGACCGCGGCCCGGATCGTGGCCGCCGCCCGGGAGCTGGGTTTCCACCGGGACCGTTGGGCGGCCAGCCTGCGCAGCGGCAAGACCGGGGTGATCGGCGTGCTGGTCCCCCGGATCACCGACATCGTGCTGGCCACCGTCTTCGAGGGCATCGACGCCGCCGCTGCCGCCGCCGGCTACCAGGCGGTGGTCAGCAGCAGCTGGGACGACGACGAGGCGCGGGCGCTGCGCATCCAGCGGTTGATCGGGGAACGGGTGGACGGGCTGATCATCGGTGACGCCCGCCGCAACGATCCGATGCTGGCCCGGCTGGCCGCCGACGGGGTTCCGTTCGTGCTGGTCAGTCGGGCCTCGCGGGGTTTCCCGTCGGTGACCGGCCGGGACCGCCTCGGTGGTCGGCTCGCCGCCGAGCACCTGATCGACGTGGGCTGCCGGCGGCTGGCGGTGATCGCCGGTCCCGGGCACGCCAGCACCGCCGCCGACCGGGTCGCGGGCTTCCTCGCCGCGGCGAAGGCCCGGGGCGTGCCGGTCGACCCGCGGTGGGTCGCGCCGTCCACCTTCGACGTCGCCGGCGGGGCCTCGGCGATGGCCGGCCTGCTGGACACCGGTCGGCCCGACGGGGTCTTCGCGGTCAACGACTTCGCCGCGATCGGGGCGATGGGCACCCTGCGCGACCACGGCCTGCGGGTCGGTCGGGAGGTGGCGGTGGTCGGGTACAACGACATCGACGTGGACGCCCAACTCCTGGTGCCGCTCACCTCCATCCGTACCCCCCTGCGGGACATGGGCTCGCAGGCCCTGCACGCCCTGCTCACCCTGCTCGGCTCGGGCAGCACCACGTCGGTGCGGCTGGAACCGGAACTGGTCGTCCGGGCGACCACCGCCGACTTCTCCCCCGGGGCCACGGAGGCGGTGGCGCGTACCGTCGCGCTGCCGGAGGTGTCCCGGGTGGTCACGCCGGTGAACTGACGCCGGACCGTCCCGCCGGCGTCAGCCCGCGCCCGGCGGGCCCCGCGCCGCCCGGTGCCGGTGGCCGTCCGTGCGGGGCCCGCGGGCGACGACGCGCCACCGCCCGGCCGGTCAGCCCCGCCGGTGGTGCATCGCCAGGCGCAGCAGCAGGAACCGCAGCGCCGTCGCGGCCAGGTTCGCGACCACCAGCACGACCAGTTCGACCGGCCGGGACGGGGTGCCGACCGCGTGCAGGGCGGCGAGCGCGCCGCTGGTCAACGCCAGTCCGAGGGCGAAGGCGAGCAACCCCTGCAGGTGGTGCCGGCCGGCGGCCCGCCGCCCGGTGATGCCGAAGGTGAGCCGACGGTTCGCCGCGGTGTTGCCCACCGCCGTCACCAGCAGCGCCAGCAGGTTCGCCGGTTGCGCGCCGAGCATCCCCCGGGTCGCCACGAACAGCACCAGGTACGCCACCGTGCTGACCACGCCGACCAGGGCGAACCGGGCCAACTGTGCGGGCAGCCCGGCCGGCACCCGCGCCGGTGCGGGGGCCAGCGGCGCCCGGCCCCACTGCGCGCGCAGCGCGGCCAGCGGCAACGCCCCGGTGACCAGGGCCCGCCCCAGCCGGCCGATGCCGCGCAGGTCCGCCAGCGCGGTGGCCACGATGTCGACCCGGCTGTCCGGGTCGTCGACCCAGTCCACCGGCACCTCGTGGATGCGCAGCCCGGCGCGCTGGGCGAGCACCAGCAGTTCGGTGTCGAAGAACCAGCCGGTGTCCTGCACCAGCGGCAGCAGCTCCCGGGCCACGTCGGCGCGGATCGCCTTGAAGCCGCACTGCGCGTCGGAGAACCGGGCGGCGAGGGCGCCCCGTAGCAGCAGGTTGTAGGCCCGGGAGATCACCTCGCGCTTGGCGCCCCGCACCACCCGGGAGGTCCGGGCCAGCCGGGTGCCGATGGCGAGGTCCGAGTGGCCGGAGATGAGCGGGGCGACCAGGGGCAGCAACGCGGCCAGGTCGGTCGACAGGTCCACGTCCATGTACGCCAGCACCGGGGCGTCCGAGGCCGACCAGGCGGCCCGCAGCGCCCGGCCGCGTCCCTTGGCGCTCAGGTGCCGTACCTCGACGTGCGGGAGTTCGGCGGCGAGCGCCTCGGCCACGGCGAGGGTGCCGTCGACGCTGGCGTTGTCCGCCACGGTGATCCGGAACGGGTACGGGAAGTGCGCGCTGAGGTGCTGGTGCAGCCGACGTACGCAGGGACCGAGGTCGGCCTCCTCGTTGTAGACCGGCACCACCACGTCGAGTACGGCGGTCGGGGTGCCGGTCCGGGTCTGCACGGCGGGCCGGGGACTGCCGGTCGTGGTCATCCCTGTGCCTCCTGTCCGGCGCTGGTGAGGTCGTAGACGGTGACCCCGTCGACGGTCTGCGCGGTGAAGTTCCCGGCGACCCAGGTGGCGATCTCCTGGGAGGCGGAGCTGCCGCCGTTGGCCCGGAAGCCGCCCCCGCCGACGAAGTAGTGGATCTTCCCGGCGGCCACGTACTCCTGGAACCGGGCCAGGGTGGGCGACGGGTCGCTGCCGTTGAAGCCGCCGACGGCCATCACCGGCCGGCCGGTGGCGAGCTGGTAGCCGGAGGCGTTGTTGGAGCCGACGGCCGCCGCGACCCAGGTGTAGTCGTCGGCGTCGGCCGTCAGCAGCGCCTTCAGCGCGGCGCTCGGCTCCCGGGAGTCGAGCAGGCCGCCCATCCCGCCGCCGGTGCGCCCCTGGCCACCCCTGGTACGCCCACCGTCCTGGCCGGTGCCACCGTTCTGGCCGGTACCGCCGTCCTGACCGATACCGCCGTTCTGGCCGGTGCCGCCGGGGAAGCCGGGGAACTGGCCGGTGCCGCCGTTGGCGGTGCCGCCGGGGAAGCCGGGAGGCTGACCGTTCCGGCCGGTGCCGCCGTCCCGGTTGCCGCCCGGGAAGCCGCCACCACCGGGGAAACCGCCGCCACCGGGGAAACCGCCACCCCCGGGGAACTCCATGCCGTCGCCCATCCGGCCGCCGGGCCCACCACGACCCGGACCGAAGCCGCCCTGCACGTTCGGGCCGGCGCTCGGGATGGACCCGGTGTGCGGGGTGCCGGCGGTCTGCGCCGCGTACGCCGCCGGGCCGGCCAGCGCGGCCGACGCGCCGAGTGCCAGCACCACCGGCACCAGACGCCGGGGCAGCCGCCGGGTGAGCAGGATCAGCACCGCCACGGCGAGCCCGGCGACCAGCACGGCCGGCCGGAGCCAGGGCTGGAAGTCGGCGCTGCGGCCCAGCAGCCGCCACGACCACCAGGCGGTCACCGCCAGGGTGACGGCCAGGGTCCCGGTGGCGAACCACCCCCGCCACCGCAGCGACCGGCGACCACCGGTCACCGACGCGGGGGCGACCCCGGGGGCCGTCGCGGCGTCGACACCCGGGGCGGCGGCCGGCGCGGCGAGCACCGCGGAACCGGCGACCGGGGTGACGGGTCCGGCGGCGGCCCGGCGTTCCCGCCAGAGCAGGACGGTGCCGATGCCGACCAGTGCACCGACCGCCGGCGCCAGGGCCACCGTGTAGTAGGCGTGGAAGATGCCGGACATGAAGCTGAAGATCAGCCCGGTGACCAGCAGCCAGCCGCCCCACAGCAGCAGCCCGGCGCGACGGCGGTCGGTACGCGCCGCCCGGCCCGCCAGCACCAGGCCGGCGACGAGCAGGATCAGCGCGGCCGGCAGCAGCCAGGAGATCTGGCCGCCGACCTCGGTGTCGAACATCCGCAGCCAGCCGGTCTGTCCGGAGAACGGCCCACCGCCGCCGCCCATCCGGGCACCACCGCCGACGCTGCCCTCCTCGTCACCGGTGATCCGACCGAGACCGTTGTAGCCCAGGGTCAGCTCCAGGATGCTGTTGTTCTGCGAACCGCCGATGTACGGGCGGGCGCTGGCCGGGACCAGCTCCACGGTGGCCACCCACCAGCCGGCGGCGACGACCAGACCCAGGCCGGCCAGCAGCAGCTGACGGATCCGTCGCCAGAAGCCGGTCGGCGCGGCCAACAGGTAGACCCCGGCGAAGACCGGGACCACCAGGAACGCCTGGAGCATCTTGGTGAGGAAGCCGAAGCCGACCAGCACCCCGACCAGCACGATCCACCGGGTGCTGGCCGTCTCCACCGCCCGCACGGTGGCGTACGCGCCGAGGACGAGTAGCAGCACCAGCAGCGCGTCCGGGTTGTTGAACCGGAACATCAGGGTGGCGACCGGGGTGAGCGCCAGGACCGTCCCGGCGATCAGCCCGGCGGCCGGGCCGTACCAGCGGCGGACGGTGGCGTACAGGACGCCTACCGAGGCGACGCCGAGCAGCGCCTGCGGCACCAGGATCGCCCAGCTGTTCAGCCCGAAGATCCGTACCGACAGGGCCATCAGCCACAGCGCGGCAGGCGTCTTGTCGACGGTGATCGAGTTGGCCGCGTCGGAGGACCCGTAGAAGAACGCCTTCCAGCTCTCGGAGCCGGCCTGCACCGCCGCCGAGTAGAACGAGTTCGCCCAGCCGGACTCCCCCAGGCCCCACAGGTAGAGCAGGCCGGTGCCGAGCAGCAGCACGGCCAGCGCGGGTCTGACCCAGCGCGGGTCGCGGCGGGCCGGGTCGGCGTCGTCCGGGTGGGACGACGCCGAGCTGGCCGGCGGTGCGGTCGCGGCGGCGCGCGGACCCGACGGGGGTGCGGTCGCGGTGTCGTCCGGCGGATCGGCCGGCGTCGTCAGCAGGCTCTCGGTTCTGTCCATGCGGCAAGCCTCGAACAGCGGGTTGGGGCGGCCCCGTGACCGAGCTATGCGTGAGCTGTGGAATCCGGCGGCGCGGGCGCGACCGGTTGCGGCGGCGCGGGCGCGGCGAAGTCCGGGGGCGTGGGGGACGACGGCAGCCGGACGGTGAAGACCGTACGGCCCGGTCGGCTCTCCAGCGTGACGCCGCCGTGGTGGGCCTCCACCACGGCCGCCACGATGGCCAGGCCGAGGCCGGTGCTGCCGTGCTGCCGGGACCGGGAGCTGTCCCCTCGGGCGAACCGTTCGAAGACCTCGTCGCGCAGTTCCGGGGGCACCCCGGGGCCGTCGTCGGTGACGCTGAGTTCCACCGCGCCGGGCACCGGGGCGATGCGGGTGGTGACGGTGGTGCCGGGCGGGGTGTGCACCCGCGCGTTGGCGAGCAGGTTCGCCACCACCTGGTGCAGCCGGACGGCGTCGCCGGGCACCTCCACCGCCTCGTCGGGCAGGTCGAGCTGCCACCGGTGTTCGCCCCCGGCCACGTGCGCGTCGCTGACCGCGTCGACCACCAGCGCGGTCAGGTCGACCGGTCCGGTGGCGAGCGGCCGGCCGGAGTCCAGGCGGGCCAGCAGCAGCAGGTCGTCGACAAGGCTGGTCATCCGGGTGCTGGCGGACTCGACCCGGCGCAACGCGTGGGCCACGTCGGACGGCACCCGGTCCCGGCCCCGGCGGGCCACCTCGGCGTAGCCCCGGATCGCGGCCAGCGGGGTCCGCAGCTCGTGCGAGGCGTCGGCGACGAACTGGCGTACCCGGGTCTCGCTGGCCTGCCGGGCGGCGAGCGCGGCGGCCACGTGGCCCAGCATCCGGTTCAGCGCCGCACCGACCTGCCCCACCTCGGTACGCGGGTCGGTGTCGGCGGCGGGCACCCGTACCGACAGCGCCACCTCACCCCGGTCCAGCGGCAGTTCGGCGACCCGCCCGGCGGTGGCCGCCACCCGGTTCAGCGGGCGCAGCGTGGCCCGGACGATCAGCGCGCCCAGGCTGCCGGCGATGAGCAGGCCGGCGGTGGCGACGCCCGCCTGGGCGACGACCATCCACCAGACGGTCTCCTGCACGGGGCGCAGCGGGATGGCGAAGACCAGGGTGTCGCCGCCGGGAACCTGGCGGGCCACCGCCCGGTAGTCGCCGCGCTCGCCGAGGTCGACGGTGTGCGGCCTGCTGTCGGCGGGCAGCCCGGTCAGCGGGGCGACGTCGGCGGCGGCGAGCGCCTCGGTCGCGCCGGAGGCGCTGCGGATGCGGGCCGACGGCTGCTCCTGCGGGACGATCCGCATCCCGATCGAGCCGACCGGGTACGTCGGTGGCGGGTCGGGTTGCCCCTGCCGGCCGGTGGCCTGGTCGAGGGGGCGGGGCTGGCCCGGGGTCCGGTCCCAGGGCAGCCGGCTGTCGAAGCGGCGGTTGTCCCCGGCGAGCTGGGTGTCGACCTGGTTGATCAGGAAGTGCCGTAGCGCGACCGTGGTCAGCCCGCCGATGCCCACGCTGACCAGCGCCAGCAGCGCGACCACGGTGAGCACCAGCCGGCGGCGCAGGGACCAGCCCGCCAACCGGCGACGCCACGGGCCGCCGGCCAGCCGGCGGCGGAGCCGACCGGCCCGGTCACGGCGCGGGCTTGAGGACATAGCCGGCGCCGCGCAGGGTGTGGATCATCGGCGCGCGTCCCACGTCGATCTTCTTGCGCAGGTACGAGATGTACAGCTCGACCACGTTGGCCTGCCCGCCGAAGTCGTAGTTCCACACCCGGTCGAGGATCTGCGCCTTGCTGAGCACCCGGCGCGGGTTGCGCATCAGGTAGCGCAGCAGTTCGAACTCGGTGGCGGTCAGGGTGATCAGGTCGTCGCCCCGGCGTACCTCGTGGCTGTCCTCGTCGAGGGTGAGGTCGCCGACGGTGAGCACGGCCTCCTCCCGGGCGGTCACCGCGAAGCCGGTACGCCGCAGCAGGGCCCGCAGCCGGGCGATGACCTCCTCCAGGCTGAACGGCTTGGTGACGTAGTCGTCGCCGCCGACGGTGAGCCCGGCGATCCGCTCCTCGACCGCGTCGCGGGCGGTCAGGAAGAGCACCGGCACGGTCGGGGTCTGCTCGCGCAGCCGGCGCAGCACCTGGAAGCCGTCCAGGTCGGGAAGCATCACGTCGAGCACCACCGCGTCGGGCTGGAACTGGCGGGCCGCGCTCAACGCCGCCATTCCGTTGCCCGCGCTGCGCACCTGCCAGCCCTCGTAGCGCAGCGCCATCGACAGCAGGTCGGTCAGGGTGGGTTCGTCGTCGACCACCAGCACCCGGACGGGTTCGCCGTCGGGGCGGCGCAACTCGATCCGGTGTGGTGCGGTCTGCCCGTCGGTCACCATGCCCCCATCGTGGGACCGGTTACTGGCGCTGACCTATGCGCATCCTGTGTGCCCGCTGTGCGCGCGGCCCCGCTCGACCGTACCCGGCCGGGCGGCGTCGGGGGGCGGTTCCCCGGATCGCGCCCGGCCGCCGACGGCCCGGTGTGGCGGGCGGCTACTGGCTCATGCCGGTCGGGTAGGTGTGCACGAAGGACATCGTCCAGTGGCCGTCGCCGGCCGGCCGGTCCCGCTGGTAGAGGTGGTCGGGGCCGCCCCCGCCGGGGGCCGGCGGGGTGTCCGGGTGGCGCAGCACCCAGCGGGTGGGCGGCGCCCCCGCCGGGTCGGCCGGCAGGGCACGGACCAGGTCGTGGGCCGGCCCGCCGACGAAGCGTACGGTCACCTCGCCCATCGGGGCCTCCCTCCGGTGGCCGGCGGTCGCGCGGGCCACTGACGGCAAGCTACCGCACCCGGGGCCGGGTCGGGGTGGCTCGACCGGGTCCGCCCGGTGGGACCGGGTCCGGGGGCGGGGCGGGTACGGTTTGCCCAGCGCAGCGGCCGGGTACCGGCTCGACAGCGCCATCGCCACCCCGGCGACGCGGTCGGCATGGACGGGAGCGGGTCGATGAGGACGCTGGCCGGGCGGTACCAGCTCGAACAGCGCATCGGCATGGGTGGGATGTCGGAGGTCTGGCGGGCCCACGACATCGTCCTGGACCGGCCGGTCGCGGTGAAGCTGATGTCCCCCGCCCACCGGGGCGAGCAGACCTCGGTCGAGCGGATCAGGGCCGAGGCCCGGTCGGCCGCCCGGTTGGTGCACCCCAACGTCGCCAGCGTCCACGACTTCGGCACCTCGACGACGCTGCCCGGCCGGGAGATGCCGTACATCGTGATGGAGCTGGTGGAGGGCGAGACCCTCGCCGCGCACCTGCGGGCCGGGCCGTTGGACTGGCGGATCGCGGTCCGGGTCTGCGCCGAGGTGGCCGCCGCGCTCGCCGCGGCGCACGCCCACGGCATCGTGCACCGCGACGTCAAACCGGCAAACGTGATGCTCACCCCGTCCGGGGCGAAGGTGCTCGACTTCGGTATCGCCACCCCGGCCGGTGCGCCCGACCACAGCCCGGAGGGTGTGCTGGTGGGGACTCCGGCGTACCTGGCCCCGGAGCAGTTCGACAGGCAGCCGGCCACCCCCGCCGCCGACATGTACGCCGTCGGTGTGCTGCTCTACTACTGCCTCACCGGGAGACTGCCGTACGCGGCGGGGACCACCGCCACCCAGTTGGTCGGGTCCCGCCGGAAGATCACGCCGGAGCCGTTGCCGCCGGTCGCGGGCCTGCCGCCCGAGGTGGCCGACCTGTGCCGGCGCTGTCTCGCCGACGACCCGCGCGAGCGGCCCAGCAGTCTGGTGGCGGCGCTGGAGCTGGCGGAGGTGGTCGACGCCCGGGTCTACGTGCCGATGCTGGCCTCGGTGCCCCGGCCCCGTACCGCGCCGGTGTCGCCGTGGACCGAACGGGCGGCCGCCGAGGCGACCGAGGCGGTGGCGCTGCCCGACTGGTCCCGGACCGGACCGGTCTGATCCCGGCCGTCGGCGTGTCGCGGGCGTTTCACCCCTTCGTGGCCGGGAACCCGGCCGACGGATGAGGGGGGAACGCGATGCCGGATCCGAGTTCCTGGCTGCACGAGGCCAGCGCGACCGCCACGGGCGGGCACGTACGCACCGACGACGGTGAGCTGTCCACCGCGCTGGCGTCGCCGCTCGCGCCGCACTGCACCGGGTTGACCCCGGAGCAGTTGCTCGCCGCCGCCTTCGCCTCCTGCCTGCACCACGCGGCGGTCGAGGCGGCCGGGGAGATCACCGACGAGGCGCACACGGTGCAGGTGACCGCCGAGGCGAAGCTGGGGCGCGACGACGACGGCCGGTACCGGGCCGACGTGCACGCCAGCATCTCGTCGGCCGGGTTGAGCCGGGAACAGTTGGCCGAACTGGTCGCGTACGCCGACCGGCTGTGGCCGTTCTCCAGCGACGACAGCAGCCGGCACCGGCTGACCGTGAGCGCGGCCGAGAACGGCCGGCACTGAGCGTGGACGCCACGCGACGTCCGGGCGAGGTGACGCCACCGGGACGGCGGACGTCGCCTCCACCGTTCGTTCGGGTCCCGGCCGACGTCCCGAAACCGCCGGCGTCCGCCCGCTTCATCCTTGTCTGGGCGGCATAGCCGACAAAAGCAACATGGATGGTTCAGGGCTTTGACAGGGAGACGCGGAGAATATCCGGGCGGATTCCGGCCGATTGTGGCGTAGGCCACCCATACCATCGCCGGTCAGCAGCAGAAACCTCTCTAACCTCGTCGGGTGCACCCCGACGAGACCGCCGCGCAGCAGCCGCCCCGGAACCGCCAGGCCACCCCTTCGACCCGGGTGGCCTCGGACGAACGGAGGATCGGCCGGCACCGCGCGCCGGAACCACCCCGCCGGGGCATCGGTGCCGCGCTCGCCTCGACGCCCGCCCGGATCGTCCTCGCCGGTGGCGTGACCTGCTGCCTGGGACTTGTCGCGCTGGCCGGGACGCACCGGGTCGACCGGCAGCCCCGGCCGGCGCAGGAGGCGCTGGCCGACCGGTCCGCCGAGGAGCAGCGGGCCTCCCGGGCCCGGGAGCGGGCGGCCCTACCGGCCAGTCCCCTGCCGGCCAGTCCCCACCCGTCGGCCACCCGCGGCACCGCGCCGGAGCCGACGAAGCCGGCCCGACCCCGCCCGGTCGCCGGGCTCACCCGGGTGCAGATGGACAACGCCCGGGTGATCGTCGAGGTCGGCGTGGAGCTGGGGGTGCCGCGCCGGGGCCTGGTGGTCGCGGTGGCCACCGCCATGCAGGAGAGCGACCTGCACAACCTCGCCAGCGACGTGCTGCCCGAGTCGTACGACCACCCGCACCAGGGCAGCGGCTCGGACCACGACTCGGTGGGCCTGTTCCAGCAGCGCCCGAGCAGCGGTTGGGGCACGGTGGCCCAGCTGATGCGCCCCGCCTACGCGGCGCGGGCGTTCTACTCCGCGCTGGCCGAGGTCCCCGGCTGGCGGCAGCTCAGCATCACCGCCGCCGCACAGGCCGTGCAGATCTCCGCCTACCCCGGCGCGTACGCGCGGCACGAGGACCGGGCCTCCACCGTGGTCGACGCGCTGCTCTGAACCGGCCCCGCCTGGCGGTTCAGGCGACCCGGGTGCCCGGCTCGGGCAGGTCGACCGTCACCTCGTCGGTGCCGGTGGCGACCCGGGTGGCCGGGACACCCCCGGCGGCGGCGGTCGGGGTGTCGACCGGCACGGTCCCGACGGTCAGCCCGGTCAGAAGCTGGTCGACCCGGGCCGCCCGGTGCCGCCGTTCGTGCAGCGACGCCTCGAACTCGCGGCGGGCCTGCACCGCCTCGGCGTACACCCGCTCGCGCAACTGCCGGGCCTCCTCCCGGGCGGCGTCCAGCTCGGCGCGCGCCCGGGCCAGCAGCTCGCCTGCCGTACGCGGGGCCGCCGGCCGGGCCGCGCCCCGGTCGGCGTCGGCCCGCCGCCGGTCGACCATCGCCAGGAGCAGGGTGGTCTCCTGGCGGATCTGGTCCCAGTCCCGCCCCGCGCCGGCGATCACCTCCGCCCGCGCGGCGAGCCGGGTCAACCGGACTCCGAGCTCGTCCAGGCAGGAATCGACCTGTCGCCGGTCGTAGCCGGACTCAACGACGGAGAACCTCATACGTGTCGCCCCCCAGGAAGCTGGTACGTCTGTCCCAGCTCGATCCTCGCGGCAGCCGACGACCCCCGGGGCGGTTCGAGAAAAATGTTCAGCAATTGCGGGGCGGCTCCCGGGGCGGACCCGACACGTCGGGACACCCCGGGCGGTCAGGAACGCTTGGGCAGCACCACGACCCGACCGAAGAACTCGTCGATGCGGCGCACCACGTCGTTGAAGTCGTCCAGGTCGATCGGCTTGGTGACGTAGGCGTTGGCCTGGAGGCTGTAGCTGCCCACGATGTCGGTGTCCGCGTTGGAGGTGGTCAACACCACGATCGGGATGGTGCGCAGGTCGTCGTCCTGCTTGACCTCGCCGAGCACCTGCCGCCCGTCCATCCGGGGCATGTTCAGGTCGAGCAGGATCACGTCGGGTCGCCGGGCGTCGACGTGCCGGCCCTCCTGCCGCAGGAACTCCATCGCCTCCTGACCGTCACCGACCACGTCGATGACCTTGGCGATGCCGGAGTCCGCCAGCGCTTCCTCGATCATCAGCACGTCACCCGGGTCGTCGTCGACCACCAGGATGCGGACGGGGTTCGTGGCGCCTCGGTCCATGGGTCCAACCTGTCTGTGTCGGCGAGCGGGGGACGACGGTCTCGGTACCCCGTTGGCGGCCTGACCGAACGCGGTCACCCGCGGAGCGGGAACTGCGCGGTCACCCGCTGGCGGGGAAATTTAGCCCATCACCGGGCGGACGGCGACCGCGGGTCGGCGGTGTCGGGCTGATAGCGCAGCACGTCGGCCAGGCCGGTGATCTGGAGGACCCGGTCCACCCGGCCGGTCGCCCCGTACAGCCGCAGCCAGCCACCCCGCTCGGTGGCGAGGTTGTCCCCACGGACGAAGGCCGCGATGCCCGTGGAGTCGCAGAAGGTCAGCTCGGTGAGGTCGAGCAGCAGGTGCCGCTCGCCGCCCGCGGCGAGCCGGTCGATCTCGGTGTTGAGTGCCCCGGCCGAGCTGAGGTCCAGCTCACCGGTGAGCCGCAGACACACGCCGCCACCGTCCCGCTCGGCGTGCGTCACGGTGAAGGTCAACGTCGTCCCTCTCGCTCCCACCACAGGTAGACCCTTGCAGTGCAGCAAGTATACGCGGCGCCTCCCCGCGGGCCCGCAAGGCGCGTCAGTGCCGTACCCCGCCGGACGCGACGGTCGCCGCCGCGCCGAGCGCCAGGAACCGCCCCGCCCGGGGGAAGTCCCGCAGGACGCGCCGGTAGTGCCCCAGGGTCGCGGCGACCGACCCGGCCGGCACCCCCCGACTGGTCAGGATCGCCACCAGCCATGTCACGAAGTCGGTGAACAGCTCCCCGTCGTCGACGTAGACGGCGGCGGCCAGGAAGTCCACGATGTAGCCCAGGTCGCCCGTGGTGGCGTCCCACTGGGCCGGGGTGTACTCCCCCACCGACGGCACCCGGGCCCGCAGGTCCGCCACCGCCGAGTCGATCAGCTCGCCGCGCCGCTTCACCAGGCTGGCGTACTCGTCGTCGGCGAGGTGGGACAGGTCCGCCGGGGGCACCCGGCGCAGGGCCCGCTCGTCGGCGACCAGGCCGGCCGCGCCCGGGGCGTCCGGGGCCCAGGCGACCCCGAGCCGCCGGGCCCACCGGCCGTCCACGCCGAACCCACGCCCACCGACCACCACGGGTACGTCCGAACGCCGGCACGCCTCGACCATCCGGTGCGCCTGCGGCAACCGCATCGGCAGGGCGCAGGCCAACGCGACCGCGTGCGCGTCGTGCCGGTGCAGGTACGACACCAGGTGGGCTGCCGGCACACTGGCGCCCAGGAAGGTCACCTGCCAGCCGCGCAGCCGCAGCACCTCGGCGACCAGCCGGGGCGGCAGGGCGTGCCACTCACCGTCCATGCAGGCCACCACGATCCGTCCCCGGGTCGGACGTGGAGCGGCGTACCCGGCGACCGCCGCCACCGCCCGTTCGCTGATGTGCGTCGCGGCGTGCTCCTGCGCCACGCTCCACTCGTTGCGGGCCCACCGCTCGCCCACCTCGGACTGGGCCGGGGCGACCAGGTCGAGCAGCACCCGCTCCGCCGGGACGCCGGCGTCGAGCAGCCCGGTGACCACCTCGATCGCGCCGTACTCGTCCGCCTCCTCCAGGCAGGCGAGGAAGTCGCCGAAGGCCCGGTACGGCTCGGTCGGGGCGGTCACGACGTCGCCTCCCCGGCCGGGTCCTCCGGCACGGCCGGCACGGAGTGCAGGTGCCGCCGGGGGCGACCGCCCGGTCCGGTGGCCCGCAGGGCGAGCACCGCGATGTCGTCGTGGTCGCCGTGCGCCAGCCAGTCGCAGGTGACCTGCTCGACCCGCTCGGCGAGCGCCGCAGCGGGCATCCGGTGGCAGCCGGTGACGGCGTGGACCAACCGGTCCTGACCGAACTGCTCGTCGCCGCGCCGACCGCCCCGGGCCTCGGTCACCCCGTCGCTGTAGAGCAGGCAGGTCTCCCCCACGGCCAGCCGGACGGTGACCTCGCCGATGCGCGGGTCGGGGACCACCCCGATCAGCATCCCGCTCAGCGGCACCGTCTCCACCTCGCCGCCGTGGCGCAGCACCAGCGGCGGCAGGTGCCCGCCACCGGCCAGGGTCAGCGACAGGCCACCGTCGCGGTGCGGACGCACCACCCCGAGCACCATGGTGGCGAACCGGCCCTGCCCGTGCGCCTGGGTGGTCTCCAGCAGGGCGTCGTTGAGCAGCTTCAGCAGCGAGCCGGGCCGCGGCTCGACCCGGTAGAGCGCCTGGAGGCACTGGCGGAGCTGGCCGGTGAACACCGCCGCCTCCACCCCCTTGCCGGAGACGTCACCGAGGAAGAACACCGCACCGCCGTCGGCCAGCCGGTGCGCGCCGTAGAAGTCCCCGCCGATGCGCAGGCTCGCCTGGGAGGGCCGGTACGCCGTGCCCCACTGCACCCCCGCCACGCCGGCCGGCTCCACCGGCACCAAGCTGGCCTGGAGGGTGTCGGCCACCTCGGCCTGGTTGCGGTAGAGGACCGCGGTGGTGAGCGCCGCGCCGGCCCGGGCGGCGAAGGCCCGGACCAGCTCCACGTCGGCGTCGTCGTACCAGCGGGTACGCCGGGCCACCAGCAGCACACCCGCCGGGGCGTCCCGACCGGGCAGCGGGACCACCCGGGCGGTCACCTCGCGGGCGCTCAGCCCCGGCAGCCAACCGGCCTCGACCGCCTGGTCGACCAACCAGTCCACCGCGTGCGGTTCCACCCCGGACAGCCCCTCGACGATCGCCGGGGGCAGCGCGGCGGCGGGCAGCACGCCACTGTCCACCGTGGGCGACTCGTCGTCGGCCCGGGTCGCCCGCCACCACCGGGCCCGCCCGGAGCGGGGGGCGAGCACCAGCACCGCCACCTCGGCCAGGGTGGGCACGGTGAGCCGGACCACGGCGGCGGCGGCCCGGTCCGGGTGCAGCGGGTTGCCCAGCTTCTCGCCGACCACGGCGAGGAAGGCCGACCGGGCCCGCTCGGCGAGCAGCGCGTCGGCCCGGGAGACGCTGTCGGTGACGTCCTCGACGTAGAGACAGCTCCGGGAGCCGGACAGCGGCACCCGGCGGATGCGCAGCCGCCGACCGTGGTGACCGAACCCGTCGGGCTCGGCGGCGGCACCGGTCAGCACGGCGAGACCGGAGGCGGCCAGGGGACGGCCGGGCGACACCTCGGGCAGCAGCCGCTCGGCGACCGGGCTGACGTGCCGGACCACCCCGTCGGCGTCGCAGACGACCAGGCCCTCCCGGAAGTGTTCGACGACCTCGGACCAGGCCGGGTCCACGCGGTCCGGGTCGGGTCGGGCGGGGTCGGGGCCGACCCGGTCGGGGGCCAACGGCGGCAGCCCGGCGGGCGCGCCGGCGGACCGCGCCGCGGCCCGACCGGCACTCGGCGTGGAGATCCGTCCGTCGCCCGGGTCGAAACCCCTGACGTCGGCAGCACTCACCAGCTGAGCCCCGCTCCCCTTGTCACCATCCGGCACCTCCCGGATGTAGGCCGTATGTTCCAATCTGTTCCGCTCAGCCTACGCCGGAACGCGGGCACCGCCACCGCACGGCGTCCCGCGCTCGGATCCGCACCCCTGCGGGCCCACCGGCGGGTTGTTACGATCCGGCGTAGTCCGGCCCGACCGTCGGCCCTGCGGAAAGGCGTGCTGTGGTGCCCCCTGGAAGGAAACCCGAGACCGCCCCGCTGACCATGTCGGTGGACCGCTCCGACCCTTCGGCGCCGGTCCTGTCGGTCGGCGGTGAGCTGGCCTACGCCACCTCCCGACCGTTGCGGGTGGAGGTCGACCGGGTGCTGGTGGAGCGCCCTACGGCGGTCGTCTTCGACTTCTCCGGGCTGACCTTCATCGACAGCACCGGCCTGTCGGTCATCGTGCACGCCTGGCGGGAGGGGCAACGGGTCGGGACGCTGGTCCGGCTGCGGGCCGTCCCCCGCTTCCTGACCACCATCCTCGACATGACCGGGGTCACCGGCCTGCTGGCCCGTCAGTTGCCGCAGCAGTCCACCCCCGCGCCGCAGCGCCCGGCCGCGTCCGCCTGAACCCGGTCACCGGGTCGGCCGAACCCCGGCGTTTCCCGATCACCCGTTGCTGGGAACATGGGGGCATGCGCCCGCAGCTGTTGACCATCGAGGTGACCCGGCTCGACGCCGGCACCGCCCGGCTGCGGCTCACCGGCGACCTCGACTTCGACACCGCGCCGGAACTGATCGAGGCGGCGGCCGGGGTCCGCGCGGACGGTCACCGCGCGCTGATCGTCGACCTGGGTGGGGTCGGCCTGTGCGACTCGTCGGGGCTGAGCGCGTTCGTGGTGCTCAGCCAGGGCGGGGCCGGTCCGGTCCGGTTGGCCGGGGTCAGCGCCCGGCTCCAGCAGCTGCTCGACCGCACCGGCCTGGCCGAGTTGCTGGCGGTGGAGGAGCAGCCGGCGACCGACGCCGTCGACGACGTCCGCGAGGTGGGCTGAGGCGTCCGGCCGGGCCCCCGACCCTGGGACCAGGGGCCGGGGGCGGGGAGGAAGGCGCGGCGCGGACCACCGTCAGACGCTGACGACGGCCTCCTGTACCTCGACGGCGGATTGCCGGCGGGGCCCGGTCGACCGGGGCGCGACGGACGGCGGGGGTTCGACGTCCTCCGGAGGACCGGAATCGGGCAGTTGGAACAGGTACCGGACGAATCCCCCGCCCGACTCGTTGTCCTCCGCGCCGGGCCACTGCCCGGCGCAGTCCATGCCCACCACCTCACGGCCCGAGCCGTCGGCCTCCTCCACCAGTGCCCACAGGCTCACCGGGTAGCACCGGGTCAGCTCGGGGCCGACCTGCCAGCGGGAGTACCAGCCGGGACGGGCCGGGACAATCTCCACGATCCTCTTCATGACGACCTACCCTTCCGCGTGCCTCGGAAGACCTCCGGTCGTCCCGATGGTCTGTCCGGCGCGGGTGAGCACCCCTCACCCCGCGGGAGTGAAGCCGGGACGCGGGTCGTCGCCGACGCCCGCCCGCGTCCCGTGGCCGTCCGGCCGCCACCGGCTCAGCGGGTGCGCACCGGCACCTCGGGCGAGGAACTCTCCAACGGCACGGCGTGGGCCGGGACCAGGCCGAGCTGCGTCGCCGGGCGGGGCAGCGCGGCGTCGAGCACCCAGTCGGCGCTCACCCGCGCCCGGTTGCCGGGCATCGCCAGCAGGTGGTAGCCCCGGGTGACCGCCTTGGCGGCCAGCCCGGACAGCGACAGCTTCAGCGGGTTCGCCGCCGCGTCCTTTCCACCCAGGTCGACCACCCAGCCCAGGTCGTGGTGCTTGTACGGGCGACGCCTGCCGTGCCCGTAGGAGGCGGCGATGTTGTGCGCCGCGAGCTTGCCCTGCCGTTGCGCGTGCTGGGCGGTCATCGTGCAGAGCTGCCCGGGGCGGGTCAGGTCCGGCACGGCGGCGGCGTCGCCGCAGGCGTACACCTCGGGGAAGCCGGGGACGTTGAGGTACTCGTCGACCACCAGCCGGCCCTTCTCGGTACGCAGGCCCAACTCGGCCACGAACGGGTCGGGGCGGACCCCGACGCACCAGGCCAGCGTGCAGGTCGGGACGTACTCGCCGTCGGTGAGGTGCACCCCGTCGGCGGTGGTCTCGGCGACCGAGGTGCCCATCCGCACGTCGACCCCCCGGCGGCGCAGCACCCGGTCGGCGGTGGCCGACATCCGCTCGTCAAGTTCCGGCAGCACCCGGGGGGCGACGTCCAGCAGCATCCACCGGGGCCGGACGGTCAACCGGGGGCGTTGGGCGTGCAACGCGTCGGTGAACAGTTGCCCGTGCGCGGCGACCTCGGTGCCGGTGTAGCCCGCGCCCACCACGACGAAGGTGGACCGGGCCCGCTGCTCGGCCGGGTCCTGCGCCTGCTCGGCCAGCTCGATCTGGCGGACCACGTGGTCGTGCAGGTAGACCGCCTCGGGCAGGCCCCGGAACCCGTGGGCGTACTCGGTCACGCCGGGGATGGGCAGCAGCTTGTTGACGCTGCCGACGCAGAGCACCAGCCGGTCGTAGGCGAGCTGCCCCCGTTCCCCCTCCGGGTTGGTGAAACCGACCCAGCGGTGGCGCAGGTCGACCCGGTCGGCCTCGCCGACGACCACCCGGACCCCGGGCAGGGTGCCGGTCAGCGGGACCGAGATCCGGGTGGGTTCGACCACCCCGGCGGCCACCTCGGGCAACAGCGGCAGGTAGAGGAAGTAGTCGGTCGAGTTCAGCAGCACGATCTCGGCCCGTCCGCCGGCCAGCCGACGCAACGTCTTCGCCGCGTGGTAACCGGCGAAACCGGCGCCCACGATCACCACACGAGGTTTCGTCATGTCCGCTCCCTTCCCGGCGGTCAGCACGACAAACGTGTCGGGTCGCGCCGGCACCGCCGGGCCGGAGCGGGCGGCGGACGAGGGCGTCGCGGGCCGTTTGATACCTCAGTGACGGGCTCCCGACTGTAGTCACACCGGGTAGCCGACACCGTTGCTTTCGGGCGCGCCCTCCGCTCACGCTGGGTTCCTGTTCGACCACCACCGATCGGAGGAACAGATGAGAGTTCGCCGTGTCGTCGCCGTCGCACTGGCCGCCCTGGTGGCGGCCGTGGGGCTCGCGCCGACCGCACCCGCCGCGGCGGCCACCGCGGACCGCTGGGGTTTCGCCTACGTCGACAACCCCACCGTCACCAGCTGGACCGTGCTGGACACCACCCGGCAGTGGGGCACCTGGAAGACCGCCTTCCCGGCCGCCTGGGCCGACGGCGTCAAACTCGCCCCGGGCCGGTTCCAGGTGCGCTTCCCGCAGATCGGGGCCGGTGCACGCGGGGTGCCGCACGTGACCCCGGTCGACCGCGCCGGGCACTACTGCACCGTGGTGCGCTGGTTCCAGTCGGGCACCGACGAGATCGTCGACGTGCAGTGCTTCGCCCCCGGCGGCACCCGCGACGACAGCCGGTTCACCGTGCTGTGGACCGCCAGCTCCGGGGTGCTGCCGGCCGGCACCGCACACGCCTACGTCCAGGGCGGGGTCAGCGGCCTGGTCCAGTCGTACGTGTCGACCGGGGCCCCCGCCGCGCTGGCCCCGCTCGGGGTCGGGCAGTGGTCGGTGCAGCTGCCCGGGGTCGGGCTGGCCGGGGTGCTCGCCGGCAACGTGCAGGTCACCGCGATCCAACCGAACGCCGGTCCGCGCCGGTGCACCGTCGCCCGTTGGGGTGCCTCCGGCACCGACCTGCTGGTCTACGTGTTCTGCTTCGACCAGGCCGGCGCGCCGGTGAACACCGACTTCACCCTCTCCTACCACCGGGGACGGTCGGTCGTCGGGTCGCTGGCCCCGCCGAAGTTCTTCGGCCACCTGGCCAGCGCGGCGGGCGGCCCCACCAACGACAACTCCCAGCTCGGGGTGGGCGTCAACACCATCGCGCCGCTCGCGCCGGCCGGCCGCTACCTGGTCACCTTCAAGCAGCTCGGGCAGAAGGAGACGCACGCCCAGGTCACCGCGCAGGGCACCGGGCCGAACTACTGCAACCTGACCCAGCCGTGGTCGTACGCGGTGGACGCCCCGGTGGACGTGATCTGCTTCGACAACACCGGCACTCCCGCGCCGTACCAGGTGCTGGTCGCCTTCACCTCCCGGATCTGAGCCGGGCTGCGCCGCCCGCCGGTCGGCCCGGCGGGCGGCGGGCGCGTGGGCGGGCCGCCGTCCGGCGACCCGCCGGCACCGCCTGGCGACCATCCCGTTCGCGGGACCGTCGGTGATCTCCACCGGTGGGTGGGGTCGGCTAGCGTTGTCGGGCCGTCGTGCCCGACGGTCGAGGCACGAGCGACGCGAGGGTGAACCGATGGCACCGAAGGCGAGCATCCGGGACGTCGCCGCCGCCGCGGGTGTCTCGGTGACCACCGTGTCCCACGTGTTGAACAACAAGTCCGGTACCCGGGTCAGCGCCCAGACCCGGGAACGGGTCGAGACGGTGGCCCGTCAGCTCGGCTACGCGGCGAACGGGCTGGCCCGCGGGCTGCGGCTGCAACGGTCGTACGCCCTGGGGCTGCTCGGTGACGTCGTCGCCGCCACCGGCCAGGCCGGCCGGCTCGTCCTGGGCGCGCAGGAGACCGCGTCGGCACGCGGGTGGGTGCTGCTGCTCACCACCGGCCGTGACCCCGAGGTGGAACGGCGGGAGATCCGGGCCCTGGCGCGGCACCGGGTCGACGGTGTGCTCTACGCGACCATGGACCACCGGGTGGTGCGGGTCCCCGACGAGCTGCGTCCGATGCCGGTGGTGCTGCTCAACGCCCGCAGTGCCGACGCCACGCTCCCCTCGGTGGTGCCGGACGAGCGCGGCGGCGCTGCCACGGCGGTGCGGGAACTGCTCGCCCACGGGCACCGGCGGATCGGCTTCGTCACCACCGTCGACGACGTCCCCGCCGCCCGGGGCCGGCTGCTCGGCTACCGGGAGGCGCTGTGGGCGGCCGGGGTGCCGTACCGGCCGGAGCTGGTGCGCGCCGACGTCGGCGACCCCGCCGGGGGACACCGGGCGGCCCGTGCCCTGCTCGACGGGGCCGACCGGCCGACGGCGCTGTTCTGTTTCACCGACGCGATGGCGATGGGCGTCTACCGGGCGGCGGCCGACCTCGGCCTGCGCGTCCCGCAGGAGCTCTCGGTGGTCGGCTGCGACAACCAGGAGGTCATCGCCGACGGGCTGTTCCCCGCCCTGACCAGCGTGGCGTTGCCGTACCACGGGATGGGCGCGTGGGCGGTGGAGACCATGGTGGAGCTGCTCGACCGACCGAAGGGGGCCCGCCGTCGGGTGGCCCGGCACGTCGCCCTGCCGTGCCCGCTGGTGCGCCGGGCGTCGGTCGCCGCCGCAGCGCACTGATCAGCGCGGGGACGGCGGCACGGTCGGCGGCATCGGCACCTGGAGGTAGGTGGCGCCGCGCAGGTCCAGCCAGGCCCGGTCGGGGGCCCGGACCAGCCGGAGCATCACCTCGGCGCAGGCCGGGCAGCGACCCACCAGCCCGGGGGCGTGGGCGTAGACGCGCAGGCCGGCCATCGGGCCGACCATGCCGCAGGACGCGCACCGCCCGGTCGCGGCGCTCAGGTCCACGGCCAGCAGCTCGCGCAGCGGCCCGTCGAGCATGTTGCCGTCCAGGTAGGACATCTCGGTCATCGGTTCTCCTCGCCGGTCAGCCGGTGGGCCCGAACCGTTCGGTGTGGACCCGCCGGGTCGGGTGGCCCAGCACCACCAGCAGGTCCGCGACGGTCTCCACGAAACCGGTCGGGCCGCAGACGTAGCAGAGCGGTTCCAGGTCGGCCGGCCAGCCGTGGGTGTTCACGTCGGCCAGACCGATCCGGTGCGGTTCGCCCCGCCACCCGTCGGGGGCCTCGCGGGTGTAGACGTAGGTGACGTCCAGGCCGGAGTCGTCGCGGGCCCGGGTCCGCAGCTCGTCGGCGTAGAGCACGTCCGCCGGGGTGCGGACCGAGTAGATCAGCCGGAACGGCACGCGGTTGCCGGCGGCCCGGCGGGCCCGCACCATCGCCATCAGCGGCACCACCCCGGAGCCCCCGGCGACCAGCAGCACCGGCGGGGTCTGCTCGGGCCGCCAGACGAACCAGCCGCCGACCGGGCCGCGCACCTCCACCGGATCGCCCTCGGCCCAGGTGTCCGTCAGGTACGGCGACACCTCGCCGTCGGGCACCCGCTGCACGGTCAACGCGATCCGCTCGCCGTCGGCCGGCCCGGCGAGCGAGTACGACCGGGCCGCCTGGTACCCGTCGGGGGCGGTGAGCCGGACGTCGACGTGCTGCCCCGGCAGGTGTCCCGGCCAGCCGGGCACCGACAGTTCGAGCGTCTGCGCGGTGGGCGTCTCGACGTGGCGTCGCGCCAGCCGGGCCACCCGCCAGCCCAACGGCCGCGCCAGCCGACCACCGGCCGTGGTCACCTCAGTCGCCCTGGTAGCGCTGCTCGCGCCACGGGTCGCCGTAGTCGTGGTAACCGGCGGTCTCCCAGAAACCGGGCTCGTCCTCGACGGTCAGCCGCAGGCCGCGTACCCACTTGGCGGACTTCCAGAAGTAGAGGTGCGGCACCAGCAGCCGGGCCGGGCCGCCGTGTTCGGCGGGCAGCGGTTCACCGTCGTAGCCGTGCACCACCCAGGCCTGCCCGTCGCGCAGGTCGTCCAGCGGCAGGTTGGTGGTGTAGCCGCCGTACGAGTGGGCCTGCGCGTAGTCGGCGGCGGTGTCCACGCCGTCGAGCAGCACGTCCAGCGAGACGCCCTGCCAGCTGGTGCCGAACTTCGACCACCGGGTGACGCAGTGGATGTCCACCGTGGGGGTCTCCTGGGGCAGCTCCATCAGCTCCGCCCAGGACCAGCGGACCTCGTCGCCGGTCTCGGTGGTGAGGACGAACTCCCACCGGTCCAGTGGGACCCGGGGGGTCGGCCCGGCGGACAGCACCGGGAAGTCCTCGGTCAGGTACTGCCCCGGCGGCAGGGCCGGGTCGGTCGTCCGACGGCGGCCCTGGAAGCCCGGTGACACGATTCCCACCCGTCAGTCGTACCACCCGGCGGGCGTTGGCGGGAGGGTTCCGGCGGACCGGGCCACGACCGGCGGCGGCCCCGTCGCGGGACGCCGCCGGTCGCGTACGGTCAGTGCTTGTCGACGACCACCTCGGCGTCGCCGGGCTCCCGGTCGCGGGTGGCCCGCAGGCTGGTGAGGGTGACCACGACCAGCACGCCGATGATGACCCCGAGCGAGGCCAGCGTGGGGATCTCCGGCACGCCCGGCCAGATCCCGTGCGCCCAGTGCAGGCCGAGCTTGACGCCGATGAAGGCCAGGATGATCGCCAGGCCGTAGCTGAGGTGCACCAGGCGGCTCAGCGCGGCGTGCAGCACGAAGTAGAGCGCCCGCAGGCCGAGCAGGGCGAAGGCGTTGGTGGCGAAGACCAGGTAGGGGTCCTCGGTGATGCCGTAGACGGCGGGCACCGAGTCGACCGCGAAGACGATGTCGGTGGCGAGCACCGCGACCACGACGAGGGCGAACGGGGTGAGCGCCCGCCGGCCGTGCTGCCGGATCGTCATCCGGGTGCCGTGGTACTCGTCGACCACCGGCATGAACCGGCGCAGCAGCCGCACCGACCGCATCTTGTTGATGTCGATCTCCTGCTCGTGCCCGGACAGGGCGTCGCGCAGCAGCTTGACGGCAGTGGCGATGAGGATGACGGCGAAGATCAGGAACGCGAAGTCGAGGGTCTGCAACGCCGCCGCGCCGATGGCGATGAAGACCGCACGCAACACCAGGGCCCCGGCGATGCCGTAGAGCAGCACCCGCTGGGCGAGCACGGCGGGCACCGCGAAGGCGGCCAGCAGCAGCATGAACACGAAGAGGTTGTCGACCGACAGCGATTTCTCGACCAGGTAGCCGGTCAGGTACTCGACGCCCTGCTGGGAGCCGAAGCGGTACCAGACCCAGCCGCCGAAGGCCAACGGCAGCGCGATGTAGAACGCCGACCAGCCCAGCGCCTCCCGGATCGACACCTCGTGTGGCCGCCGGGTGACCAGGAAGTCGAGCACCAGCAGGGCGAGCACGCCGACGATGGTCACCGCCCACAGGGTGGGGGTGCCGACCGACGACAAACCACCGGCAGCAAAGTACGACAGATCGGTCATGGAGCCTCCTCGAACACCGTGCCATGTTCGAGGTCTCCTTCACCCACGTTCGTCGTGGGCAACCACCCGAGGCGTGCCCGGAGCGCGCCGTACTGACCGGAATGGTTCGTGGGAAGTACTCCCCTCGTGCCGACCAGGTTAGGCCAGGTCCGGACGACTCGCCAAGTCAGTCCCGCCGTGGTTGCCCTGGTCAACGGCTGTGCGTCGCTGCCGACCCGGCCCGGCGGTGGGTCAGGCCCGGCGTGGGGCGGCCATGCCGGGGGCGAGCGCCGGCTCCACCAGATCGCGGTAGTCGCGGGGCAGCCGGGTCACCAGACCGTCGAACTCGCCGCCGCTGACCGCCTCGTGGACGGTGCCGAAGACCACCCGCACCACGTCCCGGGCGGCGGGCTCGTCCAGCTCCGCCCGCCGCGCCACCCGGGCGACGAACTCGGCCGCGCCGAACTGCTCGGCCGCCTCCGTACCGGGGCCGGGCCGCAGCGCCAGCCGCAACGGCGCGGGCAGCTGCGTCGCCAGGTCGAGCACCTCGCCCCCGGTCAACCGTTCGGCGAGGGTCGCCAGCGTCGCGTGGACCAGCACCACCGCCCGTTCCGGGTCGGTGCGGACCCGCCGGGCCACCTGGTCGACGAAGGTGTCGTAGTTCATGCGGGGCTCCCTTCGACATGGGGCGGCCCGGTTACCCGCCGGGACGACCCGGAAACGACGCCGCCCATCCCGCTTTTCCGTCGCCGGCTGCGCGTGACCGGCCGCCGGGCGGGTAACCGCCGCCGATCGTGACCGGATCGAGGCGGCGAGGAGGCCCACCGATGGCCAGTCGGACCGAAGTCCTGCGGTACCTGTCCAGCCTGGACTACCCGGCGGCGAAGGACGCCGTGGTGCGTCAGGCCGAACGGGAGGGCGCACCGCCGGACGTGCTGCGGGCGTTGCGGGCGCTGCCGCCCGCGGACTACGCCAACGACGCGGAGGTGGCCCGCTCGGCCCGGATCGACCCCGCCCCGGAGGTCGACGCCGCCCGGCGGGCGCAGCAGGCGAGGGAGAAGCAGCACCAGCGGGTCGCGCAGCACCTGCGGAGCATCTGACCCCGAACAGGCGGGCGCCCCGGGTCACGAACCGCGACCTGGGGCGCACGCGTGCCTGTTCACCGGCGAACCGCCGGGTGGCCACCCGAACCGGGTGGGCATCGCTGCCACGATCATCATAGGTCACGCCATCACCCGTACGGCTGATTTCGGCGAGACTGTGGGCGAGCACACCACCGGGGCGGGTCGGTCAACCGTGCAGGTCACCCCGCCGGTCCCGGGCCTTCAACCGGACGGTCGGCAGTTCCGGGGCGGGCAGCGGCGGGGCCGCGTCGTCGGTGACCCGCCCGAACCGGTCCCGGCCGGCCATCCAGTCCTGGCGGGCGGCGGCCACCTCCTCGTGCGAGCGGCCGACGAAGTTCCACCACATGACGAGGGGTTCGTCGAACGGCTCGCCGCCGAGCAGCATCAGCCGGCTGCCCGGCTCGGCGGTCAGCTCCAACCCGTCCCGCCCGGTGCCGAGGTAGAGCAGCGCGCCGGGCTCCAGCGACACGCCGTCCACCCGGGCCCGACCGGACATCGCCAGCAGGGCGTACTCGAAGCGGGGTCGCAGTCGCGGCGTCGCCGGGGCCGGGCCGTGCGCCGCCAGTTGCACACCGAGCAGCGGGGTGTGCACCACCGCCGGGGACGCCTCGCCCGCCAGCTCGCCGACGAGCAGGGTGTGCTCCCAGTCGCCGGAGCGCCAGCGGGGCAGGTCGGCGTGGTGGGCGAAGCCGGCGGCACCGGCGCGCGCCGGGTCGGGCAGCGCCACCCACAGCTGCACGCCGTGCATCAGCGGCGGATGGCTGGCCGGGGACCGCTCGGAGTGGGCGATGCCGTGCCCGGAGGTCATCACGTTGAGCTGGCCGGGGCGGATCGGCTGGACGTTGCCGAGGCTGTCGCGGTGCACGATCTCGCCGTCGAGCAGCCAGGTCACCGTCTGCAGGCCGGTGTGCGGGTGCGGGGGCACCTCCATGCCGGGACGCCGCGCCACGTCGTCCGGGCCGAAGTGGTCGACGAAGCACCACGCCCCGACCATCCGGCGGGCCCGCTGCGGCAGCAGCCGGCGCACGGTGGTGTACCGGCCCAGCGGCACGTCGTGGCCGGGCAGCAGCACGCTGCCCGGGTCCTCGCCGGCGACGCCGGGTGGTCGGGTCTGCGCCGGCAACGATTCGGTACGGTCCACCACCCGACTCTATGCCGGTCGGCCCGCGCCGGGCCCGACCCCGGGACGGTTCAGTCCTCCACGACGGTGACGGTGTTCGCCCCGGCGACCAGGTCGAGGTAGAGCCGGTCGGGTGACCGGTCCCAGTTCGGCGAGCCGACCGTCGCGCCCCGGGCCAACCCGTCGCGCCGGTCGCCGTACCAGACGACGCTGCCCGCGCCGGAGACGGCGCGCACCCGGACCGGGGGGCCGTCGGGCGCGTGGACGACGAACTGGTTGACGCCGCCGGTCATCCGTACCGTGCGGGTGCCGGTGGTCGGCGGCAGCCGCAGGTCGATCCGGGCCGCGCCGCCGATCAGCTCCACCCCGGACAGCCGCGCGCCGGTGAGGTCGAGAACGTGGTCGCTGACCCCGCCGACCAGCCGCAGCCGCCAGGTCACCCGGGCGTTGAGCGTCACGTCGACGACGCCCCGGCCGGGCCGGTCCCGGCGGGTCACCCGTAGCTGCACCCGGTCGCCGGAGACCACGGGCCGGGGGGTGAGTCCGGCGTCGGCCGGGCTGCCGATCCGGTACAGGTCGGCACCGAGGTCGTCGGTGCGCAGCCGGAACGAGGTCACCCCGTCCAACAGTTCGAAGGTGGCCTGGCGCAGCCCGTCGACCGGCGCGGTCAGGGTCCGCTCGGCGGCCTCGGCGGCACCCGCGCCGCCCGGGTCGGCGGTCGCCGGCGGCGGGGGCGGGGGCGCGGCACGGTCACCGGAGGAGACGATCCCCAGCCGGTCGGGGTTCGCCATGGTCACCACCACCGCGACCGCACCGAGCGCGACCACCAGCGCCGCGGCGGCGGCCAGCAGCCGCGCGCCCCGGGGCCGGGGTGCGCGGTACGCCGGTTCCCCCGTCGCCCCGACCGGTTCCCCGGTCACCTCGATCACCGGCTCGAAGACCGGTCGCTGCTCTCCCGTCGTCGGACGGTGCTCCTGCCCCGGCTCCGCCATCGTGCCTCCCCTGTCCCGGTCCCCGCACAGCAGTACGGGCCGGCCGCCGCAACGGATCATTCGGCCTGCCCGGAACCCGTCCGCCGCGAGCTGTCAGTCGGCGTCGCGTCCCCAGAGTCCACCCCGGTAGACGGTCCCCCGGTAGGGGGTGCCGTCGGCGACGTCCGGCCGCGCCGCGACGTCACCCCCGGGTGCGGCGTCGCCGGCCGGGGCGGCGGCGCGGGCGGCCCGCGCCCGGCGGACCCGGCTCACCACGAACCAGCCGGCGGCGGCGACGCAGACCACGATGACGACCTTCTGGAACGACCCGACGTACTCCTCGACGACGTGCCAGTTGTCGCCGAGCAGGAACCCGGCCATCACGAAGGTGGTGTTCCAGATCAGGCTGCCCAGCGTGGTGTAGAGCAGGAACGTCATGACCGGCATCCGCTCCACCCCCGCCGGGATGGAGATCAGGCTGCGGAAGATCGGGATCATCCGGCCGAAGAACACCGCCTTGACCCCGTGCTTGAGGAACCACGCCTCGGTGCGGTCCACGTCGCTCAGCTTCACCAGCGGCAGTCGGGCCGCGATGGCCCGCATCCGGTCGCGTCCCAGCGCCGCGCCGATGCCGTAGAGCACCCACGCGCCGACCACGGACCCGAGGGTCGTCCAGAGGATCGCCGAGACCAGGCTGATCCGCCCCTGGGCGGCGGCGAAGCCGGCCAGCGGCAGGATCACCTCGCTGGGGATCGGCGGGAAGAGGTTCTCCAGCGCCACCGCCAGCCCCGCGCCGGGCCCGCCGAGCCGCTCCACCAGACCGGTGACGAACCCCACCGGCCCGTCCGAGGGGGGCTCGGTGGAGACGACCGTACGGGGGCTGAGCGCCAGGGAGCGTGGGATCATCCGACAAAGTTACGAGCCGGACGACGAATCGACCACGCGGACCGGCGACCCTGCGCCGGTACGCTGACCCGGTGCCGGGACGACTGACCGAACTGTGGCGGTATCCGGTCAAGTCGATGCTGGGGGAGGCGTTGCGCGACGCCACGGTGGACGGTCGGGGGGTGGCCGGGGACCGCCGGCTCGCCGTGCTCGACCACGACACCGGGCGGGTGGGCAGCGCGAAGCGGCCCCGGCGGTGGTCGGCCCTGCTCGGCGTCCGCGCGACCGGCGACGCCCCCGACCGGGTACGCCTCACCCTCCCCGACGGCACCGTCCTCGACCATCCCGACGCCGGCCTGGACGCCGCGCTGTCCCGGCTGCTCGGCCGGGAGGTCACGCTGACCGACGCGGTGCCCGCCGACGCCCTGCTGGACCGGGCCGACCCGGACGCGGTGCTGGCCGAGGGGGCCGACGCGGACGTGCCGGTGACCGGCAACCCGCTCGCTGGCGCCGCCCCGCCGGGCAGCCTGGTCGACTTCGCGCCGGTGCACCTGGTCACCACGGCCAGCCTGGACGCGCTCGGCCTGCCCCGGGAGGCGGTGCCGCGCTACCGGCCCAACCTGGTCGTCGCGACCGACACCCGGGGTTTCGTGGAGAACGACTGGGTGGGTCGGGAACTGCGGGTCGGCGCGGAGGTGGTGCTGCGGGTGCTCGCGCCGACCCCCCGCTGCGCGGTGCCCATCCTGGCCCACGGCCCGCTCCCCCGTGCCCCGCAGGCGCTGCGCCGGCCGGTGGAACGCAACCGGGTGGTCCCGCTGCCGGGCCTGGGGCCGCAGCCGTGCGTCGGGGCGTACGCGGTGGTGGTACGGGGCGGCCGGGTGGCCGTCGGGGACCGGGTCGAGCCGGCCTGACCGTACGGGCGGGTGCCCGGCCGCGCCCGGACGGCCGGGCTCCGGTCAGGGCTTGCGGGCGACCGCGCCGTACACGCTGACCTCGTCGACGGTGGGTCGGGGCTGCGGTTCGGCCTCGGCCCGCCACTGCGCCACCGAGACGATGCCGGGGGCGACCAGGTCGAGGCCGTCGAAGAAGCGGGCGAACTCGTCCCGGCTGCGCAGGTTGATCATCCCGGGTGGGGTGCCGTTACGGTTGCCCGCCCGGGCCTCCTCGGCCACGGCGGGTGGGAGGTAGTCGTAGGTGGCGTGCGACGCGGCCAGGTAGCTGCCGGGCGGCAGCGCCGCGAGCAACCGGCCGACCACCCCGTACGGGTCCTCGGTCTCCGTCACGAAGTGCAGGATGGCCACCAGCATCAGGGCGACCGGCTGCTCCAGGTCGAGGGTGCGGCGTAGTTCGGGGTGGTGCAGGATCTTCTCGGGGTCACGCAGGTCGGCGTCGATGTAGGCGGTGGCGCCCTCGGCCGAGCTGGTCAGCAGCGCCCGGGCGTGGGCCAGCACGATCGGGTCGTTGTCGACGTAGACCACCCGGGCCTGCGGGGTGACCGCCTGGGCGACGTCGTGGGTGTTGTTGGCCGTGGGGATGCCGGTGCCGATGTCCAGGAACTGCCGTACGCCGGCCTCGCGGGCCAGGTGGGCGACCGCGCGTTGCAGGAACCGGCGGTTCTCCAGGGCGGCGGTGCGCACGGTCGGGAAGGCCGCCGCCATCGCGTCGCCGGAGTCCCGGTCGGCCTGGAAGTTGTCCTTGCCACCAAGCCAGTAGTTGTAGCGGCGGGCCGGATGCGCGACCGAGGTGTCGATCCGGTCGCTGGGGTGCGGGGCGGCGCCCGTCGGGGCATCGGCGGTCACAGGGTCCTCCATGACTCCGCGCCATCCGGTCGTCGATGGCGTCCGTCCACTGTCTTCGGTCGATCATCGTAGAGGCCGCCCTGGTGGGGCCGACGACCCGGTGCGGCCGTCACTGCGGGTAGAGCTCGTCCCGTAGTCGGGTGAGCACCTCGGGGGTCTGCTCCGGCGGGGTGGCCTCGACGCAGAGCCGTTCCATCGCGGCGGCGTAGTAGTCCAGGTCCTCCCGCTTGTCGAGGTAGAGGGCGCTGGTCAACTGCTCGATGTAGACGATGTCGGGCAGGTCGTCGTCGCCGAAGCGCAGGATGGTGAAGGCCCCGCCGGCGGCGGCGTGGCCACCGGCGTCGAACGGGATGATCTGCAGGCGGACGTGCGACGAGCGGGTCGCCTCGATCAGCGCGGTCAACTGCCCGTGCATCACCTGCGGACCGCCGATCGGCCGGCGCAGGGCGGCCTCGTCGATCACCGCCCAGAGCTGCGGCGGGTCGGCCCGGTCCAGCACCTGCTGGCGCTGCATGCGCAGCTCCACCCGCCGGTCGACCTCGTCCACGGCGGCACCCCGGTGTCCGAGCAGGACCACCGACCGGGCGTACTCCGGGGTCTGGAGCAGGCCGGGGACGAACTGCACCTCGTAGCTGCGGATCAGCGCGGCGGCGGCCTCCAGGCCCAGGTAGGACTGGAACCAGCCGGGCAGGACGTCGCCGTAGCGGTGCCACCAGCCGGGGCTGTTGGCGTCGCGGGCCAGCTTGAGCAGCGCCTCGCGTTCCTGCACGGCGGTCACCCCGTAGAAGGTGAGCAGGTCGGCGACGTCGCGTTCCTTGAAGCCGACCCGGCCCAGCTCCATCCGGCTGATCTTCGACTCCGAGGAGCGGATCTCCCAGCCTGCGCCCTCCCGCGTGACACCCTTGGCCTCCCGCAGCCGGCGCAACTGCGCGCCGAGCAGCATCCGCAACACCGTGGGGCCGGTGGCCGGTCCCCCCTCGGCGGCAACCATCGTCACGTGCCCCGCCCCTCCGCGCATGCCCCTACACCCGATCGCGGTCCCTGGCCCCCGCCCGACCGACGAGTAAGCATGCCATGAACCGACGGTGAGGTGAACATCCTCCGGACGGATACGGTCCCGTGGGCGGGACCGTCGGGCGTCAGCCGATCAGATGGTCGAAGTCACCGTCGCGGGCGCCGAGGACGAACGCCGTTATCTCGTCCACCGTGTAGATCAGGGCGGGCCCCTCGGGATGACGCGAGTTGCGCACGGCGATGCCGGCTCCGCCGGGCAGTTCGGCCAACTCGACGCAGTTGCCGCTGGGGTTGCTGCGGCGGCTCTTCTCCCACCTCAGCGGAGGCAGCTGGGTGGTGGGGACGCCGTTCTCTGGCTGCTGCATGGATGTCTTCCTGTCGGGGTGCGGAACCACTGTCGCGAGGGGACGTTGCGGTGTCGAAAGGGCGCTGCGACATCAGATCCGGCCGTGCTGCACGTGCATCTGCTATTGCATCTGCTTCGGACAGCGAGCATGATAGCGCACATGGACGGGTACTTATCCGTTCACTTTGGGTTACCAGACCCAGGGCTTCACCTGGGCAAACGACGACCCGGCGGGGCACGACGGCCGCCGCCGCACGGGTCGTGCGCCGACACTGCGAGGGAGGACCCGTGCCGGATCCGTTGACCGTCGCGTCCGGCGTTTCCGCGGCCGGAGCCCTGGTCTCGGTGTGGCAGCTACGCCGCCGGGCCCTACAAGCCGAGGCGGAACTGGAGCACCTGCAGGCCGAACTGGCCGCGGAACGGCACGCCGCCAGCCACGACCCGCTCACCGGGCTGCCCAACCGGCGGGCCTTCTACCGGCTGGCCGCCGCGCTGCTCACCGACGCCGGCGGGCAGCCACTCATCGCGGTGGTCCTCGACCTCAACGACTTCAAGCAGGTCAACGACAGCTACGGACACGCCGCCGGCGACCAGGTGCTGATCAGCGTCGCCCAGCGGCTGGCCGCCTTCGCCGGCGACAACCTGGTCGCCCGGCTCGGCGGCGACGAGTTCGCCGGCCTGCTGGCCAGCCCCTCGGTCGACAGGCGCTGGATCGACCACGCCACCCGGCGGCTCTGCGAGGCCATGGCCGCACCCATCCCGCTGGGCCCGTGCAGCGTCCGGGTCACCGCCTCGGTCGGGCTCGCCCCGGTCACCGGCCCCACCCAGCTCGCCGACGCGCTCTGCCGGGCCGACGCCGCGATGTACCGGGCGAAGGGCGTCACCAGCCGGCAGTCACCCCGGCAACTGCTCGACGCCGCCCGGCTCGCCGAGTGCTGAACCGCACACCCCGGCCGGGGCGGCACCACCCGACGGCGGTGCCGACGGGTCACCGCCAGCCGTAACCGGCCCGCAGCGCCTGCCCGACCCGGTCGAAGCGCCCCCGGTCCAGCACCGCGCCCTCCCGGCGGATGCCGTCCTCGCGCATGGTGAGCACCCGGTCCAGCCGTACCCAGCTCGGACGGGACTCACGGTCCCACTCCCCCGGGCCCAGCGCCAGCCAGTGCCGCTGGCCGTCCCGCTCGCTCTGGCTGGACAGCATCAACCCGAACAGGGTGCGGCTGGACCGGCCGACCACCAGCACCGGACGGTCCTTGCCCTGCTTCGGGTCGTCCTCGTAGGGGACCCAGGTCCAGACGATCTCGCCCGGGTCGGCCTGCCCGTCCGGCTCCGGCGCGTACGACAGCTCCCGCCGTTGCAGGGCGCTGACCTGACGCCGCCGGGCCAGCTGCGCCGGGATCGGACCGGGGGTGGCGCGCTGCGCGCCGGTCACCCGGCCGAGCCGGGACGCCACGTTCCTCAACAGACCTGCCACGGCGGGCAGCCTACCGCCAGCCGGGCCGGCTCACCCGTCGAGGTCGGCGGCCCGGCGCAGCAGCACCGCCCGTTCCCGCACGTTGCGGCACAGCCTGGCGGCGAACTCCAGCTCGGCGCGCGCCTCGGCGGTCCGGCCCAGCCGGGCGAGCAGCTCGCCCCGGACACCGGGCAGCAGGTGCGACCCGGCGAGGCGGCCGGTGGCGGCGACCTCGTCCACCACGGCCAGCGCCGGCTGCGGACCGTCGGCCATCGCCACGGCCACGGCCCGGTTCAGCTCGACGACCGGCGACGGCGCCACCCGGCCGAGCGCCTCGTAGAGCAGCACCACCCGGGACCAGTCGGTGCCCTCCACCGAGGGGGCGGCGGCGTGGCAGGCGGCGATCGCCGCCTGCAACCCGTACGGCCCGAGGCCGCGCCCCGACGCCACGGCCCGGCGCAGCGCCGCCATCCCCCGGCGGATCGCCGCCCGGTCCCACCGCCGCCGGTCCTGGTCCGCCAACAGCACCGCCGCACCGTCGGCGTCCACCCGGGCCGGGAACCGCGCGGCGGTCAGCTCGCACAGGGCGAGCAGGCCGTGCACCTCCGGCTCGGCGGGCAGCAGCGCGGCCAGCGTCCGGGTCAGCCGGATCGCCTCGTACGCCAGGTCGGGGCGGAGCAGGTCGTCGCCGGCCGTCGCCGTCGACCCCTCGGTGAAGATCACATAGAGCACGCCCAGGACCGCGCCGAGGCGTTCCCGCCGCTGCGGCGGCTCCGGCAGGGCGAACGGCACCCGCGCGGCGGCGATCGTCCTCTTGGCCCGGGTGATCCGTGCCTGCACGGTGGGCACCGGCACCAGCAGCGCCCGCGCGATCTCCTCGGTGGACAGGCCGCCGACCACCCGCAGCGTCAACGCCAGCCGGGCCGGCGGCGGGAGCACCGGATGACACGCCACGAACATCAGCGCCAGCACGTCGTCGTCGACCCGGTCCGGGTCCCACGGCAGGTCACCGTCCGCGGACCCGCCGGCCGGCTCGGCGAGCCGGCCGGCGAGCACCGCGTACCGGTCGTCGAGCGCGGCCCGGCGGCGGAACGCGTCGACCGCCCGCCGCCGGGCGGTGGTGAGCAGCCAACCCACCGGGTTCGCCGGCACCCCGTCGCGCGCCCAGCCGACCAGAGCCTGCGCCACCGCCTCCTGGGCGACGTCCTCGGCGAGCGCGAAGTCCCCGGTGTACCGGGCCAGCGCGCCGACGATCCGGGCCGACTCGATGCGCCAGAGCGCCTCGACGGCCCGCCGGGCCGACTCGGCGTCCGGCGGGCCGTCGGTGGGTACCGTGCTCAGAGCTGGCCGGTCCGCTCGCGCCACTCCCGCTCCCTGGCGATGAACTCGTTGTCCTGCGGGAACTCGTCGATGCCGGGGACCCGGCGCACCTCGCACTTGCTGCCGGGCAGCGCCGGCATCCGCCGGGCCCACTCGACGGCCTCCTCCTTCGACGCCACGTCGAGCAGGTAGAAGCCGCCGAACAGCTCCTTCGTCTCGCCGTACGGGCCGTCGGTGACGACCGGGGTCTCCCCGCTGTAGTCGACCACCACGCCCTGCGCCGGGTCCTCCAGCCCCTCGGCGGCCACCAGCACGCCCGCACGGATCAACTCGTCGTTGAACCGCCCCATCGTCTCCAGCATCTCCTCGAAGGGGATCTTCATCATCGTCGCCAGGGAATCGTCCGTGTTCCGCATGATCAGCATGTACTTGGGCATCGTCGCTCCTCGTCGTCGGGTCGCCGTTCGACCCGCTCACCCTCTGGTCGAACGGGGACCGGGCCGGATCGACACGACCGTCCGGTGAGTTTTCGTCAGGCCGGTCGGCGGGCCAGCACCAGGGTGGTCCGCAGGTCGAGGGTGACGGTGCCGCCGAAGCCGTCGACGGCGGCCCCGACCGCCGCGAGGACCCGCTCCCGCTGCCACGGTGGGCGGCGCAGCTGCGGCGAGAAGGTGCCGACGAGGCGCTGGTACCGCGCCGTGGTCAGCGGCACCGACCGGCGCAACGCCGACGACCGGACGTCGGTGAACAGCCCGCTGCCGGTGATGTCGGCGTGGAACCAGTCCTCCGGCTGGTCGTGGTGCGGCACCGGGTCGACCGACTCGAACGCCGCCCGGATCGCCGCCGACTGGGCCGGGTCGACGTAGTCGTACCGGTGGGCGAAGACCGCCAGGGTGCCGCCGGGGGTCAGCGCGTCGTGGGCCCGCCGGTTGCGGGTGGCCGGGTCGAGCCAGTGCCAGGCCAACGCGCAGGCCAGCAGGGGCACCCCGGCCGGCGGCGGCGACCACTGCTCGAACCGGGCCACCACCACCTCGACGTCGGGGAACCGGGCGGCCAGCACCGCCGCCATCCGGGCGTCC
This sequence comes from Micromonospora wenchangensis, assembly GCF_002210435.1. Taxonomy (GTDB): domain Bacteria; phylum Actinomycetota; class Actinomycetes; order Mycobacteriales; family Micromonosporaceae; genus Micromonospora; species Micromonospora wenchangensis. The sequence goes on from NZ_MZMV01000032.1 coordinate 77,830, forward strand.
GGCTCGACGCAGGTCACCCGCGCCGGGACGGCCCCGGCCGCCGCCGGACGCGCAGGGGGCGACCCGTCGGGGTGGGCGAGGTCACGCAACAGCGCGGTGGCCAGGCCGGTGCCCGCGCCGACCTCGACCAGCCGGGCGGGGGGTCCACCGTGATAGGCGAGGATGGTGGCGGCGAGGGCGGCCGGATAGCCCGGCCGGATCTCGTCGTAGTCGTCCGCCACCTCACCGAAGAGCTCCACCATGATCGCCATCGTCGCACCGCCGCCGCCCGGACGGTGCCCCGTCGAGGGAGGCCCATGACCGAACTGCCCCGGGACCTGCCGGTGATCGAACGCACCGCCGTCCGGCTGGTGGTCCGCGACCGGAACGGCCTGATCCTGCTGTTCCACACCCGCGACCCGGAACACCCCCGGCTGGGCACCTGGTGGGAGCTGCCCGGCGGGGGCGTCGACCCCGGTGAGACGTACCCGCAGACCGCCCTGCGGGAACTGCGCGAGGAGACCGGCTTCGTGGTCACCGCCGCACAGCTCGGCCCGCCGACCTGGCGGCGGCGGGCCAGCTTCATCCACCGCCGGTTGCGCCACGTCCAGGACGAGGTGGTGCTGACCGTACGCCTCGACGCCGCCGCGCCGGACGTCGACGGCGCGGACCGCCTCGACTACGAGGTGGAGGACTACTTCGGGTTCCGCTGGTGGCCGGTGGAGGAGATCGTGACCAGCACCGCCCGGTTCTACCCGGGTCGGCTGCCCGCCCTGCTCACCGCGTTCCTGGCCGGCGAGCGGATCGACGAACCGTTCGAACTCTGGTCCTGACCGGGGTGCCGCCGGCCCGCCCGGTGGGCACAGTGGAGGGCATGACGACGATCCCGTACGACCCGCTGGCCCGGTACGCCGCCCGGCTGCACGCCGACCTCGGCGGCCGGCACCACGTCGCCTCCCCGCTCGGGGCCTGGCTGCTGCTGGCGCTCGCCGCACCGGCCGCCACCGGCGCGGTCCGGGACGAACTGGCCGAGGTGCTCGGGGTCGACGGGGAAACCGCAGCGGCGGCCGCCACCGCGCTGCTGGACCGGCCGCACCCGCTCGTGCCGTCGGCCACCGCCGTCTGGCACCGGCCCGGCACCGACCCCGACCGGTTGGCCGGCTGGTGGGACGGGCTGCCCCGGAGCACCGCCACCGGCCCGCTGCCCGACCGGGCGGGCCTGGACGCCTGGGCCCGTGAGCACACCCTCGGGCTGATCGACAGGTTCCCGCTGACCGTCTCCCCCCGGGTGCTGCTGGCGCTGGCGAGTGCCCTGGCCACCCGGATCTCCTGGGCCACCCCGTTCGACCTGGTGCCCGGCACGGCGCTCGGCCCCGACGACCCGCACGACGCGACCCGACCGGACGACGCACCCGCCCACCGGCCGGGCGCGGGGCACGGACCGGACCAGGAGCACGGGCACGGACCGGACCAGGGGCACGGGTCGGCCGGGCCGGGCGGCGGCTGGGCGGGGCGGCTGGCCCGGGTGCTACGCAGCCCGGAACACGGGCACCGGGCCTGGATCGCGGCGACCGGGCCGGCCGGTGACGTCGCCGTGCACGCCGCCGGGGCGGTGGAGCGCGACGGGGCCGGGCTGGTGGTGCTCTCGGTGCTCGCCGACCCGGCGGTCCCGCCGGCCGACGTACTCGCCGCCGGCTACGCGCTGGCCGGCGCGGCGGTGGACGGCGAGCCGGCCCGCCGGTCGCTGTTCGACCTGCCGCTGGGCCCGGGTCCCCTCGGCACGCTGCGCGAGGAGCCGGTGCGCACCGCCGCCCGCGACGGCCGGGAGGAACGCCACCGGGCGGTGCTGCCCTGCTGGTCGGCCCGGGACGAGCACGACCTGACCGCCCCCGGGCTGGGGTTCGCGGCGGTGGGGCGGGCGCTGGGTGGGCTGCTCGGCGTCGACGTGGGCGTCGAGGCCCGGCAGACGACGGTGGCGCACTACGGCCGGTACGGCTTCGAGGCCGCCGCCGTGACCGGGGCGTTCGCCCTGACCAGCCTCCCGCCGGAGGGCGTACGCCGCAGCGCCGAGTTGCGGTTCGGGCACCCGTACGCGGTGCTGGCGGTGGCCACCGACCGCCGGGACGGCGCACCCGGGCCGTGGCACGGGCTGCCGGTCTTCTCCGCCTGGGTGGCCGAGCCCCGGGAACCGGTGGACAGCGACCTCGTCGACCCGCCCGAGTCCTGGTGACCGGGGTCGGCCGGCCCTGACCGGCGTCGGCGCGGCCGAGGTCCGGCGGCGGCGACCAGGCCCGACCGCGACGTTCGCCCCCCGAGGCGGCACCGTCCCCGGGGGACCCGCCGCGGTCGGGGGTCCCGCTGCCGC
>NZ_MZMV01000033.1 GCF_002210435.1 Micromonospora wenchangensis
CTGCGCCGCGGCCTCGGCCTGCCGGGCCTGGTCGGCGGCGGCGGTGGCGTCGGCGCGGGCCGCCGCGGCGTCGGCGTGCGCCTGCCGGGTCTCCTGGCGGGCGGCGGTGGCATCGGCGACGGCCCGCTGCGCGTCGGCGGCGTGCCGGGCGGCGTCGACGCGGGCGGCGTCCCGGTCGACGGTCAGGTCGGCGGCGAGCTGCCGGGCGGTGTCCCGTTCGGCGCGCAGGGTCCGCAGCTCGTGGCGGGCGGCGTCGCGGTCCCGTTCGGCCTGCACCCGCAGCGCCTGGGCGGCGGCCGAGTCCCGGCGGGCCGTATCGGCGGCGGTGAGCGCCTGGTCGGCCTGCTCCTGGGCGGCGGCGGCGCGGGCGTCGGCCTGCTCGGCGCGGTGGTGCGCCGCGTCGGCTGAGGCGAGCGCGGCCCGGGTCTCCTGCCGGGCGCGGGCGGTGTCGGCGGCGGCCGTCTCGGCGGCCTCGCGGGCCTCGTCGCGGGCGGTGTGCGCGGCGGCGACCTCGGCGGCGGCGTCGGCGCGGGCCTGGGCGAGCTGCCGCTGCACCCCCGCCGGGGACAACTCGGCGTGCAACGCCTCGGTGAGGGTTTCCACCACCTGGTCGAGCCGGTCGACGACCTCCCAGGTGCGGGCCACCTGACCGGGCAGGCCGGGGGCGTTGCGGTGACGCATCCGCGAGTTGCGCGACGCCCGCTGGCAGGCACCGTCGTTGTCCCGGCAGTACCGGAACGGGCGTCCCGCGCCGGCACGTTGCGGCACGTCACGTCCACAGTGCGCGCAGGGACGCAGGTCGGCGGGGGTGGTGGGCTGCGGGTCCATCGACGGGGAAGTCTAGAGGCTGCCCGGGCGCGCCCCCACCACCGGTACGACCCGCGCCGCCGGGACCGTTACGGTGGGTCGGTGGCCGTCTCCCCGTACATCGTGAAGTTGCGCGCCCACGTCGGACACGACCTGCTGCTGCTACCCGGGGTGACCGGGGTGGTCCACGACGACGCCGGTCGGGTGCTGCTGGCCCGCCGTAGCGACAACGGCCGCTGGTCGCTGCCGGCCGGCGTCGTGGACCCGGGTGAGCAGCCCGCCGACGCGGTCGTGCGGGAGGTGTGGGAGGAGACCGGGGTCCGGGTCGTCGTCGACCGGATCGCCGGGGTCGCCACCCACCCGGTGGTCTACCCCAACGGCGACGCCTGCGAATACCTCAACGTGTGGTTCCGGTGCCGGCCGGTCGGTGGGCGGCCCCGCGCCGACGGCGACGAGTCCACCGAGGTCGCCTGGTTCGCCCCCGACGCGCTACCGGAGCTGGACGAGTGGGCGCGGCTGCGGTTGGACACCGCCGCCGCCCCCGACGACGCCCCCTGGTACGCGCGCCCCGGGCAGCGGCATCCCGCCCTGTGCCGGCCCGACGCGCTGTGACCCGGCGGGTCACCGGCGGTGGGTCACCCGCACCGGGATGCCCGCCGGCAGGTCGCAGCCGGTGTCGCCGTAGGGGCTGCGGACCCGGATCCGTTGGCTGGTCGCGGCGACCAGCCGGGCGGTGACCCGAGCGTCGTCCCAGGTCAGCTCGTCGACGGTGAGCCGGCCCCGGCAGGTCACCCCACGCAGCACCCCCCGTGGCAGGCCCGGCGGCAGTGCCGGCAGCAGCCGCAGCAGGCCCGGTCGGGACTGCACCAGCGCCTCGATCAGCACCGCCGGCAGGGTGTGCGCCGCGTCGGCGTTGTAGGTCACCCGGCCCGGGTTGTGGGCGCTCATCAACGACCGGAAGAACATGTCCGCCGCGACGATCCGCCGCAGGTACGTCCCGACCAGCGGCCCGTCGCCGAGCCGGGCGGCCACCAGGGCCCGGTGCAGGGTGCCGTGGGCGGAGCCGTCCTCGTCGCCGCGGACGGTCAACGCCCGGTGCGCCGCCGCCGCCAGCTCCGGGGTGTCGTCGGGGTCGATCTCCCCGGTCGGCCACACCGGGTAGAGGTGGCTGACGTGCCGGTGGTCGTCGTCGGGGCGGTAGCCGGGCCACGCCCACTCGGCCAGCGCGCCCCGCGCGTCGACCCGGTAGCCGGGCAGCCGGTCCCGGACCGCCGCCCACCGCTGCGACCCGGTCACCTCGGCGGCGACGGCCATCGCGTGCCGGGCGGCGGCGACGTCCATGGTGGCGTTCACGGCGACCGGCACCGGCCAGCCGGTGCCGTCGAGGGGACCGGTCTCCGGCGAGTACGACGGCACCAGCGCCGGCTGCCCGTCGACGTCGGTGAGCACGTCGGTGAAGAAGTCCGCCACCTCGGCCAGCCACCCCGCCACCTCCCCCAGCGGTTCCCCGGTCACCTGGTGGTGTTCGTACAGCGGGTGCAGCAGCCAGTGCGCGCCGGCCAGCCACGCGGTGAACGGCCAGTGCGGGTGGACGTGGAACAGGTGTCCGTGTTCACCGTCGGTGCGGCTGGGCGCCAGCAGGCCCCGCGCCCCGTAGACGGCGTGGGCGTTGTCCCGCCAGTGCCCGACCTGGGCGCGGACCAGCCGGGCGTGCGCGGCGGTCACCTCCGGCAACGCGCCGACGTTCGCGCCGGCCAGTTGCAGGTTGAGGTTCGCGTCGGTGGTGAAGTCCCCCGCCCAGGCCGCGTCCCAGGAACCCGTCCAGATGCCGGTCAGCCGGGGCGGCAGCACCCCGCTGGCGCTGAACAGCAGGTACCGGCCGGCGTGGAACAGCCGTTCCAGCAGCGCCGGGTCCAACCGGTCACCGGCGGTGGCCTGCCGGGCGAGCAGCGCACCCACGGGCAGGTCCCGGTCCGCCGCCGGCACCGCCAGATCCAGGTCGACCCGCCGGTAGGGGCCGGTGTGCCGGGTGGCGTGCCGGGCCAGCAGCGTCGGGTAGTCGGCCGGGCCGTCGGCGAGTCGCCGCTGCTGCGCGGCGGTGGGCCACGCCGCGGTGGCGGTGCGTTCCAGGGCGGTGGTCAGCAGCGCCGGCCCGCGTACCAGCACCCGGTCACCTGCGGGTTCGGCGTCGCCCCGGACCAGGGTCACCGCCTCGAAGCCGTACGCGCCGCCGACGTCGGGGTAGCGGCCCCGCATCCGCAGGAACACCAGCCCGTCGTGGCGGTAGGCGGTGGTGTCGTAGTGCACCGTGTCGGGGCGGCCGGGCAGGTCACCTGTCGCCCCGACGACACAGTCGCCCTGGTCGAGGTGGGTGACGACCAGCCGGTCGGCGCGGGAGACGAAACTGCGTCGCCGCCGCCCGGACCACCGCACCACCACCTCGCCGGTGGTGAAGTCGGTGTGCCGCCGGTAGTCGTGCACCGTCGCCGCGGGGGCGTCGACGGTCAGCGCGAACCCCGGATGGTAGGACTGGGTCCACGCCAGGTCCCGGCCGCCGGTGAGCAGTTCACCGGCCTCGGCGCGGCGGCCGGCGAGGACCAGTTCCCGGATCCGGGGCAGCAGTGCGGCCAGTTGCGGGGCCCGCGCGTCGTGGGTGCCGTTGGGCAGCACGAACCGGTGGTGGTTGACCACCAGCCGTTCGGCGTGCGGGTCGCCGGGGACCATCAGGCCGTACTCGCCGTTGCCGGTGAGGAAGGCGTCGGTCCAGTCGACGGCCGGTGCGTCGTCCCAGATCCGGTGTGCCGACGGGGGTGGCCCGCCGGTCACCTGGGGGTCCGGGCCGTCGGCGCGGCGGTGCTGTCCCGGATGGTCAACCGGGGTGGCAGCAGGGTCACCTCCGGCACCGCCTCGTCGTGCAGTTTGCGCATCAGCAACGCCACCGCCTGCCGGCCGATCTCCTCGGCGGGCACCGGCACCGAGGTGATCCGGGGTGCGGCCTGTTCGGCGAACTGGTCGGGGCAGATCGCCACCACCGACATGTCCTGCGGCACCCGCCGTCCCAGGGTCGGCAGGCAGGCCAGGACCGGCCCGACGGCCGCCTCGTTCTGCACCACCAGCGCCGACAGGTCGGGATGCCGGTCGAGCAGGTCGGCGAGTTCCTGACGGATCGCGGCGGGCCCCTCCTCGAAGGGTTGGGTGACGACGGTGACGCCGTGCCGGTCGGCGGCGGCGGCCACCCCGGCGCGGGTGCGGTGGGCGAAGCCGGTGCCCCGGTCGTAGACGGCGGCGGGGGCGCCGAGCAGCGCCACCCGGTGGTGCCCGAGCCGGGCCAGGTGTTCCACGCACACCTGACCGGCGCGGTGGAAGTCCAGGTCCACACAGGTCAGGCCGGTCGGGTCGGCGGGGACGCCGATCAGGACGCTGGGGCGGGTCAGGTCCCGCAGCAGCGGCACCCGCGAGTCGTCCAGTTCGACGTCCATCACCAGCATCCCGTCGACCATGGCGCTGCCGGCGATGCGGCGCAGCCCCGACGGTCCCTCGTCGGAGGTGACGAGCAGGACGTCGTGGTCGAACCGGCGGGCCGTGGTGACCACCGCGATGGCGAACTGCATCACCACCGGCACCTGCATGCCGGCGCGCAGCGGCAGGACCAGGGCGATGGTGTTGGCGCGTCGGCTGGCCAGCGCCCGCGCCCCCGCGTTGGGGTGGTAGCCCAGTTCCCGGATGCTGGCCAGCACCCGGGTGCGGGTCACCTCGGAGATGGCCCGTTTGCCGCTGAGCACGTACGACACGGTGCTGACCGCCACCCCGGCGTGCCGGGCGACGTCGACGATGGTGACCTGGTCGGGCGACTTGCGGCTGCGCCCGGGTCCGCCGGTCACCGGGTACCGCCGGCGGCCACCGCCGGGCGGGGCCGCGGCGCGGCGGCGCGGGTGCGCACGGTCACCGCGCCGACGGCGCGGATGTCGCGGGCGGAGCGGCCGACCAGCAGGGTGTGGGTGGCGTCCTCCAGCACCGGTCCGCCGCGCTGCTCGTCCCACCAGGTCAGGTCGTCGGCGCGCAGCCGCAGGGTGACCGTGCGCCGCTGGCCGGGGGCGAGGGTGACCCGGGTGAAGTCGCGGAGCTGCCGCAGCGGCTGCTTGACCCGGGAGCGGCGCTGCCGGGTGTAGAGCTGCACGATCTCCTCGCCCTCCCGGTCGCCGGTGTTGGTGACCTCGACGCTCACCTCGACCTCGTCGCCGGCGCTGACCGTCGGCGAGTCCACCCGCAGGTCAGCGTAGTCGAACCGGGCGTAGCTGAGACCGTGGCCGAACGGGTACAGCGGCTCGCCCCGGTAGTAGAGGTAGGTGCTGTCCGCGCCGATCACGTCGTAGTCGAGCAGGTCGGGCAGGTCGGCGGCGTCGGGGTACCAGGTCTGGGTGAGCCGGCCGCCGGGGTCGGCGACGCCGAGCAGCACCTGCGCCAGGGCGGTGCCGTGTTCCTGCCCGCCGTGCGCCGACCACAGCACCGCCGGCAGGTGCTCGTGCGCCCAACCCACCGCGTACGGGTAGCTGCTGGTGAGCACCAGCACGGTCTGCGGGTTCGCGGCGTGCACGGCGCGCAGCAGCCGCTCCTGCCCGGCAGGCAGGGCCAGGTCGACGCGGTCCTCGGTCTCCCGGCCGTTGACCATCGGGTGGTTGCCGAGGACGACGACGGCCACGTCGGCGGAGTCGGCCAGCGCGGCGGCCTCGGCGGCCCCGTCGGCGACGAGTTCGACGGTGAACGCGGTGGCGGTGTCCGGGTCGGTGGCGTCGGCGCGCAGCCGCCCACCCTCGTCGACCCGCACGTACGCGTCGGTGGCGAGGTGGTGCAGCAGGGCGGTGCCGTCGGGGCGGTGCCGGAAGCGGAAGGTTTCCCGCACGATCCAGCCGCCCGGTCCGGGGCGGTCGTTGGCCAGTGCCCCGTCGTCGGCGGCGCCGACGTGCCGGCCGTTGGCGACGGCGCGCAGCGCCACCACGTCCTGCCCCCAGTCGAACACGTCGAACCAGGTGCCGTCGCGGCCGTCGTCGGCGGTCAGCGGTCCACCCTCGGAGGAGCGGGGGCAGCGGACGTACCGGTCGCCGACGCGCAACGCGATCCGGTCGGCCCCGCAGTGGTGGGTGACGGTGGGCAGTTCCCGGGCCAGGCCCTCCCGGACGGTGACCGCGTACGGCAGGGTGCCGCTGTACCAGTCCTCGTGGACGGTGTCGGCGAGCGGGCCGAGGACCGCGACCCGGGGTGGGGTGCGGGTGGGCAGTGGCAGCAGCCCGTCGTTGTCGAGCAGCACGATCGACTGGCGGGCGGCCTCGCGGGCCAGGTCCCGGTGGGCGGGGCTGTCGAGCGCGTCGGGGGAGACGCCGGCGAACGGGTCCTGCCCGGGTGGGTCCAGGTCGCCGAGGCGGATGCGGACGGTGAGGATGCGGCGGACCGCCCGGTCCACGTCGGATTCGTCGACGAGTCCCCGCTGGAGGGCTTCGGTGATGCGTCGGACGGTGGGTGCGCTGTCGGTGTCGTCCTCGGTGAAGTTGTCGATGCCGGCGCGCAGGGCGGCGGCGAAGCCGGTGACGTGGTCGGGCAGGTGGCCCTGCACGCCGGCGATGTTGGTGACCGCCCCGGCGTCGCCGACGACCATCACCTCGTCGGTGGTCCACCGGCGCAGTTCGTCGTTCAGCAGCGGGCTCAGGTGCGCGGGTACCCCGTCGACCAGGTTGTAGGAGGCCATCACGGCGACCGCCGCGCCGGCGGCGAGGGGGGCGCGGAACGCGGGCAGTTCGTATTCGTGCAGGACCCGGGGTGGCAGGTCGCTGGAGGTGGTGGCCCGGTCGGTCTCGTTGTTGTAGCCGAGGAAGTGCTTCACCGTCGGGGCGGTGCGCAGCCGGTGGGGGTGGTCGCCGCGCAGCCCGGTCGCGTAGGCGGTGGCGAGCCGGCCGGTGAGCCACGGGTCCTCCGACCAGCCTTCCTCGTTGCGGCCCCAGCGGGGGTCGCGCAGCGGGTTGACCACCGGCGCCCACACGTTGAGTCCGACGCCGGCCGGGTCGGCCTGGTGTTTGACCCGCACCTCGGTGCCGACGGCGTCGCCGACGGCCCGGACCAGGTCGGGGTTCCAGCTGCTGGCCAGGCCGACGACCTGCGGGAAGACGGTGGCCGGGCCGAGCCAGGCGACCCCGTGCAGCGCCTCGGTGCCGGTGCGGAAGCCGGGCAGGCCCAGCCGGGGCACGGGGGCCTGCCACTGGTGCAGCAGGCCGATCTTCTCCGGCAGGGTGAGCCGGGCCAGCAGGTCGTCGGCGTGCGCTTCGGGGGACGGTCCGGTGGCGCGGTCGGTGGGGTCGTTCATCTGCGGTTACCTTCCGGTGGCTCGCGGTGAGGCGTCCGGCCGCCGGTCGAAGCGTTTCGACGGCCGTGGTGACGTGCGGCATCGCGGAGTGAGGGTGATGGCGGTCGTCGGCCCGGAGCGGCGAAGCGCTTCGACGACTGCGGAAAACGTGCCGCCCCGGGTGCCCGAACGACGGGGCGGCGGTTCGAGGTTGGCACCTGCGCGTCGGCCGGTCAAGAGGGGACCGGCCCCCGGATCAGCCGGCGGGGAGTCGACCGGCCTCGATGGTGGCCAACGCGGCGGTGGCGCCGCCCAGCGCGGTGGCGGCGGAATCCAGCGTGGAGGCGTCGAGGCGGCAGCCCCCGGCCTGCGGGGCGAGGGTCCGGGCGACCAGTTCCGCGCGGGCCGTCGGCAGCAGCCACGGCGCGAGGGTGGCGAAGTGCCCGCCGACCACGATCGCCTCCGGGTTGAGCAGGTTCGCCAGGACCGACGCCCCGTGCCCGAGCTGTCGACCGATCTCGGCGAGCCCCGCCAGCACGGCCGGCTCCTCCTGCCGGGCCGACGCCACGATCCGGTCGAGTTCCGGCAGGTAGTCGGTGACCGGGCCGTCCCGGGTGGCGTCGGGCAGCAGGCGGGCCACCACGGCCGGCAGCGCGGTCGACGCGGCCAGGCAGCCGCGTCGACCGCACGGGCACGGTGGCCCGGCCGGGTCGAGGCAGAGGTGGCCGAGTTCACCGGCGTGGCCCCGGCCGCCGCGCAGCAGCCGGCCGCCGGCGAGCACCCCCGCGCCGACGGAGAGCCCGCCGGTGACGTGGACCAGGTCGGTGGCGCCGGCGTACGCGCCGTGCCGCTGCTCGGCCAGCACGGCGAGGTTGGCGTCGGTGTCCACCGTGACGGTGAACCCGGTCTCGCGCAGCGCGGCCCGCAGGTCGGCGGCGAGTGGCACGTCCCGCCAGCCGAGGCCGCTGGCCAGGGGCACCCCGCCGGCGGTGTCGACCAGGCCGGGTACCCCGACGGTGAGGCCGAGCACGGTGCGGCCCTGCCCGGTGACCCGGCCGATCGCGCGGCGGGCCAGGGTGACCAGCGCCCGGACGGTGTCGGCGGGGGAGACGGTGGGGGCGGGGAACGCCCGCCGCCAGGTGAGCAGCCGGTTGCCGCCCGGGTCCACGGCGACCACCACCAGGTCGTCCGCGCCGATCTGCAGGCCCAGCGCCGCGTACGGGGCGCCGTCGAGGACGAGCATGGTGGCCGGCCGGCCGACCCGGTTGCCGGTCAGCCCGGTCTCGCGGACCAGCCGCCTGTCGAGCAGCTCGGTGACCAGGCTGGACACGGTGGCCTTGTTGAGCCCGGTGGCGGCGGCGATGTCGGCCCGGGAGCAGGGGGCGTGCAGGCGGACGTGCCGCAGGACCACGGCCCGGTTGGCCACCCGGACGTCGCCCAGGTCGGTCGGCTGCGGTTCGTTGTGGATGCTGATCACGGTCTGTCCGCTCCCTGCGCCCGACGGTGGGTGGTGCCGTGCCGGTGCGTCACCGCCCACCGGCCGACCCCGCACGGGCACGCCGGGTCGGCCGGTGGGCGACGCCGTCGGCGGGCCGGTGCGCCGTCGGTACGTCTGTTCGGCTGGAAACTCAACTAACTCTAGCGGCACGTCCGGAGCCCGGACAGCCACCCGGCCCGGTGGGGGTCAGTCCGGCGGGAACCACGGTGTGAACGGCGTCGCGGTGACCGGTTCGCCGTTGAGCAGCAGCCGGCGCGGGGCGTCGTCGCCGACCACACCCAGCCGGCGGACCCGCAGCGGCCCGTCGGTGCGGACCCGCAGGGTGTCGCCGTCGCGCAACGCCTCCACCACGGTGTCGCCGTCGACGTCGTGCAGCACCGTACGGGCGTCCACACCGCCCCAGCTGACCAGGGTGACGTCGTCGAACGGGCCGTCGCCGACGGTGCCTGAGGCCGCGACGAGCGGTACCAGCGCGCCGTGCCTGACGAACAGCGGCAGCCGGTGCAGCGGCACCACCACCCGCAGGTGCCGGCCGCCGCCGTGCCGTTCGCCGGTGCCGACGTCGATCCAGTCGTCGCCGGTGGGCAGGTAGACGGCCCGCCGCCCGGACGGGTCGGTGACCGGGGCGACGAGCAGGTCGGTGCCGAGCCGGTACTGCAGGTCGGTGGTCCACGCGGTCGGGTCCTCGGGGGTGTCGACGAGCAGCGCCCGCATCATCGGCGCGCCGGTGCGTGCCGCCTCCACCGCCGCCGACCACAGGTACGGCATCAGCCGGTAGCGCAGCCGCAGCGCGGCGACCGCGTCGCGTTCGGCCTCGGCGGGGAAGTCCCAGGGCAGCCGGCTGGTGGTGCCGTGCAGCCGGACCAGCGGCGACAGCGCCCCGAACTGGGTCCACCGCACGTACAGGTCCGCCTCGGGGGTGCCGTGGAAGCCGCCGGTGTCGTGACTCCAGAACGGCACCCCGGACAGCCCGTGCGACAGGCCGCCGCGCAGGGTGCTGGCCAGGCCGGGCCAGGTGGCGTTGACGTCGCCGCTCCACTGCGCGCTGTGCCGCTGCCCGCCCAGGTACGACGAGCGGGCCCACACCGTGCGGTGCCCGGCGACCTCCTCGGTGAGGTCGGCGACGATGTCGTTGAACAGCAGGGTGTAGACGTTGTGCAGTTCGACGCCGGTCGTGCCGTTGTGCGCCACCGCGTCGGCCGGCACCGCCTCGGCGAAGTCGGTCTTGAACACCGCCACCCCCTGTTCCAGCAGGGGGCGCAGCAGTGCCCGGAACCAGGCGACGGCGTCGGGGTTGGTGAAGTCGACGATGGCGCTGGCCGGGTAGCTGCCGTGCCACACGTCCGCCACGTACGTGCTGCCGTCGGCGCGGTGCAGGAAGTAGCCGGCGCGCGCCGCGTCGGCGTAGAGCGGGCTGTCGGTCATCAGGTACGGGTTCATCCACAGGCACACCCGGAAGCCCTGCCCGGTGAGGGTGGCCAGCATCCCGGCCGGGTCGGGGAACGCCTCGTCGTCCCAGCGCAGCTCCGACCAGCGGCCGGCGACCTGCCAGTAGCAGTCCAGGTGCAGCACGTCGCAGGGGATGTCGCGGTCCCGGATGCGGCGGGCCCGCTCCAGCACCCGCTGCTGGCTGTCGGGGTAGAACCCGGAGGAGATCCACGCCCCGAAGGCCCACTTCGGCGGCAGGTACGGCCGGCTGGTCAGCTCGTCGAACCGGTCCAGCACCTCGACGGGGGTGGGGCCGGCGAGCACGTAGTAGTCGAGCAGGTCGTCGGGGACGAGGATCTGCACGGCGCTGTGGGTGGACTGGCAGACGTCGAACTGCACCGGCATGCCGCTGTCGACGAGCACCCCGTAGCCCCGGTCGGACAGGTAGAACGGCACGTTCTTGTGGGACCGGTCGGACTCCCCGCCGAAGGCGTCGTAGTTCCACATCAGGACCCGTTGGCCGCGCTTGTCCAGCGGGGTGAACTTCTCCCCGAAGCCGACGAACCGTTCGTCGCCGAACGCCACGAAGCTCTCGTGCCAGGCGACGGGCGCGCCGTCGACGCTGCTGCGGCCGAACGGCAGGGTGCGGCGTCGGCCGCTGATGTCCCGGGTGCCCGGGTCCTGGTCGAGCAGCACCCGCCCGTCGGGGGTGAGGAACCGCAGGTGCCAGGGGTCGAGGCGGATCTCGGCGACGACCGCTCCGGCGTCGATGAGCACGTGGGTGTCGTCCACGGTGATCGCGGCGGGGTGGGGCCGGGGGTGGACCAGGGGCAACGCGCGGGCCGAGCGGCTGCGGGCCTGCGGGTCCTCGGCGAGCCGGACCCGGATCACGCCGTGTCCGGCGGTGTCGACGCGGACCACCAGGCTGCCGCCGTCGGACAGGGCGGCCTTGACGGTGACCCCGTGCTCGTCGGTGGCGACGACCTCGGCCCGGCCGACGGTGGCGACCCCGTCCTCGCCCGGTTCCCGTACGGGCAGGTCGGGCGGGTCGGCCACGAACGTCTCGTACGGGACCAGTGGCGGTCGGTACGGCATCGGCGTCTCCTCGGGAGCGTTTTCCGGCGGTACCGACAGTTTCTTTGCTTTCCCAACGAACTGTCAACGAGCGACTTCGATTGACCAGCGATCAACCCGATTGACATGGGTAAATCGTCTCCATAGTTTGGACGCCTATCAAACAAAGTCGACGGGATGGTGGGTATGTGGGACGACGGGCGGCTCTGCCACGGCGGTGACTACAACCCCGAGCAGTGGCCCGCCGCCACCTGGCGCGAGGACGTCGCCCTGATGCGCCGGGCCCGGATCAACCTGGTCACCGTCGGCGTGTTCGCCTGGTCCCGGCTCGAACCGGCCCCCGGCCGCTACGACTTCGGCTGGCTCGACGAGGTGCTGGACCTGCTGCACGACGGCGGCATCCGGGTCGCCCTGGCCACCCCCACCGCCTCCCCGCCGCCCTGGTTCTCCCTCGCGCACCCCGACGCGCTGCCGGTCACCGCCGACGGCGTCCGGCTGCACCACGGCAGCCGCGACACGTACTGCGCCGCCGCCCCCGCCTACCGGGCCGCCGCCCGGGGCATCGCCGCCACCCTCGCCGCCCGCTACGCCCACCACCCGGCCGTCGCGCTGTGGCACGTGCACAACGAGTACGGCACCACCTGCCACTGCCCGCACGCCGAGGCCGCGTTCCGCCGCTGGCTCGTCGAACGCCACGGCGACCTGGACACCCTCAACGCCGCCTGGGCCACCAGCTTCTGGAGCCAGCACTACACCGACTGGGCGTACGTGAGCACCCCCCGGGCCACCCAGTACCTCGGCAACCCCGGCCAACTGCTGGACTTCCGGCGGTTCTGGTCCGACACCCTGCTCGCCGCGTACGTCGAACAACGCGACCTGCTCACCGCGGCCAACCCGGCGCTGCCGGTCACCACCAACTACGTCCTCGGCGACTGGGTGCCGGTCGACCACGCCCGCTGGGCGGCCGAGGTGGACCTGGTCGCCGTCGACCACTACCCGTCGGCCGTCGACGGCGGCGCCGAGGAACAGACGGCCCTCGCCGCCGACCTGGCGCGCGGCTGGGCGCGACACGGCCGCCGCCGGGCCGCCACCCGACGCGGCGCGGCCCCCGCCGCCGGGCCGGCCACCTGGCTGCTGATGGAGAGCGCCGCCAGCCAGATCCACACCACCGGCCGCTCGCACACCAAGGAACCCGGCCGGATGGCCCGGCACAGCCTGTCCCACGTCGCCCGGGGCTCCCGGGGGGCGATGTTCTTCCAGTGGCGCGCCCCGGCCGGCGGCGCGGAACGCTTCCACTCCGCGCTGGTGCCGCACACCGGCCCCGACACCCGGGTCTTCCGCGAAACGGTCCGTCTCGGCGAGCACCTCGACCGGCTCGCCGAGGTCACCGCCGGCGAGGTGACCGCGTCGGTCGCGTTGGCCTTCGACGCCGCCAGCGGCTGGGCGCTGCGCCACCCAGGGATGCCCTCGACCCTGCTCGACGGGCACGCCGAACTGGCCGCCGCGCACCGGGCGCTGTGGCGGGCCGGGTACGGCTGCGACGTCGTCGTGCCCGGCGACCCGCTCGACCGGCACCGGCTGCTCGTCCTGCCCGCCGTCTACCTGGCCGACGACGCCACCGCCGGCTGGGTCCGCGCCCACGTCGAGGCGGGCGGGCACCTGCTGGTCGGCTACCTCAGCGGGGTCGCCGACCAGCACGGCCGGGTGCACCTCGGCGGCTACCCCGGCGCGTACCGGGACCTGCTCGGCCTGCGGGTGGAGGAGTTCCACCCGCTCGCCGCCGACGAACAGGTGCTGCTCTCCGGCGGCGGGACCGGCCGGGTCTGGTCGGAGACCGTCCACCTGTGCGGCGCCGAACCGGTCGGCACGTACGTCGGCGGCGTGCTCGACGGCCGACCGGCGGTGACCCGGCACCGCATCGGCGACGGCACCGCCTGGTACCTGTCGACCCGGCCCGACGACCGCACCTACCGCCGGCTGCTCACCGAGGTGGCCCGGACCGCCGGCATCGCCCCCGTCTGCCCGGACGCCCCACCCGGCGTGGAGGCGGTGCGCCGCGCCGGCCCGCAGGCGAGCTGGCTGTTCCTGCTCAACCACACCGACCGGCCGCAGCGGGTGCCCGCCACCGGCATCGACCTGCTCACCGACGCCCCCGCCGACGGCACGGTGGTCCTGCCGGCCGGCGGCGTCGCGGTGATCCGCGAGCAATCGGCCCCGATGGCGTCCGTCACAGCCACTCCGCCGATGACCGACCGGACCCCGCCCGCCTAACCTTGCCCCGGTGGGAACGAGGAACACGGCGGCACCGCCCGCGCTGCCGCTCTGGCCGCTGTACCTGATGTTCGCGGCGATGCCGCTGTGGTGGCTGCTCGGCGGCCTCTACCTCGGCTGGACGCTGTTCGGGACGCTGCTGGCGGTGGTCCTGCTCACCCACGGCCGGGTGGCGTGGCCACCCGGCTCCGCGCTGTGGTTCGTCCTCGTCGGTCTCATCGTGGTCAGCGCCACCCGGCTGGAGAAGGCCAGCAGCCTGCTCGTCTACGGCCTGCGGCTGGGCTTCGTCCTCACCGCCCTCGTGGTCTACCTGTACGTCTACACCGCCGCCCGGCAGGGGGCCCGCTGGGACCGGCTGTTCCAGCCCGTGCTGTTCTTCTGGCTGGCGATGGTGGCGCTCGGCTGGGTCGGCGTGCTGGCCCCCCGGCTGGCGCTGACCACCCCGGTGGAGGTGCTGCTGCCCGACGGGCTGGCCGGGCAGCGGATGATCCGGGCGGTCACCCACGTGCACTCCACCGAGTTCAACCCCACCGGCCGCAACCCGTACTACCGGACGGCCGCCCCGTACCCGTACACCAACAACTGGGGTACCGGGTTCGCGTTGCTGGTGCCGTGCGTGCTGGCGTACCTGTCGGCGGTGCGCACCGGGCCGCTGCGCCGGGTGCTGCTGGTGTCCCTGCCGTTGGCGCTGGTGCCGGCGTTCCTCACCCTCAACCGGGGCATGTTCGTCGGCCTCGGGGTGGGCCTGGTCTACCTCGGCCTGCGCGCCCTGGTGCGCGGCGACGTCCGGCTGATCGGCACGATCACCGCCGGGGTGGCCGTGGCCTGGGTGGTCACCCTGGTCGTCCCGGTCGGCGACATGATCATGAACCGGGTAGAGAACACCGACTCGACCCGCGACCGCGCCGACCTGTACCGGCAGACCCTCGACGCCGTCCTGCACTCGCCGCTGCTCGGCTACGGCGCCCCGCGCAGCGCCGACACCACCACCGGCGCGGAACCCCTCGGTACCCAGGGCCAGGTCTGGTTGACCATGTACAGCCACGGCATCCCCGCCCTGCTGACGCTGCTGGCCCTGCTCGTGGTGCTGGTCCGCAGCACCGCCGTCGCGGTGTCCGCGGCCGGCAGGTGGCTGAGCGTGGTGCCGGTGGTCGCCCTCGCCCTCGCCCCGTTCTACGGCTTCACCGACATGAACCTGTCGGTGATGTTCTACGCGATCGGGCTGGCCGTGGCCGCGGTCGACGGCCCGGTGAACCGGGAACTACCGACGGCGGCACCCCGGCCGTCACCGGTCTGAGCGGGTCAGCCGGTCGCCACCGCGGCCCGGGACCGGTCCGCCGCGATCCGCACCGCCATCGCGGCGAGCACGCTGCCGGTCACCCACCGCTGGACCCGCGCCCAACCCGGCCGGCGCACCAGGAACGCCGACACGGAGCCGGCGGTCAGCACGATCAGCGTGTTCACCGTCAACGCGACGGTGATCTGGGTGCCGCCGAGCAGCAGGCTCTGCACCGCCACGTCACCCCGGGCCGGGTCGACGAACTGCGGCAGCAACGACACGTACAGGATGGCGATCTTGGGGTTGAGCAGGTTGGTGAGCAGGCCCATGGCGAACAGCCGGCGCGTTCGGTCCACCGGCAGCTCCTGCGGCGTGAACGCCGAGCGCCCACCCGGGCGCAGCGTCCGCCACGCCAACCACAGCAGGTACGCCGCCCCGGCCAGCTTCACCACCGTGTACAGCGGCGGCACCAGCACGAAGACCGTGGCGATGCCGGCGACGGCGGCGGCCAGGTAGACGCCGAACCCGGCGGCCACCCCGAGCAGCGACACCAGCCCGGCCCGGCGGCCCTGGCTGACCGACCGGGACACCAGGTAGACCATGTTCGGCCCCGGGGTGAGCACCAGACCGAGCGCCACCAGGGCGATTCCCGCCACCGCACCGACCGTGACCATCGCCGCCCCCGTCCCGTCGTCCCCGCCCCGCACCCTACGCCGCGCCGCCGTCCGGCGACGCCCCGTGGTGCCCGACCCCGGCGGGGCTTCCGGACGGGCGGGGCAGCGGCCACACTGCTCAGATGTCTGTGACCCTGCGGGCCGCCCCCACCGTCACCGCACCCGGACTGCTCCTGCGCTGCTGGCGCGACGACGACGTCGACGCGTTGGTCGAGGCGCACCGGGACCCGGAGCTGCGGGCCCGGACCCGTAACCCGCTGACCACCCCGGCACAGGCCAGACGCTGGGTCGACGGCAACCGGCAGGGCTGGGCGGCGGGCCGCCGGTTCAGCTTCGCCGTCTGCGAACCCACCTCCGACGGCGACCGGGTGGTCGGCTGCGTGCTGCTCAAGGACGTGGTGCCGGGCCGCGCCGACGCGGAGGTCGGCTACTGGACGGCCGGACCGGCGCGCGGCCGTCAGGTGGCGCCCCGGGCGGTGGACGCGGTGAGCCGGTGGGCGTTCACCCGGTTCGCCGCGACCGGGCTCGCCCGCCTGGAGTTGCTGCACCAGCTGGACAACCCGGCGTCCTGCCGGGTGGCGGAGAAGAGCGGTTTCCCGTTCGTCGAGGTGCTGCCCGCCCGGCCGCCGTTCCCCCTCGACGGGCACCGCCACGTGCGGCACCACCGCTGAACCCGGGGAATGCCGCCCGCCCCGCGGGCGCTGCACCGGTGACGGCCGGGCGGATACGGTGGCGGGGGAGGTGTCCTGAGGATGGTGGACGCGTGGGAGGCCTCGGTCGAGGCGCAGATCCGCAGCGCCCAGGAACGGGGCGAGTTCGACAACCTGCCCGGCATGGGCAAGCCGATCCCCGGCCGCGACGTCCCCTACGACGAGTCCTGGTGGATCACGAGTTTCCTGGAACGGGAGGCGCTGCCCACCGACCTGCTGCTGCCCACCCCGTTGCAGTTGCGCCGCCGGGTCGAGCAGGTGCCCGACGAGGTCCGTGACCTGCCCACCGAGGAGTCGGTCCGGGAGTTCGTCGGGCTGCTCAACCAGGAGATCGTGGCGTGGCTGCGGTATCCCGCGGGGCCCCGGGTGGCGGTCCGCCCGGTCGACACCGAGGCGGTGCTGCGCCAGTGGCGGGCCCACCGCGCCACCCGTGCCGTCCCCGCTGCGTCCGCTCCGACGCCCGCGCCGCCGGCACGACGCCCCCGGTTCCGCTGGCCGTGGCGGCGACCGCCGGGGTAGCCGCCGGGGTCAGTCGACGGCGGCCCGCCAGGTCCACGTGGTGCGCCGGGGCCGCTCACCCAGGGTGGCCCGCCCGGTCATCCAGAGCAGCACGTCGGCCGGATCACCGGCGGGTGCGTCGGGGAACAGCCGCCCCAGCACCGCCGCGCTGGGCGTCGTCGGCGGCCGCCACGGCACGCCGAGCCCCCGGGTGATGTCGTACGTGTGCAGCAGCGTCTCGGCGATGCCCATGGCGGCGAAGCCGGCCGGGTCGCAGGGCCCCCAGTGCCAGGCACGGGTGTGTGCGGGGACGGTGTCGAGCGCGGCGGCGAGCAGCCCCCCGCAGGCGGCCACCACGACCAGCACCTGTGCCGGGGTGGCGTCGGGGTGTACCCGCAGGTCGAGCGGGAGGTACCCGGTGTCGGGCCGGCCGGTGAGCTGGGTGGCGTAGCCGAGCAGGTCGTGGGCGATGTGCGCGGCGGTGGTCCAGCACGACCAGTCCAGGTCCTCGGCGGGGCCGGTCCAGTCCCGGTCGGTGTACGGGCCGAGCGTGCGGGTCAGTTCGTCGACGGCGTCCCGGACCCCGCGACCGGTCAGCCGTTCCTCGGTGGGCATGCGACCGATCCTCGCACCGCCGTGCCCCGCGCGCCGGGTCGTGCGGTTCAGGCCCGACGGGCGGGCTGCGGGCCGGTGGGGGACGCGGCGGCCACGAGGGTTTCGACCACCTGCCGGGCGGGCGTCGGACGCCGGCCGAGGAGGGCCTCCAGGGTCGGGTCGGTGACGGCGAACTCGCCCCGCCGGGCAGCCCGGTACATGCCGAGGGTGAAGTCGGCGGCGTCCCCCGGCATGCCCCGGGCGACGGCGGCGGCCCGCCACTCGTCGTCGTCGAGGACGAGCCGGGTGACGGTGCGCCCGGTGAGGTCGGTGAGGATGCCGGCGACGTCCGCCAGGTCGAGAGCCTCCCCGGCGGTCAACGCGGGGGTGACGCCGTCGGGCACGCCCTGACCGGCCAGCGCGATGGCGGCGGCTTCGGCCAGGTCGTCGTGCGCGGTCCAGGACACCGGGCCGTCGGCCGGCGCGACCAGGCGGCCGGTGGTCAGGGCGTCGCCGATGACGAACCCGAGGGCGCTGGCGTAGAAGCCGTTGCGCAGGGCGGTGAACGGCACCCCGGTCGCCGCGAGGTGCTCCTCGGTGGCGGCGTGGGTGACCTGGGCCGGGAAGAGGGAGTCGCGGGAGGCTGCCTGGTGACTGGTGTAGAGGATGTGGGCGGCTCCCGCGGCGCGGGCGGCGTCGACGGCGGCCCGGTTCGCGGTCACCGCGTCGCCGCCCCGGATGGCGGCGGACACGATCAGCACCCGGTCGACTCCGGCGAAGGCGTGCTCCAGGGTGGCGGGGTCGGTGAAGTCCCCCCGACGGACCCGCACGCCGCGTCCGGCCAGGTGGGCGGCCCTGTCGACGTCGCGCACGCTCACCCCGACGGTGGCGGCGGGCACCCGGGCCAGCAGTTGGTCGACGATCCGGGAGCCGAGCTGCCCGGTGGCACCGGTGATGACGAACACGAGGGTGATCCCTTCGACGAACCATCGTTACGCCGCAGACGTTAACACCGATACTCCGGCGCTAACAGATCACTGTTATCGTTGATTCGTGACCGTGACGCCCGACACCCCGCCCCGCGACGACGTGCGGTCCGGCATCGTCGCGGCAGCCGCCCGCCTGCTCCGCGAGCACGGGGCGCACGCGGTGACCACCCGCGCCGTCGCCCAGGCCGCAGGCGTCCAGGCACCCACCATCTACCGGCTGTTCGGTGACAAGAACGGCCTCGTCGACGCCGTCGCCGAACACGTGCTGGCCGGCTACGTCGCCGCCAAGGCGGAGGCCACGGACGGCGCGTCGGGCGACCCGGTGGCCGACCTGCGCGCCGGATGGCGTACGCACCTGGAGTTCGGCCTGGCCAACCCCGAGTTGTTCCGGCTACTCGGCACGCGCGGGCCCGGCGACCCGTCCCCGGCGTCGGTGGCGGGCCTCGCGGTGCTGCGTTCCCGGGTGCGCCGGCTCGCCGCCGCCGGCCTGCTCCGGGTCGACGAGCAGCGGGCCACCATGATGATCCACGCCGCCGGGACCGGCGTCATCCTCACCCTGCTGGGAACCCCCGCGCCGCAACGCGACCCCGGGCTGGGCGACGCCGTGTTCGACGCCGTGCTCGGCGGCATCCTCGCCGCCGCCCCGGTGACCCCCGACCCGACCCTGCGCACGGTCGCGGTGACCCTCGCGGCGTTGACGCCGGACCTGCCCGGCCTCACCGACGCCGAACGCAAGCTGTTGACCGAGTGGCTCAACCGGTCACTGGCCGGGCTGCGCCACCCGCAGCCGTAGCCCGACGTCGTCGCGTCCCCGCCACGCGGGCCACCCTGCCTGGCGACGGCGCGATCCGCGTCCGGCCCTAGCGGAACCGGTCGACGGTGACGGGGAACAGACCCTGGAGCCGCACCTGCGCCGTCAGGCCGCGCAGGAGCACACCCACCGCCTCGTCACGGCCGCCCGTCAGGTCGCACGTCACGTCCAGCCCCCACGCGGCACCTGCGGCGATCCGGCGCAGTTCCCAGCGGAAGGCGTCGCGGCCGACCTGACGGCGCACCGTGCCCAGGACGCGTACGCCGGGATCCGCGAGGTCGTCGGTGAGCGGCATCTGCCACGCCTCGCCGAGCGCCGTGAGACCACCAGGGGTCAGCGTGCCGGCGAACAGGATGCGGTAGGTGCGCGTCTCGCGGAACCCCGGTGTGGCCTCGGGCCGATGCAGCGGCAAGGGCGGCGACGGCGGCGCGGGAGGCGCACCGAAGCACGTCCGCAGCGTGGCCTCGTCCGGCAGGGTGGCGCCGCAGAACTCCCGGTAGAGCGTCGCCGCCCGGTCCCGGCTGACCGGCGTCACCCGGGCCCGCAGCGCGGGATCGACGCGCAGCCGCCTGCTGGTGGCCGACGCGTCGGACCACCGGCCCTCCGCGCGGCTCCAGCCGCCACCCACCAGCCCGACGCAGGAGTGGTCCACCGCGAAAAGGAACTCCTCGGCCAGCAACCCCTCCGGCTCGCCGGCACCGTCGTGGACCACGTAGTAGTGCAGAGCCGTGTGGAAGCGCAGAGCCGTCGCCATCGGTCGATTCTCGGGCCGGCGGACCGGCGACCACGGTGCGGCTCGCCGCAGGCCCCCTCCTGCCCCTCTATTATCTCACGGGCCCGTTTTCTCACTACAACGGGTAGTTGCCTAGGTGTGAACCGGTGACCGTTACCGTGCCGCCATGCTTACCGGCGAGGAGAAGTTCGTTCGCGGGCCCGTCCGGTTGTGGACCGAGCGTTTCGGCCACCCGGACGACCCCACCGTCCTGTTGGTCATGGGCACGTCCACCCAGGGCATCGGTTGGCCCGACGAGCTGGTAGAAGCCCTGGTGGACAGCGGCCGGCAGGTGATCCGCTTCGATCACCGGGACACCGGCCGTTCCGACTCCGTCGACTTCACGGCGCACCCCTACGCGCTCGCCGACCTGGCCACGGACGCGGTCGCCGTCCTGGACGCGCACGGTGTCGCCGCCGCGCACGTCGTGGGGACGTCGCTGGGGGCGGCGATCGGGCAGTGGCTCGCCGTGCACCGGCCGGCCCGGGTCCGCACGCTGACGGCCATGGCCTCCTCCCCGATGGGGAACAACCCCGGTCCGGCGTGGGCGCGGGCGCTGGCGGGCCAACCGGCTGCGGCGGGCGAACTCCCGCCCCCGACGGCGCGGTTCCTCGACCACCTGGTGGACGCGGCGAGGGCGCCCCGCGCGACGGCCCGGCAACGGGTCGACGCCGACGTGCGGACCTGGCGGGTGCTCAACGGTGACGTGCTGCCCTTCGACGAGCCGGCCGCGCGGCGGTTCGTCGAACAGTGCCACGACCGGGCCGGCAACCTCGCCGCCGCGGCGAACCACGATCTGGCCGGCCGGCGCTGGGACGACGACCGGCGGGCGTCGCTGTCCGGCATCGCGGCCGCGACGTTGGTCCTGCACGGCAGCGACGATCCGCTGTTCCCGCCGGCACACGGTGAGGCGCTCGCGGCGCAGATCCCCACGGCGCGGTTGGAGATCGTGCCCGGCATGGGCCACCACCCGTTCTTCGCCCCCGGGCTCACCGAGCGGATCGCCGGCTCGATCATCAGCCACACGACCTGATCCTGCGGGCGGTGCGTTCAGGTGGGCGAGGTCGGGGAGGGCGAAAGGTGGGCGCGTTCGCCCTGGGCGCTGAAGAGCGTGAGCAGTTCCGCGGCCTGAGGGCCGGCGCTGCCGATCTGGTGCGGGACGCGGGTGTCGAACTCTGCGGCCTCCCCGGGGCCCAGTTGGTACTCCTGGTCACCGAGGACGAGCCTGACCTGTCCGTTGAGTACGTAGAACCACTCGTACCCCTCGTGGGTCTGCGGGGTCGTCGTGGCCGATCTCCCGGCCGGTGGGTAGATCACCTTGTACGCCTGGATGCCGCCGGGACGTCTGGTCAGCGGCACGACGGTGAAGCCGGAGCGCCGTACCGGCCGCAGGTGGATACGGGGATCACCGGTGGGCGGGGCCGCGACCAGTTCGTCGAGCGGGACGCCGTGCGCCCGGGCCAGCGGCAGCAGTTGCTCCAGTGTCGGGCGCAGCTTCCCGTTCTCGAGACGCGACAGCGTGCTTGCGGTCAGGCCGGTCTCCGCCGCCAGGGCGGCCAGCGAGATGTTCCGGGCCTGGCGTAGTGCGCGCAGCCGCGGGCCGACGCTCGCAAGGACGTCGTCTGACGTGACGTTCACGGGCCCCATGATGCGGATCCGCAACATCTCTCGCAAGTGGGCAACGCTGCTGGTCATGCTGGTGGCGGAGGTAGACAACCGATGCCCACATCAGCAGTAGCTTCGAGACCGGCGGCCCGGCGGTCGCGCACCGGCGCAGCCGTCCTCGCCGAGAAACACACCGTGTATGCGCTTGACCTGCCGGGACCCGGCGACAGCGAGGGCGCGCCGCCCGTCAGGTACGCCCACCTCGACTACCCGACGCCCGGCCCCGCCCTCGGCGCGAAGGCTCCCTTCACCGCGCAGCAGATCGACGAGTACGCCCGCACCTACCAGCGCCCGCAGGTGCTGACCGGTGGATTCGAGCTCTACCGCACCCTGGACCAGGACGAGCGGGACAACAGGGCGGCGAAGCCGATCAGCATGCCGACGCTGCTGCTGACGGCCGAAGGCACACCCGACTTCACCCGTTCGACGGTCCAGCCCCTCATGTCCGGCATCACCCGCGCCGTCCAGGTGCCCAGGGCCGGGCACGGGCTGATCGCGGAGAACCCCGAATTCGTCACCACCGAGCTGGTGGAATTCCTCGCGCAGGGGGCGGACCGATGACCGATGCACCCACTGCCGAGTCGTTCTGGGAACAGCACCACCGCGCCCGGCGCGACGCCGGCCCCGGGCACCCCAACCCGGTGTTGACGCAGACAGCCGGGACACTGCCTCCCGGCGACGCCCTCGACCTGGGATGCGGCGCCGGCGGCGACACCATCTGGCTCGCCCGACACGGCTGGCAGGTCACCGCTGTCGACATCTCCAACGCCGCCGTCGAACGGGTACGTGCCCACTCCCGGCAACTCGGCATCGACCACCTGGTGAACGGCGAACAGCACGATCTGGCCCGGAGCTTCCCCGACGGGCAGTTCGACCTGATCTCCGCGCAGTACCTGCACACCCCCTTCGCGCTGGACCGCGCGCGGGTCCTGCGTACCGCGGCGCACGCCCTGCGCCCCGGCGGTCATCTCCTGATCGTCGACCACGGCTCGACCGCACCCTGGTCGTGGAACAAGGATCCCGACACGCGTCACCCCTCACCCGGCGCGACCGCGGCCGAGCTCGCCCTCGACCCGACCCGGTGGTCGGTCGTACGCGCCGACACGCCGCACCGCCGGGCCACCGGACCGGGAGGCCAGCGCGCCACCGTCACCGACAACGTCCTGCTCGTCCGACGACATGATCGGACGAGCTGATGCCGCCCAGGAAACGCAGGGACACCGGGCCCGCGTGGACCGCCCCCGGGGAGAAGGACACCCTGGTCGGCTTCCTCGACTACCTCCGCAACGCGATCGTGGACAAGGTCGCCGACGTGCCGGAACCGGAGGTCCGCACCGCCGGCGTGCCCTCCGGCACCAACCTCCTCGGGCTGATCAAACACGTGACCGCCGTCGAGAGGTTCTACTTCCTCGAAGAACCGATCACCGACATGCGCCGCACCTTCCAGCCCACCCGTGACGACACCGTCGACGGCCTGCTCGCCGGGTATCGGGCGACGATCGCCCAGGCGAACCAGGTCATCGACACCTGGACCGATCTGACCCGGCCGGCACCCCGGCCGCCCGGCCGCGCCCTGCCACCGTCGCAGCGGTGGGTGCTGGTCCACATGATCGAGGAGATCGGACGCCACGCGGGGCACGCGGACATCATCCGCGAGAGGATCGACGGTGCCACCGGCCGCTGACCGCCACCGCAGCCGTCGGTGTGGTGCGGCTCGTCCACCGCCGGCGGCGCGGTGGCGTGCCCACCCCTGAAGGGCGGATGCGGGGACTGCTTCGACAGCCGACCGATCATGCCGCTCTAATTACCGTATTACCGGTAACTGCAATACGATAATCAGTGCGCCCAAAACGGGCCATAATGGTGTAGCACCATAATGTCTGTTCTGTTATTTTCCTACCTGCGTGTAGGAATTGGCTGTGTCGTCGGCCCCTGTGGCCCACCGAGGGGCCGCGTCGCCGTTGGAACGTCGACCGGCGCAGGGCAGAAAGCAGCGGCCATTCCGGCCTGGTCCCTGCCGAGACGCCGACAGGGCGGCACGCACTGGAAGGGCCCGCCCGGCGGTCCCCACCACCCGACGTTCACCGGGCGGACGTCACACCGGGCCTTCCACCCCTCGGAGCGCCGGCGGGTGCGCCTGTTCCAGGTAACGCACAGCGGCGCGCAGGGCGCGGGGGGAGTCCTTGAAGTGGCCGAGGGCGGCGTTGCAGCTCACGCAGAGCAGCCCGCGCACCCTTCTGCTCTCGTGGCAGTGATCCACCACCAGGCGCACCGCGTCGGCTGTGGGTGTGCCGTCGAGTCGGGGGCGGCCGACGGGGTGGGAGGGCATGTCACGCTCATGAGTGCCACAGATGGCGCAGCGGTACTGCTGGGCGGCACGCCGTGCGTCGTACTCCTGCTCGGTGATGCCGTACTTGGTGCGGAGGTTCATCGCCCTCACCGCCGACGGGCCCATCCTCTGGCGCATCGCACGGTTGACGGCCCGACCCCGCTCCAGGCAGGACGAGCAGCAGAGGGTCGGACGTCCCGACGCTCCGACGAAGGCGTCCACGCTCCGCAGCTTCCGGCACCTCTTGCACACCCTGCTCTGTGACACGTGCGCACCGTAGCGCCAGGCTGTGACACCGCTCCTTCCGCCGGGTCACGCGGGTGGTCGGGGCAGTCGGGTGGCCACCGCGTCGAGGACCCAGTCCAGGCCGGTGGTGAAGGACGTCTCGGCGTCCACCTCGGTGCCGTCGTGCACGGCCCGGGCCAGCGCCGGGAAGCGGCCGGTGGCCAGCATCCTCGTCACGTGCGGGCCGTGGGCGCGCTGCCAGTCGCGTTTGGACAGGCCCGTGGCGCGTTCCGCCCGCAGGTTGGCGACCTCCCGCCGCAGCGCGCCGATGACGTACGCGCCGACGGTCTCCACGGCGCGCAGGACGGTGTCGGTGTCGGCCAGCCCGTCGAGGGCGGCCAGTTGGGTCTCGGTGACGGCGAGGCCGTTCGGCCCCAGGGTGGGTCGGCCGCCGAGCAGGTCGGCCAGCCACTCGTGCCGCAGCACGGTCCGCCGGGTGCGGTGGGCGACGACCCGCAGCGTCTCCCGCCAGTCGCCGGGCTGGGTGTCGGGGAGGATCTCGGCCTGGACGGCGTCCACCATCAGGTCGAACAGCTCGTCCTTGGTGGAGAGGTGCCCGTACAGCCGCATGGGGCCGGCGTTCAGGCGGGCGGCGACCTTACGCAACGACACCGCCGTCAGGCCGCCCTCGTCGGCCAGCGCGACCGCGGCGGCGACGATCCGCTCCCGGTCGAGCGGCACCGGGGGAGGCGGCGGTTCCGGCCGGTCCCACACGGTCATGGTCACCTCCGGCTGCTGGCGACGGCACGGTCGGGGTCGATACAGTGTATCGCTATGAGACATCGTATCGCGGTGGTGGGCGCCGGCCCCGGTGGCCTCACCCTCGCCCGGGTCCTGCACCACCTCGGCCATCCTGTCACCGTCCTGGAAGGCGATCGCGGGCCTGACTCCCGTCCCCCGGGAGGCACCCTCGACCTGCACGAGGGGCTGGGCCAACTGGCACTGGAGAAGGCGGGGCTACTGGCACGGTTCCGCGAACTGTCGCGTCCCGAGGGGCAGGCCATGCGCATCCTCGACCCGGCGGGGACCGTACTGCGGGACTGGCGACCCCGGCCGGACGAGCGGGCCAATCCGGAGATCGACCGTGGACAACTGCGTGACCTGCTGCTCGGCCCGCTCGACGTGCGGTGGGGCCGCGAGGTGACCCGGGTGGTGCCCGGGGACGACGCGCTCGTGCATTTCGCCGACGGCCGGCAGGAGCCGTTCGACCTCGTGGTCGGCGCGGACGGAGCGTGGTCGCGGGTGCGGCCCGCGGTGTCACCGGTGACCCCGCGGTACACCGGCGTCACCGCGGTCGAGACCTCCCTCGACGACGTCGACACCCGCCACCCGGACCTGGCCGAGCTGATCGGCGACGGCGCGGTCGCCGTGTACGGGGTGAACCGCGGGATCGTCGCCCAACGCAACAGCGGCGGCCACGTCAAGGTGTACGTACAGCTCCGCGCGCCGCTGGACTGGCACGCAGGGCTGGACCTGACCGACGTGGAGGCGGCGCGGTCGGCCCTGCTCGCCCTGTTCGACGGGTGGGCGCAGCCGGTGCGCGACCTGGTCGGCCGGGGCACCGCGTTCGTCCACCGCCCGATCCACGTCCTTCCCGTGGCCCACAGCTGGACCCACGTGCGTGGGGTGACGCTGCTGGGTGACGCCGCGCACCTGATGCCGCCGTTGGGGGCGGGGGCGAACCTGGCGATGCTCGACGGTGCCGAGCTTGCGGAGTCCGTCGCCGCCGACCCGGACGACCTGGACGCGGTGGTGCGCGCCTGGGAGGAACGGATGTGGGCGCGGGCCGGCAGGTGGGCGGCGATCACCACGGCCGGCCTGGAACGCCTGGTCGGCCCGGACCCGGCCACGGCCCTCGCCCTCTTCGACGAGGTCCAGTCCTCCTGACCGCCGTGCGCCGAACCCGCCCCGGCCGGTGCGGTAAACGTCTGGCGGCACGCGCCGACCGGCTGGCAGGGTGACCGGCATGACGGCACCGGCGCTCGCCGACGAGGCACGCCGCTACCCGGAGCGCGCGGGCGAGGCCCTGCTGGCCCGTGACCAGGGGGTCTACTGGCGTACCGGGCCGTGAGCGACGGCGGGGGCACGGGTGGGTTGACGGGCGCGCCGGGACGAGGTAAATACTGAAGTACAGGTTGAGTCGCCCCGACTCAACTCGACTGGAAACCTTCGGCCCGAGGAAACCGAGGAGGCACGACAATGCTGATGCGTACCGACCCCTTCCGTGAGATCGACCGGCTCGCCGAGCAGCTCTTCGGCACCACCAGCCGCCCCGCGGTGATGCACCTGGACGCCTGGCGCGACGGCGACCACTTCCACGCCGCGTTCGACCTGCCCGGGGTGGACCCCGACAGCATCGACTGCACGGTGGAACGCAACGTGCTGACCGTCCGCGCGCAGCGCCGCCGTCCCACCTCCGACACCGTCGAACTGGTCGCCGCCGAGCGGCCGATGGGCAGCTTCTCCCGCCAGCTGTTCCTCGGCGACACCCTCGACACCGACCGGCTGGAGGCCGCCTACGAGCACGGGGTGCTGACGCTGCGCATCCCGATCGCCGAGCGGGCCAAGCCGCGTCGGGTCCCGGTCACCGCCGGTAACGGACGCCGGCAGATCACCGCCTGACCGCCACGCCCACGGTGGGGGCCGCACCGGCCCCCACCGGGCCGAACACCGTCGCGCCCGGGCGTCGGGCAATCCGCTCGGGCGCGCCT
This sequence comes from Micromonospora wenchangensis, assembly GCF_002210435.1. GTDB lineage: Bacteria > Actinomycetota > Actinomycetes > Mycobacteriales > Micromonosporaceae > Micromonospora > Micromonospora wenchangensis. Next base: position 26,727 of record NZ_MZMV01000033.1, read on the forward strand.
CACCGTGATTACCGACCGGGGCTGAGAGTCTTTCTCGCATGCTGCGTCCCGACGGCCCCGTCCTGCCCCGCACCCCGACCCGCCCGGCGTTGACCGGCACACCGGTCGACTTCACCGAGGCGTGGCTGCGCAACCGTCGACTGTCCGCACACACCCGCGACGCCTACCGCCGCGACATCGCCGGCTGGCTCACCTGGTGCGCCGGCGTCGACCTGGACCCGTTGCGGGCCACCTTCCTCGACGTCAACGCCTACGCCCGGCAACTGGAGGCCACCCCGGCGGCGCGCAGCGGCCGGCCGCTGACCCCCGCCACCGTCGCCCGGAAACTGTCCGCCCTGTCCAGCTGGTACGAGTTCCTCCTCAAGCTGCGGGCGGTGGACACCAACCCGGTCTCCGGGGCCGACCGGCCACGCATCGACCGGGACCATTCGGCCACCGTCGGCCTCACCCCGCAGGAGGTCGACGCGCTGCTCGCCGCCGCCGACGCCGACACCGGACCGACGGCCGCCCGCAACCGGGCCGCCGTCGCCCTGCTGGCCGACCTCGGCCTGCGGGTCGGCGAACTGGTCTCCCTCGACCTGGCCGACCTCGGCGCGGAACGCGGACACCGCAGCGTCCGGTTCGTCGGCAAGGGCGGCAAGTCCCGCCGCCGGGCGCTCACCCCGGGCACCGCGTACGCCCTCGACGCCTACCTGACCGAACGGGCGGCGACGGCCGGGGTGTCCGTGGCGGAGTTGACCGGCCCGCTGTTGGCCACCACCACCGGCGGCCGACTCGACCGGCACTCGGTGTTCCGGCTGGTGCGCCGGCTGGCCGCCACGGCGGGCATCGCCGCGGCGGCGAAACTGTCCCCGCACTCGCTGCGGCACGCCTTCGCCACCACCGCCCGCGAGGAGGGGGTGCCGTTGGAGGACGTGCAGGACGCGATGGGGCACGCCGACCCGCGGACCACCCGCCGCTACGACCGGGACCGGCACAACCTCGACCGGGACCCGGCGTACGTCATCTGGGCGGCGCGGGCCCGGCGGCGCGGCTGAGGAAAACCGGTTGACGGAGTGAGCGCTCACTCCCGAGGGTGGTGCCATGACGGCACCCGGGGGACGCCGACGACGCGCGCCGGCCATGACCGCCGACCGCCGTCGCGCCATGATCGTGCAGACCGCCCTGCCCCTGCTGACCCGCCGGGGCACCACCCTCACCACGGCCGAGGTGGCACGCGCCGCCGGGATCGGCGAGGCGACCGTGTTCCGCGCCTTCGCCGACAAGCAGGCGCTGCTCGACGCCTGCGTGGCCGAGGTGCTGCGCCCCGACCCGCTGCTCGACCGGTTGACCCGCATCGACAGGTGCCAGCCCCTCACCGACCGGCTCGCCGAGGCCGCCACGGCGGTCCACACCCACCTGGCCCGGTTGGGCGCGGTGCTCGGCGCCCTGCACGCCGCCGGCCGGGCCCGCCCCGACCCGCCACCGGCCCGCGCGGCGGCGACGGCGGTCCGCTCGGCGGTCGCCGCCCTGTTCACCCCCGACGCCGACCGGCTACGGCTGCCGCCCGACCAGCTCGCCGACCTGTTCCTCGGCCTGCTGTCCCCGCCGGGTCCGCTGGCCACCACGACGCCGTCCACCACCGAACTGGTCGACCTGTTCCTGCATGGCGTGCTGACCCGGGTCAGGTGAGCAGGTCGAGGTGGTGGTGGGCGTCGGCGCAGACGTCCTCGTGCCGCAGCCACCGCCGCGCCCACAACCGGGCGGCCACCTCGGCCTGCCCGTCACCCCACGCGGCGTGCTCCACCAGCAGCGCCGCCGCCAACGCGTGCGCCATCCGCAGGGCCAGGCCACGCGCGCCGGCCAGGACCGTCGCCGACGTCGGGTCGGCGGTGACCTCACCGAGGGTGGCCCGCAGTTCTGCGGCCACCGTGGCGAGGGTGTCGGCCAGGGTAGGGGACAACGGGCGGGCAACGTCGGCGGCGGCGGTGAGCCGCGCCAGCAGCGGGCCGGCCGCGTCCTCCCGGGTGACCGCGCGCAGCACGTCCACCGCCAGCACGTTGGTGGTGCCCTCCCAGATCGGCAGGACCTGCGCGTCACGCAGCAGCCGGGGCACGCCGGTGTCCTCGACGTAGCCGGCCCCACCGAACGCCTCCACGTACTCGGCGGCGGACGACACCGCCAGCCGGCCGGTGGCCAGCTTCGCCAGCGGCGCGACCACCCGCAGCTCCGCGGCGGCCTGCGGGTCGCCGCCGACCTCGACCCGGCCGAGCAACGCGAACGCGTGCCCGGCCAGCGCGAACGCGCCCGCCGCGTCGACCGCCAACGCGCCGAGGGTGGCCCGGTGCAGCGGATTGTCGGCCAGCAACCCACCGGCCACCCGCCGGGTGCGCGCGTACGCCAGCGCGTAGGACAGGCCCCGGCGCATCCCCGACGCGGCGGCCGACGCGTTGTGCACCCGGGTCACCACCACCAGGGTCATCGCCCGCACCAGCCCCGGCACCGCCGGGTCACCCAACGGCAGCGCGTACGCGTCCCGCAACCCGATCTCGGCGGTCGGCAACGCCCGGGTGCCCAGCTTGTCCTTGAGCCGCCGCACCACCACCCCGGGGGCGGGGCCGTCCGGCGCGGCGGTGGCACCGGCCAACGGCGAGTCGGCCGCGTAGCGGGGCACCAGGAACGGGGCGAGGACCCGGCTGCCCCGCCCGGCACCCTCCGGCCGTGCCAACGCCACCGCCATCGCCGCGTCGGCGGCCGAGCAGAACCACTTCTCCCCGGTCAACCGCCACGACCCGTCGGCGGCGGGCCGGCCGAGGGTGCCGGTGCCGGACAGGTCGGAGCCGCCCTGCGACTCGGTCATCCACTGCCCGCTGACGATCGCCGTGTCCGGGTCGGTGGCGACCAGCCGGGGCAGCCACGCATCCCGGACCTGCGCGTCGACGTCGGGGCTGCTCAGCAGGGCGGCGGCCCCGTCGGCCATCGCCACCGGGCAGGAGAACGTCGCCGACTCCGGCCCGTACAGGTGCAGCAGGGCGTGCTGGACGACGCGGGCGGCGGCCCCCCACGTGCCGCGCGCCGAATCCAGGTAGGGCAGGGCGACCACGGCGTGCCGGGCGGCGGCGGCCCGCTGCGCCTGCCAGCCGGCGCTGGTGGCGATCCGGTCGACGCGCGCCCCCCACGGGTCGTAGCGGACCAGCGTCGGCGGGTGGGCCTCGGCGTCGGCGTGCGCGGCGCGCAGCGGCCCGGCGACGTCGGCGGCCAGCGCGGTCAGCCGGTCCCGGGCGGCGGTGTGCCCGTCCGCGCCGAGCTGCCGGGTCAGCCACGACCGCAGCAGCCGGTCACCGGCGTACGGGTCGTCGATGTCCGGCACCGGCTGCACGTAGCGGCTCATCCGTCGCTCCTTCACCAGGGGTGTGCGCCGACGGTAGACGATCGCCCCGGCCGCGCGACAGGGGGCGAACCGCCTGCGCGGGCCCGGCCCGCCCGCCTACCGTCGCAGGTGATGAGCGTGCAGCAGGCGTGGACCCGACCAACGCGGCGGCGTCGCCCGGTGCGCACCGGCCTGTTCCTGGGTGGTCTCGCCGTCGGCCTGTGCCTGGTCGGGGTGGCCGGGCTGGGGCTGTGGAACGTGCAGGTGGTGGCGGGCGCCACCGGCCCGGTGCGGGAGACCGCCGACGGGTTCCTCCGGGAGTTGTCCGCCGGTGAGGTGGAGCAGGCGTACCAGCGGTTGTGCGCGCCGACCCGCGGCCGGTGGAGCGAGGTCGGGTTCGCCGGCTGGGTCCGCACCCCGCCGGTGGTCACCGGCTACGAGATCCTCGACGTGTCGGTCCGCACCAAGGGGGGCCGGCCGGCCGGGGAGGTGGCGGTGCGGGTCACCCGCGACGGTGGGGCCGCCGAGCAGCGCCGGCTGCCGGTGGTGAAGGAGGACGGGAAGTGGCGGATCTGCGGCGACCCGTACTGACCCGCCGGCCCGGTCAGGCGCGCGGACCCAGGTCGCCGGAGCGGTAGTGCCGCCGGCACAGCACCTGGTAGCGCACGTCGGCGGTGTCGACGGTGTCCCCGATGACGACCTGCGCGCCCTCGCGGACCACCCGCCCGTCCACGACGCGGGCGTTGAGCAGCCCCTCCCGCCCGCACCAGCACAGCACCTCCACCTGGATGCGGGCCACCTCGTCGGCCAGCTCGAACAGCCGCCGGGCGGCCGGGAACAGGCAGGACCGGAAGTCGGTGGCGAGTCCGAAGGCGTACACGTCGACGTCGTAGCCGTCGACCAGTTCGGCCATCTGCTCGACGTGCGCCACGTCGTAGAACGACGCCTCGTCGCAGATCAGGTAGTCGATGCGGACCCCCTCGGCCCAGGTGTCGCGGACCAGGGCCCGCAGGTCCAGCTCGTCGGTCACCTCCACCGCCGTGTGGGCCAGCCCGATGCGGGTGGTGACCCGCGGCCCCAACGACCTGTCGATGCGGGTGGTGACCAGCCCCCGACGGCCCTGCCGGGCGTGGTTGTAGTTCATCTGCAACGCCATCGTCGACTTGCCGCAGTCCATCGGACCCCAGAAGAACTTCAACGCGGCGGCGTGCAACGGGCGGCCGTCGACGCCCCGCGCGGCGGCGCAGCCGGTCCCCCCGTCGTCGGGGCCGGGCAGGGGACGGGCCAGGCAGGTGGGGGTGGCAGCGGCGTCGTCGGTCACGTCGGGGCAGCCTAGCCCATCGGTGCGGGTGGATCGGGCCGATGGTCAGAGCACCCGGGGCGGGGTGTTGCCGGCGGCGACGATGGCCCGGCGGATCGGCACCGCGGCCAGCAACGCGAACCCCACCACAAAGAAGATCAGCAGGGAGACCAGACCAACCCGGTAGGAGGAGGTGAGCTGGAAGACCAGGCCGAACGCCAGCGGGCCGAGCCAACTGGTGCCCTTGTCGCTGATCTCGTAGAACCCGTAGTACTCGCCCTCCTTGCCGGCGGGGATGAGCTGGCTGAACAGCGACCGGCTCAACGCCTGGCTGCCGCCGAGGACCAGACCGATCGCCCCACCGAGGATCATGAACGGCAGCGGGGCCTCGGCGGGCAACCGGAACGCCCCGATGATCACCCCGGTCCACAGCACCAGCGACAGCAGCACCGTCTTCCACGCGCCGATGCGCCGGGCCAACGCCCCCAACGCCAACGCCCCGCCGAAGGCTAGGAACTGCACCAGCAGGATCGTCACGATCAGCGTGCTCTGCCCCAGCCGCAGCTCCTCGGTGCCGTACTGGCTGGCCAGGGTGATCACCGTCTGGATGCCGTCGTTGTAGACCAGGAACGCCAGCAGGAAGAACAGCGTCAACGGGTACGCCTTGATCTCCCGCAGGGTCCGGCCGAGCTGCCGGAACCCGTCGGTTACCACGTTGCGGCCCGCCCCGCGCAACGCCTCGGTGGTGGGGTGCTCCCGTAGCCACCGCAGCGGCACCAGGGTGAACACCGCCCACCACACCCCGGCCGACACGATCGACCAGCGGGCCAGGTCCAGGGTGCGCTGCGGGTTGTCGTCCTCGCTGAGCAGGGTCACCGCCACCAGGTTCAACGCCAGCAGCAGGCCACCGCCGAGGTAGCCGATGGCCCAGCCGCGACTGGACACCGCGTCGCGTTCGTCCGGGCCGGCCAGCTGCGGCAGGAACGAGTTGTACACCACCACCGCCGCGCCGAAGGCGATGTTGGCGACCAGGAACAACGCCCCGCCGAGCAGGTACCGGTCGCCGGTCACCAGCGCCATCGCGATGGTCGCCCCGGCGCCGGTGAACGCCGCCCCGGCCAGCAGCCGCTTCTTGTGCACCGTCCGGTCGGCGATCGCCCCGACCACCGGCAGCACGAACACGGTCAACAGCACCGACAGCGAGATCAGGTACGGGTAGTAGGAGCCGGCGGCGACCCGGACGCCCAGCGGGTGCACGTACCCGTCGCAGGTGTCCGCGCCCAACTCGCAGCCGGCGGCCAGTTCGGTGACGGTGGTGAGGAACGGGCCGAGGAACACCGTGATGACCGTGGTCTGGAAGGCCGAGTTGGCCCAGTCGTACAGGTACCAGCCGCGCCGCTCCCGGCGCAGGCCCGCCGGGGTGTCGACGGTGGTGGGGGTGGTGGTGACCGGGTCGGCCATCGGGGTCCTCGGGGCTCAGGCGGCCCAGAGGCCGCGGCTGCGGTAGACGTCGCGCAGCACGCCGACGTGATCGGTCATGATGCCATCCACACCACGATCCAGTAAGTCGTGCATCCGGGCAGGTTCGTCGATCGTCCAGACGTGCACGTGCACCCCCAGCCGGCGGCAGTAGGCCAGGAACCGGCGGTCGACCACCGGCACCCCGGCGTAGCGGGGCGGCACCTGCGCGGCCACCACCGACGGCGGCAACCGCACCGGCCGGCCGTGCCGCGACGCCAGCCACAGCCGGGCCACCCCGCGCATGCCCAGGCCGGTGGCGACCCGGCCGCCGGTGGCCGCGCGCAGCCGGTCCAGCCGGGCGTCGCTGAACGACGCCAGCAGCACCCGGTCGGCCGCGCCGGCCCGGGTGACCGCCTCGACGGTCGGGGTGACGCCGGCGTCGGCCTTCACGTCGATGTTGAACCGGATCTGCGGCCAGGCGGCCAGCACCTCGTCGAGCCGGGGCACGACCGCCGCGCCGCCGACCCGCACCGTCGCCAGGTCGGCCCAGCGCAGGTCGGCCAGGCGGCCCCGTTCCCCGGTGACCCGGCGCAGGGTGGCGTCGTGGAAGACCACGCACACCCCGTCGGCGGTGGCGTGCACGTCGGTCTCCACGTACCGGTAGCCCAGGTCGACGGCCCGGGCGAACGCGGCGACGGTGTTCTCGTCGCCGTCGGCGGCGCCGCCGCGGTGCGCGAAGGCCAGCGGGGTGGGGGCGTCCAGGTAGCCGGGTCGGGTCGACACGCAGCGCAGTATGCCCGCCCCCGGTGGCCGGTGGATGATCGACCGGTGGCTGTCGCCTGACGGTGGCGGGCCCGGCCGGCCGGGCGGGTCAGTCGATCCACGCCCCGGTCAGCGCGGTGACCGCCGTGCCGTCGGGGTCGGCGAGTTTCACCCCGACGAACTGCCGGGCCGTCGTCGACGTCTGCATCCGCGGCGGCGGGGTGGGGCCGGTGACCGCCGCGACCACCGTCGCCGCGGCGTCGGCGGGGGACTGCGCGGCGGCGAACGCGTCGGCGGTCCGCCGCAGGTACGCCCGCAGCCCCGGCCCGTACGCCCCGGCGGCGGCCACCGCGGCGTCCCGGTCGAGACCGACATTGGTGACGAACTCGCTGGCCACCGCCCCCGGCTCGACCACGGTGACGGCCACCCCGACGGTGGCGGCGACCGGGGTGAGGGACTCCATGAACCCCTCGACGGCGAACTTCGCCGCGCAGTACGCCTCGTTGAACGGCTGCCCGACCACCCCGCCGACGCTGCTGACGGTCACCAACCGGCCGCCGCTGGCCCGCAGGTGCGGCAGGGCGGCCCGGCTGACGTGCAGCACCCCGAAGAAGTTGACCTCCATGACGGCGCGGACCGCGTCGACGCCCTCCTGTTCCAGGGTGCCCAGGTGACCGGCGCCGGCGTTGTTGACGACCGCGTCGAGCCGCCCGTACCTGTCGACGACACCGGCGACGGCGGCGGCGACCGACGCCGGGTCGACCACGTCGAGCTGCCGGACGTCGACCAGGTCGGCCAGGTCGGCGGCGGTGACGGCGGCCCGCAGCCGCGCGGCGCGGGACACGTCGCGCATGGTCGCCACGGTCCGCCAGCCGGCCCGCGCGCAGCCCAGAGCGACCTCCAGCCCGATGCCGCTGGAGGTGCCGGTGATCAGTACGGTCGGTTCACTCATCCCTGACCTTCTTCCGTGGGGCGACGGTCCGCCGGTGCCGCCCCGGTCGACGACGCGCGGCGGTGGACCCGGCTGGTGTCGACGGGACGCCCCGGGTCGACGTGCCGGGGCCGGTCCGGTTCGTCGGGACGCAGCGGCGCCAGGGTGTCGGTGATCGCGTCGATGATCCGGTCGGTGCCCCGACGGGCCGCGCCGGACGCGGCGGGGGAGAGGTCGGCCAGGTGCAGCGGCGCGCCGAAGCGGACCCGGATCACCGGGCGGCGCACCAGCGCCCGGCCCAGTGCGCGCAGCATCCCCCGGGGCGCCCGGTAGGGCAGCACCTCGTGCGACCCCCACTGGGCGACGGGCACCACCGGGGCGTCGCAGGCCATGGCGAGGCGGGCCGTGCCGGTCTTGCCGCGTTCGGGCCACATGCCGGGGTCCAGGCCGATGCGTCCCTCCGGGTAGACCAGCACCACCGACCCCGCGGTGACCGCCGCGGCGGCGTCGTCGAGCGCCCGGCGTACGGCGCTGCTGCCCCGGTCGACGCGCAGGTGCCCGGCGTGGCGCATCAGCGCGCCGAGCCCCGGGGTGCGGAACAGCCCACCGGTGGCCATGAAGCGGGGCGACACGCCCCGGGCCCGGCAGGCCGCGCCGAGCACGATGGGGTCGAAGGGGCTGATGTGGTTGGCGGCCAGGATCAGCGGCCCCCGGCGCAGGTGCGCGGGGACGTCCCCGCTGACCTCCAGTCGGGCGAACAGGGCGACGACCAGCCGGGCGAGCAGTTGGGCGGCACGCCAGAACCGTGGTGGCTGCCAGCCGGGGCGCGGGGTGTCCATCAGTCGCCGATGGTCGCACGGGGGTGGGGGAGGACCGGAGCCGGGTCGTGCGGCCCGTGGTGATCAGGGTCATTGGTCCCGGGCCGGGTCGGGACCCCCGGCCCTGCCCGACGAACTACGACGCGCGGTAGTATCTACTACGTCTCGTAGTATCAACGGCAGGGGGATCCCGGTGGACGCGTTGGACGTCGCCCGCTGGCAGTTCGGTGTCACCACCGTCTACCACTTTCTCTTCGTACCACTGACCATCGGACTGTCCGTCCTGGTCGCCATCCTCCAGACCCGCTGGCACCGCACCGGCGACGAGAAATACCTCAAACTCACCAAGTTCTACGGCAAACTCTTCCTGATCAACTTCGCCATGGGCGTCGTCACCGGCATCGTGCAGGAATTCCAGTTCGGCATGAACTGGTCCGACTACTCCCGCTTCGTCGGCGACATCTTCGGCGCACCCCTGGCCATCGAAGCCCTCGTCGCCTTCTTCCTCGAATCCACCTTCATCGGCCTGTGGATCTTCGGCTGGGACCGGCTCCCCAAACGCCTGCACCTCGCCAGCATCTGGGCCGCCGCCATCGGCACCAACCTGTCCGCCTACTTCATCCTCGCCGCCAACTCGTTCATGCAGAACCCCGTCGGCTACCGCTTCAACCCCGACACCGGACGCGCCGAACTCACCGACTTCGTCGCCGTCCTCACCAACAAGGTCGCCCTCATCACCTTCCCGCACACCCTCGCCGGCGCGTTCCTCGTCGCCGGCGCCCTCGTCACCACCGTCGGCCTCTGGCACGTCATGCGCCGCCGCGACAGCCCCGACACCGACGCCTACCGACACGCCACCCGCTTCGGCGCCTGGGTGGTCCTCGTCTCCGCCACCCTCGTCGTCCTCACCGGCGACATCCAAGGCAAGATCATGACCCAGGTGCAGCCCATGAAGATGGCCGCCGCCGAAGGCCTCTACACCACCGAGAGCCCCGCCTCGTTCTCCGTACTCACCGTCGGCAGCCTCGACGGCAGCCGCGAGATCTTTGCCCTCAAGATCCCCCACCTGCTGTCCTACCTCGGCACCGGCGACCCCAACGGCACCGTCCACGGCATCAACGACCTCCAGGCCCAGTACGCCAGCCAGTACGGCCCCGGCAGCTACACCCCGATCATCCCGGTCACCTACTGGAGTTTCCGCTTCATGATCGGCTTCGGGCTCGCCGCCGCCGCCATCGCCCTGCTCGTCCTCTGGAGCCAACGCAAGGGCCGCACCCCCACCAACAGGTGGCTGCTACGCGCCGGCCTGATCATGCCGGTGCTCCCACTGCTCGCCAACTCCTTCGGCTGGATCTTCACCGAGATGGGCCGCCAACCCTGGATCGTCTTCGGCGAGATGCTCACCCGCGACGGCGTCTCCCGCAGCGTCTCCCTCACCGAAGTCCTCACCTCCTTCACCGCCTTCACCCTCATCTACGCCGTCCTCGCCGTCATCGAACTCAAACTCCTCCTGCGCTACGCCCGCGCCGGCGTACCCGACATCACCCCCACCCCCGACGACACCGACGACGCCGAGCGCCCGCTCGCCTTCGCCTACTGACCCGGAGCCCCACCGTGGAACTCACCACCATCTGGTTTCTCCTCGTCGCCGTGCTCTTCACCGGCTACTTCATCCTCGAAGGCTTCGACTTCGGCGTCGGCATGCTCCTACCCCTCCTCGGCCGCGACGACCGGCAACGCCGCGTCCTCATCAACACCATCGGCCCCGTCTGGGACGGCAACGAGGTCTGGCTCATCACCGCCGGCGGCGCCATGTTCGCCGCCTTCCCCGAGTGGTACGCCACCCTCTTCTCCGGCTTCTACCTGCCCCTGCTGCTCATCCTGCTCGCCCTCATCGCCCGCGGCGTCGCCTTCGAATACCGCCACAAGCGCCCCGAAGCCACCTGGAAACGCCGCTGGGACCACGCCATCTTCTGGGGCTCCGCCATCCCCGCCCTACTCTGGGGCGTCGCCTTCGCCAACATCTTCCGCGGCGTACCACTCGACGCCGACCACGAATACGTCGGCGGCCTGGTCGACCTGCTCAACCCCTACGCCCTGCTCGGCGGCCTGACCACCCTCGGCCTCTTCCTCACCCACGGCGCGGTCTTCCTCGCCCTCAAGACCACAGGCGACATCCGCCACCGCGCCGGCACCCTCGCCGTCACCCTCGGCGCCGGCACCGCCGTCGCCGCCGTCGCCTTCCTCACCTGGACCCTCACCATCCGCGCCAACCCCGCCGCCGTCGTCCTCGCCGCCGGCGCCGCCCTCGCCCTGCTCGGCGCGCTCGCCGCCGCCCGGGTACGCCGCGAAGGCTGGGCCTTCACCGGCACCGCCCTGGCCATCGCCCTCGCCGTCGCCACCCTCTTCACCGCCCTGTTCCCCAACGTCATGCCCTCCACCGGCGACCCCGCCGGCACCCTCACCGCCACCAACGCCGCCTCCACCCCCTACACGCTGAAAATCATGACCTGGGTGGCCGTCGTCTTCACCCCGATCGTCCTCGCCTACCAAAGTTGGACCTACTGGGTGTTCCGCAAGCGAATCGGGGTACAGAACATCCCGCAACACTGAAAGACGCGCGAGGGGCGCGGGGACGCGGGGCCGGAGCGAGGGGGTCGCACCGGCCCCGCAACGCGTCCACCACAAACCCGTCGCCACCCCACCCACCCGCCGCTATCGTCGCCGCATGCCGCACGACCCCCACGTCCGGGAACTCACCGCCGACGACCACGCCGCCGCCTGGCACCTCGGCCGCACCGCCTTCGGCTCCGACCCGCAACCCGCACCACCACCCACCACCACCCCCGGCACCACCCGCTACGGCGCGTTCGACCACACCGGCCGCCTCATCGGCAAAGCCATCGACCTGCACCACCACCAATGGTGGGACGGCCACACCGTCGCCGCCGCCGACATCGCCGGCGTCGCCGTCAGCCCCGAAGCCCGCGGCCGCGGCGTCGCCCGCGCCCTGCTCACCACCCTCCTGCGCGGCGCACACGACCGGGGCGCCGCCGTCAGCGCACTGTTCCCCACCGTCGCCGCCCCCTACCGCGCCTGCGGCTGGGAAACCGCCGGCACCCTACGCACCGTCAACCTCCCCACCGCCCTGCTCACCCGCCACCACCCCAGCCCACACCTCACCGTCCGCCCCGGCACCCCCGCCGACCTCACCGCCGTCGACGAACTGCACACCCACACCGTCCGCCACCGCCGCGGCCTACTCGCCCGCAGCGGCCCCCTGCACCAACACCACCGCACCCGCCACACCACCGACAACACCCTGCCCTACGACGGCCTCACCCTCGTCGAACACCACGGCCACCTCGTCGGCTACGCCGGCTGGGACCGCCGCAACCACTACGGCCACGACGGCACCATCACCGTCGAAGACCTCGCCGCCACCACCGCCGACGCCGCCCGCGAACTCGTCGGCATCCTCGCCAGCTGGCACAGCGTCGCCCCCACCCTGCGCCTCACCCTGCTCCCCGGCGACCCCCTCACCCCCCACCTGCCCGTGGAGAAGGCCCGCGAACACGAACAGGACACCTGGATGCACCGCCCCGTCGACGTCACCCGCGCCATCCGCGACCGGGGCTGGCCGACACACCTGCACGGCACCGCCACCTTCACCCTCGACGACCCCCTCGCCGACTGGAACACCGGCACCTGGCACCTGGAGATCACCGACGGCCACGCCGACCTGCGCCGCACCACCGCCCCCGCCGAACTGCACCTGACCGTCCGCGGCTTCGCCCTGCTCTACACCGGCGCCGCCACCGCCCGCACCGTCGCCCAGGCCGGCCTGCTGCACCACCCCACCGGCACCGACCCCACCCCCCTCGACCTGCTCGCCGCCCCCGGCCCCGCCCAACTCGGCGACTACTTCTGACCCACCCCGGCGGGGGCAACCGACCAGGATGCCCCCGCCCACCGCCCCCGACCGGCCCCCACCACAGCCGTCACCGGCCCGACCTCACCGCGCCTCGCGCAACTCCGCCAACCGCGCCTCGATCTCCGCCAACTCCGCCCGCAACTTCTCCGCCTGCTGCTCCGCCTCCGACCGCTCCGCCGACAGGATCTGCTCCACCGCCTCCTGCACCCCCGGCACATCCACCAACGCCACCATCCGCAACGCCTCCGCCGGCTTCACCACGTACGGCTTCGCCAACGCCTTCGCCCCCTGCTGCGCCGCCACCGTCCACTCACCGTCGGCATACGCCAACGTCACCGTCAACCCCGCCGGCCCCTTCGGCTTCGCCACCTTCACCGGCCGACGCGCCGCCGGCTTCTCCACCGGCACCGGCTGCTGCTCCACCCGCGACTCCTCCCGCCTCTGCACCGGCACCCGGGGCGTGTCCAACACGAACTCCGGCTCCACCTTCGCCGTCGGCTCCACCGGCTCCACCGCCGGCTCCGGCTTCGCCTCCACCACCCGACGACCCGCACCCCGCGGCGCCACCGCCAGATCGGCGGGGGAGAAGGGCAACTCGTCGCGCCCGAACCGCACCACCACGAACTCGTCCGACACCGCCGGATCGGTCACCTCCACCACCTGCCCCACCTGCCCGGCGATCTGCCCCGCCGACGCGGTGAACACCACCTTCGGCTTCCGCCCCGCCGCCAACGCCTCCCGGATACCCCGCACCTCGTCATCGGACAAACCCTGGCCCGCCATCACAGCCCTCTTTCGTACACGTGTTTTATTCCTGCCTTGATACCAGCCGACTGCGACACCCGGACAATCAACCCCCCAGCACCCGCAACGCCTCATCCGCGTGCTCGTTCATCCCCAACTCGCTGTGCACCACCGCCAGCACCCGCCGGTCCTGACCGATCACGAACGTCATCCGCCGCGTACTCAACGGCCCCAACGGCAACCGCCGCCGCACCCCGAACGCCTGCGCCACCACACCGTCGACATCCGACAACAACGGATAGTCGAACCCGTGCATCCGGGAGAACTCCGCCTGCTTCTCCACCGGATCCCGACTGATCCCCACCCGCTGCGCCCCCACCGCCGCGAACTCCGCCGCCAGATCCCGGAAATGACAACTCTCCGCCGTACACCCACGGGTCATCGCCGCCGGATAGAAGAACAACACCACCGGCCCCGCCGCCAACAACTCCGACAACCGCCGCGGCGCACCCGTCTGATCCGGCAGCACGAAATCCTCCACCAGATCACCGACACTCACACCCACCACACACCTCCACCGATCCGATCCGTCCGAAACGCGGTGAGCGTAAGCGATCACCCCACCCACCACCGCGCCACCGCGCCACGTGAGCACCCACACCCTGCCCACCCACCGGCGCGGACGGTACCGTCACATAAGCGCACACCGCACCGGCAGAGGAGCAGGGGGCAATGACCGCGGTCACCGTCATCACCGGCGGCAGCCGAGGCATCGGCGCCGCCACCGCCCGACGGCTCGCCGCCGCCGGCCACCACCTCGCCATCGGCTACCACCGCGACGACGCCGCCGCAGCCGCCGTCGTCGCCGACATCCACCGCCTCGGCCGCCGCGCCGTCGCCGTCCCCGCCGACACCACCGACCCCACCCAGATCGACCGCCTCTTCACCGCCGCCGCCGACCTCGGCCCCCTCACCGCCCTGGTCAACAACGCCGGCGTCACCAGCCCCATCGGCCCCTTCACCGCACTACGCCCCGACGACCTGCGCCGCGTCGTCGACGTCAACCTCATCGGCTACGTCCTCTGCGCCCAACAGGCCGCCCACCGGCTCACCCGCGGCGGCGCCATCGTCAACATCTCCTCCGCCGCCGCCACCCTCGGCAGCCCGGGGGAGTACATCCACTACGCCGCCGTCAAAGCCGCCACCGACACCCTCACCATCGGCCTGGCCAAAGAACTCGCCCCCCGCGGCATCCGGGTCAACGCCGTCGCCCCCGGCATCATCCGCACCGACATCCACACCGACTCCGGCGTACCCGACCGCGCCGACACCGCCGCCGGCCGCATCCCCCTCGGCCGCGCCGGCGAACCCGACGAGGTCGCCGGCGCCGTCGCCTGGCTGCTCGGACCCGACGCCACCTACACCACCGGCGCGGTGCTGCGCGTCGCCGGCGGCCTCTGACCGCCAGCGCCACACCCTCTCACCCGGTGAACAGCTTCGCCGCCGTCAGCACCGTCTGCACCACCCCGTAACTCAGCAGCACCGACACCACCGACCAGGAAACCCACAACCGGACCCGCTGCCCCCGGGAACCGTCCTCGTTCATCGCGCGCCACCCCTTTGCGTCGTCACCACGTCCGTGTCCCGCCCGCCGGTCGGCTCGTGGTACCGCTGCGGCACCGGACGCACCAGCAGGTTCGCCACGAACCCCACTGCCAGCACCCCGACCATCGTGAACAACGCCGGCCGGTACGCCGACGCCGTCAACGTCCCCGGCTCACCCTGCGCGTCCAGGAACGCGTTGACGATCAACGGCCCGGCCACCCCCGCCGCCGACCACGCCGTCAGCAACCGGCCGTGGATCGCCCCCACCTCGACCGTGCCGAACAGGTCCCGCAGGTACGCCGGCACGGTCGCGAACCCACCGCCGTAGAACGACAGGATGACGCAGGCCAGCAGCACGAACAGCGCCGTCGCCGTCTGCCCCACCAGGGCCAGCGCCGCGTACAGCACCATCCCCACACCCAGGTACACCAGGTAGATCGGCTTGCGGCCGAGCACGTCCGACGTCGACGACCAGACGAACCGGCCGGCCATGTTGAACAACGACAACAGGCCCACGAACCCGCCCGCCGCGGCCACCGACACCGCCGAGCCGCCCCCGTCGCGGAAGAAGTCCTGGATCATCGGGCTGGCCTGCTCCAGGATCCCGATCCCGGCGGTCACGTTGCAGAACAACACCACCCACAGCAGCCAGAACGCCCGGGTCCGCACCGCGTTCGCCGCCGACACGTTCGCCGTGGTCACCAGCGGCTTCGCCGCCACCGCCGCCGGATCGAACCCGTCCGGCCGCCAGTGCGCCGCCGGCACCCGCACGTTGACCACTCCGAACATCATGATCACGAAGTAGCCGGCACCCAGCGTGACGAACAACCAGACCAGCGCCGACCCCGAGGCCGTCGATCCGGCATCCGCCGGGTCGTACCCGGAGTCGTACAACGACAGCAGCTGACGCGACAGGGGAGCGGCCACCATCGCCCCACCACCGAACCCCATGATCGCCAGACCGGTGGCCAGCCCCGGCCGGTCCGGGAACCACTTGATCAACGTGGACACGGGGGAGATGTAGCCGATTCCCAGCCCGATCCCGCCCAGCAGCCCGTACCCGACGTACAGCAGCCACAACTGCCCGGTGGCGATGCCCAGCGCGCCGACGCCGAACCCGGCCGCCCAGAAACACGCCGCGACGAACATCGCCTTACGCGGCCCGTTCGCCTCGACCCAGGTGCCGGCGACCGCCGCCGACAACCCCAGCATCACGATCGCGATGCTGAAGATCACCCCGATCGCCGTCTGGCTCGCGTCGAAGTGCGCGATCAGGGAGTTCTTGTAGACGCTGGTCGCGTAGACCTGGCCGATGCAGAGGTGGATCGCCAGCGCCGCCGGGGGGATCAGCCAGCGGCTGTACCCGGGCGGCGCGACGGTGTGCCGACGGTCGAGTGCGGACAGCATCGGTGCTTCCTCTCCGGAACATCGCGGTGACGTGCTCCCGTCACATGCCCCCGCCGCCCACGGCGGGCAAACCGGTGCCGCGCCCAGCTGTCGCGTCTCACTTGACCTGAGCCAGCGGCGTAGCGCCTGAGCTGCACTGGCTCAAGATAGTGAGAATCAGCGCGGAAGCGTACCTCTCATTATCTTGAGCCAACTTGTGCTTGATGCAAGCCAGCAGCGCAGCCTCGATACCGGAAGCACCCTCCGGGAAACTGCTACAAGCGATCCGGCCAGCAGCATCATTGAGGGCCCGCTACCGGACCGGATTTGAACCAGCGGTGGGCTGCGCCGCGATGGCCGGGCTGTCGACGACGAGCTGCTTGCTCACATACGGCCGACCCACCATGAGAAGCCTGCACTCGTACGGCACTGTCCTGTCGCCATCCAGACCGCCGTCGCCGTCGCTCGGTCGAGCGCTCGCTGAGCGCTAATATGCTGTGAGTACTCGGCGGGCGCTCACTGGAGGTTGCCATGTCCCCGCAGCGAACCACCAACCCGGTGCGGCAGCGTCGCATCGAGCTCGCGCTCACCCAACAGGAAGCCGCCAGACGCGCCGAGGTCTCCGTCGCCACTTGGCGCCGTCTAGAAGCCGCCAGCGGGCTGGACGGGTTCAAGGCCGACAACGTCAGAGGCTTCGCCCGAGCGCTGCGCCTCGGAATGGCCGAGTTCCACCGGCTCATGGGCTCCGACGAGGTGGACGAGGTCGACCAGGAGAGCGGCGACCTGGTGCGGTTCTTCAATGCGTCCTTCACTGGTGACCCGATCACCGCGGCCGACGCGATGGCGCTGCACAGCACGGTCGCGTTCTCCGACTTCGCCCCGATGAACAGCAAGCGGTTCGGGGTGGAGCACGCCCTCGGGTGCGGCTTCCCCGCATTCCTCAAAGGAGAGGCCTCCATCAGAGAGGTGGATCTCCTGCGCGACCTTCCCGAGCTGGCGCTCACACAGGTGAACAACCACTGGCTGGTTCGGATGGGTGAACGCATCATGCGCGTGGGCGGCCTGCTGGGCGAAGGCCGAGTTCCCCGTGCCGTGTGCCTCGCCGACGAGTACGCCCTCTCCATCGTCATCATGAACACCGATCCACCCAGCGTCGGCGACGTGCTCCACATGTATCCGGGTCTGCACGACCGTGAGCATTTGGCGCCGCGCTACTGGGAGGACGAGGACGGACACGAACTCGTCGTGGACTGGCGTGATCGTATGCTCGGCGCGCTCCTGCCTCCAGAGGAGGCTCACGACTATCGGCGCCACGACCTCCTCGTCCTAGAGATGCACGGCCAAGGCATTTACGACGTCTCCGACCCACGCCACCCGCTGCGCTGGTTCGACCGTGACGACCTGCAGGAGCGGTGCCAGTCCTCCCTCGACTACGCCAGGCTGTCCGACGAGGAGAAGGAGGCACGGGAGAGGGAGGCGCTCGAGCGCATCGGCTGGTAGCACGTTGTGCTCGTCGAGCAAGGGCGGCGGCGACCTGGGCTGGCAGGCAGCGTGCCGCGCAGCTCAGCCAGCGGCGCCGCGGCGGGAACATGGCATGTCGCTGTTGGAGGACTGGCGGCCATGGCGGGTTCGGGCCGCCTGTCGGGTCGGTGCCTTTGGATTCGAGCGTTGAGCCGGGCGGTCGTGCTGTCGGTTTGCATGTCACGGAACCCGGCGGACCCCGGCCGCCCGGTTCGGTCACTGCCGCGCGTGGTCGGCGGCGCGGGCCTCGGCGGAGGGTTCGGGCGGGGGGATCACGCCCGTGGCGCCGATATACCGGGGTCGCAGGAGCCGTTCGCCGTCCGGGTCGTCGGGCAGCGGAGGGCGCCGCTGATGGTAGATCCACGAGTGCAGGGCGCGGGTGTGTCCCACCGGATGTGGCTCGGTCCTGCGGGACATTTCGTCGAAGAAGCGCTCCCGCTCGGCGCCATCGAGTGAGATCGCCGCGCGGCGCCAGAACGGTGAGGAGATCACGGCCAGCACGGTGACGACCTCGGGGAACTGCGCCGCGTACACGTAGGCCCACGGCAGGAACTGGGTGTGTTCGCGGGCGTGCAGACGCCGCAGCCGGTCGTTGGCGGGGGTCATCGCGAACGGGTTGCGGGACAGCTCGTGTTGTATGTCGTAGGCGTTGAGGAAGTGGTGGCGCACCCGCGGGTAGCCGTGCCGGCGGATCAGCCGCCGCAGCCGCACCTGCGCGTGGGTGATATCGGGAAAGTCGGCGATGCCGAGTTGGTCGTCGCCGTGGTGCACGCCGCGGCCGACCCACAGCCGGTGGCGTAGGCAGACGGCGTAGTCGCAGCGGGCCCAGATCGTCACTGGTCCGGTGATGCCTCGGCCGGCCGCGCACCGCCGGCACCACGGGCGTTGCTGGTTCGGATGCACGGGCAGCACCCGCCCGATCAGTGTACGCGTCCGGAGGTGCGGCTCGTGCTGGCGCACCTCGGGCAGCGCGTGCGCCAGACGCGTTTCGGTGAATCCGGTGACCGCGGCGAGGGCTTGCAGCGGGATCAGGTGCAGGCGTCGGCGGCCGCGGCGGCCGGTCGTGCTGAGATGTTCGACGAGCAGGTCGCGGGCCAGGTGGTTGCCGACCGCGAGCCGGCACAGGTAGGACTCCAGCGTCTCATCGGGCACAGGGGCGACGCGACAGGGCAGCCGCCGAAGCCTCGGCCCGCCGCCGGCGGCGGGGGTCATCGTCGGGAGCTGACGCGGCGGGACGCGGACTCGGCGGCGTGGTCGATGCGCACCGCGTCCATCGCGGCTTGGGTGAGCGCCTCGGTGCCGTCAAGGATCGCGCGGATCGCGGCGGCGCGGATCAGATGGGACAGGCTGCCGATCATGCCGCCGGTGCGGTGGTGCAGGTACTGGGCGAGCGCCGCCAGGGAGCCGGGCTCGTGACGGTGCAACCGCAGCGCGCTTTCCATGCCGGCGACCAGCTGCCGCCACTCGTCGTGGTAGGGGAACGGGCCGGTGGCCACGAGGACGCAGCGTCCGGCGAGTTGCCGGCCTCGCACGCCGGTGAACATGCCGGTGCGCTCGATGTCGATGCCGGCGTAGATGAACGTGGCGGGCAGGTGCTCGGTGAGGTACTTCATGTGGTCGGAGTGATCCTCACCGGCCGACGTCGCCATGTTGATGTTATGCAGCTCGTCGACGATGACCAGTTCGCATCGCACATCGATCAGCAGCTGGCAGACGGCGTCGGCGATGTCGGTGGCGTTCGCCCGCGAGGACGCGGGCAGGCCGAGGAACCGGGCGAACTCCATTGCCATCTTTCGGGGTGAGCCTTTCGGCGGGGCGGTGACGTAGACGACGGGGATCCGGTCGCCGCCGCCGGGATAGCGGGCCCGCACCCGCAGTTCGTGCAACCGGCCCAGCTGTTTGATCGCGGTGGTCTTACCGGTCGCCGCAGCGCCGGAAACGATCAGCCCCCGGCGGGCGCCCTTCTCCCGCTGGTTCATCAAAGCCAGCAGCCTCCCCTCGTGGTTGATCTCCCGGATGGCGGAGGTGGTGACCACGACGAGTTCGGCGTGATGGGCGATGCGCGCCTCGTCGTAGCGCAGCCGCTGCGGACTGCTCAGCGCCGACCACTGGTCCTCGGCCAGCAGCGGGAAGTCGACCGGATCGGCGTCGACGAACCGCTGCCAGCCGTCGACCGTCGTGGTGGGCTGCAGACGGTCCTGCAGTTGACCGGCGTCAATCAGAATCGCCACTTCTTCGCCTCCTCCCGCGCGTCGAACACCGGCAGCGGGATCACCGGCGCCAGCGCTTCGGCGGTGTCGTACGAGCTCTGGTCGTCCTCGGCGGGCGGGGCGGGTTCAGGTCGGGGACCCGACGGGGTGTTCGTGACCCGGGTTCGCCCGGCCACCCGCCGATCCCTGCTGGTCGCGGCGGCCCCTTCGGGCTGCGACGCGGGACCGCGTTCAGCGCGCTGCAGCAGCTGCGCCGCCGCGTCGGCGATGTCGGCTTCGGTGGCCTGGTCCTGGCCCCGGTGACGCAGCACGTCGCGGGCGTGCTGCCAGGCCAACTCGCCGAACGGGGCGGGGCTGGCGCGCAGATGCGTCCACCCGACGGTGATCCAGCCGCTACGGCGGTGGTCCCGCACCCAGATCCGGGTGACGTCGTAGGGGTCGAAGTGCACCTCCCACAGGCCCTTCTTCGCGGTGATCCCGGAGTGCTCACCGCGGTAGTCGTTGAGCGCCCGGTCGTCGTAGGTGCGCCGGTGCAGCCGGATCCCGGACCGGGTGATGGCGTTCCAGGACACCGGCAGCAGCTCCACGTAGTCTGACGCGCTGAGCGCCACCGGCACGTACCCGGCGACCTCGACGAGCGCGGCGTACTGCTCGTTGGGCGTCAACGCCAGGTCCGGGGTCAGCGGATCCCGCAGCCCCTCGTGGGGCCGGTTCTGCCAGACCGTCACGATCCACTCGTCCAGCAGCGCCTGCAACTCCACCAGGGACCACACCGCGTCCTGCCCGGCGCGGGCGCCGCGGTGCTCCACACCCCGCCCGACGTAGCCGGCGACGTACTGCGCGAACAGGGTGTTCATCGATGCGAAGCTGCGTTCGACCACGCCCTTCTCCCACGGTGAGCCGCGGTGGGTGGGCTGGAAATTGATGCCCATCGCCCGGCAGGCCGTGCGGAACGTCTGCGACACGTACGCCTTGCCGTGATCGCAGACGATCGTCTCCGGCACGATCACCGGCCGGCACGCGGCGTGCGCCAGCCGCTGGTCCACGGCGGTCAGACGACGGTGCGGCAGCACCGACCGGGACATGCGCAGCGCGTCGGCCCACCCCGGACGCATCGGCTCCGGGGTCAGCGCCCGCGCCAGCAGCACCGCCGCGTCAGCGGCCTTCGTCGTGGGCCGCAGCACCGCCGCCGGGATGCTGCGGGTGGCCAGGTCCACCATCCAGGTCAGTTCCGCCCGGTCCACGACCCCGTTGTCCAACACCACCCGCACGTCGATCGGTGTGGAGTCGATCTGCACCCACTGGCCCGGCCGCACCGCCGTCACCGACCCGAAGGGGCCTGGCGGGGCGTGCGCCCGCGAGCGTCGGGTCGCCGCCGAACCAAAGGTGTGCTTGCTGCGCGCCAGCCGGCGGACCAGACGATAGAACGTCGCCTGCGACGGCAGGCTCGGAGCCGCCGCCCCGTGCTCGGCGGCCAGGATCTGCGTGACCCGCCACCGCAGCCTGTCCACCGTGCCCGTCGAACGGTCGGTCTCCTCCTCGATCGCCCGCACCGTCGCGGCCACGACCCGTTCATCGGTTCTGCCGGTCGGACCGGATACCCGCGCCAGGCGCTGGTCGATCAGCCCCCACAGGCCCCGCTGCTCGTAGGCGGCGCGCCGCCGCTTGAGCGTGGCGAAGCTGACCGTGTGCCCTGCCGCCTGTAACTCGGCGAGTTTGGCAAGCTCACGCTGACGCAGCGTGTGCCGGCTCGGATCGTATTGCGGCCGGGGCGCCGAGGCGGGCGCGGCGTCCGGGGCCACGCCGGTCAGCACCTCGATGAGGTGCCCCTCCCACCAGCGCGCCCTGGTCACCGCGGCCTCGGGCAGCACCTCGAGCATGCCAGCCGGTGGCAGCGGAGCGGCGCCTCGCGGTGTGGACACCCACTCCAGATCACCGCTGGTGAACACCTGGCTCAGCGGTATCACGCTCTCGGCGCCGACGACATCCTCCAGCCGCACGCCGCTGCCCGTCACGGCCGCCACTACCCACCGGGCGCCGCGCAAGCGGACCTCGTCACCGGCCCGCAGCATCCGCGGTCGAGACACCCCCACCGTCACTCACCGCCCCCGCGAACCAGCGACCCCGCCCCCAGCGGCGCCGCGTCCAGGTCCGTGCGCAGCACCTGCCGCCAGAGCAGATGAAACACCGTGGGCAGCACCGCGATCGGATCCCCCACCCGCCGCACGCCCTCCATCAGCTCAGCGCCGCCGGCGAACACCCGCACCAGGTCAGCCGCGCGAGCAGGGTGCAGGCATCGGGGATGCCGGTACCCCGACAGCCACCGCAGGTTCGCCGTCCGCGCCTCGCTCATGCCCGCGACGCGGCGAAACCCCCAGCCGACCGCCGCGCATGCCTGCTCGACAACACCCGGCGCCGTCGCGTCCTCGTCATCGACCGCACGCCCCGGCAGCACATCGGCCACCATCGCCGTCCCATCGTGCAGGCGCGCGAAGAAGGCCGGCGTGTGCGTGAGCACCCCTCGCTCGGACTGCCACGCGAAACGCAACGGCCGTGAGGCCAGCCGCACGACTTCGAGGTCGAAATCCCAGCCCATGACATGATCGCGCTCCCGCCACGACTGGTAGCCGACGTGATCGCCCGTCGTGGCGAACCACCACAACCCGACGAAGCCGCGCCTGCCGTGCGCCGGCGACAACGGGCGGACCGGCTTCAGGGACTCGAACGGCTGCATCCAACATCGATCCAGGAATTCCGTGTGCTCCTGTCCGTCCGTGCCGGTGAAGCTCACCTCGATATGCCGCTCGGCGCTCCGTGAACGTGCGAGCGCGGGGGACAACCGGGCTATCACGGGCAGGCCCTGGTCGGCGCCGCGCCCCGAGCCGCCGGCCGGCCCTGCCGCACCAACGGCCGCAGGGATGTGGAACCCGATGCGGCCGCGGCCCGCAGGGGCGCACGAGACACGAAAAGCGCGACGCCGACCCTATCGCCGAGCACCGGACAGGAACCACGTGTGGCCATCGGCTGACCTCCCGCCTGCGGGAAGCTCACCGTAACCACTGAGCCAGGCGCCTGTCACCATCGCGGCGTGGCGTGCGCTGCGGCCGCGAGTAGGCGCCAGCCCCGTCACCACCACGTCGCGCACTACGGCCGCCGGACTCGGCGCCAGCCCCCACCTGACAGGGCGCGTTCGGGCTCGGCACGGCTGCCGCCGCAGTGGCCAACCTTCGGGCGAAGGCTACCCACGGGGCGCACCAGAGCCTCGGGTCCCCGGGCGCGGCGCATCTGAGCACACCTGAGCGAGCGCAAATCCGCCGCCGCGCTCCTGCGTGCGTTGCTCAGTCCTCAATCGACTGTTACCTTTTCCGCAACAGGAAGGTGCAGGTATGGCAGTGGATCGTTCTCGTCCGCACACCCTCGCGCAGTTCGCCCGTCGGGCACGGATGAGCGCCCAGCGGCTGCGCGTGCTGCAGGGTGAGCGTAGGCTTCCGGACCCGGACGCCGTCGACGCCGACGGGCACCATGTGTGGTTCACCGCCACCATCGACAGGTGGCTGCGGGCCACTGGCCGGCCGGTGCCCGCAGATGCGGTGTGGCCATTCGGGTGGCCCGACGCGACCGAACCCGCCGAGGTCATCTGGTCCGGTGACATCACCCTGCCCCGCGGCCACGCCGCGGCGGTCACGATCTTCGACGCGGCCGGTCAGCCCGTCGTCTACGCCGTCGGTTACACCGGCCAGGACGTCAGCCGCGACACCATCGCCGAGGCCGCCATCGCCCAACTGGACCCGGACCGCCGTCCCGGCGCCGTCGTCGTGCAGCCGTTCCTGCTCGATCCCCGACCCGACGGCCCGCATCCCCATCTCGAGCTGTGGCGGATGCCCGAACAGGCCGAACCGCCGGCGCATGTCGCACCGGACCCGCTGCCCGGTTTCCTGCGCCGCCTGCTGCCGGCCCGCGCGCCGGCCACCACCACCACGACCACGACGCCGCCGCCGCTGGTCCTGGGTCGGCAGCGCCGGCCGGACGCACCGGAGTACGCCGGTTCCGTGTGGGCGTCCGAGGCCGCCCGGCTGCTCGGCCGACCCGTGCCCCTGTGGTGGGCGGGCACCGTCACCCCTGAGATCGTGCGCACCGTGCGCCTGTTGGACCAGCCGAGGCCCCTACCAATCCCCGACACCGTCACCGACTGGCCCGCCGCCATTAGCCGACTCAGCGCCGCGCTCGAGCACAGCCTGCACACCACCCACCCGCAGGCTTTCGCGCTGCTCGCCCGCGAGACCCGCGCCGTGCATCAGGACGTGGTCGCCACTCTGACCCACCCCACGACCGGGGACGGCTGGTATATCGCTGCCGCGCCCACGCCGCCGACGTGGCCGGCCGTGGCCGAACAGCGCGCCGCCGTCGCCGCCGGCCGGACCTTCGACCCGGACGCCGCGGGCGCTGAGCTCGCCCGACTCGCTGAGGTCGAGGCCAACCTGCTGTGGCAGCCCGACGACCCGTACGGCGCGGCGCTGCGCGAGGCAATCCTGATGCTGCGCGGCCAGCTCGCCGCCACCGACCCCGAGACGGTCTACACCTTCCCCGTCACCTACAGCTGGCCCGACGCCCACGGGTCGATCTGCGAGGAGTACCGCCGCCACCTCACCGCCCTGGCGCCCGCCGACCGTCACGGCGACCCGACGCACCCCACCCGCCGCCTCGTCCGTCTGCTCACCGAGGACGCCACCGACACCGTCATCGCCCGCCACCAGCTGCTCGACCGGGCCCGCCGGCGTCTGATCGGCCTCTACCGCGACCCCGACGGTCGTCTCGTGGCGCACCTGGCCTCCGGCGCCGCCGAAATCGCCGACGAGCTGCTGATCGAGTGGCCGACGAGCATGCCCCCGGACGGATGGACCGCGCAGACCGTCATCGCCGCGGACAAGACCTACTCGGCGACCGGGCTGTTCGCCCTCACACCCGGTCCCGACGGTGCGCTACTACCTCCGCAACCCGTGCCGAATCCCGGCGACGAACCACGGTTCACCTTCGGCTACGACGGCAACTCCCCGGCCGCCCTCTATCAGGCCCTAGTGCGGTGCGCGCTGCGCGAGTGGGACGCCGCAGCCCAGGAAAGCTGGGTGCAGCAACTGTCCGCCCGGCCGCAGGACACCCGCCACCCGCACAGCCGGCTCTGGCAGCAGATCACGACCAGCCAGAACGCGCTGCGCCTGTCGTGGGCCGACGTCCAGCAGTGGGCCCACGAGGATCAGCAGGCCCTGCTCCAGCACCGTCGATCACCTCGGTGACGTCACGGCCCCGGACCTCCCGAGATCGAGGCCGCCCGCCCAGCCCCTTCGGCACCGCACACGCCGCACAGGGGCTGCCCCGGTCGGCGAGACCATCAGCGCCGTCCGGGCAACCCCCGGACGGTGACGTCGTGCGCTGGCGCGCCGTGACAGGGCCCCCGCGTCGTGGTCCGCAGGGCTCGCCCGATCGCGGAGGCGCCGACCGGGCGGGCGTCCTCGGCGCCGACGCGGACACCGGGTCAAGGCTGCTCAGGGACGAAGGTCGCGACACGTGCACCGCATCGCTCGGTGCGCAACAGCGAACCGGCCCTGATCGCCTCGATGGCAACGCCGAGTCCTCGCCGTTACGACAACGCAGACAACCGCGCGGGCCGACGCCCACCCGCGAAGGGCCGCAAGGTAGGCAGCAACGCACCTGCCACCCGCCCCGCCGGCGGTCGTGTCAGAGTGGCGCCACATCCGAACCTACGCGACCCGCCGACGATTAGTACACGTGATCGAACGCGCAGGGTATGGTGCGGGCATGACCTCGTCGGATGGTGCTGAGCTCAGTGACCGACAGCGGCAGATCCTGGCGATGATCCGCGAATGGGTCGGGCGTCACGGCTACCCACCGTCGGTGCGGGAGATCGGCGCCGCTGTCGGGCTCGGGTCTCCGTCCTCGGTGGCGTACCATCTGAGGGTTCTGCAGAGCCACGGCCTCGTGCGCCGGGCCGCCCACGGGGCTCGTGCCGTCGACGCCCGCCCGCGCCACGACCGCGTCGCTCAGCCCCGTCGCGGCGTCCGGGTCCCGCTGCTCGGCGCCATCGCCGCCGGCGTGCCCATCCTGGCCGAAGAGCACGTGGAGGAGATGCTGACGCTGCCGGCCGCGCTCGTCGGCCGCGGAACGCTGTTCGCCCTGCACGTGCGGGGCGAGTCGATGATCGAAGCTGGCATCTCCGACGCTGATGTCATCGTGGTGCGGCAGCAGGCTGTGGCCGACAACGGCGACATCGTGGCCGCGTTGATCGACGACGAGGCCACCGTCAAGGTCTACCGGGTTCGCGACGGTGTCGTCGAGCTGGTGCCCCGCAATCCGCTGTTCCCCGTCATCCCCGGTGACCAGGCGCGGATTCTCGGCAAGGTGGTCTGCGTGCTGCGCCGAAGCTGACCCTGGGCACACGCCGGTCTCACCGACAGGCGGCAGGACGTATCAGCGCCCCGGGCGGTCCCGCATGGCCGTGAGTCGCCGGGGTGACAGCGCCGCGCTCGGTGGCCCGCCGGCGGTGGCAGGGGTGATCAGGGGTTGACGACCGGGCGAGACGCCCGCCCGCGCGACGTGGACGTGGGCTGAGACCGACCTCGTTCCCGCCAAATCGGTGCAGGTCGCCTGCGGCGCGGGCACGGACCGTCGTCGACCTCGGGTCCTTCCGCCTAGAGCGGATCTGCGGCGCCGGGGGGACCGCACGGTTCATCCCGGTCGGGGGGAGAGAGATGCCGGCCGTCAAAGGCACCGACACCATCAGAGACGCCGCCGTTGCCTTCGACACTTACCCAGTCCACCTTGGCGCATCTCGAAACCCGCTGTAGCCGCCGCGGCAGCAGCGAGGCGGCTGCCGAACGCGGCGGGCGGCACCGCCGGCACGGCGACGAGGGGTTGACCGACGGCCCTGCTCCGACCCAGGGCCGGCGGGTCAACACGGTGCGCGTTGTGCTGGCGTCAGGCCCGGCGCCGCTGCTCGGCCAACCGAGCCAGCATGCCCGCGGTGCCGGCGATCAAAGCCGTCGCCTCCGCGCGGCTGTACTCGAACTGGCGGCCCAACTCGCCGCGATGCGCCGCACCGGACTGCGCGGCGAACAGCGCCTCGGCGATGAACGCGAACCGCTCGGCCACCGTCCGCTTCTCCTCGACGCGGGGGGTGGGGTCGGCCGCCTCCCGCCTGCGGACCGCCTTGACGGTCGCGAGGGTCTTCTCGGACTTGCGGACAAGCTCCAGCGCCCGGCGCGCGGCGATCAGCGCCGGTTTGATCTCGTTGTTGTGCAGAAGCGTCCGTGCCTCCCGCAGGTCCTGCCACGCGAGGCTGTAGTCGGCGCCGGCGACCATCGGCACCAACACCTCGATGAAGGCGCCAGCATCGACGCGCTGCACCTGCGTGGACCACTCGCCGGCGCCGACGTGGAAGCTGCCGCTGCCATGGCGCATCATCAGCTTGGGGGTCAGGCCCTCCACGGACGCGACAGTGATGGCAATGTGGAACCACAGCTCGTCACCGCGACGCAGCTCCTCGATGACGCGCAGCTGCTCATCACTGACGAAACCGGCCATCTCGAACGCGCCGGACCGCACGGCGGGACTGATCGGGTGGCTCCCGTGCAGCGGACCCAACAGCCGCAGCTCCTGCCCCGGCCGGCGGCACACGTACAGCAGCCCCGACACCTGAAACGGGGAGGCGTCCGGGGCGTCCGCTTGGCGGCTGACCTGGCACCGCATGCTCAGGTGCGCGCCTGCGACGGCGGGATACAGGCTGAGCAGGGTGCGGTCGGGCTCGATGTACAGCCGATCGTCATTGCCGAGCTCGATGGTCAGCATGAGGTCTCCGTCGGTGGGGTGGGCAGGTCGGGTGGCTCGTGCACCCTACGGCCGCCGGCCGACACCTGGGTGGGCCCCATCGCCCTTCTCGTCCGCCCGCAGTGGCGGACCCGGCCTGAGCGCTCACGGTGCCGTCTCGGGCTCGTCATGGCAGCCTGTCTGACAGCGTGGGGACTGCGTCACCTCGTCCGGCACGACCACACCATCCCTGTCCCCCTGACGTTCCGCTGTCGACGCGAGCGCTAACCAGACACCGGCACCGTGGCGCAGGTCACACGTGGGCACTGATAGAGCACAGTGCGGTTGCGCTGGCCGGCGTGCTCAGCCTGGTTGCGCAGGCAGCGACGTGACTAATGGCGTCGCACCGTCACACGCAGCGAATCGTGCGATGACCGAGGTGCCAGCGCGGGCCGCATCCTCGATATCAGCTCGATTCTGCACCGCGACGCGAGGGAGTCGGATCTCCACGGGGCCGAGGTCCAGCTGCAGTCCGGCGCTGCTGATCACCAGGCGGGGATGTGTGAGCACAAGCTCGCCGGGCTCGCTGGACCAGAGCCGGTGTGTCATGAAGGCGTTCACGCCGTCGGCGGCCACATGGAAGTCGATGACCGCGTCCGGCCAGCTACCTTGACCCGTCGACAGAACCGCCCAGGCCATCGTGAGCGCCGAAACGTCCGATTCGGTGAGATCATCCGGTACCGGCTCCGACAACCCGAGGTGTTCCTGCAGGTCGTCGAGCAGCAGAACGAGGTCGGCGTCTTCGGCTAGGTCGGCCGTCATGGCGGTCGGCAGTCTCGCTACGCGCTGCCGGCCGAGCCAGACATACAGCGACGCCCCGTCGCCGACACATGCCTTGATCAGCTCGGCCATCGGGCGCAACGTCGAGGGCAGATGTCCGATCGGACTGGCCCAGCTCAGCTTCAACTGCCCGACCAGAGCCTGCCAGCCGTCCTCGGCCTCTTCGGCGGGTGGCATCTCGTAGGTCATCTGCAGCTGAGCTGTCACCGTCCGGGACACGTCGGTGCCAACAATCGTCGCGCCCATGCTGCCGGCAAGGCGTGTGGTGAAGCTGATCGGAAGGCGGCTCACCTGGTTGCCGTCGCAGTCCTCGGCAACCAGGTGCAACAGCACCGGCGTCGTCAGCTCGGCCTGCGGTGAGCTGAATTGCACCGTCCCGGGCCCGGAGCTGGGCGGAAACACCTCCCGCAGGTCCTCCGGTAGCACCATCGTCACGTCTTCAACGAAGCGCTGCTCGACGGTCGCCGCGCCTCCGAAGGCAAGCGCGTCACGCCACCTCTGCACAACGGTGGCGGCTTCGGCATCATCGGCTGGGAACGCGAACCTGCCGCGCACGCTGACGGTCGCGTCGGTGCCGGGGCGGGGCCTGATCTCAACCTTCTGATAATTCTCGCCAGCCGAGATCGTCCAGTCCCACCGCCGAGGCGCCATCTCTGTGGCCCGGGCGTGCAGAGTTCGTTGTCGGTGGAACAAGTCAGGCACCCCGCCGACCATTCCGGCCTGCTCCAGATTGAGCTCGGCCAGACGTTGGCTGACGTAGTACTCGTCACCTTCGAGGAAGCGGCGCAGTCCCTCGTCCTGGCGGAACTGCTCGTCGAGCCAGTCGGTGCACCGCCGGTCCAGCGTGACGTCCGGGTACTGCGCTTCCAGGCTCTCCCACCACACGATCTCCGCTGGCGAGAACTCAAGTGGAATGATCAGGACCCACTCCGACGGCGAGTGTTCCTTGACGGCCATCGCCAGCGACTTCTTGACCTGCGAGCGCCGCGAACCGGTCAGCCGGCCGGTGAAAGACTTCACCTCGTACACCCGCATGCCATCGCCTGAGACGAAGCGGGTGGGGACGTAGCTGTCGCGACCACCGTCGCCCCCGGCGCCATCGACGCCCTGGGCTCGCGGATCGGTCTTCTTGATGAGCATCTTCATCGCGCGCTCAAACCGCGCCGGATCCCGCGCAGCGGACGTCCAGTTGATCACGAAAACACCTCACACGTCATCCGGCTGTCACCGTAGCCCGACGCCTACGCGAGCACCGCGACGACACCCGCCCCAAGGATGTGGGTCCGCAGTGCGAGCCAGGACGGACAGCGTCGCAGGGCACGGATCAGATCCCCCGCAGCAGCCCCGAGGGACGACCCGTGTCCGGTTGGTACGCCTGGCTACCGGTCATCACGGCGCTCACAGAAATCCGGCGCAGGTTAGGGCCGTGTTGCAGACGGCAGGCCGGGTTTTAGCCCCAGGTGCTGGGCGCATCCGCACGGGGGTGTGCAGCGGTGAGGCCGCACCCAGACCAGCGGTGCCGGCGTCATCCTGGATATGGTGAGTCGTTGCCAGCTGACCTTGAGGGGCTGGCTCGTGGGCCCGGTCGACGTGGAGTCCACGGAGCGAACCGCTGGAGGGAACAGGTGGCCGACCTCGACACTCTCGTACATCAGGTGTGGAGCCCGGAAGTCCGCCCCTTGGCCGAGGAAGCCCTGCGTTGCTACAACGCCGGGGCGTTCAGGGCCAGCATCGCTGCCACCTGGGCAGCCATCACTGCGGACATCATCACCAAGGTTGCTCGTCTCGCCGATGAAGGCGACACCCTCGTTGCCGACTTTCACAAGAAGATCACCGACGCGCAGGAGAAGGGCCTCACGTCCGAAGGCGTCCGGGCAATGCAGTCCATCGAACGTGAGCTGCTGGCCAAGGCCGTCGAGTTCGAGCTGATCGACTCGGTCGACTGCCGCGAACTCGAGCGGATCCAGCAAGACCGGAACCTGTGCGTCCACCCGTCGCTGCGCGCGCACGGCGGTGCGTACACGCCGTTGCCGGAAGTCGCCCGCGGGCACCTTGCCGTCGCCATGACGATCCTTCTGGCTAGCCCACCGACGCAGGCCAGCAGGGCATTGAAGGAGTTCTGCGACCACATCTGCGACCCGTTCTTCCAGCCAGCGCTGCCGCACATCCAGGTTACCTACTTCGACCGGGTTCGAGCCGCTGGCCGGCGCAGCAACGTGCAGGTCGCTGCGAAAGCGGCCCTGCTCGAGACCGACCCAGCCGGCAAGATGCCGCCACCTGAGCACGCCGACCGGATGGCAATCGCGCTGGAGGCCTTCGCCGGCCGCGACCGCGACCTCGTCCGGCAAACTTTCGCCGGATTGAGCGAACGGTTCCAACGCATCGACGGTCTGATCCAGCGCCGGGTTCTCATCCGGCTCTGCGACACCGACTACTTCTGGGAGGCGGTGAACCCGGCGCTCGCTGGCCGGCTTGAGAGCCTGGCGGTGCCGCCTGCACCGTTCAGTTCAGCAGGCCCACTTCCGACCGACTACGCATACAGCCTCGCCATCGTACGTAGCCCCTACGTCCGCGAGCGGATGCCGAAAGTCGAGAAGTCCGTGGCGGAGCTCCCCATGCATCACAAGATGCAGATCATCGCCATCCACCCCGACCGGTACTTCGTACCGATGACCATCCAGTTCCTGCACGACGCTGGCAGCTGGGTCATGGGTGGGCAGACCGGCCAACTGTTCGTACAGCACGCCACGTTCCTCACCATGGAGACGCTGAAGGCCGGGCTGACGGAATGGGCAGAGAATCACGAGTGCCGAACGGCGAACCCAATGCCGGAACTCGCTGTCCGCCTGTACCAGCTCACCGCCCACCTTGGCCCGGAACGCAACCGTCTCTTCCGGGACTTCGTCACCGTAGTCCAAGCTCACGAAGAGCCGGGGAGCTTCTACACCTATCCCGCCCTGATCGCGGCCTTGGACGCCGCGGCCTGACTGTGCAACGCCGGTTGCCGAAGGCGACCGGGTAGGCACGGTCACCAGCGTTACCCGCCGACGGTGAGGCTCGCGGCTCCGGCTCTCGCATGTATGGAGGTGGACCTTGCGACGGCGACGCCCTTGGTCGCTAGAGGGAGGCTTCCTCGAGGTAGCCGTGGCTGGCGAGGATGCGACCAAAGAAGGCCCGCATCACGGTCCGGGCCTGCTGTACGTCGCGGAACTCGTGGCCCCCGAACCGGTAGACCTCGTAGCCGTCCAAGCGGAGCGCCCGGTCCTCGCGCATCATCTCCGCATATAGCCGCGGGCTCGCCCGATCGCCTTCGGCATAGTGCTGCTTCCCATCGATCTCGATCACGAGCCGGCGGCGCCCGCGCAGCAGCATCAGAAATTCCATACGTTGGCGCGGCAACGGTCCTGGGGCGCGACGGTATTGGCGGCTGTAAGGGTCGTAGTGCAGATAGACCTGCGGGACCAGCGCTGGCAGTTGGAAGCCGTACTGCTTGAGTAACTCTGTGTAAGCCAGGAACATCTGTCGTTCCGGACCGGGCTCCACCGACGCCGGGCGGCCAGCATCAAGCGACCGAAGAAGACGGGCATGCAACTGGTTCGCGGCGGCACGCTCGCTCCCAGCCGCAGGCGCATGAGTCTCAGGCCACCAGGCGACGACTTCTGCCCAGGTGAGCCCAGCCTCACTGAGAGGCCGGTCGAACACCAGGCAGAAGTCCTCGTTCTTGACGATCTCGATGGTGTTACTGACCGCGTCGGCGAGCACCAGCTCCGGTTTCGGACCCTCAGAGGCGAAAATTAAATTCCGGAAGGGGGTGCGCACCCCACCTCGGCGAGCTCCGAGCACTTGCAATAGTCCCCACAACTCTGGAAGGTAGTGCTCCTCCACCACCCGGCCGCCGAGATCGAGCAACTGATCCTCGCTGTAGCCCTGGATCCGACTGCGGACGTAACTGCGCTTGCTCGCGTGGGCCTCATCGACATCACCATCAGCGAGCCCGAAGGCCCGGCAAACCTCCGGGAGGTCGTACGACTTGACGTCGTACAGCGCCTCAGCAATCGCGTCGCGCAACTGCATAGCGCTGGTCCCGGTGCTGCCCAGCGGGGCACGGGTGAACGGGTCTGCCAGTAGTGGCGCCACGGTGACATGGTGGCCGGTGCTGGAGTCCCAGCTCTTGAGCTCGTTCATCTGCCCGGCGATCGCCCCCAGGTCTGCCGGGCGAAACAGGTCCAGGAAGATCGGTCGTACCAACAGCACCACTTGAACCGGGTCCCACGGCTCTCCGTCGCCGAGTTCCGCGGCCGGCGCGAGCGATAGCAGCCGCGCTGCGCGCTGGTTGCCCGTGCGCAGCAGCAGTTCCGACAGGGTGGTCCGCTGCTGACTCCAGAACCGGTCGGAGGCGGGTCCGGCGATTGACATGGCTGTCACTGTAAGAGACGGCTCAGACACGCCTCCGCCAAGGCCTGGAGACGCCAGGGTCGGGGGTGGACACCAACCAGCACCGGCGGTAAGACACCTACAGGGCCGCCCACCGGCGACCTCCCGCTTCGACGCCCTCACCGGAGGCCCTGATCGCCGGATACATCACCGAGGTCACCCGACGCCGTATCCTCGAGGGTCTCGGCTGGCTGCGTGGCATTGTGCCGAACGGGTTCCGGGAGTTCCTAACACCGGCGCACACCTTCTGGAGCGGCGCCCTCCCGGAGACCGACTTTCTGGCCCGGCTCTATAAGCTCGACGAACTGCCCAGCCACGATTCCCGGTACACCACCGCGTTTCAGAACATCGTCCAACACCGTGTGATGAACGAGGACTGGGACGACGACTGGATCTTCGAGGACCCGCGGTTCGGCCTTGCCGACAGTGACGACAAGCTGCTGCGCTTCCTCGCCGAGATGCTGCACCCTGGCGTGCGCACTGACCCGGCCGAGGTC
Organism: Micromonospora wenchangensis; assembly: GCF_002210435.1. Classification (GTDB taxonomy): domain Bacteria; phylum Actinomycetota; class Actinomycetes; order Mycobacteriales; family Micromonosporaceae; genus Micromonospora; species Micromonospora wenchangensis. The sequence continues at coordinate 60,337 of NZ_MZMV01000033.1, forward strand.
GAACGGCTGCGCGATTTCCTCAACGGTGTGCTTGTGCACGACGGCTACGAGTTGATCCAGGTTGACGACATCAGCGGCGCCCCACTCTTCGCCCCGCGCCGGATCGGCTCCGGCGTCCGCGGCACCATGAAGAACCTGATCTTCGCCGCGATCGGCCCCAAGCCCGAGATTGTGCTCGTCGACGCGGTCAACAACGACCTGCGCATTACTCGCAACGCGCAGAACTGCCTGATGTACGACCGGCCGCTGCCCGCGCACGGGCTCACCTGGACCGAATTGACCGGGTGGTGGGCCGACCGGGAAGGCATGACCGACGCCCCGGCGCGGGAGGTCTTCCTCAGCTTGTGCCGGCGGCTGGACCGGTCGCTGGGCGACAACGACGCCGAACGCCGGGTTCTGCGCGCCTACACCGACCGGTCCCTGCGCCTAGGCCCGGACATCCCGGCGCTGATCCCACAGGTCTACCTGCACTACGACCCGCACGTGCGCAGCTACTACTCGCCCGGCACGGCGCCGTTGGCACGCCAGCGGATGGACTTCCTGATGCTGCTGCCGCACCGGGTCCGGGTCGTGATCGAGTGCGACGGAGTGCAGCATTACGCCGATGACCAGGTGCTGGCCAACAATCGCCGGTACGCCAACCCGCGCCTGTACGCCGAAATGATGGCCGAGGACCGCGAGCTGCGCCTGGCCGGCTATGAGGTCTACCGCTTTGGTGGCGCCGAGCTCGCCGATGGCCCGGCGACGGCCCGCCGGCTTGACGCCTTCTTTGACCGGCTTGCCGCCCGCTACGCTGGCTGAGCACCGGGCAGCGCGGTGCCTGACGCTGCCGCGGCAGCGTCAGGCAGACGGAACACGGCGCTTGCTGGGCATGTCACCGGTCACGGTGGAGTCGCTACGCGTTTTCGAGCGTCGTTCCTCGGCCGTCTCCCGGCCACCGAGCCGGTCTACGCCATGCGCGAGGACAACTCGACCCGGGCTGGCCAGGCCCGGGCCGACTCGCACCTTTCGTCGCGTTCTTCAAGTCGCTCGCGGCCTGAGGAGCCGCCAAGGAGCTCGACACGGTCAGGAAAGATCGCGCTCGTCGCGGCGGGGCTGGCCCTCGTGCAGAGCCAGGTCGGCGCCCATGCGCGCCGCCACACTCACGCTTACGGACGGGAACGGGCCGTCGTGCGAGCCGGTCAGTTCCATGCGCTCGAACCAGTGCAGCACGACAAGTTCGAGCTGCCGTTCAGCTAGGTAGTCGCGCAGGTAAGAGGCGCGTACCAGCAGGGCGCGGCTGTCGTCTCCAGGGTGTGAATGGTGGGCGAAGATCGGTGACCCGTCGGCGTCGAGCCAGCTCGGTCCGCGCATGTCGAAGCTCAGCCCAGCCTCCTGTTGCAGCAGGGTCGAGGGCAGCACGCTGCTGGCGTTCTCCCCGATCGAGCAGTCAAAGATGTTGCCTTCCCAGGTGTAGGGTTCGACGGTCCGGCCGACGTTGAAGGACCGGTCCGCCACCTCGATGGTCTCGAACTCGGCGTGCCGGTGGTAGCAGGCAGGCCCAGTGCGACTGACCTCACCGACGTAGCAGCAGTCGATGTGGCCGTGAGTGTCGAGTAGGTCGTTGATGGTGTTGCGGCTGCAGCCGGCGAGCGCGGCCAGGAACTCGGATGCCTGGCCGGCCGCGATGAGCAGCGTGTCGACGGTGGATGTCTCCTGCAGGCCCCGCCAGCTCTCGTGCGCGGCGGGATCGATCTTCTTGATGTAGCTTTCCAGCACCACCCAGTCGTTGCCGTCGCGGTCGCGCAGGAACAGCGATGTGGCGGGAGTTGGTTCGGTCGCGGTTTCGGCCAGCAGTCGCTGGATGTCACCGCGGTAGCGGCGGAAGTCCAGGTTGGCCGGGGGCCATGAGGTGAGTCGGATTAGCGCCGGTTTCCAGGCGGACACGCCGGTGCCCTTATCGTCACTGAAGGCCCGGAAGTCGATCGGCGGGAGGCTGGGATCGATCTCCCGCTCACCTACAATCTGGTGCAAGCCGTCGTACGTTTGCTCATCGTCGTAGCGGCGGGCGCTCTGGTAGTTGTCGGCGACCCGGGCCAGCAGTTCGTGGTAGGCCATCCACTGGTACTTCTTGCCCCATCGTTCGGCCTTGTGGCCGCTACGGCCCCGCGAATGCCCAAGTTTGCGATCTTCGGCGGCGAATCGCGCCGGCGTCCAGCCCAGGCTCAGCGTCCGGCGGAACACCCACCGTCGGGCACGATCGATCGGATAGTCGTCATCAGGCACCTTCGGATATGTCCAGACTGCGTCGAGCAGGTCTCGCTGAGCGTCGGTGAAGGGATCCTGCGCGCCCGGGCGCAGGTATCTAAGCCGGCCCATGCTGTGCGGGTCGGGATCGCGTAGCCAGCCAGCGAACGCCTCCTTCTGCTCCGGGCGCAGGGAAGCGACGAACGCGTGCCAGCGAGACTTGACGAACCGCGGGGTCCGGTGGCCCGTGCGGTCGGGGAACGGCTGCCCGATGCGGTGGCGGGAGAAGTGGCGCATGCCGGACTCGACCACGTACCGGCCGAAGTCGCCGAGGTTGAGGACCGAAACGAAGATCGACAGGTAGTTCTGGTCGTCGGATGTCTCCCGCCATTGGCCGTACTTTGCGTCGATCGTCTCTTTGGTCGGTGGTGCGCTCGGGGCGGCGATGCCGTACGGGCGTGCTGCTGCCGTGCGGGCCTCGTCGGGCAGCAGGCTGTGGTCCACCGCCCAGCGGGTGATGCCGCGGGCGGCGTCCAACAGCAGTTCGTCCGCGCGTACGGGTGGGGTGAAGACCATCGTGTGTGCGGCCTCGGCCAGCGCGGTCGCCTGGTCGGCTTGCGTGGGCGAGCTGCGCAGCAGGCACCCGTAGGCGATTGCGACGACGCGTTGCACCACGTACGGGTCGTCCACGCTCCAGAAGCGCTCCACCAAGGCGCGCATGACGTCGAGATGGCCGTGCAGCAGCTGCACGAGCGCCTTGGTGATCCAGTCGCGCATGAACCGGTTGGGTGAGGACAGCAGCCAGCACAACGGGATGCAGGCCAGCTCGACGACCTTCGGGTCGTAGCCCGGGTACGGTCCGGCCGCGGCCCATCGGGCCAGCCGGGTCGCTGGGCTGGAGCCGTCGAAGATCTCGTGGTAGGTCGCGAAGCCGAAGCTGCTGTCGCGCACGGGCATCGCCAGCCGGGATAGGTTGCGGTGCAGCCGCTCGGCGTTGAGCCGGTTGCCCGGCTGTGGAGCCAGGATGAACAGGGTCCGGAAGACCTCGGTGTCGGACAGTACGGGCAGCGCGGCGTTGAGCAGCTCGACGCTGCGTTCGGTAACCGCCGCTGAGGCACGGTAAGGCAGTGTCTGCACCAGTGACCGGTAGAGCTGCCGGGTCCGGTTGTGCCTCGTCCAGCCGTCGCGGTTGTCGCGGCTTCTCGGCGGCCGGGGAAGCGTGGTGTGCAGCAGGTCGGGCAGCTCGATGCCGTGCACCTCGGGGAACAGCACGGTCGCCGCCTCGATGATGCCCCAGCTGCACTCCTCGGTCAGCCACGCGGCCAGCGCCGGATCGTGTAGCGGGTCGGCGCAGGCAGCGAGACGGCGCTTGAGCAGCAGGAAGTCGGCGAAGGCCTGGAAGACGACCCGGACCCCTTCACCGAAGGTGTTGTCGCCGAAGTAGAGCCGCTCCCGGGTGAGCACGCCCTCCTCCTGCAGCAACCCGAGTACCCGGACGGGGTTCAGCCCACTGCCCTCAAGGGCCTGGCGGGTGACGGTCTCGGCGACGGCGCTGGCCAGCCCCTCGCGGCCTTGCCGCGCCATCTCGTCCAGCAGCGCGTCCAGCACGCTGGTGACCTGGGTTCGCGCCGCGTCGAGCTCCCAGCCGGAGGTGGCGGCTGGGGTGAGCCGGCGGGCGACTGTCGTGGTCTTCGCCGTCAGGTACCGCTCGAAGATCGTCACCCGGCCTTGATGCCCCTCGTGGCTAGTGTCGGTGCCGGAGCGGGCAAGGCTCTCGCAGTACATCCGCAAGAACAGCGGCAGAGTGAACTCGGGTGTCAGCAGCGGAATCTTCGGGGCCTCAAGCCCATAGTGGGCGAAGTAGGTGTGCGTCGCCTCGACCTCCCGGTCGGCGAAGCCGGGATGGGTGCGCTGCAGGAAGTGGCTGCTCTCGGTCCCGTCCAGAACCAGGTTCCGGTAGGTGTCGCGGCAGGACACCACGAGCGCGACGTGCGGATACTGGGCGACCGCCGAGCGCAGGGCGGGCAGGTGAACGCGCCAAAAGTCGGCTGGCACGGTCTCATTCAGCGCGTCGAGGATGATCAGAAACCGGCTGCCGACTGTCGTTGCGGCCTCACCGGCGGCGTCCATCGCCAGCAGCAGAACGTCGGCACCGACGGCCGGCAACCCCAGCTGGTCGGCGATACTCGCCCACAGGTTGCCCTGCCCGAGCTGCGCACCGCCCAGGAACACCGCAGGCCGACCACTGTCGAGCGCGCGGCCGGTGGCGTCGAGCAGCAGGTGAGTCTTGCCGGAGCCGGCCTGTCCGGTCAGGAAGTACGCTCGCTGCGGCAGTGCCCGGCCCGGCGACGACGCCAGCCACGCCGACGCCTCCCGCATCGCCGCGACGAGGCTGTAGAAGGTGTGGCTGCGCCGGTAGGACGCCTGCTGCTGTTTGCGCGGGTCGTCGGCCGGAAGCTCACGGCGCGCGGCGTCGGTGGCGTGCTCGTAGTCGACTACCGCGTCCACCGCGTCTTGTGCCGTCGCCAGCAGCGCGACTAGGTCCCGCAGGACGGCCGGGGGATCACCGGCCTGCAGCTCGAGCGCGCCGACCTGCTCGGCGAGAGCGAGCGCGGCGTCCTTCACGGCGTCGAACAGCGGCCCGCCGGTGGGGTCCGGATCCCGCGGCCAGACGTCCTGATCGGCGACAGCGACGGCGATCCCGCGCAGCAGCCGCCGCAGTTGCTCCACCATCGTGTGGTCGAACCCGATCGCGAGTAGGTCCTGCTGGATCGGGATATCCACCTGTAGATCGGGGCGGTACTTCTCGCCCGCCGCGCCAGCTTGGCGCTGGTAATGCGACCGCAGCCAATCGGGGCCGAAGACGAGATCGCCCCACCAGAACCAGCGGCGGCCCTCATGCTGCGGCTTGGCCAGCTCGTCGAGCAGGTCGCTGCCCTGGACCAGCTCGAAGGTGATCTTGTCGGCGCCGGGAATCGTCCGCTGCCAGGTCGCGACCTTGTCGAGGTACTTCTCCCGCTGCGACTTGAGCTGCCTGCCGTTCCTGACCTGCTTGCTGGTGGCGAGGTTCCAGGAGATGACGAACGTCAGCGTGCGCAGGGTCGGGCGCTCCTTGGCAACTCGGGTGACCGACTCGGTCATCGCCGTCAGCAGCGGGTCGATGCCCTGCACGTGCTTGGCCTGCCAGCCGTGTTCCTCGCCGTTGGGCAGGACGGCGTACCACTCGACCCCGCCGTCCGGGTTGCCAGTGCGGATCGCGTGCGTCCCCGCAGGCACCCGGTCTTTGAGCAGCTGGAACGACAGTTCCTCGAACGCCCGGCTCTGCTCGCCCTCCCACGTGCGCAGCGTGGCGAAGCGCGACACCTCAGATTTCGCCATCCCCGTCCTTCACTCCGGCCTCGTCGCCCGCCGGTGGCTGCACGCCGTGGGCAACCAATCCATGGTAGTGAGCCCGACGGCTTGCCGAAGTAGCCCTTCTTCCTCGCCGAGCAGCAGCGGCACGTCATACACCCGACATGTCCGGCCGGGCCCGCGCTTACCGCCCCCGATGCCACCAAGGCCCGTGCTCAAGGCCACGTTGGCGTCGATCGATCTCCACCGCCAGGGTCGGCTCCACCTGCACATACCGCACGGTCCGGGCGCTTGTGTCGCCCGGACCGTGCTGGTGGCCCTACCGCGCTTCGATACGCCGCTTCGGCGGCTTCTTGGTCGCCTCCGCCGCAGCCCGGATTTGCCTCCCGCAGCCGCGCAGCCAGGTACCCAGATGGTCCGTGTCGTAGGTGGGGAACCGCTCAGGGTTCCGGTCCACCGAGTCAGCCAGGTTGTTCATGTACTGAGCCAGGAAGACGAGGGTGTCATTCGTGAAAATCAGCGGCTCTTCAAGGTTGTTGTGGTGGTCGACCAAGTTCTGGAACTCACTCGCCCGTGCGAGCGACGACGCAATCCCCGCCATGTGGTAGCCGGCCCCTATGAGAGTCCCCGCCGAGATGGGCTCGGTCACGGCAGTGGCGCGCCGAAGGTCGGAAGCGTCGTTCTCCCAGTTTCGCTCGACTGACTCGTATTCGCCGTAGGTGGTTGACATGCAGGCACACTAGACGTCGGCTTCGGCTCCATGGGCTACCGCAGTCTGCGCCGACCTTCGACAGCACTGGTCATGCCGCTTTCGCTCGTGGGGGACCAGCGGCCCTGACTGCGCTGGTTCATAGGTCAGACGCGATCGTGTCGCCTACCGAGGTGGGCGGCTCCGGGGCCAGGAACAGTTCGACCACCGGTTCGCCACCGACAAGCACTCCCACCTGGCCGCCACGCTCGTGCAGTGGCTCAACAGCGGCGTCCTCCGCCGGAAGGTCGACGGCACCGCGAAGTTTGTCCGGCCGCGCTGCCACACCATCAGCTCACCATCGAGCACGACCCCGGGCGGGAGCATCCGGATCGCCCGGGTGATGTCCGGGAAGTAGGTTGTGAGGTACCCGGCCGGCCCGCGACTGCAGGTACACGCCATCCGCCTGGCGGAAGGCGATGCACCTCCACCTGTCCCACTACGGCTGGTGTACGAGGTCAGAGCCCTCGGGCACGGCATCGACCGGCGTGGCGAGCATCGGCGTGACCGGCCGGCGCAGCACCGGACCGGTCGCCGCGCTGGCCGGGCCCTGGGCCGGGCTCACCGCCCGCACCGCCCGTGAAGACCCCTCACCTTCGCCATCGTGGGGGAGGGGGACACCCAGCCCGGGCGAAGATCCACGACAACGAATGGCCCGCCGGGAGCCGCGTTTCAGAGTGGCGCGCCCAGGTGGTCGGGGTGAAGGATCTCGGCGTGCTCATCACACCATTGCCCGGCGGTGACCGCGAGGTCCTCCGCTCCGCCTTGGCCGACGTCCACCAGCAGATCACGAACCTCCAGGGCAACGGACCCCGCGAAGCGCTGGAGCGCGCCCTCGCCTACCTCGACTGGTGCCACGAGGCGCAGCGGCGCCTGCGTAACCAGGTTCGGCCAGCCGAGCTCGAGTACCTCGTGCCGCTCAAGGCCTACGACGTGGTGCTGGCGGCGGCCGGCGCCTTTGTCACCCGGCCAGTGGGGGATCGGCTGATCAACGGGCTGGTCTCCACGCAGCTGGATGAACGGGTGAGCGTGCTCAAGGCCGCGCTGGACGACCTGGCCGGACAGGTGAAGCGGTTCGATCGGCGCGGAGAGCTCCTGGTGCTCGACACCAACATCTACATGGAGCACCCCGAGAAGATCGAGGACTGGGACATCGCCGGGGACCTGTACCTGGGCTTCGAGGACGTCCACATCATCGTGCCCTTGGTGGTGGTCGACGAGCTCGACAAGGGCAAGCGGCAGCACGGCGAGCGGGGATACCGCGCGGGGTACTCCGTCGCCTACATCGACCGCATCACTCGGGAGGAGGGCGGGGTGATCCGGGGGAAGGACTTCTCCGTCGAGGAGAAGGCACGTGGGACGTTGAGCGTCGAGGTGCTCCTCGACCCACCTGGCCACGTCCGGCTCCCGGATAACGACAACGAGATCGTCGACCGCACCGTCGACGTGCAAGCTCTTGCCGGTCGGCCCGTCCGGCTGGTCACCTACGACACGGGCATGGCCATGCGCGGCCGCTACGCCGGGTTGAAGGTGCACCACCTCGAGCAGCCGAAGAAGGAACCCCCGAAGCAGACGCGGCAGCGGCAGCGAGGCGGGCAGGTTCCCGATCTACGGGCGAACGCCGGGTAGTAATGGAGATTGCGGCAATGGCCCACAGTGTTGCCACTGTCCGGCAGGTTGAGCTGGATACCGTGGATACGTGACTGATCTCAATGCCTGGTGGGAGTCCCTGCCCGGGGGCGACCGCGACCTGTTCATCCAGCACATCGACACCGCTCCGCTGCCAGCCGAGGTAGTGGGGCGGGCCACCCGCTCGGGTCAGCCGATCGCCGGGGCACGGTGGGTGGAGTCCGACGACGGGTATGCCTTCCATTGGCCGTCATGGGTGCAGGAGTTCCTGGCGAAGAAGGCCGCCAAGCAGTCGACCTGACCCGGGACGCACGCCCCCGACCAGGTGGTCGGGGGCGTTGCTACGCCCCGGCCCGAGTCAGCTCAGCCGCAGCCGGAAGTCGGCCCACGCCTGCTGGGCGGTGGCCGCCTCACCGTGGGCGGTGGCGATCTGGCCGGCGAACCACAGGTCCTCCAGTTCCTTGCGCCCGGTCTGGGTGTACACGTGCACCTGCTTGCCCAGCGCCCGCGCGTAGCCGATCTCTACCAGACTGCCGTGGCAGGTCGGGTCGTCGATCCACGCGAAGACGTGGGTGGCCGAGCGAATCGCGGTCAGGCACCGCTGGGTGACCTCGGGCCGGGACATGCCCGGGTAGGCGCCGCCGCAGGCGGTGTCACCGGCAGCGACGCCGTGCAAGTTCTCGCCGTGGTAGCAGCCGTGGTCATCGCTCATGAAGTGCGGGCCGACGTACACGGCGCCGGGGAGGCTGGCGATGCGAACCTCCGCCGGCCAGGGCGTCCGGTCCGGGTTCTCGTACTCGGCGTCATCGACGATGGTGAACAGGCTGTGCCGCCACCCGTTCTTGGTGATCTTCCCGGCGGCGTAGATGCGGATGCCCTTGAAGTTGTCCATGCGGAACCGTCCTCTCCAATGTCGGGGGGAGGAAGACGACCGTAGTGGACGGTAGCGCGGTTGAGCGACTATCGGCGGCGCGTCGCCCGCTCTCTGTCGCTCATTCACGATAACGTTCCTTCTCGTGAATGAGATTGAGGTCCGGGTGAGCGACCCGGACGGCCTTCCAGACCCCCGAAAGTTCGTCCTGTCCGCGTCCGCGCTCGACCGGCTCCGCCGGGCCAAGGCCGACTCCACCCTCCGCGCGTACCGAGGCGACCTCCGCCGGTTCCTCGTCTGGGCCGGCGCCCAGAAGATGATCACAACAGATCTGACCCCGACCGACCGGGGCCCGATCAACGACGCCCTCAACGCCGCGGCATTCGCGGCCCTGCTCGAGCGGTACGGCCAGCTGCACGCGGTGGCCGCCGAGTATGTAAACCACCTCGCCGACGCGGGCAAGGCCCCCAGCACCATCGACCGGGCCCTTGCCGCCCTCGCAGTCGCCCACCGCGCCGCCGGCGCCGGACGACTCGCCACCGATACGGCCCGAGCCGTGCTGCGCACCCACCGGCAGGACAGCGCCGACGCCGGCCGGAAGGTGCGCAAGGCCAAGCCCCTCGTCGTCACGAACCTCCGGGCCATGGTGGACACCCTCGACACCAGCAAGCTCGCCGGCGTCCGCGACCGGGCGGTGCTGGTGCTCGGCTTCGCGCTCGGCGCACGCCGCTCCGAGATCGCCGCCGTTAACATCGAGGACCTGGACTTCAACACCGACGGCATCGAGGTCACCATCCGCCGGTCCAAGACGGACCAGGACGCCGCAGGCCGCAAGGTCCACCTTCCGCACGGCACGAACGCCCACACCTGCCCGGTCCGGACCGCACGGGCATGGCTGGCGGAGCTCGCGGAGCGTGACGTCACCAGCGGCGCCCTCTTCCGCCGGATCGACAAGCACGGCCAGCTGGGCCGCGCCCCGCACGGCCGCGGCTCAGCCGACGGGCGGATCACCGGGCAGGCCGTCGACATCATCATCAAGCGCACCGCGCTCGCCGCAGGCCTCGACGCCGCCTCCGCGTACAGCGGCCACTCCCTTCGCCGAGGCTTCGCCACCGAGGCCCGCCGCGCCGGCCACGACCAGATCCGCATCGGCCGCCACGGCGGCTGGAAGGACGGCTCCACCACCCTCGCCGGCTACATGGAAGACGTCGACCGGGTCACCTCCAACGCTCTGACGGGAGTAGGGCTGTGAAGCCAGGCGACCAGTGCGGTCGGCCGACGAAGGCGGGCAAGCCGTGCGACAAGGGCTTCGCGTGGTTCTCGCCTGTGCGGGCGCCTGCGTGCTGGGACCACATGACCGACGAGGAGGTGGCGGCCGCCAAGGCCGAGGCCGAACGCTTCGCCGCCCAGGCCACGGCCAACCCCGCGCCCATTTCGCCGGCGTGCGCGGCCTGGACCGTGACCCCTGAGGACTTGGCGGCCGCGACCGCCGTCGACGAGTGGTCAGCCGGCCATCTGATCCGGCGCTGGCAGGGCTACCGCTGCGCCGTGTGTGGCTTCATCGACGCCCTCGTCCTCGACCACGACCACGGACTGATTCGAGGCGATCTCCGGCGACTGATCGGTCGCAGCGATCAGCTCGTGCCAAAGGTGCCGGTCGTACGATGGTGAACGGCGCGCGTGACCTCGCCTCCCAGCCGCCATGGGGGCCTCGACGGGCCGCACTCGGAAAGGCCGGGTGGGGATCTTGGGGTTGAGGCCCCAAGATCCCCACCCGCTCATTTGGTCAGCAGCCGGCGGTCAGATAGCGCAGCAGGGTGTCGAGGACGGCGCGGGTGGCACCGGCTACCAGGCCGGTGATCGCGGCGCGAGTAATCCGAGTACGGTCGTCGTTCGGGTGGCCGTGGTCGGGCTTGGATCGGGTCATCGGAGGCTCCATGGGGATGTCTGAGGCGGAACGGGGGAGCCGGCGCCGGCTATGCCTCCAGACTCGGACCACCCAATGGGGCTGATCTCGGTGCCGACCAGTGTCGACCGCAGACGTCGGTGGAGCAGGTAAGGCATCCTGAATTGGCGATGGATACCGACAAGTCCCGACCAGTACGCCGCCAGCCGGGAGCGGGGGTTGCCAGCCGAGCGCCGACGCGCCGAGCACGGAGTCTGGCGCGGCCTGAGCTTCCTGCTGGGCCGCAGCGGGACATCCGCGATCTGCTGCATGACCTGCACGGGCGGGCTGGCAGGCCCACCTTGGCGGACCTTGAGCAGCGGATCGCCGGGGATGACCGGCTGGACGGGGCGCCGAAGAGGGATCTGATCCATAGGATCATCAGTTGGGGTGGGCCCGCGAGTCTCGACGATGTCCGCGCGGTAGCCCGAACCCTCGCCCGGGCCTGTGGTCAGGACGAATACGCGGTCGCCGGCCAGGTCACGCAGATAACGGATCCATCCGGTCACGCGCCAACCGCGCAGGCAGCGCAGCGGCCTCAGATGGGCCTCCCGGTCGACGCGTGTAATCCGCTCGCGTTGGAGGTGCACCCGGCGATCGAGCTTCCCGACGAACGGTCGGATGCGCTGCCGGTGTACGTTTCGCGGCCGCACGATGCCCAGCTGCGTGAGGTCGCCGACCAGGTGGTGGCCCAGGGGTCGTCCCGGCTGCTCACAGTGGTGGGTGGATCATCGACCGGGAAGACCCGCGCATGCTGGGAGCTGGTCCAATATTTGGATCAGCAGCAGCCGGGGCGGTGGCGGGTATGGCACCCGTACGATCCGACCCGGCCTCAGGCGGCGCTGGCCGACCTGGATCAGGTGGGCGCGTGCACGGTGGTCTGGCTGAACGAGGCCCAGCACTACCTGATGCCGACCGACCGCGGCCTGGGCGAACGGATCGCCGCTGGGCTACGCACCCTAGTGCACGACCCGCTCCGTGGGCCGGTGCTGGTCCTGGCCACCCTTTGGCCGCAGTACTGGGACGCGCTCACCTTCCGGCCGGGCGCTGGCGAGCCGGATCTGTACGCCCAGGCCCGAGAGCTGCTCACGGGCACCGCCGTCACCATCGCCGCCAGGTTCACCCAAGACCAGGTCGCCGCGCTGACCGCCGCGGGCATCGACCCGCGGGTACGGTACGCCGCCGAGCACGCCGAGGACGGCCGGATCACTCAGTACCTGGCCGGCGCCCCCGACCTGGAGAACCGGTACCGCACCGCCTCATCGGCCGCCCGAGCGCTCATCCAGGTTGCCATCGATGCCCGCCGACTGGGTCATCCACTCCCGCTGCCGCACGCCCTGCTGGAACGGGCCGCACCCGGCTACCTCGACGACCACGACTGGGACCAGCTCGACGAGGACTGGCTGGAGGCTGCCTTGGCCGAAACCGCGAAGCCGTGCAAGGGCGCACGCGGGCCGCTGACTCGTGTCCGTCCCCGTCCCGGCGAATCCCCCGCCCTCAGCGGGGCGCAGCCGTGCTACCGGCTAGCCGACTACCTTGAACAACTCGGCCGGGTCGAACGGGCCGCCGTATACCCACCCGAAAGCCTGTGGATCGCGTTCACTTCCACCCTGTCCGATCCCAGCCTTCTCCGATCCCTCGGCCACCAAGCCGAACTGAGCGGCCGCTACCAGCAAGCCATCTGGCTGTACACGAAGGCCACTCGCTACGGCGACCCCGAAGCGCTGGAGAGCCTGGTCGAGCTGCGTGAGCGAGCTGGAGACATTGCTGGCGCCCAGGCCATGTTGCAAGAAGCTGCCGACTGCGGCCACCCCGGCGCGCTGCAGAAGTTGGCCATGCTGCGCGAGCGGACCGGGGATATTGCCGGTGCGGAGGTCCTGGCAGTGCAGGCTGCCGACTGCGGCCGTCCCAGCGCGCTGGTGGCGTTGGCACAGCTACGGGAACAAGCCGGAGACGCCGCCGGCGCCGAGGTATTGCTGCAGCAGGCCGTTGACCGCGGCGTTCGCGGCGCGCTGGTGGCGTTGGCACAGCTACGGGAACAAGCCGGAGACGCCAGCGGCGCTAAGGCATTGCTGCAGCAAGCCGTTGACGAGGGCGTTCGTGGCGCGCTGGACAGCCTGATCCTGCTACTGGAGCGGGCCGGGGACACCACCGGCGCCAGAGCCCTGATACAGCAGGTCACCGACCGCAGCGATCCCAGCGAGTACGGAGAGTTGGCCTTTGCAAGGGAGCAGGTCGGAGACACCACCGGCGCCGATGCGATGGCGTTGCAGGCCGCCGACCACGGCCTCTTCGGCGTGGCGCAGGGGCTAGCGATGAAGCGAAGCCGGACCAACGATATCGCCGGCGCCGAGGCCCTGATGCAGCAGCTCGCCGACCGCGGCCATCCCAACGCGCTGCGCGAACTCGCCGTCTTACGAAGAATCGTCGGGGACATCGCTGGTGCCGAGGCCCTGATGCGGCAGGCCGCCGATCGCGGCGTTCGCGGTGCGCTGGTGGAATTGGCCCGGTTACGGAAATTGAACGGTGACATCGCTGGTGCCGAGGCCCTCCTTCGGCAGGCCGCCGACCATGGTCACTTTGGCGCGCTGCTCGAGCTGGCCATCCTGCGCTGGTCAGCCGGAGACATCGCCGATGCCGAGCGCGTGTTGCAAGAGGCCGCCGACCGCGGCGACCCCACTGGACTGCAGACCCTAATCGAGTGGCGGAGGGAAGACGGAGACCGCGCTAGCTCCGATCGTATGCGGAGGTTCGGGTTGACTGCGTCTGGGGAGATCGCGACCACGTTGGACTTCGATTTGTAGAGCGCAACCTGTTGTTGGGGTACACGAACTGCTTACCCGGCTAGCCCAGCGACCAGGTGGTGTTCACCCGCGCTGCGGAGCATCGGCCGCAACCACCCCTCCTCCAAACCACGTGGGCCGTGGGACCACCCGTCTGCCCACAACCCCACGCGACGGCACAGGGGTGCTGGGATGCGCCTGGGTCATCTCGGGCACCTCCCGTCGGCGATATAGGGGGATCGAGAGGATCGCAAGGAAAACGGGTGCTGAGAGATTGATCTAGGTCCCGGGCCGGAGCTTCTAGCGAGCCGTCGGTGAACAGCTCGATCTAGGGCAGAGTGAGGTGGCGCGAGGTGGGCACGGCCGAAACAGCGTGTGGCCGGCACCCAGGTCAACTGATCCACAAGGTGACCAAGACACCAGCTACAAAGAAGAAGGCGTTGACCGCTGCCCCCTGCCACAGGGTCTTGCGTCCCTCACGGGCAACCTCTGTGCGTAGTACGGCAGCCACTGCTGCCCGCTGCTGGTCCGTCATGTCCTTGATGTTCCGGGCTGTCTGAGCTTCCTGCTTAAGCTTCTCGACCGCCGCCTCACGGATCTTCAGGCCGCCCTCAATCTCCGCAATCAGCTGAGACGACTGCTGCATCGATGCGCCGAGTTCCTTCAAGCGCTCCTCCAACCCGGAGTCACTCGGCTTCTTCAACAGGCGAGAGATGTCATCGAAGATCAGTCGACCGGCCAGGGGATTGAGGATGCCGAGGGCAGCCTGGGCGACATTGCGGGCCACGAGCACGAGCAACCGTTCGAGGGTGGGCACCGTGCAAGCGTACGACCGTCGACAGAAGCCGATGTCGGGCGGTAGTGGATCATCCAGCTGCGTCGCATCCGGCGCCGCTCGGGGGCGGGGATTCCGACCTCCCGCGTGGGCAGGCGGCAGGAGTGCTGATCAGCCGCCGGGCAGGATGAACAATCCATGCCCGTCACGCAGCGTAGGGGACAGGGTCCCAAGCATCCCGCGGGCCCTCGCCATGGCTCAAGTAAGTGAGAAGACTCAGGGGATGGCTCAAGGTGTTGAGAATGGCCCAGGACAAATGAGAAGGGACACCAGCGGTCGCCCCGGTGAGCCGGGCGGTCGCCGCCACAGTTCCGACGCTGATTCGATAATTTATATTATGTAAAGTAAGGCGGAAGGGGGGTCTCCTCCGGCCGGCCGGAGGCCGGGGGTCGCGATCGCCCGCCTGCGGTTCGCACCCGCTGCGCATACCGGACGAGCCTGCGCCTCGTCGCCGCCGATCCGGCGGGACGTCGGGCGGACGACGAGGCGCTCCCCGGTGCGGCCATGTTCCACCGACACGTCACACGCCGCAGTGACATGTCGGTGGGTGGGCTGCCGCTGCGGGCATCGGCCCGAGGCGGTCGCCGGTGCGCTGCGATGTCGGGCCGACATCGGCAGGCCCGGGATGCGCGCCGCGACCTGATGCTCCACGGCCCACCGGGCGGCTCCCCAGCCACAGGACCCCGTCCCCGGGTGCGCGGCCGGCGGGCCGTGGTGTGTGCCGGCAGGCGTGACCAGGCGTCGGAGTGGCCGGCCGCTGCTCCCCTCCCCCTCGGGTGGCCGGCAACCCGAGAAAGCTGCATAATATACCTTATGCATGGAAAACAGGACGAATCGGTTGGACGACTCATCGAGGAGTTCCTGACCGCGCGGGCCACCCGTAAGCCGTCCCCGCACACGCAGGAGGCGTACCGGCGGGACCTGCGGGCCGTCGCGGCGCTGGCCGGCGAGGAGTGCACCCCTCCCCTGTCCCCCGACGAGCTGACGATCTCCGCCCTCTCCCCCCGGGTGATGCGGGCGGCGTTCGCCCGGTTCGCCGCGCCCCGGGCGGCGGCGTCGGTGCACCGGGCCTGGTCGAGTTGGAACGGTTTCTTCTCGTTCCTGGTGGCCGAGCAGGTGGTGGCGGGCAATCCGATGCCGGCGGTGGGGCGTCCCCGGACGCCACTCCCCCAGCCGAAGCCGCTGCGGGGTGAGGACACCCCGGAGGTGCTGCTGGCGTCGGTGTCGCGGGAGGACGCGCGGCAGCGTGACCCGTGGCCGGAGCGGGACGTGGCGGTGCTGGCGTTGGCGCTGTGCGCGGGACTGCGCCTGGCGGAGCTGCTGGCGTTGCGGGTGTCGTCGGTGTCGGGGCGGGCCGGGGAGCGGCGGGTGGCGGTGGCCGGCAAGGGTGGTCGGCCGAGGGTGGTGCCGGTGGAGCCGGAGTTGGACGAGGTGGTGTCGGCGTACCTGGACAGTCGGCGGCGGCGGTTCGGGGCGCGCAGCGTACGCCCGGACGGGGTGCTGCTGGTGGATCGGCAGGGTGCGCCGTTGCGTCGGGGTGGGTTGCAGTACCTGGTGGATTCCTGTTACCGGCGGGCGGGGATCACCGATCGGGTGCCGGCGGGGGCGCGGTTGCACGCGTTGCGGCACACGTTCGCGACCCGGTTGGCCGAGGAGGGGGCGGGGGCGGCGGAGATCATGCGGTTGTTGGGGCATGCGTCGTTGGCGTCGTCGCAGACGTACATCGAGGTGACGGCGGGTCAGCAGCGGGCGGCGGTGCGGTCGAACCGGACGAACCGGGTGTTGGTGGGGTTGGTGTCGGGTGGTCCGGGTGACTGATCGGGGCGGTGTGTGCGGGGGTGGTTGTGGCATGGTGTGGGTGGACGCGACTGGCGGCACGGGGATGGGTTGACCATCGGGGAGCTCGTCGCGGGGGTCGACCGCCTGGGCCTCCGTGGTCGGGGTGTGCCGTGTCTGTTTCCTCTTCTTCTGTTGTGTCGGCTGGTTCGGCGCGTCTGTTGCCGGGTGGGCCGGTGGCGGAGCGGGTGTTCGCCGAGGTCGCCGAGGGGGTGGCGGCGTTGCGGGCGGCCGGTGTGGTGCCGGCGTTGGCGACGGTGCTGGTGGGTGACGACGACGCCAGCGCGGGCTACATCCGGATCAAGTCCCGGCAGGCGGCGGAGTTGGGGTTCGCGTCGCCGCATGTGCATCTGCCGGCGTCGGCGACGCAGGCGGACCTGCACCGGGTGTTGCGGGATCTCAACGACGACGCCGGGGTGCACGCGGTGTTGGTGCAGCATCCGGTTCCGGGGCACCTGGACTACGACCGGGCGTTGCAGGTGTTGGATCCGGATTCCGACGTGGACGGGATGCATCCGGTGAACATGGGGCGGTTGGCGTTGGGGTTGCCGGGTCCGGTGCCGTGTACGCCGGCGGGGATCGAGGCGTTGTTGGCGTTCCACGGGGTGCCGGTGGCGGGGCGGGAGGTGGTGGTGCTGGGTCGTGGTGCGACGTTGGGGCGTCCGTTGGCGATGTTGTTGGCGCAGAAGCGGCCGACGGCGAACGCGGCGGTGACGGTGGTGCACACGGGGGTGGCGGACTGGCCGCGGTACACGCGGCGGGCGGAGATCCTGGTGGCGGCGGCGGGGGTGCCGGGGATCGTGCGGCCGGAGCATGTGCGTCCGGGTGCGGTGGTGGTGGGTGGTGGGGTGCGGTACGAGGGTCGTCGGTTGTTGCCGGATGTGGACGAGTCGTGTGCGCGGGTGGCGGGGGCGATCACGCCGCGGGTGGGTGGGGTGGGTCCGACGACGGTGGCGATGTTGTTCCGTAACGCGTTGCGGGCGGCGCAGCGGGCGGCCGGTCGGGGTTCAGCCGAGGTCGACGATGAGGGGGCGGTGGTCGGAGATGGTGGAGCGGGGGGTGGCGGTGGCGGTGACCGGGGGTAGTCGGTGCCGGTCGTGGGGGTCGGCGAGGATGTGGTCGAGTTGGACGCGGGGTGCGGTGGCGGGGTAGGTGGGGTGGCGGGCGAGGGGTTGCCAGCCGGTGAGGAGGCGGGCGGGGCCGGCGGGGAGGTTGAGGTCGCCGAGGAGGATGCGGGGTGCGGGTAGGGCGCGTAGGGCGCGTACGACGCGGCGGAGTTGGTGGGCGTTCCAGCCGGGGACGAAGGACAGGTGGGTGGCGGCGACGGTGAGGGGGCCGTGGGGGGTGTCGAGGACGGCGGCGAGGACGACGCGGGGTTCGTCGCGTAGGAGGATGAGGCCGCCGCCGGGGCCGGGGGCGTAGATCGGTGAGCGGACGGGTGCGGGGTTGAGGCGGGTGACGTGCCAGCTGCGGACGGGGTGGCGGCTGATCAGGCCGATGCCGTAGCAGGGTTCGCCGTGGCCGTCGTCGTCGTGGCGTAGGGGGCGGAAGTGTTCGCCGGGGGTGCCGACGACGGCGGCGGCGAAGCGGTGTTCGGGGGCGTCGAGGGCGTGGGCGGCGAGGGTGGTGAGGTCGTGGTGGCCGCTGCGGGACTGGTCGCGGTCGACTTCCTGGAGGGCGAGGATGTCGGCGTCGAGGGCGTGGACGGCGGCGGTGAGCCGGTCGGGGTCGACGAGTCCGTCGGTCAGGGAGCGGCCGTGGAGCAGGTTGAAGGTGGCCAGGCGCACGTGTGCACCCTACGTGGCGTGGGACAGTTGCTGGATGATCAAGTTGTTGTGTTGTTCGGTGCTGGTGTTCGTGGCGGTGGGTGTGGTGGGGGTGTGGTTGCGGGGGCGGCGTGGGCGGTGAGGTGGGCCACTCGGGTGGGTGGGTGGCCGGGTGGGGTGGGGAG
>NZ_MZMV01000034.1 GCF_002210435.1 Micromonospora wenchangensis
GCCACCGGCGGGCCGGGCCCGGCGGGGTACGCCGGCCGGGGGCCGGGCCCGGGGCGGCCGGCGGGATAAGCCGGTCGGGCGGTCGGCGGTCGGCGGTCGGGTGGGCGGCGGGCGGCACGGTCCCGGCGGGGGTGGCGCGGGGCGTCGGGGGTGGGCGGCACAATGCAGCAGGGAACCCGAAACGAAGGCGGATCAACATCGTGACCCAGTCAGTCCATCAGCGGATCGCCGACGAGCTCGGCGTCGCCGAACGCCAGGTGCGGGCGGCCGTGGAGCTGCTCGACGGCGGTGCGACAGTGCCGTTCATCGCCCGCTACCGCAAGGAGGCCACCGGCCTGCTCGACGACGCCCAGCTGCGCGCCCTGGAGGAGCGGCTGCGCTACCTGCGGGAGCTGGACGAGCGGCGGGCCGCGGTGCTGGAGTCGATCCGCGGCCAGGGCAAGCTGGACGAGGCGCTGGAAGCGCAGATCATGGCGGCCGACTCGAAGTCCCGGCTGGAGGACATCTACCTGCCGTACAAGCCGAAGCGGCGGACCCGGGCGCAGATCGCCCGGGAGGCCGGGCTGGAGCCGCTGGCCGAGACGCTGCTCGGCGACCCGACCCGGGACCCGAAGGAGACGGCCGCCGGGTTCGTCGACGCCGACCGCGGGGTGGCCGACGCCGCCGCCGCGCTGGAGGGCGCGCGGGCCATCCTGATCGAGCGGTTCGCCGAGGACGCCGACCTGATCGGCGCCCTGCGTGAGCAGATGTGGTCGCGGGGCCGGCTGGTCGCCCGGGTACGCGACGGGCAGCAGGACACCGGCGCGAAGTTCGCCGACTACTTCGACTTCGCCGAGCCGTACCCGAAGCTGCCCTCGCACCGCATCCTGGCGATGTTCCGGGGCGAGAAGGAGGGCGTGCTCGACCTCACCATGGCCCCCGACGCCGAGGAGGACCCGGACGCCCCGCCCACCGGCCCGACCCGCTACGAGGCGGCCATCGCCGGCCGGTTCGGCATCAGCGACGCCGGCCGGCCCGCCGACCGGTGGCTGGCCGACACGGTGCGCTGGGCGTGGCGTACCCGGATCCTGATCCACCTCGGTGCCGACCTGCGGATGCGGTTGTGGCAGGCGGCCGAGGAGGAGGCGGTGCGGGTCTTCGCCACCAACCTGCGTGACCTGCTGCTCGCCGCGCCGGCCGGCAGCCGGGCGACCATGGGTCTCGACCCGGGCCTGCGGACCGGGGTGAAGGTGGCGGTGGTCGACGCCACCGGCAAGGTGGTCGCCACCGACACGATCTACCCGCACGAGCCGCGCCGGCAGTGGGACGCCTCGATCGAGACGCTGGCGAAGCTGGCCGGGGCGCACCGGGTGGAGCTGGTCGCGATCGGCAACGGCACCGCCAGCCGGGAGACCGACAAGCTCGCCGCCGACCTGATCAAGCGGTATCCGCAGCTCGGTCTGACCAAGGTGATGGTCTCCGAGGCCGGCGCGTCGGTCTACTCCGCCTCCGCGTACGCCTCGCAGGAGCTGCCCACGTTGGACGTGTCACTGCGCGGCGCGGTCTCCATCGCCCGGCGGCTCCAGGACCCCCTCGCGGAGCTGGTCAAGATCGACCCGCGCTCGATCGGCGTCGGCCAGTACCAGCACGACCTGTCCGAGGTGAAGCTGTCCCGCTCGCTGGACGCGGTGGTGGAGGACTGCGTCAACGGCGTCGGGGTGGACGTCAACACCGCCTCCGCCCCGCTGCTGACCCGGGTCTCCGGCATCGGTGCCGGGCTGGCCGAGAACATCGTGCTGCACCGGGACGCCAACGGCCCGTTCCGCACCCGCGCCGAGCTGAAGAAGGTGGCCCGGCTCGGCCCGAAGGCGTTCGAGCAGTGCGCCGGCTTCCTGCGCATCCCCGGCGGCGACGACCCGCTCGACTCGTCCAGCGTGCACCCGGAGGCGTACCCGGTGGTGCGTCGCATCCTGGCCAGCACCGGGCAGGACCTGCGCTCGCTGATCGGCAGGTCGGCCCTCCTGCGTGGGCTGCGGGCCACCGACTTCGTCGACGACACGTTCGGCCTGCCCACCGTCACCGACATCCTCGCCGAGCTGGAGAAGCCCGGCCGGGACCCGCGACCGGAGTTCCGCACCGCCACCTTCGTCGAGGGGGTGGAGAAGATCGGCGACCTCACCCCCGGGATGCTGCTGGAGGGGGTGGTCACCAACGTGGCCGCGTTCGGCGCGTTCGTTGACGTGGGCGTGCACCAGGACGGCCTGGTGCACGTCTCGGCGATGTCGCACACCTTCGTCAAGGACCCGCGCGACGTGGTGAGGTCCGGTGACGTGGTCCGGGTCAAGGTGCTCGACGTCGACGTGCCGCGCAAGCGGATCTCGTTGACCCTGCGGCTGGACGACGAGGTGCCGGCGGGCGGTGGCCGGCCGGCCACCGAGGGGCAGCGGCGCGAGCGCGGCACCCCCCAGGGCGGGCGCGGCGACACCCCGGGTGGACGGCGCGGCGGCGCGGGCGGGTCCGGCGGCCAGCGGGAGCAGCGGGGCGGTTCCCGGGGTGGGCCGCAGCAACGGCAGGGCCGGGGCGGCTCCGCGCCGGCACCCGCCAACGACGCGATGGCCGAGGCGTTGCGCCGGGCCGGCCTGGCCTGACCACCACCGTCGCCCCGCCCGGCGCCCACCGGGCGGGGCGGCGGTGGGCGTACCGTCGCGGTATGGATGGTGACGGCGGTCCGCAGTGGCGGGAACGGCAGCAGCGGGCGGTCCGGGCGCACGCGGCGGCCGACGCCCGCCAGCGCGACGGCGAGCACGCGCAGGCCGAGGAACTGGTGGCCCGGTTCACGGCCGAGGCGACCCGGCGCGGGCTGCGCACCAGCCGCCTGGTGGCCCAGGGCTACGACGGGCGGGGCCGCTACCGGACCGGGCTGACCGGCTGGTACGTCGACCGGGCCGGCCTGCGCGCGGTCACCGTCGACGGCCGGTTCTACCTGCTCACCGTGCCGTCGGGCGTACGCGCCCGGCTGTTCGGCGTCGACGTGCCGCCGGCCCGGCCGCCCCTGGTCGTCGGGCGCGGCGGACGCGACGGTGAGTCGATCCCGCTGGCCGACCTGCTCGCCCGCCGGCTCACCGCAGGCGACGACTGGCCCTGAACCCCGGATCCGCCACCATCTCGCACAGGGTCTGCTCGACCCGGTCGGCACCGACGGCGACGGAGAACATCCGGTCGTAGTGCGCCCGGCCGGCCTGCCCGAGCAGTTCCAGCTTCTCCCGGCCCAGGTCGCAGACCTCCCGCAGGGCGTCGGCGATCGAGTCGGGGTCACCGGGCCGGGCGGTGATCCCCGCGCCGCTGTCCCGGGCCACCGCGGCGGCGTCCCCTTCCGCGGCGACCAGCAGCGCCCGCCCGGCGGCGAGGGTCGCCTGCACCTTGCTCGGCATCGTGTACGCGGACATGCCGCCGGGGCGCAGGCTCACGTAGTGGACGTCCCCGGTGGCCATCAGCGCGGGCATCCGTTCCCGGGGCAACTGCCCGAGGAACCTGACGTTGGACGCGCCCACCGCCGTGGCCCGGCGGCGCAGCCGATCCTGCGTGGTGCCGGAGCCGGCGATCAGGCAGACCAGCCGGGGGTCGTCGGTACGGGCGCAGGCGTCGACCAGCGAGTCGAGCCCCTGTGCCTCGCCGAGCGCGCCCGCGTACACCAGGACCACCTGGTCGGGGCGGAGCCCGAGTTCGGCGCGCAGGTCGGCGGCGCGGACGCCCATCGTCTCGTCCGCCCACACCGGGATGTGCACGAGCTTGTCCCGGGGCACGCCCCGGTCGGCGAGCAGGTCGGCGGCACCGGGTGCGACGTGGGCGACCCGGGAGGCGCTGCGGTACATCGCCGCGCACCAGGCGGCCATCCCCCGCTCGACGGTCCGCGACACCAGGCCGGTGCCGAGGAAACCGCTGGCGACCACGCTGTCCGGCCACAGGTCCAGCACGTGCAGCAGCACCGGCACCCGGTGCACGTACCGGGTGAACCACATCGGCAGGGCGACGCTGATCGGCGAGTTGCCGACCCAGAGGGCGTCCAGGCCGCGCAGCGCCGGGGTGCCGGAGACCAGCGCGGAGACCGCGAACGACCCGTAGTTCGCCACCCGGCGCAGCGCGGAACGGTCGTGGCTGGGATAGAGGGCCACCCGGCGGACCCGGGTCGCGCCGTCGACCTCGTCGTGGCGGCGGGCCAGCCGGTAGCCGGGGGCCAGCCGGCCGGTCGGGTAGTTCGGGAACCCGGTGAGCACCCGGACCTCGTGCCCCCGTTCGGCGAGGGCGCGGGCGAGCATCCCGGGCAGGGCCGCCGGGCCGGGCTCCGGGTCGTACCACTGGGTGAGCAGGCCGATCCGCATCCGCCTCACCCCGCCGCCACGCCGGCCACCGGCCGGTCCGACCGTTCGCCGTCGGCCCGCCACAGCGCGCGCAGCGATGCGGTCAGGTCGTACGCCGGGGTCCAGCCGAGCATCCGGCGGGCGCGGTCGACGTCGGCGCACATCCAGGGCACCGCGGCCGAGCGGGTGGCGTCCGGCGGGAAGCCGCCGGGGCGGATCTGACCGGTGAACCCGGCCGCGTCGGCCAGCAGCCGGACGACGTCGCGGGTGGCCGTCGCCCGCCCGCTGCCCACGTTGACGACGCGGTGCGCGCCGACGGGGGCGCACCGCGTCGCGGCCAGCACCGCCGCCGCGACGTCCCGGACGTCGACCAGGTCCCGGTAGGTGTCGTGCAGGCCCAGGGCGATGTCGTCCGCGCCGTCGGCGATCGCCGTACGGACCATGGCGGTCGCCCGGGCCAGCATGTTGCCCGCCGGCATCCCCGGCCCGACCGGGTTGAAGACCCGCAGCACGATCGTGTCGAGCCGGCCCGCGTCGCCCGCCAGTTCGGCCAGCCGGGTGGCGGCCAGGTGGCTGAGCCCGTACTCGCTCACCGGGGCGGCCGGGTGCTCCTCCGCGACGGCGAGGCCGTGCGGCACGACGCCGTACTCCGCCGCCGAGCCGATCCGGACCAGCCGGGCGCCGGGCGCGGCGGCGGCCACCGCCTCGATCAGTTTCGCGGTCGTCACGACGTGCGCCTGGACGAAGTCGTACCCGGAGCCGACGATGCGGCCCGCCGCGCTCACCACCACGTCGGGTCGTTCCCGGGCGACCAGCGCGGTCAGCTCGGGCAGCTCCATCCTGGCCGGGTCGCACCGGGCGCGGGAGGGGGCCCGGACGGTGGTGTGGTCGGCGAGGGCGGCGTGGATGTGCCGGCCGAGGAATCCGCCCGCGCCCAGCAGCAGCACCCGGTTCATCGGCGCTGCACGACGTCCCGGTCGTCGGCCGACGACCCGGACGGGTGGGCGGCGGCCGACGTGGGTGCCGGTCCCTCGGCGGCCGGCGTGGCGGCCGACGGGGCGTTGCCGGTGAACTCGTGCCAGGTGGCCGCGCCGGGGGCGGAGATGCCCTCCCGGGTGAGCACCACCCGGACGGTGGTCAGCAGGATCCTCAGGTCCAGCAGGAAGGACCGCCGGTCGACGTACTCGACGTCGGAGGCGAACTTCGCCTCCCAGTCCAGGGCGTTGCGTCCGCGTACCTGGGCGAGCCCGGTGATGCCCGGCCGCACCTCGTGCCGGCGGGCCTGCTCGGGGGTGTAGAGGGCCAGGTACCGCACCAGGTGCGGGCGGGGGCCGACCACGCTCATCTCGCCGCGCAGCACGTTCCAGAACTCGGGCAGCTCGTCGAGGCTGCTCGCCCGCAGCCACCGGCCGACCCGGGTGAGGCGTTGCGCGTCGGTCACCAGCCCACGCTCCGGGTCGGGGTGCCGCATGGTGCGGAACTTCACCACGTCGAACAGTTCGCCGTGCAGGCCGGGCCGGGTGTGCCGGAACAGCACCGGCCGGCCGTGGGTGACCAGCACCAGCAGGGCGACCAGCACCAGCAGGGGCGCACCGAGGGTCAGCACGACCAGCGCGCCGAGCACGTCGAGCACCCGCTTGCACCTGTCGTACGGACGGCGGGTCGACGGGTCGGCGTCCCGTCCGGTCACCGGGCCGGCGGCACCGGCGCGCGGCTGTGCCGCGGGGGCAGCAACTTTGGACATGGAACAGACCTACCACTTTCCCGGTGACCGGTCCGCAGTTTCACATTTGCCGCACCGGCGGGTCGGCAATGGCCGTCGCGCAGCACCACGCGAAACGTGAAACGTGACCGTTCCTCCCTTTACCGGAAGCGCGCACGGTCTCGTTATCGCAACAGTATGGTCACCATTGACGAGATCGTGATCCCCGAGGATGGTCCGACGGGAAAAGGCAGGAGGAGATATGCTTTCCTCGCTTGCGGACAGGCGTTTCCTGGTCACCGGGGGCACTGGTTCGTTCGGCCAGACAATGGTTTCCCGACTGCTCGACGCCGGTGCCGCCGAGGTGCGGGTCCTCAGCCGGGACGAGTCGAAGCAGGACGCGATGCGGCACCGCCTCGGCAACGACCGGGTCCGCTACTACATCGGTGACGTGCGCGACTACGA
This sequence comes from Micromonospora wenchangensis, assembly GCF_002210435.1. GTDB lineage: Bacteria > Actinomycetota > Actinomycetes > Mycobacteriales > Micromonosporaceae > Micromonospora > Micromonospora wenchangensis. The sequence continues at coordinate 6,505 of NZ_MZMV01000034.1, forward strand.
CAGCGTGCTCAAGGCCGCCCGGGGCATGGAGTTCGTGTTCCACGCCGCGGCGCTGAAGCAGGTGCCCTCCTGCGAGTTCTTCCCGCTGGAGGCGGTCCGCACGAACGTGCTCGGCAGCGCCAACGTGGTGGATGCCTGCGAACGCGTCGGGGTGGAGACGCTGGTCCTGCTGAGCACCGACAAGGCCGTCTATCCGGTCAACGCGATGGGCATGACCAAGGCGCTGATGGAAAAGGTGGCGCAGGCGCACTCCCGTAACAACGCGACGGCCCGGACCAGGGTCTGCTGCGTGCGCTACGGCAATGTCATGTACTCGCGCGGATCGGTGATTCCGTTGTTCATCGACCAGATCCTGCGCGGCGGCCTGCCGACGGTCACCGACCCGTCGATGACCCGTTTCCTGATGTCGTTGCCCGAATCGGTGGAACTGGTGGAGCACGCGTTCACCTTCGGCCAGCCGGGGGACGTCTTCATCCGCAAGGCCGACGCCTGCACCATCGGCGACCTGGCCACCGCGCTGTGCAACCTGTTCGGGGTGCCGGCGAAGTTCACCGTGCTCGGCATCCGGCACGGGGAGAAGCTCTACGAGACCCTGGCCAGCCGGGAGGAACTCGCGTTCGCCGAGAACCTCGGGGACTTCCTGCGGGTGCCGGTGGACAGCCGCGACCTCAACTACTCCCTGTACTTCGAGGAGGGCGACGTCGAGCACGGCGGCCTCGCCGACTTCCACTCGCACAACGCCCGCCGGCTGTCCGTACCCGAGATCGAGGCGTTGCTGATGACGCTGCCCGAGGTGCGCGCGCAGGTCGCGGCCGCCACGGCGGCCGTGGTGACGAGTTGAACGCGGGCACCGACGCCGCCCGCCCGGACCGGGTGCCCCGCCGCCGCACCGACCACCGGGCCGCCGACCCGGCGCGACGGGTCCTCGTCGTCGGGGTCACCGGCATGCTCGGGCATGCCGTGCTGCGCGAACTCGCCGACGATCCGACGCTCGACGTGCACGGCCTCGCCCGCAGCATCGACGACCGGGCGGGCTGCTACCCGCCGCACCTGCTGGCCCGCATCGTCCCGGCCGTCGACGTGACCCGGTTCGACCACGTCCGGCGGCTCGTCGACGAGTTGCGGCCCGACGTCGTCGTCAACTGCGTCGGCGTCATCAAGCAGCGGCCGGACGTGCAGGACGCGGTGCCGACGGTCACCCTCAACGCGCTCCTCCCCCACCTGCTGGCCGACGCCTGCGCGCAGGTCGGCGGCCGGCTCGTCCACGTCAGCACCGACTGCGTGTTCTCCGGCCGGCGGGGCGGCTACCTCGAGGACGACCTGCCCGACCCGCCCGACCTCTACGGCCGCTCCAAGCTGCTGGGCGAGGCGACGGGCGCGTCGGCGCTCACCCTGCGCACGTCGATCGTCGGGCACGAGCTGACCACCCGCCGTTCCCTGGTCGACTGGTTCCTCTCCCAACGGGGTCAGGTGCGCGGCTTCACCAGGGCGGTCTACAGCGGGGTGACGACCGTGGAGTTCGCCCGGCTGCTGCGTACGGTGGTCCTGCCCCGGCCGGAGCTGACCGGCCTCTACCACGTCGCCGCCGAACCGATCACGAAGTACGACCTGCTCCGGCTGGTCGCCGAGGTGTACGGGTGGCCCGGTGAGCTGGTGCCGGACGACGGGTTCGTCTGCGACCGGTCGATGCGCGCGGACGCCCTCGCCCACGCCACCGGTTACCGTCCGCCGAGCTGGCCGGACATGATCACCGCGCTGCACGCCGCCCGGGAACGTTGGGCGTTCGGCCAGGCCCGGCCGGGCCTGGCGGGCGCGCCGCGCTGACGCAGCAAACGACCATCGCCGGCGCTGCCGGCCCGTCGGAGTCGAAGGACATCACGTGGGTAACCGAGTGGGTCAACTGTGCCTGGTCGTCGGGGCGGTCCTGGCCGTGGTGGTCACCACCGTCGCCAGCGTCACCGTCCCGCTGGTCGCGGTCGGCGCGGTGGCGCTGCTGCTGCTCGCGCTGTTCGCGCTCGCGCAGCAGATGGACGGCTGGCGGTGGCTGCTGGGCCTGACCATGGCGCTGCTGGTCTGCGCCTCGTCCGGGCTGCCGGCCCTGGTGGAGGCCAGCTTCTATCCCCGGTACGCGGCGGTGGCCGCCCTGGTCGTCTGGGCGCTGGGCGCACCGGCCCGGACGGTGGCGCGGGTCGACCCGTGGACCCGCCTGCTCGTCGGCGCGCTGTGGGCGATGGCCGGCCTGGCCACGGTGAGCTTCACCTGGTCGGTGGTGCCGTTGGAGACCCTGCAACGGGGGGTGGCGCTGCTGCTGCTGGCCGCGCTGGTGCACGTCCTGGTCCGCCGCCGGTGGCCCGACCGGGCGGTCATGCTGGCCGACCTGCGCATGGTCTACCTGGTGCTCAGCGGGTCCGCCCTGATCAGCCTCGGCGTCGGGTTCGCCGACGGCACGCTCGTCGCCGCGTTGTCCCGGACCGACCGGTTCGAGGGCCTGTACAACAACCCCAACATGCTCAGCATCGTCTGCGCCCTGACCACGCCGCTGGGCTGGGCGGTCTACCGGCAGTCCCGCCGTCGGGTGGAACTGCTCGGCATGGTGCCGGCCGTGGCCTGCCTGCTGCTGTCGCAGTCCCGCACCGGCCTGATCGCCGTGCTCGCCGGGGCCTGCTGGGTCGTGCTGCGCAACGGGCTGGGCCGGATGGTCCGGCTGGGCGCCGGACTGGCCGTGGGACTGCTGGTGGCGTACCTGTTCAACCTGCTGCCGGTCCTGTTCGCCGGCCCCTGGATGCGGCAGCTCGTGCTGCGCTTCACCGACCCCACCGGCGGCGACCTGTCCAACGGCCGCACCGAGATGTGGCAGGCCACGGTGGACCTGTGGTGGCAGAACCGCCCCACCCTGGGCTTCGGGTACGCCTCCCGCAACCACCTGTTCGCCCTCGCCAGCCTCGACGAGTCCTTCGGGACCGGGGTGAGCGTGGTGCACAACAGCTACCTGCAACTGCTGCTGGAGCTGGGGCTCGCCGCCGTGGCGCCACTGGCCCTGCTGCTGCTGGCCGTCGGCCGGGTCGCCCTGCGGTCCCCGGTACGCCGGGCCGACTCCGGGCTGGTCTGGCTCGTCGTCACCGGCCTGCTGATCCAGATCACCGAGTCGGCCATCTTCGGCACCGGGCAGACGTACCCGTACGTGTTCTGGTGCGTGGTCGCCGGGGTGCTGCTGCACCTGCCCGGTGAACGTGCCGACGCCGACGCACCGGAGGCGGACCCGGCGGCGGTCCCGCCGTGGGTCGGTGCCCCGGCCGACGACCTGGTCCGCCGGCCGGTCCCGGCCCTGCGCTGAGGTCACGCGACGGTGGGCGTCCCGGTCGGGACGCCCACCGTCGCGTGTCCACCCGGCTCAGCGCCGGTCGTCGGCCACCAGGAAGGCGCTGACCTCGTCCCGCCAGGCGCGGTGGTCGAACGACCCGCGGGCCCGGGACCGGGCGGCCCGGCTCATCCCCGTCCACTCCTCGTCGCGCAGCCGCAGCGCCCGCTCGATCCCCCACCGCACGTCGTCCGGCCCGTTGCCGTCGAGCACCAGCCCCTCGACGCCGTCGTGCACGTGGGCGGCCAGGTCGCTGGTGTGGTTGAGCAGCACCGGGCAGCCGGCGGCGAGGCTCTCCGGCACCTTGGACGGGAAGCCGTTGGCCGCGTACCCGCCGGTGGGGCGGACCAGCATCGAGAAGTGCGACTCCGCGAGCAGCGTCAGCACGGTGTCCCGGGGGACGCGACCGAGGAACCGCACCTCGGCCACGATCCCGTCGAGGACCGCGACGTCCAGGTCGGAGTGGGTGGCGGCGGCCTCCCGGGTGACCCCGGCGATGGTGAGGCTGACCCGGCGCTGCTGCTGCGGGGTGAGCCGGCTGATCCCGCGCAGGATCACGTCCAGCATGTCCTTGCGGCCGGGGGTGCCGGCGTAGAGCAGCCGCAGCCCGGTGGAGAGCGCGGGTGGCCGGGCCGCCGGGAAGTCGTCGCAGTCCACCTGGGGCGGCACCACCAGCACCGACATCCCGTGCCCGGTGAGGTAACCGGCCAACGTGGTGGAGACCGCGGTGGCCCGGTCGACCAGCCGGGTGGCCAGGAACGTCGACCAGCGGTGCCGGACGTAGTACGGGGTGAGCCAGCCGTGGCGGAACTGCCGCCGGTCGTGACGTTCGCTGGCGTCGACGACCACCGGGCAACGCAGCGCGAGCCGCAGGACCGTCCAGTTGCCCAGCGTCATCAGCGCCATCGGGAGCAGCACCACGCTCACGTCGCCCCGGCGTACCCCCTGCCGGCGGGCGGCCCGCAGCACGCGGACCGGGCGGGCCAGCCGGGCCGGCAGCCGGGTGAGCCGGTGCCGGCCCCGCACGCGCAGGGTGACCAGATCGACCCCGGCCGCCTCGGGTGGCCGGGCGGGGAAGGCCATCTCGCAGGGCCAGTCGTTGACGACCAGCGTGCGGGTGCCCGCGGGCGCGGCGGACCTGGCGAGTTGCAGCAGGCGGTTGGAGGTGGCGTCACCGTGGGGGAAGGCGTACGCGCCGACGAGCAGGGGACGCGGTGGCCCGGTCCGCCCGGTCGGTCCGCCGTCGGGCAGGGGTCGCGGGTTCACGACCACGGTCTGCTCGTTCATCTCTGTCACCGTCCCGAGCCGACCGGCGGCCGGCTGCTCTGTCGTGGCGTACGGTCCCGTCCGGGGTGGGCCGCCGCCCACCGGTGGTAGATCTCCAGGTGGGTGCTGGCGGCCGTGTCGATGGCGAAGGCGCTGTGGACGAACCGGTCGGCGGCCACCGCGGGCGCGGTCGACGCGGTGTACGCCGCCGCCCGGCCCACCGCCCGCGCCCACACCTGCGGTGGGGCGTCGACCCCGACGACTGTCACGCCGGGCAGCCGCTCGTCGATGAAGCGCACGCCCGGCAGGTCGGCGGCGACGGTGCCGACGCCCAACGCGACGGGCTCCAGCACTCCCCCGGGCAGCCCCTCCAGGCAGGACGGGTGGACGACGACGTCGGCCTGCCGCAGCAGCCCGCCCACGTCGTCGCGGGGGCCCAGCAGGTGCACCCGGTCACCCAGCCCGGCGGCGTCCGCCGCCGCGCGGACCCGCTCGTCGTCGGCCGGGTCGCCCGGCCCGACGAGCACCGCGTGCGCGGACACGCCCCGGTCACGCAGCGCGGCCAGGATCGGCGGCAGCAGCCAGCGGCGTTTCTCGGGTGAGGCCCGGCCCACGGTCACGCAGACCAGGTCGGTCGGTCCCGCGCCGATCAGGGCCCGCAGGTCGTCGGGGCTGGGGCGGCGCAGCCGGTCGAGGTCGAGCCCGTTGAGCACCACCCGGCACCGGGGGTCGGCCCGCCAGCCCGGGTGGTAACCGAACGTCAGCGAGCTGGGCGAGACACCGAGGATGTCGGTGGCGCAGATCCGCAGCAGCCGCCCGCAGACCCACCGGTAGACCCGGCGGCGCAGGGTGCGCGTCGTGTTGTCGTCGCCCCGGAAGTGCGCGACCCGCCCGGGTACGCCGCGCAGCGCGCCCAGCGCGAGCGGCACGCCGGAGAAGTTGGCGCAGTCGGCGTGCACCACGTCCGGGCGTAGCCGCCCGAGCAGCCGCAGGAACCGCAGCGGGAAGCGCGGGTCGAGGGGGATCGCGGTGACGCTGCCGCCGTGCCGGGCGACCACGTCGGCCAGCGGCCCCGGGCCGATCCGGTCGCTGAGCGTCACCAGGTGCAGGTCGACGCCGCCGGCCGCGAGCCGGGGCAGCAGTTCGGCGGTACGCATCTCGGTGCCGCCGAAGTTCAGCTCACCGACGACCCGCAGCACCCGCAGCCGGCCGGTCACGACGGACCGCACCGGGCGAGCGCCCGCCGGTAGCCCACCAGCGCGGCCGGCACCATGGTCGACAGGTACGCGACGCAGGCCGCCGCCGGCAGCCCGGCCAGGCCGAACTGGCGCAGCCCCCAGACCTTGAGCACGGTGGCCAGCACCAGGAACGCCGCCCACCCGACGAACTGCGGCCGGAGCAGGCCGATGCTGTTCTGCACCATGATCAGTGGGGAGGTGACCGCGACCAGCAGTGACCAGCCTGCGAGCCCGACGAGGACGGGCAGCCGGATCGTCGACCGGTCGACCGACCCGAGCCAGAGGGCGATCAGCCGGTGGCCGGTGCCGACCAGCGCCAACCCGACCGAGCCCACGACCACCCCGTAGAGCAGCACCATGCGCCGGGTGTTGCGGCGTACCCAGGCCACCTCGCCCCGGGCCAGGGCGGCGCCGTTGACCGGCCAGACCGTCATGCCCACCAGCCCGACGAAGACCCACAGCACGCCGAACAGCTTCCCCACGACCGCGTAGTGGGCCGCCGCCGCGAGCCCCAGCACGTTGGCGACCAGCGGGTTGTCCACGTTCAGCGCGATCGACGACATCGTGGTGAGCGCGAAGAACCGCACACCCAGCCGGAGCAGGCCGGCGACGGTGTCCCGGTGCACGAGTCGTGGCCCCGGCCGGTGGGCAGGTGGGCAGGCCCAGAAGTAGGTGACGGTGTTGAGCAGGTTGGTCACCGGCACGGCCAGCACCGCACCGGCGACGACCACCAGTGGTGGCCAACCGGCGGCGATGGCGGCGAGCACCACGGCCAGGGCGGCCAGGGCGCCGGCCGACTGCCAGGCGTTGCTCTGCACCATCTGGCCCCGGGCGTACTGCACCCGCTGGACCAGCGAGAGCGGGATGTTGACGACGAACGCGCCGAAGCAGAGCAGGACCAGGGTGGGGGTCTGCGCGGCGACGCCCGGGTCACCGACGGCGAACAGCTCCACCCAGGGCACCACCGGCGTCACCACCAGCAGGGCGGCCAGCAGCAGCACCGCGACCACGCCGAGGGTGGCAAACGCGCCGGAGATCTCCCGGGCCTGCCGGCGGGGGTCGTCGGCCAGTTGACCGAGCCGGGTGAGCAGCCCGTTGCCCAGCCCCAGGTCGGCGAACCAGGCCATCCCGGTGAGCGCGGTGATCGCCATCCACAGGCCGTACCGCTGCTCGCCGAGGTACCGGAAGCAGGCGGGGGTCATGACCAGCGGCGCGGCCAGGCCGATCCCCTTGGCCACCATCGCGGTGGCGATGCCCACCGTGACGGTACGGTCCCGGCTAGGCCCCGGTGCCGGGAAGCCGGCCGGCGGCGCGGCGGTGGTCGTCGTCCCGGTGGCGGCGGTGGTCCCGGTGGCCGTCGCGGCGGCGGGCGTCGTCCCGGTGGGGGCCGTCGCGGCGGTGGGGGCCGTGCCGGCGGCGGCCCGGCCCACGGCCCGGGTCACCGGAGGGGGGCGGGGGCGACGGCCAGCCGCTCGGCCAGCCACCCGGCCGTGGCCCGCAGCCCCTGCCGGCGGTCCACGGGGGTGACGTCCGGGAACAACTCCCGCAGGGTGGTGTTGTCGGCGAGCGAGTGCGGCACGTCCCCGGTACGCGGTGCCACGTGTTGCCGGGCGATCGGCCGGCCGAACACCTCCTCCAGCTCGTCGAGGACCTGGAGCAGGCTGGCCCGCGCGCCGAAGGCGAGGTTGACCGGATGCGGGTGGTGCACCCGGCGGCGCACCGCGTCGAGGATGACCTCGCAGACCGTGCCCACGTAGGTGAAGTCGCGGGACTGGGTGCCGTCGCCGTGCACCTCGACCGGCTCGCCGCACAGGGCGGCGTGGGTGAACCGGGGGATGACGGCCGCGTACGCGTGGTCGTGGCGCTGCCCGGGGCCGAACACGTTGAAGAACCGGAACGCCAGCGTGGGCAGCCCGAACGACGCCTGGTGGGCCAGCGCGTACGCCTCGGTGGCGAGCTTGCTGGCCGCGTACGGGCTCATCGGGCGGGTCCAGGTCAGCTCCGCCTTGGGCAGTGCCGGGTTCATCCCGTACACCGACGAGGAGGAGGCGACCACCACGTGCCCGACGTCGTGCCGGCGGGCCGCCTCCAGCACCATCAGCGTGCCGGTGGCGTTCGCGTGGTGGGAGGCGAGCGGGTCGCGCAGCGAGCGGGGCACGCTGGGCAGCGCGGCCAGGTGGACCACCGCCTCCCGGCCCGCCATCGCCGCGTCCAGGGCCGCCGGGTCCAGGATGGATCCCTCGACGAGGTCGACGTCCAGCCCGGCGAGGTTGCCGCGCAGCCCCACCGAGAAGTCGTCGAGGACGCTGACCTCCTTGACGGCCGGCTCGCCGAGCGCGGCGCGGGCCAGGTTGGCGCCGATGAAACCGGCCCCACCCGTGATCAGAATGCGCATGAACCACCCCCGAGTACGCACATCACCTGTACATCGAGCCGGGACGCGGCACGTTACGGCGGCGGCACGAAATTCACCCTGCCCACGGCGGGGACCTCGGCCGCCGGGCGGGCCGGCATCCGCCGAACGGCCGACGGTGTTGTCCGGGAGCCGACCAAAAACCGCCGTGAACTGCGAAAACGCGCACAGTGACAGCATCGTCGTGCGTCGCGGTGGAGGTGTGGGATGCCTGAGCTGATCGTCTACCGGTCCAACGCCCTGATGTCGGTCAGGTCGCGGTTCGACGCCACCCGGGACGTGGTGATGCCCGCCAACCTGGCGTACGCCGAGGCGATGGTGGGCCTGTGGCACTCCGGCCTGCCGCAGGTGAGCCTGGTGCCCTCGACCGCGACCGACGCCCAGGTGTGGCCGGTCATGTCCGCCGTGGGCACCCGCGTCCACGACACCTCCGACGACAACTGCCCGATCAACACCGGCTGGTCGTACGTCGGCGGCAACCACGGCTACAACGTCGGCAACCAGATCGTCGTGGCCAACCACGGCAAGACGACGGCCGACGTGGGCTCGCAGTGGACCGACGGCACCCGCATCTTCACCCTGCTGGCCGTCACCAACGCCAGCAGCCTGCTGTTCGGCAACCCGTACACCGTGGTGGACGGCATCGCGCAGGGCGCCCGGGTCAAGCCGGCCGCACCGCTCACCCACGTCTCGGGGGCGACCAACCGGACCACCGTGCCGATCACCGGTCTCACCCCGGACGTGCAGATCCGCCCCGCCACCCACTCGCACACGGTCGCCGTCGAACTCGACGGGCGGCCGGTGCCCGACGGCCGGTCGACCGGCCTGGAACTGGTGATCCGGGAGTCCTACCTCATTCCGACCTACCAGGGGATGATCGACACGGCACGGGCGAACGTCGGCACCCCGATCGCCACGATCATGCCGAGGATCCCGTCGCTGTGCCGGATCGCCAACGTCTACCGCTGGTCACCCGGCGGCGGCCTGCTCGTCACCCAGACGGTGACCGCCCTGGCCCGGTTCACCCTCAACGCGGGCGTCACCCAGTGCACGCCGCTGACGCCGGTGACGGGCGGCTCCCGCCGGCAGTTCATGCCGAACGTGGGGGTGGCCGGCGGCCTGAACTGGTCGACCTGGGCCAACATCGACACCCTCGCCGCGCTCACCGACGTCACCCCGGCGGCCCTCGTCGACCGGACGATGCCGGCGGCCAGCATGACCCAGTGGGTGGTCAGCGGCGGCGGCGTGCAGCAGTGGGGCATCGCCGTCGGCCTGCTGCCGGTCGCGGACGGGGCGCCGCAGACCCGCGCCCGCTACACCACCGCCAAGAGCTGGTTCATCAGCTCCAGCCTGAAGAAGAACTACCCGCAACTGGTGTGGGGGCGCACCCTGGCCGCCGGGGAGTCGGTGACCGGCACCGCCTACCGCCGCTACCTGGCCCCGCCGTCGACCGCCACCGAACTCGTCGTCTCCGCCGGCGACGACGACTTCGTGGTGATCGAACGGGTCGGCGCGGTCGCCGAGGCCGAGTTGGCCGCGCCGCAACTGTTCCACCGGCTGCTGGTCCCGGTGGGCGCGACGAACCTCACCGTGCCCGACCGGGTCACCGTCGCCGGTGTGCCGTACGACGTGCCGGTCTCCCCCGGCTACGGGATGTGGCGCGCGGACCCCGACGAGGCCCTGCCGGAGCCGCTGCCGGGGGCGTCGCGGACCCGTGGCGGGTACTTCCTCGCCCGGTCCGGCCCGACGGTGGAGAGCACCTGCACCGGTGCCTACCAACGGCTGCTGCTGCACCCGTTCTTCCTGGCCGAGCCCACCCCGGTCGACCGGGCCTGCGTGGAGGTGACCCGGGTCGGCACCGGTGTGCTGCGCCACGGCGTGTACGCCCACGACCCGGCCACCGGCCGGCCCGCCCTGCTCGGCCCGGTCGCCGACTTCGGCACCGTGGCCGTCACCACCGTCGGGGTGAAGGAGTCGGTGCTGGCCGCGCCCGTCCTGCTGCCGGCCGGCTGGCACTGGTACGGGCAGGTGTGGCAGGTCAGTGGCGTCACCGCGCCCACGGTGCGGGCCGGCGGCGTCGGCTGCGCCACCGTGCTGAACCTGGGTTCGACGGCGGCGGCGATGACCGGGGACCGGTTCGGCTACGAGGTGGCCGCGGTGACCGGCGCGCTGGGGGCGATCACCATCGGCGGGGTGCACCAGTTCCCCCCGCCGCAGGTCGCCTACCGGCGGGCCTGATCCGACTCCGCCGGCCGGGCGGGTCGACGTGTCCCCGGCGTCAGCCGGTGGGGACGCCGTAGATCCGCTTCATCGCCTCGTGCTTGGCCGGCACGGGCAGGTGCCCGATGCCCAGCGACTTGGCCCGCAGCCGTTCCAGGTACTCGTCGGTGGTGCGCACCGGCCGGGCCGGGACCCCGGCCGCCACGGTGTTGTCCGGGACGTCCCGGGTGACCACCGACCCGGCCCCGATGACGCACCGGTTGCCGATGGTGACGCCGGCCAGGATCATCGCGCGCATGCCGATGTAGACGTCGTCGCCGATCGTGATCGGCGCGGTCCAGTCGAGGTCGGGATAGTCCTTGCGGAGGATCAGCGTGCCACCGTCGTGGGTGATGAACTGCACCTCGGAGGTGACGTAGACGTTGTCGCCGATGGTGATCAGCCAGGGTTCCGAGCCGAACATCGCCCGGTTGACCCCGTAGAACCTGACCCGACCGGTGAGGTTGACCCCCAGGGACCTGACGAACGCCTCGGGGTCGCGCGACGCGGCCAGATGGTCCCGTACGCGCCGGGCCATCGTACGAACACGACTGGGCACTGGCTGTCCTCGATCGCAGGTACGGTCACGGGCTGCCGGCCCCCGCCGGGTCCGGTCACTGGGAGAACGAGCCGGGTCCGGCCCCGGTGACGGGGTGACCGCCGCGCACGGCGGTCAGCGGCAGAACTGGCGGGCGTGTTCCAGCACGTGCAGTTCCCGGTGCCGCTGCCGCCAGTGCCGGTAGCGCCGCCCGGCGGTGGCCTTGGCCTCGGCACGTTCGGCGGGTGTCCGGTCGGCGAGCAGGTCGAGCGCCCGGCTGAGGTCGGCCGCCGTCGCCGGTCGGACCACCATCCCGCCGGTGTCGGCGATCAGGTCGCTGAACGGCGTGTTGTCCGAGCAGACGACCGGGCAACCCGAGGCCAGGCTCTCCAGGATCACGTGGCCGAAGTTCTCGCCGAGGGTGGGGAAGAGGAAGGCGTCGTACCGGCTGAACGTCGGCATGACGTCCGCCGCCGCGAGTTCGCCGAGGTACCGGACGCGGACGTGCCCCGGCATGGCCGCGATGAGCCGTCGGCAGCGCGACCAGTAGTGCGGGTCCTCCGGCGGGCCGAAGATGTCGAACTCCACCGGCCTCGTGACGCCGGCCACCGCCTCCAGGGCGGTGGACAGGTTCTTCATCGGCGAGATCCGGCCGACGAAGACCAACCGCAGCGGGCCGTCGTGCGCGACGACGGGTGGGGGCGGGTCCGCCGGGACCGGGCTCTCGTTGCCGTTCACCATCACCTGCGCCCACGGCAGGTTGGCCCGGATCTGCCGCTCCTCCAGCCCGCTGCACGCCTGCCAGCGCACCCGCAGCCTGCGCAGCAGCGGCGCCCACAGCGCCAGGAAGATCCGCTTCTTGGTCGCCCTGATCGCCAGGGCGCCGGGCGACAGCTCGCCGCGCGGGGCGACCAGGATGGCTCCGACCCGGACCAGCCGCAACGCCACCGCCAGGATCGCCAGCACCGAGAACAACGACCAGAGGCTGTTGACGTAGAGCAGGTCGACCGGACGGACCCGGACGTGGCGGACCAGCCGGGCCCAGTGCCGGGGGGCCCACGGGTTCAGGTAGAAGACGGCGGAGCGCCCGTCGCGTCGCAGCAGCGTTCCGGACAGACCGGGGTACGGTGCTGACGAGCCGAGGTCCCGGTCCCGGGTGACCAGGGTGACGTCGAGGTCCCCCGGCAGGGTGTCCAGGATGAACCGCAGCGAGCGGATCGGGCCACCGCCCCGGAAGCCCGGCTCGAACACCCCAGCGGTGGCGACCACCCGGTAGGTGCCCACGGACCGTCGTGGCGCGTCGGCGACGTCCAGGGAGGGCGGCCTTGTCAACTTGTTCACCATCGGTCCACCTTCACCGTGCCGCCCGAGAGGCGGCGTCCCGTAGGAATGTCCACACCGCACGGGCAGCGGCCGCAGGGCCCGGCCCGTTCGGGAGGTCGCAGTCGAGGGGAAGGGTGTGTCCGCGGGCCGTGGACTCGACCCGTGCCGCCGCGCACGCCGGGCGGACACCTGCGGTGCCGCGCGGGGGTGGCGGGCGGAGCGCGACCGGCGCTCCCCGTGACCGGGGGGGCAACGGTTGACCACCGACGTAGTGATCGTAGGCGCGGGTGGGATGGGCAGGGAGATGTTCGGGGTAATTCGGCTGCTCGACGCCCACGCGGTCGGTGCGCAGCCGTGGCGGGTCCTCGGCTTCGTCGACGACTACCCGACCGAGGAGAACGTGGCCCGGGTGCGGCGGCTCGGTGTCCCCTTCCTCGGTCCCACCCGCTGGCTCGCCGACGGTCCGGCGGGCCTGACGGTGGCGCTGGGCGTCGGGCATCCCCGGCTGCGCCGCGAGACCGACCGGGCCCTCGCCCGGTACGGCCTGCCCGCCGCCACGGTGGTGCACCCGGCTGCCGAGATCGGGCCGGACTGTGTCTTCGGGGAGGGGCTGTTCGCGGCCGGTGGGGCCCGGGTGACCACGAACGTGGTGCTGGGCCGCCAGGTGCACCTCAACCAGAACTGCACCGTGGGGCACGACAGCGTGCTCGGCGACCACGTCTCGGTCAATCCGCTCGCCGCGGTCTCCGGCTACTGCCGGCTGGACGACGGCGTCATGGTGGGCACCACCGCCGCCGTCCTGCCGGGACTGCGGGTCGGCCGGGACGCCGTGGTGGGCGCGGGCGCGTGCGTGACCCGGGACGTCCCGGCGGGCACGGTGGTCACCGGGGTGCCCGCCCGGCCGGTGGCACCCGGGTCAGCGGCGGATGCCCGCCCAGTCGTGGTGCCGGCGCACGGTCGACAGGATGAAGTCGACCACCCGGCGTGAGGTGTCCGGGACCCGGTAGTCCGCCGGGCAGTCGACCGGACCGGCCGCCACCTGGTCCACCACGACCCGTACCCCCTCCACCACGCCGGCCGGGTCGAGGCCGGTCATCACGATCGCCCCGGCGTCCAGCGCCTCGGGGCGTTCGATTGACTCCCGCAGGGTCACCGCCGGGAACCCGAGGATCGCCGCCTCCTCGCTGACGGTGCCGCTGTCGGACAGCGTGCACCGGGCGTGCCGTTGCAGGGTCACGTAGTCGAAGAAGCCGAACGGCTCGTGGAAGGTGATGCCGTCCAGGAGCGTGCCGTCGACGGCGAGCACCTCCAGCCGCTTGCGGGTGCGCGGGTGGGTGGAGACCAGCAGCGGCAGCCGCCACTCGTCGCGTACCGCGCACAGGCAGTCGAGCAGCCGACGGAGCCGGTCCGGGTGGTCGACGTTCTCCTCGCGGTGGGCGCTGACGACGAAGTAGCCGCCCGGTTCGAGGGCGAGCTGCGCGAGGATGGTGGACCGTTCGATCTGCGGCCGGTAGTGGTCGAGCACCTCGCGCATGGGTGAGCCGGTGTGCAGGATGCGCCGGGGGTGCAGGCCCTCGGCGAGCAGGTTGCGCCGGGCGTGCTCGGAGTAGAACAGGTTGAAGTCGGCGACGTGGTCGACCAGCCGGCGGTTGGTCTCCTCCGGCACGTTGAGGTCGAAGCAGCGGTTGCCCGCCTCCATGTGGTAGACGGGCACCTTCATCCGCCGGGCCATCAACGCCGCGATGGCGCTGTTGGTGTCGCCGAGCACCAGCAACGCGTCCGGCCGCAGCTCGCCGATGGCCTTCTCGGTGCCGACCAGCACCGCGCCGAGCAGGCTGCCCAGCGACCGGGTGTCGGCCCGCAGGAAGCGGTCGGGCGGGCGTACGCCCAGCTCGGTGAAGAAGATGTCGGACAGCGCCGGATCCCAGTTCTGTCCCGTGTGCACCAACGTGTGCTGCACGGTCCGGTCCAGCGTGTCGATCACCCGGGCCAGGCGGATGATCTCCGGCCTGGTCCCGACGACGGTCATCACCCGGGTCACGGACGCCTCCTCGTGGTTGGTCTCGGTGGTTGGGGGCACCGTCGGCCGGACGGGTCGGCGGTGGTCACGACGTCCGGCCCTGCGGGGGCACCCGGTGCGGCGGTTCGTCGACCGCCCGCCACGCCTGGTCGAGCACGCTGACCCGGGGCCGGCTGAGCCGCCACCGGCGGTAGGCCTCCCCCGCGCTGAGCCGGGCCGCCCGCCGCTGGGCGGGCGGGGCGGTGGCGACCCGGGTGAGCAGCGCGCCCAGCGCCGCCGGGGTCAGCTCGGTGAGCACCTGTCCGCCGCCGTCGCGCAGCACGGGTGTCCACGGCGTCCGGTCCGAACAGATCACCGGGCAGTACGCCGCGAGGCTCTCCGCGATGGCGTTGCCGAAGTTCTCGCCCCGGGTCGGCAGGACGGACGCGTCGTACCTGGCGAACGTCGTGCCGACCTGCCCGGGGGACAGCTCACCCCGGTAGCTGACCACCGACGGGTCCGGCAGGGCCGCCCACAGTTCCCGGCACCGTTGCCAGTACCTCGGGTCCTCGACCGGGCCGTAGACGTCCAGCCGGACCGGGGCCCGGACGTGGGCGAGCGCGGCGAGCACCAGGTCGAGGTTCTTCATCGGGGAGATCCGGCTGATGAAGACCAGCCGCGTGTGGTCGGTGGCCGGCAGCTCGGCCGGGGCGGGTTGCGGCTCGGGACCGGCGGCGAGCGCCACCACCCCGATGCGGGCCCGGGGCAGCACCCGGCGGATGTCGGCGACCTCCTGCGGTCCGGTGGCGTGCCACAGCACCCGGGGGCCGCGCAGCATCCACCGCCAGCCGGCCAGGAACACCCGCTTGCGCAGCCGGTGCAGGCCGAGGGCGGCAGCGCCGAACTCGCCCCGGGGGGCCACCAGGATGCGTTCGGCCCGCAGCAGGCCGAGCCGGGCCGCGACGATGGGCAGGATCGAGAAGACCGACCAGACGCTGTTGACGTAGAGCAGGTCGAACCGGGCCGAGCGCAGCGAGCGCCAGAGCGTCCGCCAGTGCGCCGGATGCCGTACGCCGAGATAGAAGATGTCGGTGCGGCCCCGGCGTACCCAGGTGCCGGACAGGCCGGGATAGGCGGCGGGGCAACCGAGGTCGCGGTCGCGGGTCAGCAGGACGGTGGAGACATCGGCGCTGGCCGTGTCGAGCACGTCGGAAATGGAGCGGACGGGCCCTCCGGCGCGCCAGCCGGGACTGAAGTAGCCGGCCGTGACGAGGACCCGGAAACTCTTCCCCCCGGCTTCGGCCAACCGTTCGTCGACTTCCGTCGCGGGGCTGGTGTCGCCGGCCATCCTCGCTCCTCGCTGAAGACACGAAACTGAGTGGCTCAACGAGCGGAGGCGCTTTTCGTGACTGTGTTCCGCAATTATCGCGAAGCTGTCGAACATTAGCCGGTAAATCCGCAGCCAGCAGGGCGTCAGCCGGTATAAGGAAGTCGGCGCACACAAATCGACCCGGCACGAGAGGACCCCCATGTCGCGAGTGGCACTCATATCCGGCACCACCGGTCAGGACGGTAGTTATCTGTCCGAGTTCCTACTCGACAAGGGCTACACGGTGCACGGGATAAAGCGAAGGTCGTCCTCGTTCAACACCGAACGGATCGACCGGGTCGACGTCCATCCCCGCGACGGCGAGGCCCGGCTGTTCCTCCACTACAGCGACCTGTCCGACCCGGCGTCGTTGAGCGCGCTGATCCGCGACATCCGGCCGGACGAGATCTACAACCTCGGCGCGCAGAGCCACGTCCGCGTCTCCTTCGACATCCCCGCCTACACCGCCGACGTCACCGGGCTCGGCGCCCTGCGGATGCTGGAGGCGGCCCGGGCGGCCGACGTCGACTGCCGCTTCTACCAGGCGTCCTCGTCGGAGATGTTCGGTTCCGCCCCGCCCCCGCAGCGTGAGCAGACCCCGTTCCACCCCCGCAGCCCGTACGCGTGCGCCAAGGTCTACGCCTACTGGACGGCGGTCAACCACCGCGAGTCGTGGGACATGTTCTGCGCCAACGGCATCCTGTTCAACCACGAGAGCCCCCGGCGGGGCGAGAACTTCGTCACCCGCAAGATCACCCGTGCGGTCGCCCG
This sequence comes from Micromonospora wenchangensis, assembly GCF_002210435.1. GTDB lineage: Bacteria > Actinomycetota > Actinomycetes > Mycobacteriales > Micromonosporaceae > Micromonospora > Micromonospora wenchangensis. The sequence goes on from NZ_MZMV01000034.1 coordinate 23,039, forward strand.
GATCGAGGCCGGCATTCAGGACAAGCTCTACCTGGGCAACCTCGACGCCGTCCGGGACTGGGGCTACGCCCCGGAGTACGTCGAGGCGATGTGGCTGGCCCTGCAGCAGGACACCCCCGACGACTACGTGGTGGCCACCGGCGAGGGGCACACGGTGCGGGAGTTCGTCGAGGCCGCCTTCGACCGGGTCGGGCTCGACTGGCAACGGTACGTCGAGATCGACCCCCGCTACTTCCGCCCGGCCGAGGTCGACGCGCTCATCGGCGACTACACCAGGGCCCGGCGGCGGCTGGGCTGGGCACCCAAGACCCTCTTCGGCGACCTGGTACGGATCATGGTGGACGCCGACCGGCAACTGCTGGAGGACGAGCGGATGGGTCGCCTGGTGCGGGTGGACCGATGAGGATCACCGTCGAGGCCACCCCCATCCGGCCGGGCCACGCCGCCGGGGTCGAGGCGTTCACCTACGGCCTGCTCACCGGCATGGCCGCCGACACCTCCTGCGAGCTGCGGGTGAACGTCCTGCGGGGCACCCTGGAGCGGTGGCGCGAGCAGGTGCCCGCCGACCGGCTCGGCTGGACCGAGGTCGCCCAGCCGCTGCGCTCGGACACCACCGGCGGGCAGTTGCTGCGCCGGTGGACACCGACCCGGGTCCGCGACTCCCTCGCCGTACGCCGGGCGGTCAACGCGGTCCGGCAGCGTTCGGTGCCCCGGCAGCGCGGCGCGGACGTCACCCTCTACCCGTTCCACAGTGCCCCGATCGGTCCCGGACCGTCCGTCGTCGTCGTGCACGACCTGCGGCACCTGCGGGCCGCCTTCCACTCCCCCGGCTTCGCCGCGGTGGTCCGGGAGAACGTGGCCCGCGCCGACGCCCTCGTGGTCACCTGGCCGCACCCGTACCGGGAGATGCTGCGGCTGTTCCCCGAGGCGGCGGAGCGGACCGCGCTCATCCCGACCCCGACGTTCCAACCCGCGCCCGACCGCGCCGCCGCGCGCCCCGAACCGGGCCTGCTGCTCTACCCGTCGTCCACCGCGAGCCACAAGAACCACGCGACGCTGCTGGAGGCGATGGCCCTGCTCCCGCAGTGCCGGCTGGTCTGCCCCGGGCCGCTGGTCGAGCCGGACGCCAGTCGGCTGCTCGCCCGCGCCGCGCAGCCCGACCTGCGCGGCCGGGTCTCCTTCCCCGGGTTCGTCACCCTCGACGAGCTGAACGCCCTCTACGCCCGCGCCGACGCGGTGGTGATCCCGTCGCTGTGGGAGGCGGCGAGCGGCGCCATGCTGGAGGCGTTCAGCTGGGGCCTGCCGGTGGCCTGCGCGGACGCCGAACCGCTGCTGGCGCAGTTGGAGTTCACCGGCGCCGAGGCGGCCGTCTTCCGGGCCACCGACCCCGCCTCGCTGGCCGAGGCGGTCTACCGGCTGCTGGCCGACCGGGCGCACTACGCCGCCGCCGCCCGGCACGCCGACGGCCGGCTGGCCACCCGCACCTGGACGGCGACCGGCGGCGACTACCTCGACGTGTTGCGCTGGGTGGCCGACGGCCGGCCGGGACCGATGCCGCGCTCGGCGTTCGCCGCCGAGCTGACCGGGGAGGAAACCTCGTGAGCCTGACCGACGACCGCTACCCGGTGGCCCGTCCGAGCCTGACCGACCTGGAGGAACGGTACGTCGTCGAGGCCGTGCGCAGCGGTTGGGTCTCCTCCCGGGGCCCCTTCCTCACCGACTTCGAGGACCGCTTCGCCCGCCGGTGTGCCACCGGCACGGCGGTCGCCACCGCCAACGGCACGGTCGCCCTGCACCTGGTCCTCGCCGCCGCCGGCATCGGTCCGGGCGACGAGGTCATCGTGCCCGCGCTGACCTACGTGGCGACCGCGAACGCCGTGGCGTACTGCGGGGCGCGGGCGGTCTGCGTGGACGTCCTGCCGCAGAGCTGGTGCGTCGACCCGGCCGCGGTCGCCGCGGCGATCGGACCCCGGACCCGGGCGGTCGTCGCCGTCGACCTGTACGGCCACCCCGCCGACTATCCGGCGCTGCGCGCGCTGTGCCGGCGGCACGGCCTGCTCCTGGTCGCCGACGCCGCGGAGTCCTTCGGGGCCACCCTCGACGGGGAGCCGACCGGTTCCCTGGCCGACGCCACGACCTTCTCGTTCTTCGGCAACAAGGTGATCACCGCCGGCGAGGGCGGCTGCGTGACCACCTCCGACGCCGCGCTGGCCGAGCGGATGCGGCTGCTGCGCAACCAGGGCATGGACCCGCGGCGGCGGTACTACTTCCCGGTGCTGGGCTACAACTACCGGATGACGAACCTGGCCGCCGCGCTGCTCTGTGCCCAGCTCGACCGGGCCGACGAGATCATCGCCCGGCGGGACGCGGTGGTCGCCGGCTACGAGGCGCAGCTCACCGACGAGCCGGCGCTGTCGGAGCAGCCGGTGCTCCCCGGGGTCCGCCGCGCACCGTGGATGGCCTGCTTCCTGGTCGGGCCCGCCGGGGACACCGGCTCCCGGGACGCGCTGGCGCTGGCGCTGGACCGGCTCGGCGTGGAGACCCGGCCCTTCTTCGTGCCGATCCCCGAACTGCCCGCCCACCACGATCCGGCGGCGCACTGCCCCGTGAGCGTCGACCTGAGCCGGCGGGGCATCAACCTGCCCACGTATCCGGAGCTGACCGAGCCCGGGGTCAAGACGGTGGTGGAACGCGTCCGCGCCGCCCTGGCGGCCGTCGGCTGAGCCGTCGTCCCCGCCGACGCGACCCGGTCCCGCCCCCGCTCAGCCGGCGGGCGGGACCGGGTCGCGTCGGCGGTGCGCCGGTGGGCGGGACCGGGCATCCCACCGGTGGGCAGGTGTGTGCCCGGCCACCCGCCGCAGCAACAACAGATAACTGCCCGCCCAGGCGACCGCGCTGACCAGCGCCAGCACCGCGAGGGCGCCCGCCGCGCCGGTCGCCCCGCCCAGGACCGCCGCGACGACGACCACCGGCACCCGCAGCCCGCCCAGCAGGACCCCGAGCAGGATCGCCCGGCGGCTCGCCTGCTCCACCCGCAGCCCGGCGAAGCCGACGGCGGCCGGCACCGCGAACAGGCTCTCCAACGCCAGCAGCACCAGCAGGCTGCGGGCCAGTTCCCAGTTGCCGCCGAGCAGCATCCTGCCCAGCCGGTCGGGCAGCAGGGCGACCGCCGCCGTCATCGGCAGGACACCGGCGGCCACCAGCAGCGAGACCCGTACGGCCGCCCGGGACCGGACCGACCGGGACGCGGTACGGGTGCGGGCCAGGTAGGGCAGGGTCAGCGTGGCGGCGGTGGACAGGAGCAGGTTCACCGGCCCCAGCAGGGTCCGCCCGGCGCTCAACGCCCCCACCACCGGGGTGCCAGCGAAGGCCGCCACCGCGCTCAGCGACAGCTGTGCCGACCCGGTGGTGAGCAGGAACTGCGTACCGAATCCCAGCGCCACCCGGCTCTGCGCCCGGTCGACGTGCCAGCCGGGCCGCAGGGCGTAGCCGCGCCGGACCGCGACGACCACGCCCAGCACGCCGCCGCCGACCGCCCAACCGGCCACCACCCACGGCGCGTCGACCAGCCCGAGCAGCCCGGCCAGCGCGGCACAGCCGGTGACCGCTGCCCAGATGGCCTCCTGCCACAACGCGCCCGACGGGACGCCGAGCCCGACGGCGACCGCCTTCGCGTGGTCGTAGAGCACCAGCCCCGGCAGGGCGAGGCCCACCCCGACCAGGTAGGGCGACCCGTAGGCCACCCCGGCGGCACCGACCGGACCGCCGCAGAGCACGCCGAGCAGGACGACCCGTCGGGTGGCAGGGGCGAGGCCCGTCCCCGCCGCCAGCGTCGCCTCGGTCACCATGCTGCGCACCAGCCCGGAGCCGAGCACATAACACGAGAAGGCCAGCGCGAACTCGCCCACCCCGCCGATCGACTCCAGCCGGGTGACGGTGACCGCCACCAGCAGGTTGCCCCCGCTGGACAACCCCCCGACGACCAGCGCAAGCACGGCCCGGCGGCCGGTCCGGGGGCGGTCCGCGGCGGCCCCGTGCCCGGTCACCGGGGCCCGGACCCGGACGCTCACCGGACCCGCCCACCGGCGGCGTCGGCCGGTCGCCCCCCGATCACCCGGGGCTGCCCGCCGGACGGGGGATGCGGCGGGTGGACCGGGCGGTGATGGTCCGGGTCATCCACAGCAGGAAGAAGACAGTCATCGCCGACACCACGTGTTGCAGGAAACCGATGGTCGAGTCGGGGTAGGTGCCGGACCAGAGCAGCACGTCGGAGCAGACCAGGCAGAACAGGCTCAACCTGGCCGGGCCGGGGCGGCCCCGCCAGCGCAGCAGCAACGCCACGAACCCGGCCCAGAAGGCGTGCACCGCCACCACCCCGACCGGACCGTCGAAGAACCAGATGTTGCCCAGCAGCAGGAAGTTGGAGGCGGACGTCGGTCCGCCGCCGAGGAACTGGTTGATCTGCTGTCCGGTCGACAGGGCCGGCCGGTCCGGGTCGAGGATCCGGGGCACCAGGCCGTAGCGGAGGTGGTCGGCCAGGTCGGGCTGGCCCAGGTCGACCGGGACCTCGATGCCGGCGGCGGCCGTCAGCTGCCGGTCCAGCCGCAGCCGGTCCGTCGACGTCACCGCGCTGTCCACGGCGATGCCCTGGTCCTCCCGGATGTCGTTGCGGTACTCGAACATCGACGGCCACAGCAGCACCAGCACCACCGTGCCGAGCATGAGGTACCGCAGCCGGAACACGCCGCACACCACCCCGGCGGCCACCGCGAAGAAGGCGAAGGCGATCAGCGGGGCGGTGATGGCGGTCAGCAGGGTGACGACCACCTGGGTGGCGACGAGCGCGCCGAGCCAGCCGTACAGCTTCTGCCGGGACAACCGCCCGCCCAGGTGGCTGGCGACCAGCAGCGCGAAGCCGAGTGCGCCCCAGCCGGAGAAGAGCTTGGTCAGTGCGGCCATCGGCGCGTCCGGCAGCTCACCGTAGATCTGCGCGACGATGCTGCCCCGGCCGAGGTAGGCGCCCAGCAGGTCGGCGGCGATGCTGGTCAGCGTCACCAGCCGGGCCACCGGGTAGAGGTACGGGTACCGGGCGGTCGCCTGCCGCATGCCCTGCCGCCACTGCGGGTCGGGTCGCCCGAAGAGCAGGCCGACCGTCTCGACGGTGACGCTGCCCAGCAACGCCAGCCCCAGCAGGGACACGATGAAGCCGGTCTGCGGGTTGTCGTAGAACACCGCCATCGGCAGGATCAGCAGGGCGTACGGCGCGAGCAGCAGGAACGTGACCGGGTAGCAACGCAGCAACCCACCGACCAGTTCCCGCTGGCGGCCCGGCCGGTCGCCGCCGAGCGGGTGGATCACCCGCGGGGCGGGCAGGCCGATCCTCGGTCCGGGGTCGGGGGCCACCCTGGACCAGGTCATCAGCAGTTTCCCCCTTGTTTCCGGTCGCCTCCTGCGCAACGAACCAGCGGGGGCGGCGACACGCTCGCGGGAAGAAAAACCCCGGAAACGGCCGGAAACGAACGCCCCGCCGGTCACCGTGCGGTGACCGGCGGGGCGCGACGACGTCGTCCGGGTGCTAGCCCAGCACCTCGTCGACCAGGGACTTCGCCTCGTCCTGGATGCGGGCCAGGTGCTCCGGGCCCTGGAACGACTCGGCGTAGATCTTGTAGACGTCCTCGGTGCCCGAGGGGCGGGCGGCGAACCAGCCCGACTCGGTGGTCACCTTGAGCCCGCCGATGGAAGCCCCGTTGCCCGGGGCGCTGGTCAGGGTGGCGGTGATCGGCTCGCCGGCCAGCTCGGTGGCGGTGACCTGCTCCGGGGAGAGCCGGCCGAGCACCGCCTTCTGCTCCCGGCTGGCGGGGGCGTCGATCCGGGCGTACGCGGGCGCGCCGAAGCGGTCGGTCAGCGCGGCGTAGTGCTCGCTCGGGGTCCGGCCGGTGGTGGCGATGATCTCGGCGGCGAGCAGGCAGAGCAGGATGCCGTCCTTGTCGGTGGTCCAGGTGCTGCCGTCGCGGCGCAGGAAGGACGCCCCGGCGCTCTCCTCGCCGCCGAAGCCGACCGTGCCGTCGAGCAGCCCGGGGACGAACCACTTGAAGCCGACAGGCACCTCCAGCAGCGGCCGGCCCAGGTCGGCGGCGATCCGGTCGATCATCGAGGAGGAGACCAGGGTCTTGCCGACGGCCGCCGCCGGACCCCACTGCGACCGGGTACGGAACAGGTGGCCGATCGCCACCGCCAGGTAGTGGTTGGGGTTCATCAGGCCCCCGTCGGGGGTGACGATGCCGTGCCGGTCGGCGTCGGCGTCGTTGCCGGTGGAGACCTGGAACCGGTCCCGGGCGGCGATCAGCGACGCCATCGCGTTGGGCGACGAGCAGTCCATCCGGATCTTGCCGTCCCCGTCGAGGGTCATGAACCGCCAGGTCGGGTCGACCAACGGGTTGATCACGGTGAGGTCGAGCCGGTGCCGCTGCGCGATCTCGCCCCAGTAGGCGACGCTGGCCCCGCCGAGCGGGTCGGCCCCGATCCGCACCCCGGCGTCGCGGATCGCGTCGATGTCGAGCACCGACGGCAGGTCGTCGACGTAGCCGGCGAGGAAGTCGTACGTGCCGGTGGTGTCGGCGGCGCGCGCCCGCGCGTACGGGATGCGTCTGACCTCCTTGAGCCCGGCGGCCAGGATCGCGTTCGCCCGGTCCTGGATCCACTTCGTGACGTCGGTGTCGGCGGGCCCGCCGTTGGTCGGGTTGTACTTGAAGCCGCCGTCGTCGGGCGGGTTGTGCGAGGGGGTGATCACGATGCCGTCGGCGAGCCCGTCGGTGCGTCCCCGGTTGTGGGTGAGCACGGCGTGCGACAGCGCCGGGGTGGGGGTGTAGCCGTCGCGGCTGTCCCGCAGCACGGTCACCCCGTTGCCGGCCAGCACCTCCAGCGCGTCGGCCTCGGCGGGGGCGGACAGCGCGTGGGTGTCCCGGGCCAGGAACAGCGGCCCGGTCAGGCCCTGCTCCCGGCGGTAGTCGCAGAGCGCCTGGGTGACGGCGAGGATGTGGTCGGAGTTGAACGCGTTGCGCAGGCTGGACCCCCGGTGGCCGGAGGTGCCGAAGGAGACCTGCTGCGCCGGGTCGTCCGGGTCTGGGTGCTCGGCGTAGTAGGCGGTCACCAGCCGGGGCACGTCGACCAGGTCGGCGGGCTCGGCGGGCTGTCCGGCACGGGGGTGGGCCACTGCGGAAACCTCCTCGGGTGGTACGGGGCGGGTGCGGTGTCTTCCCGGCGGCGGCCGGGTCACACACCCGGGCTCAGGGCTCGACGCGCTGCCCCTTGCCGATGACGACGACGCCGTTGTCGGAGACGGTGTAGCGCTGCCGGTCCTTCTCCAGGTCGACCCCGATCTCGGCGCCCTCGGGCACGAAGACGTTCTTGTCGAGGATGGCCCGGCGGACCACCGCGTGCCGGCCCACCTCGACGCCCTCCATCAGCACCGCGCCGTCGACCTGCGCCCAGGAGTGCACCTTGACCTTCGGCGAGACCACCGAGTTCTCCACCAGCGAGCCGGAGATCACCGCGCCGGGCGAGATCATCGAGCCGACCGCCCGGCCGACCCGCTCGCCCCACTGGTGGACGAACTTCGCCGGCGGGTACGGCGGCTGGTCGGTGTAGATCGGCCAGTCGAAGTTGTAGAGGTTGAACACCGGGTGCACGTTGATCAGATCCATGTGCGCGTCGTAGAACGAGTCGAGCGTCCCCACGTCCCGCCAGTAGCCCCGGTCCCGGTCGGTGCTGCCGGGCACCTCGTTGTCCTTGAAGTCGTAGACGTTGGCCTCGCCCCGCTCGACGAGCATCGGGATGATGCTGCCGCCCATGTCGTGCTTGCTGGTCTTGTCGGCCGCGTCCCGCTCGACGACCTCGCAGAGCGCCCGGGTGGAGAAGACGTAGTTGCCCATCGAGGCGTAGATCTGGTCGGGGGCGTCGGGCAGGCCGACGGCGTCGGTGGGCTTCTCCCGGAACGACGTGATCCGCTTGCCGTCCGGGCCGACCTCGATCACGCCGAACTGGTCGGCCATCGACAGCGGCTGCCGGATGCCGGCCACGGTCACCGCGGCGCCGGAGGCGATGTGGTCGTCGACCATCTGCCGGGGGTCCATCCGGTAGATGTGGTCGGCGCCGAAGACGATCACGTAGTCCGGCTGCTCGTCGTTGATCAGGTTGAAGCTCTGGTAGATGGCGTCGGCGGACCCGGCGAACCACCACGGGCCCCGGCGCTGCTGCGCCGGCACCGGCGTGACGTAGTTGCCGAGCAGGGTCGACATCCGCCAGGTCTTGGTGATGTGCCGGTCCAACGAGTGGGACTTGTACTGGGTCAACACGACGATCTTGAGAAAGCCGGCGTTCGCCAGATTGGACAGGACGAAATCGACCATGCGGTACATCCCGCCGAACGGGACGGCCGGCTTGGCCCGGTCCGCGGTGAGCGGCATGAGGCGCTTGCCCTCTCCGCCGGCCAGGACGATCGCGAGCACCTTGGCAGCCATGACCAGACGCTATCCATACCGCTGCGACTTCACCACTCGTACGGGCACAGTTCCGCGACCGGTGCGCGGCCGGATTCTGCACTAGGGTGCCGGGCATGACCGACTCCGCCCCGCTGCGCGTGGACCTGCTGACCCGCGAGTATCCGCCGGAGGTGTACGGCGGGGCCGGGGTGCACGTCGAGTACCTGACCCGGGAGCTGCGCCGGCTCGCCGACGTCCGGGTGCACTGCTTCGGCGCGGCGCGCGACGAGCCGGGCGTCACCGCGTACCCCGAGCCGGCCGCCCTGGACGGCGCGAACGCGGCGCTGCGCACCATGGGCGTCGACCTGGCGATGGCCGCCGGATGCGCCGGCACCGACGTGGTGCACAGCCACACCTGGTACGCCAACCTGGCCGGGCACACCGCCAAGCTGCTGTACGGGGTGCCGCACGTGGTGACCGCGCACAGCCTGGAGCCGCTGCGTCCGTGGAAGGCCGAGCAGCTCGGCGGCGGCTACGCGCTCTCCTCCTGGTGCGAACGGACGGCGATGGAGTCCGCCGACGCGATCGTCGCGGTCAGCGCGGGGATGCGCCGGGACGTGCTGACCGCCTACCCGGCGGTGAACCCGGACCGGGTCCGGGTGGTCTACAACGGCATCAACACCGCCCAGTACGCCCCGGACCCCGGCACCGACGTGCTGGACCGGCTCGGCATCGACCCGGACCGGCCCAGCGTGGTCTACGTCGGGCGGATCACCAGGCAGAAGGGCCTGCCGTACCTGCTGCGGGCGGCCCGGGACCTGCCCGCCGACACCCAGCTCGTGCTGCTCGCCGGTGCCCCGGACACCCCGGAGATCGCCGCCGAGGTCCAGGGGCTGGTCACCGAGCTGCGGGCCAGCCGGTCCGGGGTGGTCTGGGTGGCCGAGATGCTGCCCAAGCCCGAGGTGATCCAGGTGCTCACCCATGCCACGATCTTCGTCTGCCCCTCGGTCTACGAGCCGATGGGCATCGTCAACCTGGAGGCGATGGCCTGCGAGACGGCGGTGGTGGCGACCGCCACCGGCGGCATCCCCGAGGTGGTCGCCGACGGCGAGACCGGGCTGCTGGTGCCGATCGAGCAGGCCGGCGACGGCTCCGGCACCCCGCTGGACCCGGACCGGTTCGTCGCCGACCTCGGCCGGGCGATCAACGAGTTGCTGGCCGACCCGAAGCGCACCGGGGAGTTCGGTCTCGCCGGCCGGCGGCGGGCCGTCGAGCACTTCTCCTGGGACGCCATCGCCGCCCAGACCCTGGAGCTGTACCGCTCGCTGCTCGCATAGGGCCGGTTACTCCCCGGGCGCGATCAACTTCAGCGTCGGGAAGTACGAGCGGTAGCGGCTGCCGTCGCGGGTGAGCAGGCGGTAGCGGCAGACCGCCGCGTGCGCGCCGATGTAGAAGTCGGCGATCGGCGAACGCTTGGCGCCGCCCTGCCGGCGGTATCGCGCGTACGCCTTGCCGGCCAGGAAGCCCGCCGGGTACGGCAGTTCCTCGCGGAGAAAATCCGTGGCGGGCAGCGCATCGTCGAGTTCCTCGACACCGTCGAACCGCACGGATACCTCGGCATACACGATCGGATTGATCACCAGAACGCCGGCGTCCCGGGCGGCGGCCAGGGCCTCACCCGACCAGTCTGCCCATTGCGGGTCCTCGGTGAAGACGTCCAACAGGACGTTGGTGTCGACCAGCGTGGCAACCGTGTCCGGCACCCGACCGGCGACAGCCCGGATCCGTTCACTCCCCACGGAGAAGGTCCATCAGATCCTCGGTCGACATGCCCCGCACCTCCTGGGCGCTGCCCCTGCCGCGCATGTGTCGGACCAGACGCTGGCCACGGGTGTCGGCTTCACTGACGCGCACGATGCGCAGCGCGCCGCCCTCCTCGATCACGTCTACCTCGTCGCCCTCGTGCAGGTTGTACCGGACCCGCAGTTCCGCCGGGATCGTCACCTGACCTTTGCTGTTCAACCTCATGGCAGGCCCCCTAGATACGTAATACACATGATACGTGTCGCAGGTCTCTGCCCGGCTGCTCCCAGGTGACGTGAAGTGCGGCGGCGAGGTGGACCAGGGCCGGCGGGGCGGCAGCCCGCCATGCCCAGACAACCTCTGGATGAGCAGGTCATCGAGGATGTGACCCGCTCGATCCGGCTGGCGCTTCGCATCGTGGATTGCCCGCCCGCACGATGCGTCACCCCGACGGGGGTGCACTCTCCAGTAGGTCGTATGACTGTCAGGCATCTTTATGCCTGACAGTCATACGGGTCTCCGACGAAAGTACCGCCGGACGGAGGCAGGCTCCGTGACCATCCCGATGGGCCATCGGAAGATCGCCGCCGACCTGCATGCCGAATCCAGCAGGCCAGCACCCCGCGCCCGCCGCTCGCCAGTACGACGTGCCCGGCTGGCAGAAGGATGCCAGCCGGGCACACGTGTCTCCGGACAGGTGACGCGGGGAGGGGATCCGACGCGGGGCAGGGGCCTGAGGGGAAGGGACCTACCGCACGACCGGGCCACGCGGCAGCACCGCCGGAGAGCTACAGGCAGGGCGGACGCCTGCGCGCAACCCGGAGAGCTACGAGCAGGGCCGGACCCAGGCGGTGCTGACCCAGCCGTTGGTGTCACCCGAGGCGTCCCAGAGCGAGACGTGGTAGCGGCCGTTGGCCTCCTGCGCCGCGAACATGCGGGTGTTGTAGCCGACCGAGTGCGGCCACTTCGTGGTCGACGAGGTGCTGTCCACGAACACGGACAGGCTGACCGCGGTGGAGCACTTGCTGTACTGGTAGTAGGCGGCCTGGGCGGCACCGCCGGTCGCCACGGCCGTGCCGAGGCTGGTCAGGGCGGTCGCCGTCAGGAGGGCGAGCGCGCGCTTGCTGGTCGTACTCACGGGTACCTCCGAGTCGTCGGGTGGTGCGGGGTCGGCGGTGCCGTACGGCGGCCGGTTCAGCAGGCGCGGACCCAGGCGGTGCTGACCCAGCCGTTGGTGTCACCCGAGGTGTCCCAGAGCGAGACGTGGTAGCGGCCGTTGGCCTCCTGCGCCGCGTACATGACGTTGTTCCAGCCGATCGAGTGCGGCCACCGCGTGGTCGACGAGGTGCTGTCGACGAAGAAGGAGAGCGAGACCGCAGTGGAGCACTTGCGGTACTGGTAGTAGCCGGCCTGGGCGGCGGTGCCGGGCAGCACGGCCGCGACGAGGCCGGCGACCGCGGTGCCTGCCACGAGGGTTGCCGCGCGTGATTTGAGCCGATTCATCCTACCTCCAGATCGCGATCTGTCGATTGACCCGGCCGACCATACACACGTGGTGATCTCACGGCAACGCCATGTGTCCGGACCTGGGCGGCGACGCCGGGGCGGGGCGAAGGGGACGCTTGGTTGAGCGCGAGGGGATCTCGCACAGTAGGTTGAGCGGGTGAGCGGACGGTTCCCGATCGAAGACGTCTCCCCCGTCGTCGCCTGCGGTCGCTACCCGGCCAAGGCGGTGGTCGACGAGCTGGTGCCGGTGTCGGCCCGCGCCTACCGGGAGGGGCACGACGCGCTCGGCTGCAACGTGGTCTGGCACGGCCCCGACGGCGTGACCCGCCCGTTCACCCGGATGCGGCCGGGCGAGCCGGGGCAGGACCGCTGGCACGCCACCATCCGACCGGACGCCGTCGGCGAGTGGTCGTTCACCGTCGAGGCGTTCCAGGACCCGTACCTCACCTGGCACAACGCGGTGACCAAGAAGGTCGCCGCCGGGCAGGGCGCGGCCGAGCTGGCCAACGACCTGGCCGAGGGAGTCCGGGTGCTGACCGCCGCCCTGGCACTCGTACCGGGGGGTGCGGCCGGGCGGGTCGAGGCGGCGGTGGCCGCCCTGGGCGACAAGGAGGCCGACCTGGCCCGGCGGGTAGCCCCGGCGCTCGACCTGGCCGACCTGCTCTGGGACCACCCGGTGCGGGAACTGGTCACCACCGGCACCCCGTACCTGCTCTGGGTGGACCGCCCCCGGGCGCTCTTCTCCGCCTGGTACGAGTTCTTCCCCCGCTCCGAGGGCGCGATCCCGGCCACCGTCGACGCCCCGGCCCGCTCGGGCACCTTCGTCACCGCGCTGGAACGGCTGCCCGGGGTCGCGGCGATGGGCTTCGACGTGCTCTACCTGCCACCGATCCACCCGATCGGCCGGGTCAACCGCAAGGGCCGCAACAACGCGCTGACCGCCGGCCCCGACGACGTCGGCTCGCCCTGGGCGATCGGCGCGGCCGAGGGCGGCCACGACGCCATCCACCCCGACCTGGGTACGCCCGAGGACTTCCGCGACTTCGTCGCCGCCGCCGCCGAGCAGGGCCTGGAGGTGGCGATGGACCTGGCGTTGCAGTGCGCCCCCGACCACCCCTGGGTGACCGAGCACCCGGAGTGGTTCACCACCCGGGCCGACGGCAGCATCGCGTACGCGGAGAACCCGCCGAAGAAATACCAGGACATCTACCCGGTCAACTTCGACAACGACCCCGAGGGCATCCGGGCCGAGGTGCTGCGGGTGGTCCGGCACTGGATCGGCGAGGGCGTCCGGATCTTCCGGGTGGACAACCCGCACACCAAGCCGTTCGACTTCTGGCACTGGCTGATCGCCGAGGTCAAGCGCACCGACCCGGACGTGCTCTTCCTGGCCGAGGCGTTCACCCGGCCGGCGATCATGCACGGCCTCGGCAAGATCGGCTTCACCCAGTCGTACACCTATTTCACCTGGCGGACGACGGCCGCCGAGATGCGGGAGTACTGCGAGGAACTGGTCGCCTCGGTCGACTGGATGCGGCCCAACTTCTGGCCCAACACCCCGGACATCCTGCACGAGTCGTTGCAGCACGGCGGACCGCCGATGTTCAAGATCCGGGCGGTGCTGGCCGCGCTGCTCAGCCCGTCCTGGGGCATCTACGCCGGTTTCGAGCTGTTCGAGCACGTCGCCCGGCCCGGCGCCGAGGAATACCTCGACAACGAGAAGTACGAGCTGCGACCCCGGGACTGGGCCGGCGCGCAGGCGCACGGCCGCTCGCTCGCCCCGTTCGTCGCCACCCTCAACCGGGTCCGCCGCGAGCACCCGGCCCTGCACCGGCTGCGCAACCTGGTCTTCCACGACATCGACAACCCGGCGCTGCTCTGCTGGTCCAAGCGCGACCCGGACACCGGCGACACGGTCATCGTGGTCTGCTCGTTCGACTCGCACACCGTGCAGTGGGGCAACACCACGCTGGACATGCCGGCGCTCGGCTTCGACTGGCACGAACGGTTCACCGTGCACGACGAGCTGACCGGGGCCGGCTACGAGTGGGGGCAGCGCAACGCGGTCCGGCTCGACCCGTACCTGCAACCCGCGCACGTGCTGACGGTCCGCCGCCCGCCGACGCCGCCGACCGGGATTCCGGCCGGCGCGGAACCGGCCGGGTTGACAGTCGAGGAGGTGCCCGCGGAACTCTCCGGCGGCACCGCGCCGACCACCCCCGCCCCGGAGGCCGACCAGCCGGCCGGCCCCACCGCGACCGACCTCCCCGCCCCCGACCTGCCCGCACCTGGCCCCGCCAGGGTCCGCCGTGGCAGGGCCGGCGGCACCCGGGCCGGTGGCACCAGGACCGGCCGTGCCCCGCACGGCAGCACCCCGACCGACCCCGCCCCGAAGGACGACCGATGGACCAGCTGATCGCCGGCGCGACGCACGACCCGCACGCCCTGCTCGGCGCGCACCCCGCCGACGGGTGGACCACGATCCGCACCATGCGGCGGGGCGCCGGTGACGTGGCGCTGCTCGTCGGCGACGACCGGCACCCGATGAAGCGGGTGCACGACGTCGGCGTCTTCGAGGCCCGCGTCGAGGGCAGCGTGCTCGACTACCGGGTCGACGTCGACGGGTGGGTCACCGACGACCCGTACCGCCACCCGCCGAGCCTCGGCGAGCTGGACCTGCACCTGATCGGCGAGGGCCGGCACGAGCGGCTCTGGGAGGCGCTCGGCGCGCGGGTCCGCGACGACGGCGTCGCCTTCGCGGTGTGGGCCCCCAACGCGCGTGGCGTACGCGTGGTCGGCGACTTCACCGGCTGGGGTGCCGACGACGGCTGGCCGATGCGCAGCCTCGGATCCAGCGGCGTCTGGGAGATCTTCGTGCCCGGCGCACCCGAGGGGGCCCGCTACAAGTACCGGGTCCTCGGTGCCGACGGGCGATGGCGGGACAAGGCCGACCCGATGGCCGCGTACGCGGAGGTGCCGCCGGCCACCGCCTCGGTGGTGCACCGGTCCCGCTACGAGTGGACCGACGCGCAGTGGCTGGAGCGGCGGGCCCGCCGGCAGCCGCACCGGGAACCGATGAGCGTGTACGAGGTGCACCTCGGCTCGTGGCGGCCCGGCCTCGGCTACCGCGAGCTGGCCGAACAGCTCACCGCGTACGTCACCGAGATGGGCTTCACGCACGTGGAGTTCCTGCCGGTGATGGAGCACCCGTTCGGTGGTTCCTGGGGCTACCAGGTCACCGGCTACTTCGCGCCCACCTCCCGGTTCGGCGACCCGGACGACTTCCGGTACCTGGTCGACCGGCTGCACGCCGCCGGCGTCGGGGTGCTGCTGGACTGGGTGCCCGCGCACTTCCCCAAGGACGAGTGGGCCTTGGCCCGCTTCGACGGCACCCCGCTCTACGAGCACCCCGACCCGCGCCGCGGCGAGCACCCCGACTGGGGCACGTACGTCTTCGACTTCGGCCGCCGCGAGGTCCGCAACTTCCTGGTCGCCAACGCCCTCTACTGGTGCGACGAGTTCCACGTCGACGGCCTGCGGGTCGACGCGGTCGCCTCGATGCTCTACCTGGACTACTCCCGCCCCGAGGGGCAGTGGCTGCCCAACCGGCACGGCGGCCGGGAGAACCTGGAGGCGATCGCCTTCATGCAGGAGGTCAACGCCACCGTCTACAAGCACCACGCCGGGGTGGTGATGATCGCCGAGGAGTCCACCGCCTGGCCCGGGGTGACCCGACCCACCAGCGACGGCGGGCTCGGCTTCGGCTTCAAGTGGAACATGGGCTGGATGCACGACACCCTGCTCTACACCGCGAAGGACCCGATCTACCGCCAGCACCACCACCACCAGCTCACCTTCTCCCTGGCGTACGCCTGGAGCGAGAACTACGTGCTGCCGATCAGCCACGACGAGGTGGTGCACGGCAAGGGGTCGCTGGCCGGCAAGATGCCCGGCGACACCTGGCAACGGCTGGCCAACGTGCGCGCGCTGCTGGCGTACATGTGGGCGCACCCGGGCAAGCAGTTGCTCTTCATGGGCTGCGAGCTGGGCGACGACCGGGAGTGGAGCGAGGAACGCGGCCTCGACTGGTACCTCCTGCACGATCCGGCGCGGGCCGGGGTGCAGCGGCTGGTCGCCGACCTCAACGCCGCCTACCGGGGCACCCCGGCGCTGTGGGCGCAGGACACCGACCCGGCCGGGTTCCGCTGGATCGCCGGTGACGACGTCGCCAACAACACGGTCTCCTTCGTCCGGATCGCCCCGGACGGCGCGACCCTGGTCTGCGTGGCGAACTTCTCCGCCGGCCCGCTGGAGGACTACCGGGTCGGCCTGCCGGCCGCCGGCACCTGGACCGAGGTGATCAACACCGACGCCCACCACTACGGCGGCTCCGGGGTGGGCAATCTCGGCGCGGTACACGCCCAGGACGTCCCCTGGCACGGCCTGCCCGCCTCGGTTTCGCTGCGGGTGCCCCCGCTCGGCGTGCTCTGGCTCCGCCGCGACTGACCCGGCCGTACGGGACGCCGGTCGGGTCGGGGATCAGACCAGGCCGGCGTCGCGGAGCAGCTTCCACAGCCCGGCCCCATCCGGGGCGGAGAGCCACTTCTGCCCGACCGGGCCCGCCGAGGACGGCCGGTCGTTCGGCACGGGCAGGCTACCGGCGAGCACCGACTGCGTCGGGGAGAGCCGGCGGATCGCCACCCCGGCGACGTTCTCCGGGTGGGCGGCGGCGAACTCGCGGTAGATCTCCTGGTCGTGCTGCCCGTCGTCGCCGATCAGCAGCCACCGCACGTCGGGGAACTCGGTGGCCAGCCGGGCCAGGGTGGCCCGCTTGTGTTCCCGGCCGCTGCGGAACCAGCGGTCGGCCGTCGGCCCCCAGTCGGTGAGCAGCAGCGGGCCGGCCGGGTAGAGGTGCCGGGACAGGAACCGGGTCAGCGTCGGCGCGACGTTCCACGCGCCGGTCGACAGGTAGAACACCGGGCTGCCCGGGTGGGCGGTGACCAGGCGTTCGTACAGCACCGCCATGCCGGGCACGGCCGTGCGGGCGTGCTCGTCGAGGACGAAGGTGTTCCACGCGGCCAGCATGGGCCGGGGCAGCGCGGTCACCATCACCGTGTCGTCGATGTCGGAGAGGATGCCCAGGCGCACCTCCGGGTCGATGATCCGGACCAGCGCCTCGACCGGTTCGGCGTCGGCGACCCGCAGCCGCACCGACGCCCAGCCGGGGGTGAAGTCGGCCTTGACCACGGTGTCGACGAAGCCGCTGCGGTCGGCCCGGGCGGTGTGCACGCCGTCGCCGGCCTCGATGGTGACCTCGACGTGCTTGGCGGGCAGGGTGGCGAAGCTGCGCCAGCCGCGGACCTTCTCCAGCCGGCCCTGCCGCCGGTCGGGGCGGCTGAGCAGCACCCGGCACAGCACCCGGGCCCAGCCGGGCGCGCCGTAACCGGCGTACGCGACGATGTTGGGCTGCCACCCGGTGCGCCGCAGCCGGCGCTCCACCAACTGGTGCAGGGCGTCCTCGATCCGCGCGGCCCGGTGCAGGGTGGGTACGGCCAGCTGGCCTGCGGTGGTGGATGGCACGCTGCAACCCTGCCACAGGTGTCCGGCAGCGGCCAGGCGAGCGCCCAGGTAGCCGGCCCGGCTGGCCCGATCGGGCCCGGCGCGGCCGGTGGGCGTGACACACTCCGGTCGGGACGACGACGGGGGCGTTGGTCGTGTCGACACCTGTACCGCCCGACCGCGCGCGGCTGGACCGCCCGGCGCTGGTCGCGCTGCTGCTCGGGGTGGCCGGGGTGGGGTACCGGCTGGCCCTGACCCTGCTGACGGTGCCCGCCGCGAACAGCGACGAGGCGACGTTCGGGCTGGCCGCGCTGCACATCGCCGCCGGCCGGGAGCACCCGGTGTTCCTGTACGGGCAGCACTACATGGGCATGGCCGAGTCCTACCTGGCGGCGCCGCTGGTGGCCCTGGCCGGGCCGTCCTGGCCGGTGCTGCGGTTGCCGCTTGTCGCGTTGTACGCCGTCTTCCTCTGGTTGTCCCACCGGCTGACCCGGCGGCTCTACCGGCCGTGGTTCGCCACCTTCGTCGTCGGGCTGTTGGTGCTCGGCACCGAACGGGTGGTGCGTGACCAGCTCACCGTGGTGGGCGGGCGGCCCGAGGGCAAACCGATGGTGCTGGCGATCCTGCTGGTCGCGGTGGGCCTGGCCGGGCGGCGCGGCCGGTGGCGGCGGCCCGGCTGGCGGCGGGCGGCTACCGGACTGGCCGGGGTGCTCGCCGGGGCGGCGCTCTGGTCGGACTGGCTGCTCGCCCCCTACCTGGCGGTCGCCGGCCTGCTGCTGCTGTACGCGCTGCGCCGGAAGCTGTGGGGCTGGTCGGGGCTGCTGCTGGTGGCCGGGGTCGCGGTCGGGATGGCACCGCTGGCCTGGGACAACCTGGTCGCCCCGCCGGGCGCGGACTCGCTGTCGGTGCTGCGTCAGCTCAGCGCCGGTACCGGCCCGACGCCGCCGTGGGCGGACCGGGTGCGGGGCGGGCTGCTGGAGGGGGTGCCGCTGGCCACCGGCCTCTGCCCGGTCACCGGCTGCGCCCGCTGGCAGGAGTGGTTCGGGGTGCTCTACCTGGTGCTGCTGGTCGCCGCCGCCGGTCTCGCCCTGGTCGGCCACCGCCGGGCCGTGGGCCGGCCGGCGGCCGTGCGGGTCCGACCGCTCGCCCAGCTCGCCCTGGTCGCCGGTGCCGCGCTGACCCTGCTGTCGTACGTCCGCAGCCCGCCCGCCGCGACCGACCCGCTCGCCAACGCCCGCTACCTGTCGGTGGTGCAGATCTCCCTGCCGGCGGTGCTCTGGCCGCTCTGGCTGGCGGCGGCGGCCTGCTGGCGGGGCAGTGTCGGGGTGGTCGGCCGGCTGGTCGGGGCGGGCGCCGCCGCCGTGCTGGCCGGGTTGACCACCACCGCCGTGGTGGCGACGGGCCTGTTCCTGGCCACGCTCGACGCGCCCCGGGCCGACCAGCGGCGGGCCCGGGACCTGGCCGACGCGGTTCGGCGTACCGGGCTGCGGGAGGTCTACGGCGACTACTGGACCTGCAACCGGTTGACCTTCGACACGGGCGAACGGGTGGTCTGCGCGGTGCTCGACGGGCGGCTCACCCCGGGGCAGAACCGGTACCCGCCGTACTGGCGGCGGGTGGAGCGGGCGGCGCGGCCCGGGTACGTGCTGCCGGTCGACTCCCCGGCGGAACGCCGGCTGCGTCACCTGCTCGGGGACGGAGCCGACGACGCCCGGCTGGTCGAGGTCGCCGGATATCGCGTGTACCGCCCGCCGAGCGCCGTCCGGCCGTGGCGCTGACCTCGGCCCGTACGCTGTGCCGGTGCTCATCCTGCTGCCGCCCTCCGAGGGCAAGGCCGACGCCGGCACCGGGCGTCGGCTCGACCTGACCCGGCTCTGCCTGCCCGAGCTGACGCCGGCCCGCGAGGAGGTGCTGGGCGCGCTGATGACGCTCAGTGCCACCGGCCGGTCCGACGCCGCCGCGGACGCCGCCCTGACCGCCCTCGGGTTGACCGCCGGTCAGCGGGGCGAGCTGGCCCGCAACGCCCGGCTGGACCGGGCCGCCACCGCGCCGGCCGGGCAGGTCTACACCGGGGTGCTCTACGAGGCGCTCGGCCTGGCCACCCTGCCGCCCGGGGCGCTGCGGACGGCCCGCCGCACCGTGCTGGTCAGCTCGGGCCTGTGGGGGGTGGTCCGGCTCGCCGACCGGATTCCGCCGTACCGGTGCCCGATCGGGGCGCGGTTGCCGGGGGTGGGGGCGCTGTCGGCGTACTGGCGGCGGGTGCTGTCGCCGGTGCTGACGGCGGCGGCCGGCGGCGGCCCGGTGCTGGACCTGCGCTCCGCCGCCTACGCGGCGACCTGGACGCCGCCGGCGGAGCTGGCCGGTCGGACGGTCACCGTGCGGGTGCTGCACGAGCGCCGGCCGGGCGAGCGCACGGTGGTCAGTCACTTCAACAAGGCCACCAAGGGGCGGCTGGTCCGTGACCTGCTGTTGGCCGGGGCCCGGCCACGCACCGCGACCGGGTTGATCGGCGCGTTGCGTGACCTGAAGTATCCGGTCGAGGAGCGGCCGGTGACGACGGGTCGACCCCGGCAGATCGACGTGGTGGTGACCGAACTCTAGGAACGCAAGATTTCCTCAAATCCGGTGCCGATGGCTGGAGGCGGGCCGACCGGCAGGCGACCGTTAGGGGAATCCCACGTCGAGAAGGAGCGGTCCGATGACCTCCGAACCCCGCCTGCTCGACCGGCCGCACCTCCCGTCGTCCCCGCCCCCGCTGGACTGGCTGACCCTGGCCGACGCGTTCGAGGTGGCCTGCCTGGTGCGCTGCACGCCGACGCCGACGGCCCGCCCGCACACCCCCACGCCACCGCAGCGGGGGACCGTGGAGTTCAACCGGGAGGACGCGGCGCTGCGGATGCGGCAGCTGCTCGCCCGGCTCGACGTCCCGGTCGAGCACGAGGTGGTCACCGGTGGCCTGCGCCGCCGGTACGAGCTGCACCGGTTGCACGTGCCGGCGGATCACCGCGCCGGGTTCACCCGGTTGCGGGAGACGGGGTGGCGGCAGGGACGTCGGGAACTGCTCGGGCCCGCCGTCGGGTCCTCCACCCCCCGGGCCGCCTGGCGGACCCGGCTCGCCTCGGCCGCCTGGCGTTCGGCCCTGCTGGCCGGCGGCCGGCACGTCCGACGGCACATCCTCGGCATCCGGCTGGCCGACCGGGAACTCGCCGCCGTGCTGATCCGGTCGGCGGCGCTGCTGGAGGTGCCGGCGCTGCTGCATCCGGGGGCCGGCTGCCTGGTGGTGAGCGTCGCGGACGGGCCGGACCGGCTGCGGATCATGGAACGGGCCGCGTTGGCGCCCGCCCGGACCACCACCCTGGTCTGACCCCCGCCACCGGCCACCACACCGCCCGCTGACCCGGGGCTCAGACCGGGCACCGGCGGCCCGAGCTTGCGCCGGAGCCGGTGACGGCGCAGAGTGCACCGCGTGAGCCGTAGCCGGACCGGGCGCGGCCGGCGGTCCGCCTCCGCCGGCGGGGCGCTGCTGATGCTGCTGGTCGTGGTGCTCGGCGGGCTGGCCGCCTGCCAGGAATCCCCCGACGAGCCGATCCCGATCCGGATCGCCACCGGCAGCCCGACCGCCGTCTACCACGCCTTCGGCCAGTCGCTGGCCACCGTCCTCAACCGCGAGCTGCCCGGGGTCCGGGCCAGCGTGGTGGTCACCGCCGCCTCCGCCCAGAACGTCCGGCTGGTCGGCTCCGGTGCCGCCGAACTGGGCTTCACCCAGGCCGACGTGCTCGACACCAGCCCGACCACCCCGCCGAGGGTGCTCGCCGTGGCCCGCGTCTACGACGACCTGCTGCACCTGGTCACCACGGCCGGCGGTCCGATCCGCGAGCTCGCGGACCTGCGCGGGCGACGGGTGTCGGTGGGCGCGGCCGGCTCCGGCACCGAGGTCACCGTGACCCGGCTGCTGGAGGTGGCCCGGCTCGGCGGGGACACGGTCCGGCAGGAACACCTCGGGCTGGACGACTCGGTGGCGGCGTTGCGCGCCGGCCGGATCGACGCCTTCTTCTTCTCCGGTGGCCTGCCGGTACGTGGGGTGAAGGCGCTGGCCGACGCCACCTCGATCCGGCTGGTGAACCTCGGCGAGTGGACCGAGCCGCTGCGCCGCGCCTACCGGGAGGTGTACGTCTCCCGGGACGTCCCCCGCTCGGTGTACGGGGTGGACCCCGTCACCACCGTCGCCAACCCCAACTACCTGATCGTCCGGGCGGACCTGCCCGAGCCCCTGGTACGCGAGGTGACCCGGCTGCTGATGGAACGCCGGTCGGAGCTGGCCGCCGCCCATCCGGCGGCCGGCCGGATGAGTCCCCGCTCGGCGATCGCCACCACGCCGTTGCCGCTGCACCCGGGCGCGGCCGACTGGTACCGCTCCGCCAAACCCTGACCGCTCAGCCCGGCCCGGACGCCCCCGCCCGGCCGCCGGTGGGTGTCGCCGGGATGGTGGTTGCTGCCGGGGCGCCGGGCAGGGCCGGGGTGGTGGGGCCCGCGGCCGGGGCGCGGTCGGCGGCCGGATCGGCGTCTGCGGCCAGGTCGGGGTCTGCGGCCAGGTCGGGGGCCGCGGCCGGAGCGGAGCCGGCCGGGGCGGGGAACCACAGTTCGGCGACCAGGCCACGCGGCTGCCCCGGGTGCATGGTGAGCCGACCGTCGGAGGCGTCCACCAGCACCGCCACGATGGTCAGGCCGAGACCGGCACCCTCGATGTTCTGCGCGTCCGGGGCCCGCCAGAACCGCTCGGTGGCCTGGTCGAGCTGGCCCGAGGTCATCCCCGGGCCGGTGTCGCGCACCTCCAGCGCGGTGCCCCCGTCGGCGTGCCGGACCGCGACGGTCACCTCACCACCGTCGCCGCTGAACTTGATCGCGTTGTCGATCAGCGCGTCCAACGCCTGGTCGACGGCGGTCGGCACGGTCCGGGCGTAGGCCGGGCCGGACGCCACCAGGCGCAACGTGACCGACCGGTGCCGGGCCAACGGCTCCCACGCGGCGACCCGGGACGCGGCCACCGCCGCCGCGTCCACGGTGACCCGTTCGTTCTGCTCCCGCTCGGCGCGGGCCAGGGTGAGCAGCCCGTCGAGGACCAGCGCCAACCGGTCGGTCTCCTCCAGGGCGAGCCGGTGCTCGGCCCGGCCGTCCTGGTCGACCACGCTCGGCCCCAGCTCCTCCACCCGCAGGCGCAGCGCGGTCAGCGGGTTGCGCAACTGGTGACTGGCGTGCGCGACGAAGGCCCGCTGCCGGTCCATCACGTCGGCGACCACCGCCGCCATGTGGTTGAAGTTGGCCGCCAGCCGGCGCAGCTCCGGCGGCCCCCACCGGTCCTGCACCCGGGCGCCCCGGTCCCCCTCGGCGATCTCGTGGGTCACCGCGTCCAGTTCGGTCACCGGGCGCAGCACCCAGCCGGCCAGCCCGAACGCGGTGGAGACGCAGGCCAGCACGGCGAGCAGTCCGATCCCGGCGAGCAGCAGCCACCACGCGGTGACCGTGCGGCGGACCTTCGCCACCGGCGTGGCGGTGACCACCGCGCCGAGCACCTCACCGCCGTCGTTGATCGGCACCGCCACCACCAGCGGGCCGTCCACCCACGGCCACACCGAGTCCGGCCCGTTGAACTGCTGCCCGGCCAGGGCGGTGTCCAGGGCCGCCCGGGTGTCCCGGCCGGTGTGCCAACTCGTCGACACCACCAGCGCCCGGCCGTCCCGGTCGACGACGGCGGCCCCGATGCCGTAGAGCTGGTCGTAGCTGACGAGTTCGCCGGTCAGCGGCCCGGCCCCGCCGCCGCGCAACGCCGGCCCGGCCAGCGAGGCGAACCGGGTGGCGTCAGCGAGCCGGTCGGCGCGGACCCGGTCGGTCTCCCGGGACGCCAGGGTCGCCGCGAGCGGCGTCTCCAACGCCAGCAGCACCAGCACCATCAGCAGCAGATAGCTGATCACCAGTCGACGCCGCACCGGCTGCCCCTCACTCGCCCCGGAGCCGGTAGCCGACCCCGCGTACGGTCTCCACCAGCCGGGGGTCGCCGAGCTTGGCGCGCAGCGAACCGACGTGCACCTCCACGGTGTGCCGGTCGGCCCAGGTGGTGCCCCAGACGTCGAGCAGGATGCGGTCCCGGGGCACCGCCGTGCCGGGCTGACGGGCCAGCGAGAGCAGGATGTCGAACTCCTTACGGGTCAACGCCACCGGCTGACCGGCGACGGCGACCGTCCGGGCGGCCACGTCGATGCGGACCGGCCCGACCTCGATCAGGTCCCGGGCCGGCGCGGCGTGCGCCGCCCGCCGCAGCACCGCCTCGATCCGGGCCTGCAACTCCACCATCGAGAACGGCTTCACCACGTAGTCGTCGGCGCCGAGCCGCAGGCCGAGCACCCGGTCGCGTTCCTCGCCCCGGGCGGTGACCGCGATGATGCCGAGCTGGCTGCTGCGCCGCCGCAGCTCCCGGCACACCTCCGTACCGTCACCGTCGGGCAGGGTGAGGTCGAGCAGGACCAGGTCGCAGGGGGCGGCGGAGAGCGCGGCGGCGACGGTGGCCGCGTGCTCGACCTCGTACCCGCGTCGGGTCAGCGCCGAGGCGAGGGCGGCGGCCACCCGTCGGTCGTCCTCGACCAGCAGGATGCGCACCGGTGACCCCCATTCGTCGTACGGATGTCGAGCGAATGGTGGCAGAAGCGCCGGCGTGGGGGAAACGGTGGGCGACCCCGCGCCGGTCACCGGGATGCCGCCGCCACCGGCCGGGGAAACGGCGCGGGACCCGGGGCGGGCGTCCACCCCGGGTCCCACGGCCCGGTCGGTCAGCGGCAGAGCCGGCCGATCTCCTCCTGGAACCGGTCCATCGGGTTGGCCTCGGCCGGGCCGAGCAGGTAGGTCTTCAGCTCCCGCCGGGCGTCGGTCATCGGGTCGTCACCGACCCGGGTCACCGCGACGATCTTCTCCAGCTCGCCGCAGTCCCGGGAGAGCAGGTACGCCCCCCGGGAGGTGGGGAACTCGCGCCGGAACTCGTCCTCCGGCAGCCCGCTCGGGTTGGCCACCACGTACGGCCGCTGGCTCTGCACGAAGTCGGAGACCACGCTGGAGATGTCGCTGATCAGCAGGTCGGTCTGGTTGAAGCAGTCGAACAGGGCGGGGACCCGGCCGGTGACCACCCGGTGCCCCGGGCCGTCGAGCGAACCGGAGTCGGGGTCGCCGCCGGCGGCGCGGATCAGCGACACCAGCCGCTCGTGCACCGCCCGTGCCTCCTTGGAGCGGGAGCCGGTCAGCGGGTGCGGCTTGTAGACCAGGCGCACCTGCGGCGAGGCGAGCACGCCCCGGACGATCCGCTCCCCCATCAGCACCAGCGAGGTGTGGTACGGGTCGTCGTCGAGCCAGCCCTCCCAGGTGGGGGCGTACAGGACGGTGAACGGCCGGTCCGGGGCGGTCCCGCCGAAGGTGTGCACCCCGGCGAGCTGCGGCCGGCCGATCTCCACGATGTCCTCGTCGCGGACGCCGACCGCGGCCCGCGCGTACCGCTCCCGTCCGGCCAGGCCGGCGACCCACACCTCGTCGTACACCTTGCTGTACGGGTTGACGCTGGCCTGCTTGTCGCTGTCACCGTGGCCGACGAACACGTGCTTCATGCCCGGCTCGCGCAGCATGTGGATGTTCGCGCCGACGTTGGCCGCGTAGAGGGCGGCCCGCACCGTGCCCAGTTCGAGGTTCATGAAATCCGGGCCGGTCGGCACGCAGATCACCGGCAGCCGGGTGTCGGCCAGTTCGAAGAACGCCTCCCTGCTGCGCATCAGCACGACCGCCCGCTGGTGCAGCGCCTCGGTCGGGGCCAGCCACATGTTCGCCTGGTAGACGTCCTTGGCCGGGCCGGCGAAGTAGAGCGCGACCTCGGGGCGGTAGCCGTCGATCCACCGCTGGAGCACCGGCAGCACCGGGCTCTTGCCGGTGCCCCGCCCGCGCAGCCAGGTCACCGCGACGACCGCGCCGACCAGGGCGGCGAGCCCGGCCGCCAGCGCGGCGACCGCCAGCATGACGGTGACGTCGGTGCGGACCGCCGCGACCACGGCGGCCGGGATCAGCAGCACGTTGAGCACCGCGAGCTGGACGCCGGCCAGGGCGGCGACCCACCCGGGCGGGCGGGGGGCCGAGCGGATCGGCCCCAGCTCGATGTTGCGGACCAGCGCGGAGACCGGGTTCCGCCTGTCGATCATGGTGTTGAGGGCGCCCGAGAAGACGGCGGTCACCCAGACCGCCGCCGGCAGCACCAGCAGCCAGGTCAGCTCGGCCCCGGTGAGCGGGACCGTGGCGGCGACCAGCAGCACGCTGGCGAGGTCCCGGCTGAGCTGCCGGTAGCCCCGGTTGAGGCCGACCTTCTCCAGCAGCGTCTCCGAGGGGGGCGACCAGCGGGTGACGGCGAACTCGCCGACGACGGCGGCCAGCCCGGCCACGGCGAACAGGGCCACCCATCCGAAGCCGCCCGCGACGAGCATGACCAGGTAGGACAGCACCAGCAGCGCGCCTCGGGCGGCGGTGCCGGTGCGTTCCAGTAACGAGCCGAACAAGGGGGACGCTCCCTACGAGATCGATGACGGGCGGGGCCCGGCGGTCGGCGGCCTCGTCGTACGACGGGCGTGACCGCAGCACCGCGACCGACCGGGCCGGCCTGCGGGTGACTGCGACTTTAACGCGAGAGGACGTCCCGGTGTCGCTCGGGTATCCAGGTCCATTTCGGTCAGACGAGCCGATACCTGGCGGGCGGCCCGGGACGTCCCCCGCTCAGCCCGCCCGGCCGTAGCAGGTCGTCGCGCCCGGTCCACGCCGCGAGGCGAACTCGGTGAAGCCCAGCTCGACGGCCGTCTCCCGGGCGTACCGGTTGCCGTTGTAGACGCAGATGGTGCCCACGCCGAGCCGCTCGACGGCGGCGGCGACCTGCGCCCGGTCGGGTTTCTCCCGCCCGTCGGCGAAGTGGGCCAGCAGCAGCCGGTCCTTGGCGAAATCGGAGTTCAGGTCGTACTCGACCAGGTAGAAGTCGCGGGGCAGGACGACCCGGACCCGGCTGGTGACGATCAGTGAGGTCCGCATGATGGTCGAGGGGGCGAGGACCAGGCCGTCCGGCCGGTCCTGCCCGGCGATCCAGAACGCGATCTGCTGCCGCTGCTGGGGCAGCTTCCAGGTGGGGCGGGTGTGCGTCTCCACCCAACTGTCAGGCGACCACATCGGGGTGGCCCAGACGGCGAACGAGGCGACCATCGCGGCGGCGACCAGCCCGCCGACCGCGCCGCGCAGCAGCCGCGACGGCGACGGGACCGACACCGTGCAGAGCAGGCCGATCAGGGTCGGCAGGGCGAGCAGCCACGGCACCCGCCAGAGCACCACGGAGATCCCGGTCAGCGCGCCGAGCGTCTCCAGCACGCCGGGCACCAGCAGCACGCTCATCACCAGGGCGGCGCCGGCGGCCAGCAGCGCCGGGGTGCGGCGGCGGGCCAGCAGCGGCCCGCACCACAGCGCCAGGCCGCTGATCACCCCGACGATTCCGACCAGCAGCGTGCGCCGGTAGGTGTACTCGGCGTCGAAGAAGGCGTCGTCCGCGCCGGCGGCGTCCATGCCGCCCAGCACGAGCCGGGACACCACGATCGCCCCCACCGGGTACGCCACGGCGGCGAGCCCGCCGACCACCGCGTCCTTCCACCGGCCGACCAGCAGCATGGCCAGCCCGGCCGCACCGACCAGCATCGGCAGGATGATCGCCGAGGTGGTGGTGAGCCCGGCCGCGGTGACCGAGAGGGCGAAGACGAGCAGCAGCGAACGGCGCGACCGGGTGTCGAACCACTCGGTGAGGTAGAGCCACATCAGCGGGATGACCGCCGAGACGAACATCCCCTTGCCCTCGTAGAGGCGGGGCAGGTGGAAGGTGCCGAGCGCGGCGTCCGAACCGGCCACCAGGTAGAGGTAGGTCACCGCGACGCTGAACGCGAGCACCGGCCGGCGCGGGGCCCACCGGTGGGTGAGCCGCCACAGCGCCAGGACGGCCAGCACCGCCATCACCGGCAGCGCGAGGTACCAGGTGGCGGACGCCCCGTGGATGCCGAGCACGTGGGCGAGCGCGCCGTCGAACACCTCGATCGAGGGGGTGGGCGGCAGCGAACCCATCGCCGGGGCGACGTTCTCGGTGAACAGGAAGTCGTTGGTGGGCACCAGGTCACGCTCGGCCACCCAGACCGTCTTGCCCACGTAGTAGACGTCGTCCGGGGTGTTGCGGGCCAGGTAGAGCGAGGAGATCGCCGCGCCGACCGAGATCAGCAGCGCGTACCCGGACTGGCCGGCGGTGGGGACGGGCGGCGCGGGTGGGTCCGCGTCGTCGGCCCGCCACGCCCGCCGGGTGAGCAGCATGACCCCGATGCCCGCGACGGCACCGGCAGCGGCCGGGACCCACCAGGAGAGCACGTCGCCGGCCGGGGTGCCGGCGAGGCCGGCGGTGACGGCGGCGACCACCCCGGCGGCGACCACTGGCAGCAGGAAGCGGCGCGGCTGGCCCGTCCCGCCCGACGGGGCGGGGTCGGCGGCCGGTGCGGGGGGCGCGGCGGGGACGCGGCTCCGCCGCAGGGCGCGCACCCCGACCACGGCGGCGATGCCGACGCAGCCGACGAGCCAGCTCAGGAAGGTCACCGACGGGCGCAGCCCGAACAGGAAGGAGGCGTGGTAGAGCACCGTCCACAGCGCGAAGCCGAGCACCCCGGCGTCGGTGATGACGGCCGGGGCGGCGGCGAGCGCCGACCGCAGCCGGTGCGCGGGCCGCGGTCGTCCGGCGGCCGGCCCGGCGGGGGGTGGTGCGACGGGCGGGGGCGCGACGGCAACGGGGTCGGCGTTCGGCACGGGTCGTCCTTGTCGTCGTACGGGCACGGTACGCGAGAGTCGTACGGCCGGCGGGCGGCGGACGGTCGCCCGGCTCCGGTCCGGAAAGCAGGGTAACCGCAACCACCCCCGGTCGATGGCCGGTGGGCGGCGTGGCGGTGTCCCGGAGGTGGCCGGGCGGGGGCCGGTCAACCGGACACCGGCGCCTCCCGCTGGCGGGGCACCGTGCCGTTCGCGGTCAGCCCGGTCGCCACCGACTCCACCAGCAGATCCAGGTAGCTCGGGGTGAGCGGGGTCCGCGCGATGGCCAGCCGCCAGTACAACGGGCCGACGATCAGGTCGACGGCCGCGTCGGCGTCGGTGTCGGCGGGCAGTTCGCCGCGTTGCACCGCCAGGCTGATCAACCGGCCGCCGATCTCCTGCTGCTTGGCCCGCAGGAGCTGCTGGAGGGTGGCGTCGATGGTCGGGTTGCGGGCCGCCTCGGCGAGCAGGTCGGGGATGATCTGCGAGGCCAGCGGGTGGCTGAGCGCGTGGGCGATCACCTGGAACAGCAGCGTCAGGTCGCCGCGTAGGCTGCCGGTGTCCAGCGCCGGCAGTTTGTTGCCGGCGGCGGCCACCACGGTCTCGATCACCAGGTCGAGTTTCGAGTTCCACCGCCGGTAGATCGCGGTCTTGCTCACCCCGGCCCGGCGGGCCACCGCCTCGATGGAGAGCCGCCCGTATCCGACCGCGGCGAGTTCCTGCATCAGGGCACGGCGGATGGCTCTGGTGATGTCGCCCCGCAGCACCGCGGCACCGGCCGGCGTACGC
The DNA here is from genome assembly GCF_002210435.1 of Micromonospora wenchangensis. Taxonomy (GTDB): domain Bacteria; phylum Actinomycetota; class Actinomycetes; order Mycobacteriales; family Micromonosporaceae; genus Micromonospora; species Micromonospora wenchangensis. The sequence goes on from NZ_MZMV01000034.1 coordinate 52,063, forward strand.
CTCTTGTCGCTGGTCATCGGGGACTCTTCGCACCTGTCACGGGGGCCAATGTAGCGCAACGACGGTACGGTTGCGTCCCGACGTGTTTTGGACTACCGTCCACGCAGCGACGAGGCTGCCCCGGCACCGCGCCGACCCACGGATCCCCATCGTCGCGCGCATCCCGTTGGTACGAAAGATCGGAGCGCCCTTCCCATGGCCACCACCGCGCTGGTCGACCCTGAAACGGGCCTGACCCAGGCGCAGCTGGCCGCTCGGCACGGACTCCGGGTCGCCGGTGAGCGCCCGTCCCTGACCGAGTACAGCCGCAGACTGTGGGCCTACCGGCACTTCACCGCCGCGTACGCCAACGCCAAACTGGTCGCTTCGTACAGCAACGCCAAGCTGGGCCAGATCTGGCAGGTGCTCACCCCGCTGACCAACGCCGCCGTCTACTACCTGATCTTCGGCGTGGTGCTCGGGCAGAACACCATCCCGAACTTCATCGCGTACCTGACCACCGGGTTGTTCATCTTCAACTTCACCCAGAGCGCGGTGCTGGCCGGCACCCAGTCGATCAGCGGCAACCTGGGGCTGATTCGGGCGCTGCACTTCCCCCGGGCCTGCCTGCCGCTGGCCGCCACGCTCACCCAGTTCCAGCAACTGCTGGCCTCGATGATCGTGCTGGTCGGCATCGTCCTGGTGACCGGCGAGCCGATCACCCTGGCCTGGCTGATGCTGCCCCCGGCGCTGCTGCTCCAGGCGCTGTTCAACGCCGGGGTCGTGATGGTGGTCGCCCGGATGGGCTCCAAGGCCAGCGACCTCAAGCAGGTCATGCCGTTCATCCTGCGCACCTGGATGTACGGCTCCGGCGTGCTCTACAGCGTCAAGCTGTTCGACCGGCTGCCCGAGTGGGCCTCGACGGTCATCCAGTTCAACCCGATCCTGGTCTACATCGAGCTGGCCCGGTACGCCCTGCTGGAGCAGGCGCCGCTGCTCAACGAGTCGGTGACCCAACTCTGGCTGGTGGCGGTCGGCTGGGCGGTGCTGGGCGGCATCGCCGGGTACGTCTACTTCTGGCGCGGCGAACAGGAGTACGGCCGTGGATGACCGGTACGAGACGTCCAACGACGTCACCGTGACCCTGCCCCGGATCGTCGAGCGGATCCCCACCGTGGTGGTCGACGACGCGCACGTGATCTACCGGGTGCACAAGGGCGCCGGGGGCGGGACCACACCGGTGGCCGCGCTGCGCCGGCTGGTCAAGCGCTCCTCCGCGCCCAACATCCAGGAGGTGCACGCGGTCAAGGGGGTGTCGTTCACCGCCTACCGGGGTGAGGCGATCGGCCTGATCGGCAGCAACGGCTCCGGCAAGTCGACCCTGCTGCGCACCATCGCGGGGCTGCTCCCGGTCAACCGGGGCGCGGTCTACACCCAGGGCCAGCCCTCCCTGCTCGGGGTGAACGCCGCCCTGCTCAACGACCTGTCGGGTGAGCGTAACGTCACGCTGGGCTGCCTGGCGATGGGCATGCAGCCCGACGACGTGGCCCGGATGACCCCGGAGATCATCGAGTTCTCCGGGATCAACCAGCGCGGCGACTTCGCCAGCCTGCCGATGCGGACGTACTCCTCGGGCATGGCGGCCCGGCTGCGGTTCTCCATCGCCGCCGCCAAGAAGCACGACGTGCTGCTGATCGACGAGGCGCTCGCCACCGGCGACAAGGGCTTCCGCAAGCGCAGCGAGCAGCGGGTGCGGGAACTGCGCGAGGGGGCCGGCACGGTCTTCCTGGTCAGCCACCAGCTCTCCTCCGTGCGGGACACCTGCGAACGGACGATCTGGTTGGAGTCGGGGCTGATCCGGATGGACGGGCCCACCGACGAGGTGATCCGGGCGTACGAGGCATTCGCCAACGGCAAGTAGTATTCCGGGCGCGCGTACCGCGTCGGTTCGACGCCCGGCGGACCGCGTCGTCCCGTTGGGGCGGCGCGGTCCGCGCGTTAAGGTTCATCCCGTCGCCACGCTGGCGCAATCTTCCGTTCAGGGTGACCCCCGGGACGCGTGCAGACATCCCCCGAGAGTGAGGATCGGCAATGACGCAGGACCACACCACTGGCCCGGACGCCACACCGGAGACCCCGGCACCGTGGCGGCCCTCGCGGACGGTGGCGGTGGTGCTGGCCGGAGGCACCGGGACCCGGCTGGGCCTGGGCATCCCGAAGCAGTTGCTGAAGATCGCCGGCAAGCCGATCATCGAGCACACCCTGGCCGTCTTCGAGGCCGCCCCGGAGATCGACGAGATCATCGTGCTGATGGCCACCGGCCACGTCGCCGAGGCGCAGCAGATCGTCGACAAGGCCGGCTTCCGCAAGGTCAGCAAGGTCATCTCCGGCGGCGACACCCGCAACGCCACCACCCGGATCGCCCTGGACGCGGTCGGCGACGGTGACGTCAACATCCTCTTCCACGACGCGGTCCGCCCGCTGGTCAGCGCCCGGATCGTCCGCGAGTGCGTGAACGCGCTGTGGACCTACTCCGCCGTCGACGTGGCCATCCCCTCGGCCGACACGATCATCCAGGTCGACGAGGACGAGTGCATCACCGACATCCCGGTCCGGTCCCGGCTGCGCCGGGGGCAGACCCCGCAGGCGTTCCGCTCGGGCACCATCCGGGAGGCGTACCGGCGGGCCGAGGGCGACCCGGACTTCGCCGCCACCGACGACTGCGGCGTGGTGCTGCGCTACCTGCCCGGCACCCCGATCAAGGTGATCGACGGGTCGGACGAGAACATCAAGGTCACCCACCCGGTCGACGTGCACCTCGCCGACAAGCTGTTCCAGCTCGCCGCCGCCCAGGCCCCCCGGCTGTCGCACCGCAGCTACACCGAGGAGCTGGCCGGGCGGACGATCGTCATCTTCGGCGGCAGCTACGGCATCGGGCACGACCTGGCCGAGCTGGCCCGCGGCTACGGCGCGCAGGTCTTCCCGTTCAGCCGCTCCAGCACCGGCACCCACGTCGAGCAGACCGGCGACGTCGAGGCCGCGCTGAAGACCGCCTTCGAGGCCACCGGCCGGATCGACCACGTGGTGGTCACCGCCGGCATCCTGGAGAAGGGCGCGCTGGCCGAGATGGACGAGGAGACCATGGACCGGGTGCTCCAGGTCAACTTCGTCGGGCCGGTGATCGCCGCCCGGCAGTCCCTGCCGTACCTGCAGCAGACCAAGGGGCAACTGCTGCTCTACACGTCCAGCTCGTACACCCGGGGCCGGGCCCAGTACGCGCTCTACTCGTCGACGAAGGCGGCGCTGGTCAACCTGACCCAGGCGCTGTCCGACGAGTGGGCCGAGTACGGCGTCCGGGTCAACTGCATCAACCCGGAGCGGACCGCCACCCCGATGCGTACCAAGGCGTTCGGCGAGGAGCCGGAGCACACCCTGCTGGCCGCCGAGACGGTCGCCCAGTCCTCGCTCGACGTGCTGATCTCCGACCTGACCGGCCAGGTGATCGACGTCCGGCGGGCCCCCGGCGAGGTGGCCCCGGTGCCGGCCCAGCCGACCGCGGCCGAGCAGGACCGGCTGCCCAGCGGCGTCGACGCCGGCTGACCCGACCCCCGGAGACGTACGACATGCGTGGTGACCTGGTCAGGAAACTGATCGCACGGTGCCTGACCACCGGCCTGGCCGTGCTCGCCTTCCTGGTGGTGGCGCTCACCGGCGCGACCGGCTGGGGCCTGGCCCTGGCGGTGGCCGCGCTGGCCGCCGCCGGCTACGAACGCCGGGTCCGCCCCGACGCCGACATCGTCGCCGAGACGGTGCTGCTGGCCGCCGGCATCCTGGTCGGTCACGCCCGCCGGCTCGACGACGGGTTCGACCCGGTGCTGGCGCTCACCGCGCTGGTGCTGCTGGGTCTGGTGCTGCTGGTGGGGCCGCTGCGCGACGCCGGCAACCTGGAGATCCGGGCGGCGAACCTGCCGGTGCGGGCGTGGACCCCGCTGGTCGCCGCCCGCCTCGGCGGCGTACTGCTGGGGCTGCTCGCGGTGGTCGCGGTGGCCGCCGCCCTCGCCCTGCCCGCCTGGGTCGCGCTGGCCGTCGTGCTGGTGGTGGCGGCCGGCTGCGGCGCGGTCGGCCTGGACCTGGCCCGGCGGCGGTTCCGGCCGTCGGGCGGGGGCGGCCCGGTGACCCGGGCGCTGCGCGCGCACCAGCCGGAGTTCCTGCTCTATTTCTCCGCCCCGCCCGGCTCGGAGTACCAGGTCACCATGTGGCTGCCCTACCTGGAGCGGCTCGGCCGGCCGTTCCTGGTGCTGCTGCGGGAGCCGGAGTTCCTGCCCACGATCGCCGCCGCGACGAGCGCCCCGGTGGTCTACTGCCCCACCCTCAAGGCGATGGACGAGGCGCTGGTGCCCAGCCTGCGGGTGGCGTTCTACGTCAACCACGGGGCGAAGAACAGCCACTGCATCCGGTTCACCCAGCTCACCCACGTGCAACTGCACCACGGCGACAGCGACAAGGCCCCCAGCGCCAACCCGGTCTCGGCCATCTTCGACAAGATCTTCGTGGCCGGTCAGGCGGCGATCGAGCGGTACGCGCGGGCCGGCGTGGACATCCCCGCCGAGAAGTTCGTCGTGGTCGGCCGTCCACAGGTCGAGGCCATCGAGGTACGCCGGGAGGCCCGCCCGCCGGCCGCCCCGACCGTGCTCTACACCCCCACCTGGACCGGCCACCACGCCGACGCCAACTACTGCTCGCTGCCGGTGGCCGAGCCGCTGCTGCGCCGGCTGCTCGACCGGGGAGCCACGGTGATCCTGCGGGCCCACCCGTACACCGGGCAGAACCCGGCCTCGGCCCGGCAGTTGGCCCGGCTCACCGAACTGCTCGCCGCCGACCGGGCCCGTACCGGCCGGCAGCACCTGTGGGGTGCGGCGGCCAGCCGTGAGCTGACCCTGACCGACTGCGTCAACCGCTCCGACGCGCTGGTCTCCGACGTCTCCGGGGTCATCTCCGACTACCTCTACTCGGGCAAGCCGTACGCGGTGACCGACCTGGGTGTCGACGGCGACGAGTTCCTGACCCGGTTCCCGCTGGCCCGCTCCGGTTACGTGCTGCGCCGGGACATGGCCAACCTCGACGAGGTGCTGACCGGGCTGCTGGACACCGACCCGCTGGCGGCGGCCCGCTGGGACACCCGCCGCCGCTACCTGGGCGACTTCCCCGCCGACGCGTACGCCGACGGTTTCCTCGACGCCGCCCGCCGGGAGCTGGAGCCGGGCTGGACTCCGCCGACGCCCCGGGCCGCCACGGTCCTCTCCCCCCGGGCCTGAGCCGGCGGTGGCCGACGCCTGTTGGGCCGATGTTGCGGTATCCGAGTCCGCTGACACCGCTGTATCGGCCCCATACGAGCACCGCCCCGGCCACCCGTGGTCGGGGCGGCCGGGGCGGGTGGGGTGGATCGGTCAGGCGGAGTAGCCCCGGGTGGCGATCCAGTTCGCCAGGGTGGTCACGCTGACCCAGTAGGCCGGCAGGGACGGGTCGGCCGAGTCGGCGATCCGCACGGTACGGCCGTTGTCCCGGTAGCCCACGGCGGCGACGTAGTGGCCGCCGGGGAAGGAGTGCCAGCCGCCGTCGAGGTCGGTGGCGTCCCCGGCCACGTTCGCGACCACGGCCCGCTGGTCGGTGACCGCCGCGACCACGTCGGCCCGCAGCCGCTCGATCTGCGCGTCGCTCGGGGTGCCGGCGAACATCCGGGTCCGGTACGGGTCGCCCTTGACCACGGCGTTCAGCACCCGGGTGGTGTCCTCGGCCGAGTTGGTGCCCATCTCGGTGGTGCCCAACTGGGCGGCGAGGTCGTCCTGGCCGCGCTCGATGCCGGCCGCGCTGAGCGCGTTGCGCACCGCCGCCGGGCCGCAGTAGTAGTAGGTGATCTGGGCCTGGTAGTCGTAGCGCAGGACCTTCGACGACGGGGGCTTCGGGGCCGCCTTGCGGGTCAGGTCCGGGTCGGCGGTGGCGCGGACCTTGGCCCGGGTGACCCGCGGCGACGGGGTGGGGCTCGCCGACGGGCTGGTCGAGGGGGTGGCCGACGGGCTGGCCGGGGCGGGGGTGGCCACCCGGGCCTGGGCGCGGCTGGCGACGTCGTCGAGGCGGGGGGCGGTCTCGGCCACGGCGGTGGCGCGCTGGTCGGTCGGGGCGTCGTCGACCCCGGCGGCCAGGGCGGTGCCACCGGCGGCCAGGACGAGGACCGCCGCCGAGCCGACGACCATCCGGTACGGGCGCTGGACGCCCAGTCGGCGGAGCTGACGATTCATGTGGTGCTTCACGGGGTGTTCCTCCACGGGGCGAGGCGGCCGGGCACGCCGGACCGGCACGCGGCGGGTACGCCACGCGCGGATCGGGTGTTCAGCCGCTCGTTCGGCAGGGACCGCCCGACGGGAGCCGGACGGATCGGCGGGTCGCCCGACCGGGGTCGGGCGGCGGGGTGGACGGCCGGGTCAGCGCGTCAGGCGCGACGGTCCGGCGGCACCCCGGCACCGAGGTGGAGGGACCACCGAGGGGGTGGGGTCATGCTGCACGAGGATGGAACTCCTTCCGCTGCCGCCGACCGGGTTAGCTGACGGATTCGGGCGGGAAGATCGCCCTACCCCGGGCCGTGGCCCGGAGATTCACCCCAGGTGGTGCATGTGGGTCCCCGGTTCGTGACTCGCACGATTGAGCGGGTCGGTGCGGCGTCGCCTCCTGCGATCGGAAACCGCACCGGACCGCAGCGACACTACTGGTCACCCTTCCCTCCCGCCAAGCCCTGTGAGCTGCGTAAACATCGTCGGGTCGGCTTCTTTGCGGGGCACTCGGGCAGCGCGGGCCAGCCCCGGGGACGAAGCGTCGTCGGACCCCGGCATGGCGACAACCGGACGACCCGGCCGCAACCCCCGATGATCATCGAAGTCGATGTGACCGCCTGTGACCGCCTGTCCGATTCCCCCGGCCGTGACGCCCCCCACACCGGAGCTGGATAACAATTCGACCCCCGAGACCCCCGGCCGCGCGGCTCCGGGGTCCAGCATCCGCAACGGGGCCGAAGTCGTGGAGTCAACGCGGGGTGGACACCGCCATTTGCGCGTCGTTGTGTCGATCATCCCGGGGCCGGGACAGGCCGGCCGAGGCAGGCCGAGGCAAGGCAGGCCGGGCCGGGACAGGCCGGGCCGGGACAGGCCGGCCCGGGAGCGGCGGTCCCGGGGTGGTCAGCCGACCCGGGCCGGGTGCCAGCGGGTGGCACGCGTCGGGAGGGTCGCCGCCGACGCCGCGGTGCGGGGCCGCGGGACCCGGTCCGGCCGCACCCGCTGGGTGGCCGCGTACGCCTCGGCGGCCAGGGAGCGGGCGGCCTCGGCGGCCAGCTCGGCGTCCCGCCACGCGACGCGTTCCCGCCAGGCCGCCGCCCGGTACGCCGCACGCCGGTCCTCCCGCACCGCCCGCGCGAGCATCACCTCGTGCTCGACCGGGTGCCGGCGCGGGTCCCAGCCGTCGCGGTGCGCGAAGACGTCCCGCAGCCGCTCCACCGACAACTCGCCCCGCCAGTGCGCCGCCACCGCCTCCTGGTGCAGCCACCGCTCCCGGCCCGCGTACTCGGCGGGTGTCCGGGGGGTACGCGGGCTGGGCAGCGCCCCCGCGCCGACGAACCGGCGGGCGGTCGTCTCGGCCTCGTCGTACGCCTGCCAGGCCCGTTCCAGGGTGTCCTGGGCGGCCAGCCAGGCGGCCCGGTGACGGCGGGCGGTCTGGGCGGCCCCGGCGGCGGCGACGGCCACCTCCCCGGCGTAGCGGCGCAGGTCGGCGACCGGGGGTGGGGCGTCCGGCGGCGGCACGACGGGGGTCACCTCGGTCGCCTGGTCCCGTTCGGGGCGGGCGACCAGGACGGCGAGGCCGGTCAGCGCGAGGACGAGCAGCAGGGACCAGATCGCGGTGGCGGTCGGCACCCCGATCAGGAACTGGGAGAGCACGGTGTTCACGGGTCGACACCTCGCGGGCGGATGTGGCGGGTCGGGGCCGTACCGGGGCGGGACCGTTGCGGGCAACGTCCGCCCGGGGCGGTACGGGGACGAGGTCGTGGTGGTGGCGGGCGGGTGGCCCCCGCTGGGGCGGGTTCAGCCCGCCGGGGGCGCCCGGGGCCCGGCGGCGGCGGGCACCCGACCGCCAGGTGTCACCAGGGTGGCGGCCGGAAGCTCCCGTGCCGGACCGGCCGGCACGGCGGGCACGCCGGCGTCGACCCGGTCGGTCGCCACCACGTCGACCCGCTCGGTCGCCCGGCCGTCGGAGCGGATGCCGTCACCCCGGCCGAACGGGGTGTCGAGGGCCACGGCGGTGGGGAAGGAGTGCGACGCGTCGGCCGAGAGGGCACCGGGGGCCGGATCGAACAGCGCGGGGCCGGTCGGCGCGGGGCCGGCGGCGGCGAACGCGAGGGCGACCGCGAGCCCGGCGAGCAGCCGGGACATCCCGCGCGCGACCCACCACAGCGGACTGGTGAGCGCGACCGGGAACACGTGACCACGCTACCGAAGGGGCCACCGGCCCGCAGCACCGCCGGGCGTGTCGCCGCGCCGGGCACACGGAGGAGCAGGTCACCGGGGTTCTGGGCCGCCAGAGCCGGGGCGTGTCCAGGATGGAGGGACGCTGCGCGGCCGACCTGCCGGGGCAGGAGCCGGGCCGTGCCGGCGGGACCGGGGAGACGGGTCGTGCCGGTGGGTCAGTGGGGGTCGCGCGGCCCGGCGTACTCGACGGGGCGGCCGTCGCGCGGCCCGTCACCGGCCCCCCTCGGCCCGGGGACGACGCCGCCGGAGGTGGCGGCAGCGCCGGAATCGGCAGCGGGAGCATCGGAGGCGGCAACGCCGGGCACCGGGGCATCGGCGTCGGAGGGGGCAGCAGCAGAGGTGGCGGCCGGGTTGCGGCGGCGGGGGGCGAGGCGGCGCATCATCGGGGTCTCCACGAAGCGGTGCAGTGCGGCGGCCAGCGCCAGGTTCAGCACCAGGAAGCCGAGCACGGCCAGCGGCCCCGACCAGCCGGGCAGCCCCACGCCCCAGTGCCCGGTGAGCCGCAGCACGGTCATCATCACCAGCACGTGCACCAGGTAGAAGGCGAACGACACCTCGCCGAGCCAGATCAGGGTGCGGTGCCGCCACGGGGACCGGCGGCCCTGCACGTCCGCGCGGGCCGCCGCCGGGATGACCAGGATGTACGCCACCGACAGCAGCGCCGCCCACATCTCGGCCGGGATCCAGTGCGCCGCCACCCAGACGACCACGAAGAGCAGGCTGGCCAGGGGCAGCCCGGGGCCCCGCCAGTGACCACGGCGCAGCAGCTCGGCGGCGGCGACGCCCAGCCAGAACTCGGTGGAGCGGACCAGCGGGAAGACCTGGGTGAACCACCAGTTGCTGCCCTCGGGCAGCAGTTGCTGGCCGGGCCAGAGCGCCAGGATCACCAGCGGCACCGCCACCACCACGGCCCACAGCACACCGGAGTGGGCCCGCCGGATGGCCGGCAGCGCCAGCGGCAGGCAGAGGTAGAAGAACAGCTCGCAGGAGAGCGACCAGCTTACGTTGTTGATGCTGTAGAAGTAGCCGGGGGTGGGGTCCCACGCCTGGACGAGGAACAGGTTCTCCAGGGCGGCGCGCGGCACCACCGGGTCGGCGAACCACCACATCACCAGCAGCGCCGCCGCCCAGGTCAGCACGTGGTTGGGAAAGATCTTGGCGAGCCGGCGACGCCAGAAGTCCCGCCGCCGGTCGCCGTCGCGGGCCGACCAGACCAGCACGAAGCCACTGAGGATGAAGAAGAACTGCACCCCGGACAGGCCCAGGGTGAACAGCCAGTCGACCACCGCCCTGGCGTCGGGCTGGGTGACGATCCGCATGGTGCCGACGTGGTAGCCGAAGACCAGCATGGCGGCGATCCAGCGCAGCCCGGTCAGCGACGGGAGCCGGTTCAGCGCCGGGGGCGCGGTGGTGGGCACGCTGGTCACCCGGGGCACCCTACCGGCACGCCCCGTCGTCGGCGACGGACCGGGGGTGGTGCGGATGTGCGGAAGGTGTACGAAATCCCTCCACTGCCCTAACATCGCGGGACCTGTCGGTGTCGGCGTACCCGTGGGTCAGATCGGCGGCCGGCGGAGGCTCCCGGCGAACGAGGAACGGAGCGAAGTGGTGCACCAACGGATCCTGATGCGGGCGAAGAAGGACCCGTTCGACGTACGCGGCCCGGAGGAGGCGTACGAGGGGAACTGGATCGGGGAGAACAACGGCAACCTGGTCTTCAGTCACGCCGCCCACAAGCTGCTGCGCACCTCCACCGCGCGGATCACGTCGACCGAGTTCAAGGTCGACCTGCGCGACGCCGACCGGATCAACGAGCAGTACGACGTGTACGTCATCCCGCTCGCCAACGCGTTCCGGCGCAGCTACGCCCACCGCATCGAGCTGATGACGAAGCTGGTCGAGCGGCTGCGCATCCCGGTGGTGGTGTTCGGGGTGGGCGTACAGACCGACATCCACGGCGACCGGGAGTACCTGCGTCCGATCGACGACGTGGTCAGCCGGTTCGTCCGGGCGGCGCTGGAGCGGGGGCCGAGCATCGGCGTACGCGGGGAGATCACCGCGCAGTACCTGAACACGCTGGGCTTCTCCGCCGTCGACGTGATCGGCTGCCCGTCGATGTTCCTGCACGGCGACCAGCTCCGGGTGGAGAAGTCCGCGCCGGCCCTGAGCACCGACGCCCGGGTGGCGCTGACCGTCTCCCCGTACGTCAAGTCGATGGCGAAGATCATCGCCTCGCACCAGGCCCGCTACCCCAACCTGCGCTACCTGCCGCAGGACCTCAAGACGCTGGGCACCCTGCTCTACGGCGACGCGCCGCAGGACCGGGGCAAGACCAGCGCCATCCCGATCCACACCTCGCACCCGCTGTTCACGCAGGACAAGGTGCGGATGTTCCTCGACCCGTGGACCTGGATGGACTACCTCGCCGGGTTCGACTTCGCCTTCGGCACCCGCATCCACGGCACCATCACCGCGCTGGTCGCCGGCACCCCCGGCTACCTGTTCGCGCACGACTCGCGCACCCTGGAACTGGCCCGCTACTTCGACATCCCGCACCGGCTGATGCCTGACGTGCCGGCCGACGTGGACGCCGCGCAGCTCTACGCCGAGGCCGACTACACCGGCCTGAACACCGGGCACCGGGCCCGCTACGAGGTGATGCGCGCCTTCCTCGCCCGGCACGACCTGGGCAACGCGTTCGACGACGGCGACAGCGCGGCCCGCTTCGACGCGCAGGTCCGCGAGACGGTGTTCCCGCCGGCGGTCCGGCCCGCCTCGGCCAGTTCACCCGAGGAACTGCTGGCCCGCATCCAGTGGCTGCGCGACCGCAACGCGGCGCTCGGCGACGACGTACGGGAACTGCGTGACCAGCGGCTTCGGGCCCGGGTGCGGCGCGCGGTCCCCGCACCGGTACGGCGGATGCTGAACCGTTAACCTGCCGCTCGGCCGCTGTTCAGCAGCTCCATCTCCACCGGATACGTCACGTTCCGTGGCCGTCCATACCCGTGCACCAGGGTGGCGGGGTGGTCAACCAGCCCGCGCCCACCCCGCTGCTCAGCGTCGTCGTCCCGGTCCACGGGGTGGAGGCGTACCTGCACCAGTGCCTCGACTCGGTGCGCACGGACGTGCCGGCCGACGCGACGGGCGCGGTCGAGATCGTCGCCGTCGACGACGCCTCGCCGGACCGGTGCGGGGAGCTGCTGCGCGCGTACGCGGCAGAGCATCCGGGCGTACGCACGGTGCACCTGACCCGCAACGTCGGGTTGGGTCCGGCCCGCAACGCCGGTCTGGACGTGGCGACCGGCGAGTACGTGTGGTTCGTCGACAGCGACGACTGGCTGCCGCCGGGCACGGTCCCGGCGGTGCTGGACCGGCTCCGGGCGCACCGCCCCGACGTGCTGATGCTCGACCACCTGCGGGTACGCGACGACGGCCGGCGCGAGGTGGACGCGAGCAGTCACCTGCTGCGCGGCATCCCCGGGGTGGTCCGGCTGGCCGACCGTCCGGGGCTGCTGCGGGTGCAGCACACCGCCTGGAACAAGGTGGTCCGCCGGGAGTACCTGCACGCGTTGGAGCTGCGCTTCCACCCCGGCTGGTACGAGGACATCCCGTTCAGCAACCCGCTGCTGATCGGCGCGGAGCGGATCTCCGTGCTGGACCGGGTCTGCTACCTGTACCGGCAGGGCCGGCAGGGCGCGATCACCTCCACCCGCAGCGGTCGCCACTTCGACGCCTTCGACCAGTACGACAGGCTGTTCGACTGGGTCGCCCGCCGGTACCCGGACGAGCGGCTGCGCGGTGAGCTGTTCGCCCTGATGGTCAACCACATGCTGGTGGTGGTCGGCAACGACGGCCGGCTGCACCCGCACCTGCGTCGGGAGTTCTTCCGCCGGGTCGCCGCGCACTACCGCCGGCACCTGCCGCCGGGCGGCTACCCCCGGCCGGGCGGGGTGGCCGGGCTCAAGCACCGGCTGGTCGGCCGGGACGACTATCTCGCGTACGCGGTGCTGCGCCAGGCGCACCGGCTGGCGGGGTGGCTGCGCCGATCGGCCGCCGCGCCGCAACCGGTGCCGCCGGTCGTCGGGCCGGCCCACGACTGCACCGCCGACCGCGACGCGCTGGCGGGTCGCGGCAGCCGGTGACCGGCCGGACCACCGTCTCGGGCGGCGGCCGGGGTACGAGCGACGAGCACAGGGAACAGGGGTCTCGGGATGACGACAGTGAAGATCGGGCCGCACCTGGTGGGGGCCGGGGAGCAGCCGTTCGTGGTGGCGGAGATGTCCGGTAACCACAACGGCGACCTGGGCCGGGCGCTGGCGATCGTGGACGCGGTGGCGGCCAGCGGGGCGCACGCGCTGAAGTTGCAGACGTACCGGCCGGACACCATCACCATCGACGTGGACACCCCGGCGTTCCGGATCTCCGGCGGGCACGAGCTGTGGGGCGGGCAGAACCTCTACCGGCTCTACGAGCGGGCCCACACCCCGTACGAGTGGCACGGGCCGATCTTCGAACGGGCCCGGGAGCGGGGGCTGACCGTGTTCTCGTCCCCGTTCGACCCGTCGGCGGTGGAGCTGCTGGAGGGGCTGGACGTCCCGGCGTACAAGATCGCCTCGTCGGAGCTGGTCGACCTGCCGCTGATCCGGTTGGTCGCGGGCACCGGCAAGCCGCTGGTCATCTCCACCGGCATGGCCACGCTCGCCGAGATCGACGCCGCGGTGCGCACCGCCCGCGACGGCGGGGCCGGCGGCATCGTGCTGTTGGCCTGCACCGCCGCCTACCCGGCCCCACCGGCCGACAGCAACCTGCGCCGGATTCCGGTGCTGGCCGACGCGTTCGGGGTGCCGGTCGGCCTGTCCGACCACACCCCCGGCATCGGGGTGCCGGTGGCCTCGGTGGCGCTGGGCGCCTGCTTCATCGAGAAGCACGTCACCCTCGACCGGGGCGACGGCGGGGTGGACTCCGACTTCTCGCTGCACCCCGACGAGTTGGCCGCCCTGGTGGTGGAGTCGGCGCGGGCGCACGCGGCGCTGGGCGGCACCGCCGTCGGGCCGACCCCGGCCGAGCGGGAGGGGTTGCGGTTCCGCCGTTCCCTGTTCGTGGTGGCCGACGTCCGGGCCGGCGACGAGGTGACCACCGCGAACGTCCGCTCGATCCGTCCGGCCGGCGGTCTGCCCCCGGTGGAGATCGACCGGGTCCTCGGCCGCACCTTCACCACCGACGTCCCCCGGGGCACCCCGCTGAGCTGGGACCTCGTCTGACACCGGCCGTCCCGCCCCGCGCGGTTGCGCGGGGCGGGGCGCGTTCAGGGGGCGAAGGCGACCGTGACCACCAGGTCGGCCAGGCGCAGGGTGCGCCAGACCGCGCGGGTGTGCGGGGGTACGGCCAGCCCGTGCCGCCGCCACCAGGCGGCCACCGGCACCTCGGCCAGCTTGCACAGGCTCTCCGCCCGGGTCCAGCGGGCCCAGAAGTCGGCCGGGCCGAAGCGTGCGGCCAACGCGGGCGGGACCTCGGCGGTGGCCCGTTCGGCGTCGATCGCCACCCGCCAGCCGGGGGCGGCCGGCCCGTACCAGCCGACGCAGCGCCCGTCGTCGAGGTGGCTGCGGGTCACCGCGTACCGCAGCTCGTCGGGGGTGCCGACACGCAGGTGCCGTTCGGCGGCACCGAGCAGCGCGGGCACCGGCCGCAGCCCGGTGTTCCCGGCCGGCCGGGCCGGGTCGGCCACCCGCAGGCCCCCCGACCCGGCCCCGAGGTCAGATCGAGGCGGCACCGTCGACCACGATGACCTGGCCGTTGATGTTGGTGTGCGCGCACAGCAACATCCGCACCACCGGGACCACCTCGGCCGGTTCGGTCAGGTGGCCGGTGGGGGTGCGACGGACGATCTGGTCGAGCTGGGTGCTGCCCAGCACGGCGGACATCTCCGAGGCGAAGAAGCCCGGTGCGACGGCGTTGACCAGCATCCGCCCGCCCAGCTCGCGGGCCAGCGAGCGGGTGGCCGCGTCCATGCCGCCCTTGGTGGCCGAGTACGCGACCAGGCCGGGGAAGCCGCGCTGGGCGCAGATCGAGGTGACGTTGACGATCCGCCCGCGCCGCCCCTGCCCGAGCATCCGCCGGGCCACCAGGCGGGTGAGCTGCAACGGCGCGGTCAGGTTGGTCTCGACGATCCGGGCGATGTCGGCGGTGGCGGTGTGCGTGTGCATCGAGTCCTGCCCGACGGCGGCGTTGTTGACCAGGCCGTCGACCGGGCCGAACCGTGCCTCGACCGCCCGGAGGAACCGCTGGGCCGCCGCGAGGTCGGTGACGTCCACCGCCCCGACGTGCACCCGGTCGGGGTACGCGTCGGCCAGCTTCTCCAGCTCGGGGGTGACGGTACGGGCGAACGCGGCCACGGTGAGGCCGGCGTCGAGCAGGTCGGTGACGATGGCCAGGCCCAGCCCCCGGGACCCGCCGGAGACGAGGACCACGGTGCTGGCGGGAACGGGCGGGGAGTCAGACATCGCTCTTCAGGGTCTCCTTGACGGGGATCTCGGTCAGCAGGCGGATGCGGCGGGGCACCGCGTACTCGGGGAGCCGGTCGGCGCACCAGCGCACCAGCGCGCCCTCGTCGGGCGGGGCCCCGGCGTCGCCCGGCGCGGTGGTGGGGACGACCTCGGCGACCACCATCCGGCCGAGCACCGGCGCGCGGCGGCCGGTGACCCGGGCCCAGGCGACCCCGGGGTGGGCGGTGAGCACGGCGCGGACCAGCCCGGCGGAGACCTTGCTGCCGCCGACGTTGATCTCGTCGGAGTCCAGCCGGCCGGTGATCACCACCCGGTCGTCGACCACCTGGGCCCGGTCACCGGTGCGGACCGGCCCGTCGAGGCCGACCCCGTGGTGCGGTGAGGTGATCACCAGTTCGTCGTCGCGCAGGGAGAGGGTGGGTCGGCCCGGGGTGACCCGGTCGAGCCAGCCGACCGGGAACCCGGCCCGCCCGTCGTGCACCACGATCGACGCGCCGACCTCGGAGGAGGCGTAGATCCAGGAGATCCGGGCGGCCGGGAACAGCTCCCGCAGGCGGTCCAGGACGGCCTGGTCGACCGGTTCGCCGCCGAGGGTGAGCTGGCGCAGCGGCACCCGGGCCAGCGCCTGCGGGTCGCGGTGCAGGGTGCGCCGCCAGAAGGTGGGGGTGCCGGAGACGGCGTCGACGCCGTGCGCGGCGGCGATCGCCGGCCAGTCGTCCAACTCGTCGGGGTCGACCACCACGAGGTGCTGACCGGGCTGGGTCAGCGACAGGGTGACCACCTGCCACCAGGCGTAGCTGCCGGGGGCGTACGGGCAGAGCCAGGTCCGTTCCGGCTGCGCCGACCGCACGGTGGTCAACGAGTCGAGGCTGTGCCCGACCCGCTTGGGCCGCCCCGTCGACCCGGAGGTGAGCAGCCAGAGCCGACCCGCCTCGGGTGCCCGGGAGACGGCCGGCGGCACGGTCTGCGGCACCCCGGCGGTGAGCACCGTGACGGCGAACCCGGCGGCACGCAACTCGTCCCGCATCGTCGCGTCGACCCGGGTGGGGGCGGCGAGCAGCAGTTCGGTGCCGTCGACGGCGTGCCGCCGGGCGACGGCGAGCGCGTCGGCGGCCCCGGCGGCGAGGACCACGCCGGGGGACGGCAGCGCCGGGACGGGCAGGTCCCGCCAACTCCGGGCCACCCCGGCGACGACGACCCGGTTGTCCAGCCCGGCCGGCGAGGTCGCGACGGTCACTGCCGCTGGAGTTCGGCGAGGAAGTCGAGGACGTCGCCGACGGTGGCGATCCGGCGCAGGCCGGGGGCGTCGAAGTTCAGCTCCTCGCCGGTGGCGTCCTCGACCCGCAGGGCGAGTTCCGAGAAGTCCAGCGACCGGAAGCCGATCTCCCGCAGGTCGGTGGAGTCGTCGTCGGGCAGCACCCGGCCCTGGTTGCGCACCACCTGCGCCATGAGGTCGCGAATCTGCGCGCGACTCAATTCGTTCATGCGCCGGAGTGTACAGCCCGACAATTATCCGGCCCCTTTACCCGGGTAGGGTCCGCAGGGGTCCACCAGATGAATACAAAGGGGTACGGGTGCTGCGCGAGGCCACGACGGACGACGTTAACCTGATGTTGTCCTGGCGTAATCAGGAAACCAACCGGCAGGTCAGCAAGACCAGTCACGAGATCACCGCCGCCGAGCACGCGGCATGGTGGTCGCGGGTGCGTACCGACCCGACCCGCCGGGTGCTGATCTATCTGCACGACGACCGGCCGGCCGGCGTGGTGACGTTCTTCGACCTGCGCCAGGACGGGCCGCAGCGCACCGCTTCCTGGGGTTTCTACCTGGACGCCGACGGGTTGGCCGGGCGGGGGGCGACGCTGCCCGCCTGGCTGGGCGTGATGCGGGCGGCGGTGGACCACGCCTTCGACGTGCTCGCGCTGGACCGGCTCGACGGCGAGGTGCTGGCCGACAACACGGTCGTACGGCAGATGAACCGACGGTTCCGGTTCGTCGAGGGCACCGGTCGACGCGAGACGCACGACGGCCGGGAAATCACCGTCGTCCCCATTTCCCTGAACCGGGACAACCGTCGTCGCCGCTGATTTCCCCGATTGTCCGGCGACCATTCACCGACTCGCCACCCCCCGTTAACTGAATTGCGCCCCGGCGGGGCGGTCACGGGCGGCCCGGCGATGGAGTCAGCTCCGCCGCCAGGCGGCCCAGTGCTGCTCCGGGTTGCCGCCGAGGCGGACGAAGCCGTACCGGGTGCCGTCCCAGTCGTCCGGCTCGCCGGGGGCCCACCTGACGAACACCACGTCGGCGTCGGCCGGCGGGTCGTCCCCGAACCACCGCACGTCGGCCCAGGTCACCTGGTGGCTGAGGTTGAACCGGAGCACCCACTGCACGCCGAGCGACGCCCAGACCCGGTCGCCGGGACGTACCCCGAGGTCGGCCACCCGGGGGGTGGGCGCGGTCGCCGCGACCACCGGCCGGACCAGCCGGGCGGTGATCACCTGCATGGTGCCGAGGTTCACCGCCACCAGCACGGCGAGCACCGGCAGCCGCCACCGGGGCAGCCGCAGGGCGGCGACCAGCAGCAGGCAGCCGGCGATCCCGACGGCCGCCCCGGTGAACGGCCGGAACTCCCGCCAGCCGCCGGTGAGCGCCATCAGGTCCGGTGCGCCGAACCCGCCGTAGCGCAACTCGTGTCCCCGGCTGGCGACCCAGGCCAGCCGGGCGGCGATCAGGGTCGCGCCGGCCAGCAGCAGGCCCACCGCGACCGCCGCCCGCCGCCACCGCTGCCGGGGCGTCGCCGTCACCAGCATCCCCACCCCGAGCAGCAGCCAGAACGGGGCGAGCATCTGCACGTACCGGCCGTAGATGGCGTCCAGCGGTTTGCCGGTGATGCCGGCCAGGATCACCGACGCGCCGGCCGCCACCCCCACGCTGGTCACCAGCGCCACCCCGACCGTCCACCGGGTCGCCCCGACCCCGTCCCCCGGGCCGGCGGCGGTCGGCGGGGACGCGGCGGGGGCGTGCCCCGGGGTCGCGGCGGGGGTGGGACGACGCAGCAGGAGGTGCACGGCACCGGCCCAGGCGACGCCGGCCAACCCGAAGGTGATGACCACCAGGTACCAGAGTTGGGTGGCGACCGCCGCGCCGACCCGCAGCAGCCCCGGCCCGGAGGCGACCGCCCGGACGGTGCCGTCGCCGGGCGGGTCGCCCAGCAGGTAGACCCGGTCGCCGAGCAGCCGGATGACCGCCTCGTTGAGCAGCGCCAACGCCAGCACCGGCAGCACCGCGGCGAGCACCTGCGCCGGGCCGGTCCGGCGCCGCAGGAACAGCAGCAGCACCAGGCCGGCGTGCACGCCCACGATCACCAGGCCCCGGGAGTGCAGCAGGTGGAACGTCCCGACCAGGGCGCCGGCCCCGGCGGCGGCCAGCGGGCCGGGGCGGCGCACCCAGTGGTGCACGGCCAGCAGCCAGGCCAGCACCAGCGGCGCGAGCACCGCGTCGATCATCGCCACCCCGGCGTAGAACACCGTCGCCGGCAGGGTGGCCGCGACCGCGGCGGCGGCCAGGGCGACCGCCTGACGTACCGGCACCAGGCGGCGCAGCAGCAGGTACGAAAGCGGCAGCACCGTCGCGTTCACCGCCGCGTTGATCAACTGCACCAGTCGGTAGCTGTCGGCGAAGTCCCGCTCCCCGAGGAACGCCGGGGAGATCAGCAGCGGGTAGCCGACCCGGCGCAACGGCCCGTTCTCGCTGCTGAAGCCGCCCGGCCCGCCGGCCAGCGCGCGGGCGGTGTGCAGGTAGCTGTCCTCGTCGGTGTGGGCGATGGGCAGCGGCACGTGCCGCGACAGCCACATCCGCCAGCCGACGCCCAGCAGCCAGCCCACCACCAGCAGCGCCGGCACCAGTCGCCGGCGAGCCGGCCGCCCGGCCGGGTCGGCGACCCGGTGTCCCACCTCGGTGACGGCCACCATGCGTCGCCTCCTGCCTCGTCGGGGCACCCGTCGGCCGGCCCGGGACGCGCGACGGTCCCGGCCCGCAGGCCGGGCCGGTGGGGGCGGTGCCCGGCCGTGGGTGTCGGACGCGCCTGCGGCGGGATGCCCACCGGCCGCGCCGGGCCACTGTAGTCAGCGGCGTAGCCGCTGGTCAGCCGGCAGCAGCCGGGTCGGCAACTGTTCGCCTGCCGGGGGGCCGGCATTCACACGACCAGCGTGGGCGGTTAACCCGGGGGCGTCGGTGCGTTAACCCGACCTGGCTAGCGTCCGTCCGGTCGCCTGGCCCGGAGCCTGCGGCGCAACCACGAGCTGGGGAGCACCAAATTGAGTGAGTTGAATGGGTCCTCCATTCTGGTCACCGGCGGTACGGGTTCCTTCGGGAAGACGTTCCTCCGGCACGTCCTGGACGTGGCCGACCCGGCCCGGGTGGTGGTGTTCTCCCGCGACGAACTCAAGCAGTACGAGCTGCGCCAGCAACTCGGCGACGACCCCCGGCTGCGCTGGTTCATCGGGGACATCCGGGACCGGCACCGGCTCACCCGGGCCATGCACGGGGTGGACCACGTGGTGCACGCCGCCGCCCTCAAGCAGGTGGACACCGCCGAGTACAACCCGTCGGAGTTCATCGCCACCAACATCACCGGTTCGCAGCACGTCGTCGACGCGGCCATCGAGGCCGGCGTCCGGAAGGTCATCGCGCTCTCCACCGACAAGGCGTCCAGCCCGATCAACCTGTACGGCGCGACCAAGCTCGTCGGCGACAAGCTGTTCGTCTCGGCCAACCACTACGCCGCCCAGCACCCCACCCGGTTCGCCGTGGTCCGCTACGGCAACGTGGTCGGCAGCCGGGGTTCGGTGGTGCCGCTGTTCCGCCGGCTCGCCGCCGAGGGCAAGAGCCTGCCGATCACCGACAAGCGGATGACCAGGTTCTGGATCACCCTGGACCAAGCCGTGCAGTTCGTGCTGGACAGCTTCGACCAGATGCAGGGCGGTGAACTGTTCGTGCCGCGCATCCCCAGCATGCGCATCCTCGACCTGGTCGAGGCGGTCGCCCCGGACGCCACCACCCACGAGATCGGCATCCGGCCCGGCGAGAAGCTGCACGAGGAGATGATCGCCCCGGACGACAGCCGCCGGACGCTGCGCGCGAAGGACCGGTTCATCGTCCAGCCGACGATCGCCACCTGGGGCTACCGGCCGCCTGTCGACTGCGAGCCGGTGCCGGACGGCTTCGCCTACCAGTCCGACGGCAACGACGAGTGGTTGAGCGTCCCGCAGCTGCGCGACATGCTCGGCATCGCCGCATGACGGCGATGCTCCCGTACGGCCGGCAGTCGGTGACCGACGACGACGTCGCCGCCGTGGTCGCCACCCTGCGCAGCGACTGGCTCACCACCGGCCCGCAGGTCGACGCGTTCGAGGCCGACCTCGCGGGCTGGACCGGCGGGGCCGGCTGCGCGGCGGTCGCCAACGGCACCGCCGCCCTGCACGTCGCCTACGCGGCGGCCGGGGTGGGACCCGGCGACGAGGTGGTGGTGCCGCCGATGACGTTCGTGGCGACCGCCAGCAGCGCGGTCGCCCTCGGCGCGCGGATCGTCTTCGCCGACGTCGAGGAGGGGACGTTCACCCTGGACCCGGCGGCGGCAGCCGCCGCGACCACCGCCCGGACGAAGGTCGTCGCCGCCGTCGACTACGCCGGCCACCCGGCCGACTACGACGCCCTGCGCACCGCCCTGACCGGCTCGGACGCGCTGCTGCTGGCCGACGCGGCGCACTCCATCGGGGCCACCTACCGGGGCCGGCCGGTCGGGTCGCTGGCCGACCTGACCACCTTCTCGTTCTTCCCCACCAAGAACCTCACCACCGCCGAGGGCGGCGCGGTCGCCACCGCCGACCCGGAGCTGCTGACCCGGGCCCGCCGGTTCCGCAACATCGGGCTGGTCCGGGACCGCGCCGAGCTGCGCGCCCCGGACGAGGGCGGCTGGCACCAGGAGGTGCACGAATTCGGGCTGAACTACCGGCTACCGGACGTGCTCTGCGCGCTGGGCCGCAGCCAGCTACGCCGGCTCGGCGACTTCCTCGCCGCCCGCGCCCGGCTGGTGGCCCGCTACGACGAGGCGCTGGCCGACCTGGACGGGGTGCTCACCCCGACCCGCCGGTCCTGGGCCGCCCCAGCCTGGCACCTCTACCCGGTCCGGGTCCTCGACGGCCGCCGCCGCGAGGTGTACGACCGGATGCGCGCCGCCGGCATCGGCGTGCAGGTCAACTACCTGCCGGTGCACTGGCACCCGGCCTTCGCCGACCTGGGCTACCGGCGCGGGTCCTGCCCGGTGGCCGAGGCGTTCTACGCCCAGCAGCTCTCGCTGCCGCTGTACCCGGGTCTCACCGACACCGACCAGGACCGGGTGATCGACGCGCTCGGCGCGGCGATGCGCGGCGTCACCGCGCCCACCGCCGCCTGACCGGGGGAACCGATGCACCACGCGAACCACTTCTACGGCCACGCCCACGTGCTGGCCCGCTACTGCGGGCTGGGCGACGGCCACCCGCCCCGGATCAACGGGTACGTCCAGCACGGCTGGAACATCGGCGACGGCCTCGCCCCCGGCCACCCGTACGCCGAGCGCACCCCCAGCCTGCTCTGGTCGGAGCAGACGCGGCGACGGGCCTGGTCGGTGGGGCGGCGCAACGTGGTGGTCACCGGCGCGCCCTTCGCGTACCTGCTCGACCTGCGCCGCGACGACCCGCCGCCGGCCGCCCGGGAGGGCACCATCTGGTACCCGTTCCACGGCTGGGAGGGTCAGCACGTCAAGGGCGACCACCGGGAGCTGATCGCCCGGATCAGGGACACCGAACCCGGCCCGGTCACCGTCTGCCTCTACTGGCACGAGTACGGCATGCGCCGGGTCCGCCGGCTCTACGAGAACGCCGGCTTCCGGGTGATCTGCCACGGCTACCGGGGGCACTGGTGGCGCGACACCGACCCGCTGTTCCTCGACAAGCAGCTCACCGAGCTGCGCCGGCACGCCCGGGTGGCGTCCAACCGGCTGACCAGCGCCATCTTCTACGGCATCGCCGCCGGCTGTGAACCGGCCGTCTACGGCGACCCGATGATCCTGGCCAAGGAGGACCCCACCTTCGGCGGCACCGCCCGCATCCGCCGGCAGTGGCCGGAGCTGCACGGCGAATCGGTGGACCTGCCGACCGCCGTCGGGATCGCCCGCGCCGAGCTGGGCACCGACCACCGCTGCACCCCCGCCGAGCTGCGTGAACTGCTCGGCTGGGCGCATCCCGCAGGAGGAACGAGTTGACCACTGGAACCACCGCCCCCGTCGTCCTGCCCGGCGGGGAGATGCTGGCCTGGTCCGACCTGCCGGAGCAGCGGCTGGCCGACGGTGGCCCGCTGGGCGCGCTGGCCGCCCGGGTCGTACCGGCCGGGGCGCGGGTGCTGCTGGCCGGGCCGCACGACCCGGCGCTGCTGGACCGCCTCGCCCACGCCAAAGTGACCTGCCTGCTGCGCAGCCACCCGGACGCGGTGGCCCTGGCCGACCGGGCCGCCCGGGTGGTCGTCGGCGGCCCGACCGGGCTCGACCCGGCCGACACGTTCGACGTGGTGGTGGCCGGGGCCGGACTGGACGCCGTCGAGTCGGTCGAGGGTGCCCGCCTGGGCTGGACGGGGGTGCTGGCCCGGCTGGCCGCCGCCCTGCGTCCCGGCGGCACGCTGCTGCTACGACTGGACAACCCGCTGGGGGTGTCCCGGCTGGTCGCCCCCACCCCCTGGTACGCCGACCGGGACGACGCGGCCTGGAGCATCGGCGGGGTGCTCGACCCCGGCCGCCCGGCCAACCGGGAGCAGCTACGCGCCCGACTCGCCGAGGTGGGGCTGACCACCGACGCCGACTACGCCGCGTACCCCGGTCCGGGTGCCCCGACGGCCCTGGTCGCCGCCGACGCCCTGGAGCGGCGGCCCACCTCGGGGCTGCTCGACGCGGTACTGCACGGCGCCTGCGCCGGTGGGTTCGCCGCCGGCCCGGTGCTCCAGGACCCGGCCCGGCTGGCGGTCGACGCGCTGCACGCCGGGCTCGGCGCGGCGCTGGCCCCCGGCTGGCTGACGCTGGCCCGCCGCCCCGGCCACGACACGTCGACAGGTCCGGCGCTGCCGGTGGTGCTGGTGCAGACCGGCCCGCCCGGCGTGGGGGTGGTCGAGGTGTCCGACCGGGCGGACGGCTGGCACTGGTCGGTCACCGGCGGCGGGGCCGACCGGACCCGGCCGGCGCCCTTCGCCAGCCGGGAGGCCGCCCACCGGGACCCGGCCGCGCTCACCGGCCCGGTTCCGCCGGGACGGCTGCTGCGCACCGTGCTGCTCGACGGCTGCCTGCGCCGCGACCTGGACGCCCTGCGCCGGCTGCTGCGCGGCTACGCGGGCTGGCTCGCCGGGCGGGCCGACCCGGACGGGCGGTTGACCGGTGCGGTCGCGCTCGCCGACCCGGACAACGTGGTCGTCGACGGGGACGCCTTCGCGGTGCTCGACCCGAGCTGGCGGGCCAGCGAGCCGCTGGCCCTCAAGGTGGCGCTGGCCCAGGGGCTGTGGCGGTTCGCGGTCACCCTGCTCACCGGCGGCTACGCCCACCCGTGGCCGTCCACCCTGGACGTCGCCGGGTTGACCGTGGTCCTCGGCGGCGTCGCCGGGCACGACCTGGACCGGGCCACCGTCGACACGGCCGTGGAGACCGAGGCGGCGGTCGCCGCCGCCCTGCGTGGGCTGGACGCCGACCGGCGGGGGACGCTCGCCACCGAGCTGCGCGCGGTCACCCCCACCGACCCGCCCGCCGGGCCGCGCAGCTACCAGCAGATGCGGGAGGCCTGGGTACGCCAGCGGGAGGAGCTGACCCGGCTCGCCGCCCTGCTGAAGTGGACCGAGGAACTGCTCACCTCGCGGGAACGGGCACTGCGCCGCGCCGACGCCACGATCAACCTGCTCAGCGGCTCGCTCAGCTACCGGGTGGGCCGGCTCGCCATCACCCCGGCCCGGCTGGCGAAGCGGGGCGCGCGGGCGGCCAAGCGGCGGGCCCGCGAGGCGCTCGGCCCGAAGCCGCAGGAGGAACAGCAGTGACGAACCCCGACGCTGAGCCGACGGGCCGGCCCGGTCACGCCGACCCCGTCGGGCCCGACGCGGCCGCACGCTCCGGCTCCGACCTGCGGATCGTCGGGATCGTGCAGGCCCGGATGGGTTCGTCGCGGCTACCCGGCAAGGTGCTGCGCCCGCTGGCCGGACGCAGCGTGCTCGGCCGGGTGGTCCGGGCCGCCCGGGACAGCGGGGTCCTCGCCGACCTGGTGGTCGCCACCAGCGTCGACCCCGTCGACGACGCGGTGGCCGCCGAGTGCGCACGGCTCGACGTGCCCGTGCACCGGGGACCGGTGGACGACGTGCTGAGCCGCTTCGTCGGCGCGCTCGACGCCCACCCCGGCGACGCCGTGATGCGGTTCACCGCCGACTGCCCGCTGCTCGACCCGGAGATCGTCACCCTGGTGGCGTCGGTCTACCGGGCCGTCCCCGGGCTCGACTACGCCAGCACCTCGATCGCCCGTACCCTGCCCCGGGGGCTGGACGTGGAGATCATCCGGGCGGACGCGCTGCGCACCCTGGACCGGCTCGCCACCGACCACCACCGGGTGCACGTCACCTCCTTCGCGTACGCCCATCCGGAGCTGTTCCGGGTGCTCGGGGTGACCCTCACCCCGGACCGGTCGGCGCTGCGGCTCACCCTCGACACCGACCAGGACTGGGCGCTGGTCAGCGCCGTCGTCGACCACTTCGGCGACGTCAGCGTGCCGCTGGCGAAACTCGCCGACTGGCTGGACGGGCGGCCCGACCTGCGTACCCTCAACTCCTCGGTACGCCAGAAGCGGCTGGAGGAGTCCTGAACCCACCACGGATCGGGCTGCGCTGCGACGCCGGCCCACACACCGGCGTCGGGCACCTGGTGCGGTGCCTGGCCCTGGGCGAGGAGTTCCTGGCCCGGGGCGCCCGGGTCGAACTGTTCGGCACGGTGCACCGGGTCGGCTGGGCCGCCGCCCACCTTGCCGCGTGCGGCATCCCGGTCCACCCCGGCCCCGACACCCCCGCCGGGCTGGTCGAGGCGGCCCGTACGCACGCCCTCGACGCGTTCGTGCTCGACTCGTACGAGCTGGACCCGGCGGGGGCCGGGGCGCTGCGGGCCGCCGGCGTGGTCACCCTGGCCGTCGTCGACGGCGACACCCGGGGTCAGGACGCCGACCTCTACCTCGACCAGAACTTCGGCGCGGACACCCC